>CAZPRJ010000010.1:13018-135877 GCA_964588805.1 uncultured Microcoleus sp. | reverse complement strand
AGGGGAACTCTAGGCTCCCTTCTCCCTCAGGGAGAAGGGCTGGGGATGAGGGCAACAGGGTTGGGGATGAGAACACAAAAACTGAGCATGAGAGCATTGATGAAATTATCTTAGAACGCTTGGTCGCCTTAAACGCAGAACGGGCAGAAGAAGAACGCAATGGGTTCATTCGTTGGTTGCGTCCAGACTATCAGGCTCCCGGTGAAGTACATATTCAGCAGGTGATTGAAGGTATCGCTGAAGTTCAAGAGGAAAGTGTGATAGCCCCCGTTGAACAACAAAAATTCCCCAAAGCCTTCAAAGACCAACTTGCAGCCGTGCGCGATTTGCTCCGCACTCAAGGCGGCGAATGGACAGTGGAGCAAATTGCGGCTCAATTTAAAGGCGCATCTCGACAAAAACAAACCATCCTCACCTGTCTCGAAAGCCTGGAAGCCTTGGGAATTATTGCCAAGCATGAAGAAGAAGGGAGCGATAGCGCTTCGCGCAACGCAGTCGTTCGCTGGTATATAGCAGAGTTGCAAAAGGCAGGCTAGAAATTAGCAGAACCATAGCCCTAAATAACAGAGGAAATCCTAATGTCTGAAGTGACGTTGAACGCCGAACAACTGAAAATACTGCTTAAAGTTGCAATCATTGAGATTTTTCAAGAACAAAAAGAAGTATTTACCGATCTGATTATTGAAGCAATGGAAGATATTGCTTTGGCAAAGGCGATTGAAGAAGGCAAAAGCACTGAAATTGTTAGCTGAGAAGCAATTTTCAATATTTCCCGTAATCTGTTAGCGAACAAATATCATGATTAGCGCCAGAGAGCAACTCATTCAAGAACTTGACCAAACTCCTGATTTCGTCATTCAGGAAGTCTTAGACTTTCTGTTATTCATCAAAGTTCGTCTGAAGGACAGAATTAGGGAAGACCAAACTACTGATTCCCAGCAATCTCCCAGCCTTCCACCCTTTCTACAGTTTGTTGAAGATATTAGCGCCCAAATTCCCCAAGAAGAATGGGAAAAACTTCCCAAAGACCTGTCTAAGAACCTCGACCATTATTTGTATGGCTCACCTAAGGACGAGGAATGAAAACCGTTTTTGCCGATGCAGGTTACTGGATTGCCATCCTCAATCCTGCGGATGACCTTCATGTTAAAGCCGTCAGTGTTTCCAATGCTCTCAATCCTTTTGGGATAGTGACCAGTGAAATGATATTCACTGAAGTCTTGAATTCATTTTCCAAACGAGAGAGCGTTTTCAAACAAGCTTTGGTTCAATTTGTGAAGCAATCATTTGATAATCCTAAAATCGAAGTTGTTACTCAGACCAACGATTTATTTTATCAATCACTCGACCTTTACGAACAAAGAGCCGACAAAGCTTGGAGCCATACTGACTGTGCTTCATTCTGCATGTGGATGGTAGATTTGTTCGAGCGCAAGCACCTAGCATCAGACTTTTCGCTCTATCTTCATCGCCCTACGGCAACTGACCCCACCCTTGCGCCCCCCGGTTGTGATTGCTGGTATGTGCTGGCTCCAGTACCAAATCTAGACGGGGCAACGGATTGGAAAGAGATGGCAAAGCCCTACCGGGATGCAATTATTCAGTATCTAGAGCAGCACTATCTCCCCAATTTGTCAAGTCATATTGTTACCGAACACCATATCGATCCATTGCATTTCCGAGATGAGTTGAATAGCTACAAAGGCACTGCGTTTTCAGTAGAGCCTACTTTGTTCCAGTCTGCTTGGTTCCGTCCTCATAACATTAGCGAGGATATTCCAAATCTCTATTGTGTAGGAGCCGGAACCCATCCAGGAGCGGGACTACCAGGAGTTATGAGTTCTGGGAAGATTGTGGCACAGATGATTGGTCAGGCAGATAATTAATCATCTGTAACCTTTCCTCGCATCGCCTTAATCTGACTTCGCTTACTTTTACTATCCAGACGCTTTCTTTGAGAACTCCGAGTCGGCTTGCTCCTTTTACGGGGTTTGGGTAACGCTATCGCACTCTTAATCAAGTCTTGCAGTCGTTGCAATGCTTCTTCCCGATTCTGCTCTTGGCTACGGTGTTCTTGAGCTTTGATGATAATGACCCCATCTTTGGTAATGCGCTGCTCGGAAAGCTTCAACAATCGCTCTTTGTAGCGATCGGGCAGTGAGGAAGCCGCAATATCGAAGCGCAGGTGAATGGCACTCGCCACCTTATTGACGTTTTGCCCCCCTGCCCCTTGAGAGCGCACGGCACTCATCTCAATCTCATGCTCTGGAATACTCACATTATTAGAAATCTGTATCATAATTTAACAATTGCCCAGAAATGAGTTGTACCAGTCGTTGAGCAAATTTTACAAAAAAGGCAGATGGCAGAAGGGAAGAAGGAAACAACAACTAAAGCCCACGCTTTTAGGCGTGGAAGCCTTCTGCCCTGGAGCCTTCTATTTTCTGCCTTCTAAACCTGGTTCACCTTTATCGATTATCTCCACCAAAGACCGAGTTGTAAGGGAAACAAGCCGATGGATCGATTGAATTTCAATGTAATCCAGCAGTTCTGGACGATCGCCAAATCGTATTGGTCTGGGGATGAGAAATGGCAAGCTAGAGGGCTACTGCTGGGGGTTGTGCTGTTTCTGCTGGCATATACGGGATTAAGTGTCGTACTCAACAACAAGCGAGGAGTTCTGATTTCAGCCCTTTCAGCCAAGGATGAAGCCCGTTTCTGGGAAACTGTGATCATTTTCATCGGTGTACTGGTGATTTATGCACCATTGCTCGCAGGCTATACCTATCTGCGCGATCGCCTTAGTTTGCAATGGCGCAAATGGCTCACCCATCGATTCGTGGATAATTACTTTCACAATCGGGCTTATTACAATCTGCATATCTCCGAAACCGAGATTGATAACCCGGATCAGCGGATTGCGGAGGATGTTCGCAGTTTTACCCAAGAGTCCCTCAACTTTTTGCTGGTGTTGGTGCAGTCGGTGCTGTCGGTGATTGCCTTCAGCAGTGTACTCTGGGGCATTTCTAAGCCCCTAGTCTTTTTTCTGGTGCTGTATGCCCTGATTGGAACCCTGGTAACAACGGTTGTGTTTGGTAAGCCGCTTGTCCGACTCAACTTTGAACAACTCAAGAAGGAAGCGAATCTCCGCTTTAGCTTGGTACGAGTTCGGGAGAATGCCGAAGCGATCGCCTTTTACCGGGGGGAGGAGCAGGAGTCGAATCAGGTTAAGCATCGGTTTTTGGAGGTGTTTGAGAATGTAAAACGGCTGCTGGTGTGGGAATTGAACTTGAATATGCTGACGAATACTTATGAGTTCATCCCCTTCGTTCTGCCTGCACTGGTTGTCGCACCCGCAATTTTTGCTGGAGATATGGAGGTGGGTAAGGTTTCTGAGGCGCAGGGAGCTTTTATGCGCGTCTTCTTCTCGCTCAATGTTGTCGTTGCTCGCTTCCAGCAATTGACCACGTTTGGCGCTGGAATTAATCGTCTCTATACCTTTGCCCAGTTTTTAGAACAGACAGAGGCAACCCAGGCATCCGAGGAGCAACAGCCAAGGATTGAGACAATTGAAGCAGATCGGCTGGCAGTCGAACACCTCAGCCTGCAAACTCCTAACTATCAACGGACGTTGGTGGAAGATTTGTCGATAGAGTTACCTGCTGGACAGGGACTTTTGGTGATGGGGCCGAGTGGTTGCGGCAAGAGTTCACTACTACGAGCGATCGCGGGATTGTGGAATTCTGGTAAGGGTGCGATTATTCGTCCTGAATCTGACCAAATTCTATTTTTGCCGCAGCGTCCTTACATGGTACTGGGTACTCTGCGCGATCAACTGCTTTATCCCAATACTCACCTTGAGGTTGAAGACGAACACTTGAAGCAAGTATTGGAGCAAGTGAATTTAGCGGGACTGGATGAACGGTTTGGTGGCTTTGATGCCGAACAGGATTGGGCAGATGTCCTCTCGTTGGGCGAACAACAACGGCTGACTTTTGCTCGGTTGCTGCTGAACCAACCTAAGTACGCCATTTTAGATGAAGCGACGAGTGCGTTAGATTTGGGCAACGAGGAACGGTTATATCAACATTTGCAGGCCAAAGAGACTACTTTTTTGAGTGTGGGACATCGATCTACATTGGCAAATTACCATCAGTCTTTGCTGGAACTTTCTCAGGATAAGACTTGGCAGATCAAACAACCTCTAGCTTTGGTTAAAGAACAACCAGAGATGTTGGAACTTCCATCGACCACTTGATATTTTAGAGCGATCGGTGAGTTAAGCATCAATGAAGAGTATCAAAACGCGATCGCTTGTGGGGAAAGATGGCATTTTACGTCTAGATATTCCCATCGGAGTGCCGGATACTGAGTTTGAAGTGATGGTGATTTATCAGCCAATTGAATCGTCAAGGGGTGTAAAAACACCGGAGGAGTTGGGCTGGACTCCTGGTTTTTTTGAGCAGACGGCGGGTTGTTTGGCAGATGATCCGATTTTTATTGATGATGAGGGCGATTTTGAGGAGCGGGAACGCATCTACAAGGGGCGCTTTGAGGAGTTGAGAGGGGAAATTATGGTTGGTGTTGAAGCGTCTGAACGGGGAGAGGTTGTCGATGGTGAGATAGTTTTCAGCCAACTGCAACAGAAGCTGCAACAGCTTCGCGATCGCGAGGGAGAATGAGTAATATTTGCAGGTTTACTGTTCCGGCTAGTCGAGATATTGAAAGCATTATCGACTATGTTGCTGGCAATAGTAGTTTGGGTGCAGCAGAGCGCTTGCTTAACAAAATCAATCAAAAGTGTAGGACTTTAGCCAATTTTCCTAAAAAGAAAAGCCGCAAGGCAAAACCTGAAGCCGCAGAACTGGAACAATTGAGCTTACCAGGATTCGAGTAATTCTGTAGCTTGCGTCAAAGCCGTCATCAGTCAGAACAAATATTACGTCAGAACCTAATGCTATTCAAAACGTTGAGAAAAGGGGTATTGGCTCGGTTCATCGTGGGTGCAGCCGCGATGGTATTTGCGAATCTCAACAAGATGGGCAGGCAATAGTTATTGAGTAGCAGTAGAGACAGGAACTTTTTACCAGCGATCGCTGACTAACTTGAACAAGCCTAAGAATCTTGACTTGTGAGGTTGCTCTTGCCATGAAGACAGTTAGCCTTTGTTTAGTTTGCCTCAGCGTTTTGATGGTTGCCTCTAGTCGTCAACCTGCAAACGCACAGGATACCTCTAGAGCATTGCCCGTTACATCCAATAGCAAACAAAACGTAACGTCTCAAACTGGCAAACTCGTCATTCAACCTCAGTTTGATGATGCCCACAGATTCTCCGAAGGGTTAGCGGCTGTCAAAATTGGCGACAAATGGGGCTTTATCGACAAAACTGGCAAACTCGTCATCCAACCTCAATTTGAGTCTATTTCCGAATCATACGAGAATGAAGCCAGGTCTTTTAAGACCTTTTCCGAAGGCGTCGCAGGAGTCCAGATTGGCAAAAAGAAGTGGGGCTACATCGACAAAACAGGGAAGTTCGTCATCCCACCAAAATTTGAGTTTGTAACCAACTTTTCTCAAGGTGTCGCAGCAGTCAGGATTGGCAACAAGAGCGGTTATATTGACAAAACAGGGAAATTCATCATCCCACCAAAATTTGAGGGTTCAGGCAGCTTTTCTGAAGGTGTCGCAGTAGCCGTCATCGGCAGCAAGAGTGGCTATATTAACAAAACCGGGAAATTTGTGATCAAGCCCCAGTTTGATAGAGCAGAAAGCTTTCAACAAGGGCAAGCTAGAGTGTGGATTGGGGAAAAGCCGCACTGTATTGATAAAACCGGAAAGCTTCTCAAACAACAATCTGATACTTGTGGATTGACTTTTTCTGAAGGACTATTAGCCGTAAATAAGACAGAGGAACCTGTTCTTTGTTCGAGTTTTGGTCAATGTAGTGTCGGCTATATGGACAGAACAGGAAAAATGGCGATCGCGCCTAAGTTTAGTGCAGCAAATAACTTCTCCGAAGGGCTGGCAGCCGTAGCGTTATATGGCGATCATGAAGGGCATATTTCTGTTTTTTGGTCTTGGGTTTACATTGATAAGACAGGCAAAATCGTGATTCCCACAGAGTTTCGAGATGCAAGAAGTTTTTCGGAAGGGCTAGCCCCCGTGATGATAGGTGACAAGTGGGGCTACATTAGTCGATAAAGAGTTTTTGGAGTTGGATGTCAGAGGTGCGATCGCGCCTTCAATTTATTCCTGATTCTGTTGAGTGCAAGCGCCCATGGAGCCGCAAAAAAAACCAAGATAAATTTATAACGTTTGTAGGGGCGGGTTTAGCAATCAAGCTTGCCAATAGCCAGTTTCTTATGTAGGACTTACGCATTTTCGACATTAATACACCATCTTCGTAGAGGCAAGGCATACCTTGCCCCTACCCGTAGCGGGTAAACTATTTTTTGGGAAATTAATTCTTTAAAACTGTTTTTTGAGTGAGATAATATTGGGTATGAGCCTGAAGCGCCTAAGATTCGTAGTGAAAGGAAATTAATTCTTTAAAACTGACGAATAATTAGTCACTGTACAACAACCAATAAAATGACCCGGAGATTACGCCTGCTTCAAGCATCCCGTATTGCTGCTACCTTCCGGTCCTGACAAAGTTTGGGCGTTGAAACCGCATAATTCCAGGTCATTACTATCATAGCATCATCATACGGTATCTGACTGTTCAAGATGCTGATATCCTCAACTTACTCAGCAATAATGCGCCATTCATGCAGAATGTACTTAACGCAGTGATTTTGCACCAATGGGTCACGCTCAACGATATCTCGGGCTTCATCCATCGAACTCGCTTCAAACAACAGCATTCCACCTCCCCTAGCTGCCCAATAGCCAGTTTTTGCTTTGTGTCCTTTCGCGATTAAGTCTTGGACATAGGCTTTATGAGCGGGGACGTGTTGATCAAACTCGGATTTATCGACGATGCCTTCTTCAATCTTGACAAACCAGGGCATGAGAGGATTTTAGATTTTGGGTTTTGGATTTATAGTACCAATCAAGAAAAACTAATGGTGTACATTCCTTGAATCAATCCAAACATCGTTTTTTCATTGCACTCCTGCCCCCGCAGGCTATTCAAGACCAAGCTACTGAGGTTAAAGAGTACTTCGCGCAAAATTACAAGAGTAAACATGCTCTAAAATCACCGCCTCATATTACCCTACAACCTCCGTTTGAATGGCTACTTGATGAAGTAGCAATGATTGAGCAATGTTTAAAAACATTTGCCCAAACTCAAACGCCTATACCCATCACCCTCAAAGGATTTGGAGCTTTCATTCCTCGAGTTATTTACATCAACGTCCTCAAAACGCCTGAACTCCTCGCGGTGCAAAAAAATCTGATGAATTCTTTAGAAGAATTATTAGGGATTGTGCATCAGGTTTCCAAAACTCGCCCATTTTCTCCTCACATGACAGTCGCTTTTTCAGACTTAACTCAGCAAAATTTCCGCATAGCCTGGAATGAGTTTGAGCATCGAGAATTTGAGCATGAGTTTATAGTCTCCCATCTCACTTTGCTGATACACAATGGCAAAAAATGGAATATTCATGATGAATTTCCATTCTCAGTATCAAGTTAGTAATTGCCCTCTGGCATTCAATGGGGACGTTGCACAATCTTTTCTAAAACTCGACGCTTAGCTTTAGGGTCAATTCCAATTAAACGCACATATTCGCCATTATGCTCTGCCAATCGCTCAGCTAAATCAATAATCACTTCCGATGCTTCATTTCCTTGGAAAACGTGTCCCGTTTGCCATGCATTATTGCGAACTCGACGATCATTTCCATGTTCAATACTCAAACGATATCCTTGAGCTAAGAGTTCACGGATTTGCTCTTGAGTTTCTATATCCAGGGGTGCATTGGCTACAGGATGACTAGGGGTTCGGGCAGGAATCACTCGATTAGAACCGTTAATAGGAGTTGATTCATTAACAAACTCGTTGTAACCCGTTGCCTGTTGTTTTTTTGGTGAGGTTGGGGAAGTCTGATGATTAGTATTAAGTTCGGGTTGCCGTAAACCTAAGGCTCGATTATATTCCCTCACTAATCCCATATCTTCAACTTGTTTCTGTTCTCCTTGCAAGATATTTCCAAACTCAATCAGACGAGATAAATTGAAATTGGGCTTTTCAAATTGGGGCGGTGCTTCGGCACTATTCACCACTCGTGAGGAAACATGATTAATTCCTACATTGTGGATAAATTCAAGGACTTGCTCATCATAAATACGCGATCGCAAAGCACTAAAGAAATCAATCGCTTGATTGGGAAACGTCTCTACAAGCTGTTCAATTTCCCGATTAGATAAACCATCTTCTGAGAAGATACCGCCCACAATCCCTACTTTATCTGCGCGATCAGGTTCCCAATAAAACTTCTCCATTCGCCCATCCCGAATTAAGGGCGCATACAAGGTAGAAAAGTCATTACCTGTCACCAAAATCGGGACACGAGGGAGGGGTGTCGCGTCATAACTACCCGGAAGTTGTACATCAGTGGGATTATCAGCAATATTCATTAAGGTGCCGTTCACCAACTGCGTATTGACCGTATATTGAGTACCTTGATCAAAACGTCCAGCACCTGCATCCAAATCATTAATCATGAGCACGGCCATTTTGCCTCGTACCCGGATGAGTTCGGCTGCTTCTCGATAGCGCAGACGGATTAAACGTCCTGGATCACCTGCGTCTGGGCTTTCTAATTCACCCGCCGACATGTGGACAGCCTCTACTCCCATACGCTCAAAAACTAACTCGCACTGAAAGGATTTTCCTTCTCCTTTTCGACCGTGAATGCCCAAAATCAGAGGCACTCTGACTCCCGGAAGGTCTAAATAGTTTTTGGTAATATGAACAGCGAGTTTATTTAAAAAGCGGGGAGATATGTAATAGCTCATCAGTTTAATGGTTGCGATCGCTTCGGGTACATCGATCCTTATTGTTAAGATTCTATAACAAAACCGTTGAGCGATTTAAGATTTTAGATGCAACGTCGGAAATTAAAAACTTCTCCCCTGCACTTGAACTCTCTCACCCATGAACGATGAACGATAAGCTTAATTAGTTCGTAATCCACTGAGGCTGAATTTCATCCAATGTGCGAGGTGGAGTGTAAGTCAGAGGTAAGATATCCTCTGAGGGTTGAGTCGGGAACGGAAAGTCTCGGATAGCTGTAGGCAGTCGTTGGACGGCTGAATCCCGTCTGTGGAATCTATCTGGCTGTTGATTAGGGAAAGATTCATCAACGAAATCGGACTCAGGAAATTGGGATGACTGTGATGGAGAAGTGGCACTAGGGCATGAGGAAGCAGCAGGCGCTTGGGGGTTAGCGAATGCGGGTGCAGATAGGGGTAATCCTAGTGCCAGGAAGCTGGCCAAGACAGTCACTGTCTTGAGGCTCATGGCATTTATGGAAATTCTTCTATCTCTAAACTAGATAAAGATAAATATTTGTGCTTCAACCTTTTGAGAGAGAATAGACCTAGCTTGAAAATAGGAGTCAGGAGTCAGGGGAGGTTTATTTTCATTTCTTTGTTGTGTACGAAGTTCGTGGACGACTGTCTTGACAATAGAAGTTAGGAGTCAGAATACAGGAGTTAGGAGAGGAGAATTTTCATCCTTAATTATGACCAGTAGTAATCAACTTCAATCCACGCCTGCAAGAGACTCAACACTCGAGCAATCCATTGCATTTTTAACCACCTCCACCACAACACCTCCAGCACCGGAGGCTGTAGTTGAGGCATTGTTAACGGCAGAGAAGACGGCGAAACAGACTAAAGTGCGCTATACCTATGAGCAATTGTTAGGGACATGGCGATTAGGATTTGTTACAGGAACTAAAAAATCCCGAAAACGAGCAGGAGTTATCCTGGGTGCTGGACGGTTTTTGCCCAAGTGGGTCAAGATTCGGCTATTTTACTTGCCATCTGAACTGAGTCAAGAGGGAGGAACAGTGCAAAATTCTGTTGAACTGGGATTTTTGCATCTAGTTCTCACTGGCCCCACGCAGTTTTGGCAAAAGACGAATATCCTAGCATTCGACTTTACACAGATGAAGCTGTCCTTATTTGGACTCAAGTTGTATGACGGCTATATTCGCAAAGGTCAAGAGCGGGAAGCAAAATTTTACCAACAAAGTGTCAAAGAGCAAGCATTTTTCACGTACTTTTTAGTCGAGAACCGTTGTATTGCAGCTAGAGGCAGAGGTGGGGGATTGGCACTGTGGACAAGGGAGTAGTTTAGTTTGTCAATTTTAAATGAGGTTGCTGGTGGAAAATTATTACGGGATGCTGGGCGAACACTGGCAAGATTGGGTGACTGTATTGGGCTATTTGGCCTTTGCTGTTTTTATCGTTTGGCGGGTATTGGCTTCACGGTAAATTAGGCTAGGCGGAGTTAACGGGTTGATGAGATTGAGCGATCGCATAAAACATCCCAGTAAAACTAAAACATTCGATCAGGTGGTGGGCGTGTTATGAGATCATAAATATGGTCAACGACGATCAATACAGTTTTAAGACAATGGGACAAGAGCAAAAATCAACAGTCGTGATCACAGGTGCCTCTTCGGGAGTGGGTTTATACGCAGCGAAAGCCCTGGCAAACAGGGGATGGCACGTAGTGATGGCTTGTCGGAATTTAGAGAAAGCACAACAAGCTGCCCAAATGGTAGAGATGCCCGCCGACAGCTATACAATCCTACATATTGACCTGGGCGGCTTGGATAGTGTGAAGAAGTTTGTCCAAGATTTCAGGGCAATGGGTCGGCCTCTGGATGCTTTGGTGTGTAACGCCGCTATCTATATGCCTTTATTAAAAGAGCCATTGCGGAGTCCTGAAGGCTATGAATTAACTGTTACTACCAATCACCTTGGCCACTTCCTATTGTGCAACCTGATGATGGAAGACCTGAAAAAGTCCCCGAATTCAGATCGGAGGATGGTGATTTTGGGTACTGTAACGCACAACCCCGATGAATTGGGGGGTAAGATTCCTCCACAGCCTGATTTAGGTGATCTTAAGGGCTTTGCAGAGGGCTTTAAAGAACCGATTACTATGATTGATGGTAAGAAGTTTGAACCAGTCAAGGCATACAAGGACAGCAAGGTGTGCAATATCTTGACGATGCGAGAGCTACATCGACGTTATCACGAATCTACGGGTATCACGTTTACTTCGCTCTATCCGGGCTGTGTTGCAGACACGCCACTATTTAGAAATCACTATCCCCTGTTTCAGAAACTTTTCCCGTTATTCCAGAGATATATTACTGGGGGATATGTGTCTCAGGAGTTAGCCGGTGAGCGAGTCGCGGCGGTGGTGGCCGATCCAGAATATCGCCAATCGGGCGCTTATTGGAGTTGGGGCAATCGCCAGAAGAAAAATGGCCAATCTTTTGTGCAGAAAGTCTCTCCCCAAGCCCGTGACGATGAAAAAGCCGAACGGATGTGGGAGTTGAGTAATCAGCTAGTTGGATTAGCTTAAGCTATCAGGTACGCGATCGCACATTGAACTAGCGAATTTTTAGTAGAACGGGCTGTTCGGCCTGTTCTACTTGCCTCATTTAAAGGGCGGAATGCTAGATGGTAAACCAACCCGCATAAAAAAACGTGCGAAGGTTTGAGAAAAGTGTTCTAGGTATGGTGACTTCAGGCGCCAATGTGAACCTAGCTCAGTCGCGTGTTTCACGAGATAGTTATACGGCAGGCTATATATTTCTCGAAAATCTACAACGAGTGCTTTTTGGTTATCTGCTGGCTCTGTTGGCGACGCTAGTAGATGTAGTCCCTCAACTCTACCTTTTAAGACTTCGTTCCATTTACCCTTTTTGGCAAATTGTGGATTAATTTTCTCAAACTCCGATATTGGATAAATCGGAACCATGGCTACTAAACGGGCTTTTTTATTTTCAAGATCGCAGCTTTGTGTAACAATTATCAAATCGAATTCGTTTACTTGTACCTCTTGAATATCGCTATTTTCATTAAAGTTTGAATCGAATATTGGTACAAAACACCCTGGCAAGTAGTCACCCTGCCTAAGCGTTGGCTCCTCAACCTTAACCCAGAAAGGCTCTATCGTCATTCGTCGTCTAAGTCTAGTGAGTAGGTCAGCGGTTCTCCACGCCCCTTATCCTGGTAGCGCACGCGCACGGTAAAGGAGCGCTTTGGTGGCATGGGACGATAGCTAATTTCATCGATACTTGTGTGAGACTCTAGTAATTGTTCAACAGGTGTCAAATGTTGCCATATAGTTTCTGTTATCTCAGCAAGTTTCTGCCTCTCTAGACTTTGTAGTTGGGGCATAACTTTTGACTCTCGCCGCAGTAATTTTGACGAGGTTGTGATTCCGTCAGGACGTGGGGGGGAAATTGTAGCCATCAGTCGATCAACTCCCTAGTACGATCAGTTATACAAGCTTCAAACACTTGATCTGTGCGGGTGTGCAGTTGTTCCAGAACATCCCAGAGTGCGGAATAATCATCAGGGAGATCGATTTCTCGAAATAAATCTATATCTAAGAGGACAGAAACTACATCTGGCGTCGGTGGTGGAATGAGCGCTTGATTGAGAGTTAGCATTGCTCTTATATCCTCTTGGGGAATTTGTAATTGCATGAAGTAGCCACTTAGACCTTGCGGCAGGTCGGGTGAAACTTCAGGCACTGTCCGTAAGTAGTCTTTGAAATCCCCAAAAGGCAAAGGCAGATTGAGTCGGTTAATGTATCGCAATGCTAACCTACTAATGCGCTTCGGCTTAGTGACTAACTGATAAATACTCCAAAGTCGTTGTGCTTCATTCCGGAATGTCTCCCATCGGTCGTAAGGAGCAAGCCGACTGAAGGTGAAACCATCCAGACGAGCCTGAAAAATCTGCTTCTGGTCGCTGCTTGAGAATATGTAGCCTACTTGGGTTTGACTGGCTGTAGCCCCAACACTAGCACCTGCTACCATTTGACCTTGTAAGATCAAAAAATTCTCAAGCATTGGGTAATCTGCTTTGATGCTTGAATGCACATCGATTAAAGTAGCAAGTGTCACTCCATCAGGCAGTTCAGCCCGTAAGTCAATTAGAGCTTCGGTGAGCGGTGCGCGTGAGTAGTGTTTTGATGATGGCATACCAATCATCCTATCCTCGTCAGGAGCTATAAACAATTACCCGATTCTGGTACTTACATTTACTTCTCAGCTTCTTTAACTTGAATTTCGCCACATTTATCAATTACACACCTCATTTTTATCATTGCTTAAGACATATCGTGACGCACTCCCACATAAAATTGAATTTTCACTCATGCAACAAATCGTCAAGTTCAGCGTAATCAGGTAACGTTGTATCAATTGCTTGACCGTTTCTAATTACCGTGCGGTTGTGTTGAGGGCGAGACAATAACTCACTGAAACTGCGTCCCTTAAATAAAATTAAATCCGCCGGAAATCCTACCCCAATTCGTCCTATATTTTCTAATCCCATTAAATCTGCACAGGTTTTAGTTACGGCATCCGTCCAATCTCCATAAGGCATATCTAAATGGGCAATTCTAACCGATTGGGTAAACACTTCTAAAACATCATGGTCGCCAAAGCTATAAAATGGATCGCGACAATTATCACTAGCAACCGTAACCGGAATACCGTGTTGTTTGATTTCTTGGATTAATGTCACTCCTCGCCAACGGGGTGTTCGATCAGGTGTTCTATCTTGAAGGTAGAGATTACACATGGGTAGGCTAACAATGCCAATTTTGGCTTGTTTTACCAACTCTAGAGTTTGCTCGACTGCCTCAGTTTCCTGAACGGCTAAACTACAACAATGTCCGCAAATAATTTGTCCGCTAAACTCGTGGCGCAAGGCGGCTTCTGCAACTTTGCGTAGGCAGATGGAATTAGGGTCATCATTTTCATCGGTATGAAAATCAAGATTTAAACCTCGTTCTTTAGCCAGAACAAATACAGTATCCAGTTGAGTGTCTAGTTCAGAATTAATATAAGCCACTCCCCCTAAAATCCCTCCGGCTTCAGCAATTTTATCGGCTAAATTTATGCCTTCAGCCGTTTGGTAATAATCAAGAGTAACAAGGGAAACGGGTTGTAGAATTATGCGCTCAGACCATTCTTTTTGCAGGGTTTTGAAGACATTGAGGCTAATATCAATCTGTTGGCCGAATGAGTCAATATGAGTGCGGATAGCTTGAGTGCCATGCGCGTAACTGCACTTGAGTCCAAATTCCATGCGGCGGTAGACATCTTCGGCTTGCCAATAAGTTTGGCTATCTCTCTCGGCAGCTTTTAATGCACTGGCAAATGTTCCATCTGGATTGGGGGTACGTCCCGAAATATGGCCTTTATCGAGGTGGGTGTGCATATCCACAAAACACGGCCAAACTTGCCCTTTGTGGCAATCAATCACCTGGATATCGCTATCTATAGCCTCTGTTGTAGGTACAATTTCCGCGATTATCCCTTGCTGAATTTTGAGATTGACCAGACATAATCCTTCACGATTGGGGGTAAAGCTACCGCCAACGAGTAGAGAAGCGGGAACATGAGCATTTTTTATCCAGTAATTCTGTATCACTTGAGGCATCGAAAAAAGCAATGAAAGGTTTAAAAAATAATTTATAATATCTAGTTCTTAACTACAGAGTAGTCCAAAGGCAAACGATCTAAGCACAGTCTGACAAAAGTTTCAGGAGTCAGGCATTTTGTTTACCTGTCAGAGAAATACATGGTTGGGCGACTATTCGAGTCAAGATTTCAATTGAAGTTATTTGGGAATCCTCAACACCTCAAGCTTGTGCTATGGGGAATAGTTTTTGTTTTCTTGCTCCTTACTCAGGTTAGCAGCACTAACAGTTTGATGAGTCTTGCCCATAGCCACTTGGGGGTTACGGAGGCTTTGACTCATCCATATATGGCAGAAACACTCTGCCAGCAAACAAACTCTCTAAATTTTAGCGAGGAATGTTTAGACTTTACTAGCAATTGGGAATCTAGTAGCCAAATTATAGCGGCTCTCGAGGGATATGATGTCAGCGTTCACGGATTCGGTTTTGAGAATTATGGCGATGAAAAAGACTATTTGCAGCTAACAGCGATGGAACTAGAACGACTGTTTGGGGAACAGGTCTGTGCAACGAAAGTGAATAATGAATGCATTCTCATACCCCTTGGCGAACAGTGGATGGAAAAGAAGAATGTCAGTATGGGTCAAGGTCATTGTGATGGCATGGCGGTTCTCAGTTTATTGTTCTACTTAAATCAAGTGAACGTTGAGGACTTTGGAGGTAAAAGTGTCAACAGTTTGCAAATTGAAGGAAATGAAAAATTACAACGGGAGATTGCCTATTGGTGGGCGACTCAAGCAACGGAACCGACTCGAAGTGCGAGAGATCAAAATACACTGACACCGCGTGAAGTGGTTAATGAATTGATTCAGGCATTTCAGGCAGGACACAATCGAGAAGTTTATACGATCGCATTATGGAAACGCAATCGCAGAGGTGGCCATTCGGTCACACCTTTTGCGATTGAAGAGCGGGCTCAAGGTATGTTTGCGATTTGGGTTTATGACAACAATTATCCGAATACGACTCGTAAAATTATGGTGGACAGTAACAAGAATACCTGGAGATACAACGCCTCCATTAATCCCAACGCACCTGAATCTAAGTATGAAGGGGATGCGGAAAGTAAAACCTTACTATTAACTCCGACTTCATTTCGATTACAGATTCAGAAATGTCCTTTTTGTGAAGAAACGGTATCGCTTTAGTTGGGCTTCTGGTCATATTTACAAATAACAAACAACCCACCGTTTTGGGTAATGTAAATAGGGACTCGACCAATAAAAAAATACGCCCTGGACTAACAACAGGACGCAATTTAAAAAGTTTAAAAATTGGTTTAAAAGTTCGGTTCAGGAGCCAGAATACCAGGGGCTTTCTTCGATTTCTGACGACGAGGAGTAACCCCTCTATAGTAGAGGTCGAACGTTTTCTGTTTTAATCCCTGCTTCATATTTACGTAAGTGTATCTCCAAGGTAAGCCGCGATATTTGCCTGCCACTTCACCCTGAATGGTGTCAACCGGAGTGGGATTGTACTCGTAAGATACACCGCGATAGCACAGTTGCATAATTCAAAACCCTTTTTTCGATCGTTTTGTTTCGTCTATATTTCCAGTATCAGAGCCTCGTGTTCGCGATCGCGTCCAACTTATGTTCAACCTATGTATAAGTTATTTACCTTTCTTAACTTTTCCCATCTGATTGTGCCAAGAGTAGGGGCGAAGCATTTGCGCCCGGATTTATCGATGAAATTAGGGTTTCTATCCGCGAATGCTGCGCCCTCCTCAGATTTACGCAAGAGACGTTCATGAACTGACGTTGACAACCAAGGATGAAAATCCTTATTACTTCTGCCCTCTGCCCTCTGCCCTCTGCCTTATTTTCAAGTTAGGTCTATTAATCCAGGGAACCTATGGCCATTGCCATTAAATTAGCTACATCCATCAGCAACTCCACTAATTCCAAATCCCAATCTTTAGACTCTGAGTGAATGACTTCTAGGAATCCCCACCATTGGCCATGGATGAGAATGGGTGCTATTAGTGCCGATTGCAGCTTCAATAATCCCAGATGCTTGGCAACCGCAGTCGGTATCCCTTCCTGCTTTCGATCCGAAATCATCACCACTTGTCCTGCCTCCAAGATGGGGGCATACTCGGTTACCCAAACCAGGTTTTTTGCCGACAAATTGCAGGGAGAACGTTCTTCGGCTGCGATCGCTTGTGCCGTTAAATCCCCATTTTTGTGATAAGTTGCTACACAATCAACTTGCAAAAATTCTCGAATTTCATCAACCGAGGCATTGAGAACCTCCTGCAAAACCGTAGCCTGCATCAGGCGTTGAGCCATCCCTCGAAACCAGAACTCCCTTTGAGTCTGTTTTTGTAATGCCTCAGTCACTTGCTGAACTTGTTTGAACGAGTGGCTGGCCGCCAAAAGACGAGCAACACGCTGACGCAGCACAGCCCAATGTATGGGTTTAGTGACATAATCCGTTGCACCCACCTCAAACGCCCGATCCACTGAATCTTGGTCATCGAGTACCGTAATCATCAACACGGGTGTATTTTGGGCTGTGGGCAGAGTCCGCAACTGCTGGCAACAGGTAAACCCATCCATCACCGGCATTACGGCATCGAGTAACACAATATCCGGCTGTATCCGTGCAAATTCAGCCAAACAATTCTCGCCATTATTGGCTTCTACTACTTGATACCCTTCTTCGTCCATTGCAAAACGAAGCAAGGTTCTCAACGCACGGTCATCATCAACGACTAAAACCAGAGGAGAATCAGGTCGAGTGGGGGAATTCATCAAGAAAGTTGCTCATTTTCCAATTGCCAAGCTATTTTTACTTTCTCATACTCGGCCTCTACCGTAGTGACCCATTCAGAAGCCCCACAGATTTTACCCTGACGTCCGATCATTTCCAATTCTTTACAAACATTAGAGAGGGTTCTCGCCCCCATATTAATACTGCAAGAACGTAGGCCATGGGCGGACTGCCTGAGCAATTCGGCATCTCCAGACGCTACGGCCTGGTGAATATTTTGCAAATGTTGGGTGGCATCTTCCACATAAGCCTCCACAATCTCGCTCAAGTTATTACCCGCAATCTGCCGTAAAGATTTTAGGATTTTGCCATCTAATATTGCCGAAGGTTCATCCCGATGGGGTTTGTCTGATGAGAGTGGAGTGGAGGGATTGTCCAATTCAACCTTAGGCAACGGACACCCTTGCAATACACGAATCAGTTCTTTTTGCTGGATGGGTTTGCTGAGATAGTCATCCATGCCCACATCCAGGCATTTTTGGCGATCGCCCGCCATTGCGTAGGCCGTCATCGCAATAATGCGCGGCCGCTGGGATTTGAGAGTTTGGATCGTAGATTTTAGAGTGTTAAATACCGAGTTTAAAGGGTGATCAATATTGTTTAAGGTTCCCGTAGAAGACCAAGCCTGATGAATGTAAGAAGTCGCTGTTAAACCATCCATCTCCGGCATTTCCACATCCATTAATACCACGTCATAAGATTGATGGCACAATGCCTCTAAGGCCGCTCGTCCATTGTTAACCACATCCGCTCGATACCCCAACTTCTGCAACGTTAAAAGAGCAACTTGTTGATTGACGGTATTATCCTCGGCTAAGAGAATTCGCAACGGATTTTGTTGAGCCAGTGGGGGGGTATTGGGGGAAGGTTGAGAGTGAGAGTCAGTTCTCTCTGGTAGAAGGCGATAGCCACCCGACACCACCCCCAAAGCTTCCTGATGCTCCTGATGAACGGGTCGGGGATTCGGATAACCCGGAGCCACGATCGTGAAATAGAATGTAGAACCCGATTGAGAAGAGTAAGATAAACATCCTCCTCCCCCGACCCCTGACTCCTGACTCCTAACTCCTAGATTCGAGGGAGGATTACCTGCACAAGCCCCTTGACTCTCGACCCACATCTGGCCTCCCATCAGTTCACACAACCGTTTGCTAATCACCAATCCCAATCCTGTTCCTCCATAGCGACGGCTGGTGGAGGCATCCACTTGACTAAATGGCAAAAATAAGCGGTGCATGCGATCGGGAGGAATACCGATACCTGTATCCTTGACTACAAACTGAAATTCATAAAGTCTGGGAAATTGGGCATAGGGAGTAGAGGAGCTAGAGAACTGATTCTCATCATCTTGTTGATTGGGTTGCCCTTCCTCCTTACCCAACATCTGAGCCGTCACACTCATCTGAACATAACCAGTATGGGTAAATTTAATGGCATTACTCAATAAATTGCTCAAAATTTGGTGTAATCGGGTTGCATCTCCGATCAACGTCAGTGGAGTTTGGGGCGCAATTTGGTAGGTTAACTGCAAGCCTTTATCTTTGGCTTTGGGGGTGAGTAGCGTGACGATTCCTTCTATGCAACTGAGGAGATCGAAGGGCTGTTCTTCCCATTCCAGCTTGCCCGACTCGATTTTGGATAAATCTAAAATATCGTTAATGATGGTGAGTAAAGTCTCACTACTGCTGCGGATAATTTGGGCAAAGTTTTGTTGTTGGGGAGTCATGGGAGTATCTAGCAGCAGATTACTCATGCCAATGATGCCGTTCATGGGGGTGCGGATTTCATGACTCATCATGGCCAAAAATTCACTTTTGGATTGGTTGGCGACTTCTGCCGCTTGTTTGGCTTGCTCTAAGGCTAGGTTTTGTTCGGCTAATTGCTGGCGTTGGCGCTTTTCTTTTTCTAAATGAAGGGCTTGAGCGAGGGCTATACCGACTTGATCTGCAACAGCTTCGAGCAGTTCAATTTCATCATTTTGCCACTGACGCACGCTATCACATTGATGGACATGAATCACACCATTGGCTTGCCCATGATAGGAGGTGCGAACCGTTAACAAGGATTTCACACCGAGTTGGTCAAAAAGGCGGACAAAAGGTTGCAACAGATGGTAAAAATCTATATGCGTAATGGGTATCGCTCGGTCTTGTGTCAGAATTTGCTCTAAGTATGAGTTGCCCTTAACTGGAATCTGGAAATTGAGCAGCGAACAACACTGGGAGTCTAAATACTCGGCTACACAAGAAAGCTGGGCGGTAGGTGTGGCTTCATAGCGAAAGAGCAAACAACGACTTACGCCAAAGGTACGCCCTAATTGGGTGGCTGTGGTCTGTAAAATTTGTTGAGTATCGAGACTTTGGCGAATTTCTTGAGTAATCTGTTTAAGCAGCAACGCTCGATGAAATTGTTGCTCTAAGGCATTGCCAGCTTGGTGTCGTTCGATTTCACCACCAATCCATCGTGCCATGAGTTTGAGCAGTTCCCGTTCGACTGCCTTGAAGTTACGGTGGCGCTTGTGATTACTCCAAAAGCTGAGGGTGCCATAAACTTGACCCCCGATGGTAACAGGAATCCGAAAATAAGTATCCATCTTGGACTGGGCAGGGCCGATATAACCGTAGAGTTGTAAGGCAATAGAAGATTCAATGCTAACCAACTCGGAACTTTGCCAAACCTGATCGCAATCCGTATCATTCCAAGTAAAAACAACAGCCTGAGGTAGGCAAGGCTTTGGAGACAACGGGGGGGACTCGGAACAGTCCGTGCAGGATGGCTGTTCTTGAGTCGCGGGTGGTACAGTTGCAAAGGTGGAGATGGCTTCATAACGATGGCCATCAATCCGCCCCAATAGTCCAATTTCCAGCCCAAACCACTGGCACCCCAATTCTAAAAGCCGTTGCAGGCGTTGGTCAAAGCTTAATGCCTGAGCGGCCGTCACTTCATACAAGGCACGAATACAGGCTTCGCTATAGCGGAGTTCTTGCTCGGCCTGCTTGCGGCGGGTAATATCAAATCCGGCACAGACGGCAGCTTGACCTTGCAGATATTTTTGAGCAACGATTAAATAATGTAGAGGTTCACCCTCTACTTCCCAGTCTAATTCCAGTGAGGTTTTTGACTGCTGACTCGCAAAAAACTGCCGCAAAAATTCGCTTACTTGGGAACCGGGTTGTAGGAAGCCAATCGGTTTACCAATAAAAAATTCTGGGGGTTGGTTGAAGCTTTTGGCTAAGTATTGATTCACGCCCAAGTATTTCAAATCAGAACTAATCCAACTGATGCTTCCGGGTACAGCATCCAATACCGCTCTAATTTTGTCTCGCGCTTGTCGCAGTGCTTCCTCTGTTTGCTTCCGGGCTGTGATATCACGAATTGCCACCACCCGCACTAGCTGATTTTGATAAGGAATGGTTTTGCCTTGCAGTTCTACTGGAAATTGTGAGCCATCTTTTCTGAGGGCAATGGCTTCATAAGGGTTTTGATCGGCTGTTTGGATACGCTCTAATACTACATTCTGCGATTCCGGTGTCAATAGTTCTAAGCCATTTTTACCTATCAACTCTTCTATTTCATAGCCTGACATTTGAGCGAGAGCTTGATTGGTATCAAGAATAATACACTGCTCATGAATAATAATCCCTTCAGATGTGGCTTCTGATAGGCAACGAAATCGTTCTTCACTCTCTTGTAGAGATGTTTCTGCTTGCTTGCGCTGAGTAATATCGGTAACAAATCCTTCGAGTGCTAGTACTGTCCCATCGAGTGAAAACACTCCACAGCCTTGCTCCCAAACCCATTTTTCTTCGGCTGTAGCTGTGAGTATGCGGTAGGTTAGCTGATAAGGCCGTCGTTCCTTTACAGCCGCTTGCACCTGAATCCAAACTTGCTCACAGTCATCAGGGTGGATGAGTTGCCCGAAGGAAAGGTTGGGGTTTCCAATCAGTTCAGTGGGTTGATAGCCTGTTAGGGAATAACAACCTTCGCTGACAAAACTCATGCTCCAGTCTGGGTTATTGTCGCAACGGTAGGCCATGCCGGGGAGATTGCTCATCAGTGTTGCCAAGATGCGCTGACTTTCTCGTAAGGATTCTTCGGTTTGTAGGCATTCTTGGAGATGGAGTGAACAGAAGGTTTCTCTCTCGGCCTGGGCTGGTTTTTTGCCCATTCCCCAAAGGTAGCCTATGATCCAACTGATTGTGGCTACACTGATGAATTGGAAAAGGATATCCCACATACAGCAGAATTTAGGAGTTAGGAGTTAGGAGTCAGAATTCAGGAGTTAGGAGTCGGGAGTTATACCAATTTCATAAAACCCTGTTTTTAATGACAATTTTTTGTTGAGCATTTTATAGGTTCCAATTTGGAATGTAGCAATGTTTAAAAATATTAAGAGCTACAGGGCTAGGATTCCGACTCTTGTTAATCAATGTACATCAATTCATAAACGGCTCTAGAATTTGGATATAGTTATGGGTGTAGTTCCATAAAAATGTAGCGAAGCATACAGAAATCTAGAATGTTTCGTAACACATAAGACAATGGTAAAACGCTCACTTAAAGCATCTACTCTCGGAATTGAGCAAGCTAAAAAAGCATTTCAGCGCAAAGGATGGACGCAAGAATATCTAGCTAGTGAAGTAGGGCTAGAGACACGGCAATCGATTTGGAAGTTTTTCAAAGGCCGTCCCATTGAGCGCCATATTTTTATTGATATCTGTTTTAGCTTAGGTTTAGACTGGCAGGAGATTGCTGGGTTACAACTCGACACAGTACCCATCAACCCACCGACGGTGTCTGTGATAGAGAAACCCTGCGTGGCATCTGAAGTAGAGGTAGAGGTTTGGGTCGAACAGGTGCGATCGCAACTTCATGACTCTATTGTGAGCCAATGCGGAACGCTGCGTTTACTAGACACGGCTCAATCGGTTGCCCTGGATGAGCTTTATATCAACATCAACATTCTGGAACAACTTAGCCGCCAACAATGGCTGGAGGTATCTGACTTACAATCGAGTCCGACGACTCCGTTTGATCGCTTAAGTGTCAGCCATTCCCATCAAACGGGAGTTCCGGCCATTGATGCGATCGCCACTTACCCCAAGCTGATGGTAATGGGTAAACCGGGAGCTGGGAAGACGACCTTTTTACAAAAAGTAGCCCTTCAATGCCTGCGGGGTGAATTACCTAACAGCAGTATTCCCATTGTGATTCAACTCAGAAACTGGACTGAGGCAACCATCAATAAAAGTGTCACCCTTGGGGATGAATTCAGCTTATTCAATTACATTCATTGCAAACTTGGCGAGTACGGCATCACAGTGCAACAGGTAGAAACTTTACTGAAACAAGGTAAGGTATTTATGTTGCTAGATGGTTTAGATGAAGTTCGTACTGAGCATATTGATACTCTCCTCCAAGAAATTACTCAATTTTCTCAAACCTATTATCAAAATCCATTTATGATTACCTGTCGGTTTGCAGCCCAGCAATACCGATTTCCAGGATTTACCTACGTTGAGATTGCGGATTTTAATCAAGAACAAATTGAAGCTTTTGCCAAAAAATGGTTTACGGTAGCCACCTCAAAATTCAATGCAGAAGATAGTTTAAATCTAGCTACCCAGTTTATTGACAAGCTTAAACTTCCAGAAAACCAACCCATTCGAGAACTGGCCAAAACTCCTATTCTATTAACATTAACTACGAGTGTATTTCAAGCAAAAGCAGATTTTCCCAAAAAACGCTCTAAACTGTATGAAGCCGGATTAGATATTTTACTAGTGCGCTGGGATGAAGCCCGAGGCATTCAAAGAGATGATGTGTATCGCAGCTTGTCGCTTCCCCACAAAATCAAACTCTTAAGTTATGTGGCAGCTACAACATTTGAGCAGGGAAATTATTTTGTTGAACAAAGTGAATTAGAGCAATTAATTGCCGATTACCTCTCTACCTTACCCGAAGTCAGTTCTGATCCAGAAACACTGCGACTCAATAGTGAAGCCGTACTCAAAGCGATTGAGGCACAACATGGATTATTAGTGCAGCGAGCACAAGGAGTTTACTCATTTTCTCATTTAACATTCCAAGAATATTTTACAGCCAGACATATTGCTGCCAGTCCGGATGTAGAAACGCTTTCGGATGCTTTGCAACGAGTGAGTATTCACATTACTCAATCTCAATGGCGAGAAGTTTTCTTACTGACTGCTGAGTTGTTGAGAAATGCTGAACCTCTACTCAAGTTAATGAAGCAGCAAATCGATGCATTGGTGGCAAAAAATAGGACATTGCAAGAGTTTTTGGCTTGGATTGCTCAAAAATGCAGTTGCTTAGAAGTTTCTTATCAGCCAGCCGCCGTGCGAGCATTTTACTATACTTTGTTTTTAGACCGGGATTTAAAGTTGTCCATCGCTCTAGATGACAATATCGGTCGGGATTTGGCACTAGAGTTAACCCTAGATTTAGAGTTAGCACGAGCTTTATTAGTGGTACAAAATTTAATGCAAAAGCCTGATATCAAACAAATTTTAACATTGGGTTTTGCCTTAGATATGGAGGGATTTTTGGCACGAGCATCGGAGTTAGGGTACATAGAGAAATTAGAACCTTTCCGGCTATCTCTTCAATCTCTCAAAAACCAACTTCCCGATTTAGCAAAAGGTCGAGATTACGCCGTTCAATGGTGGCAGGCGTATGGACAGGATTGGGGTTTACAATTCCGTTCAATGCTGATAGAGCATCGTCAACTTGGTAGGGATTGGCGGTTTAGTGCTTCGCAATTGGAGGGACTCAAGCAGTATTACCAGGCTAATTTATTATTAGTGGATTGTCTGAATAGTGACTGTCGTTGTAGTTCTGTAGTCCGAGCAGAAATTGAAGCGAGTTTACTACTATAGCAGAAGGGTTTTGTTCCGGGCAGGATTGCAAGCAGCGACAAGTCCAGAAGCTAATACAAAAGAACTATATTAAATCAATTTGCGGCGATTAATTCGGTAAATTGCACTCCTAAGCTTACACTCACTAATATGGGTAATAATTAGACTTCTTGCTCTCATTCGATTTTCGCCCCCCAGCCCCCCAATGAAAAAATTCGTAGTCCTTACTCCTCTCCCCTTGTAGGGGAGAATGAGAGGGGTGGGGGGAGAAGAATTCACGCGTCCCCCAAACTTGGGGGATTTAGGGGGCATTCCAGGATTTATGCAATAGGCGTTTCCTGAATTTAAGCTCGTTTGATTCTATTGTTTCGTATCAATCAACACATTTTTTTTGATGATTTTATATAAGATTTATCCCCTGTTTCAGTTTAATGGAGTGCACGAACCATGACACAAAGATATAGTCGGCGTCAATTTCTAGGGTACGGTACAGCCGCATTGGCTACAAGTTTATTGCTGAAATCTTGTGGAAATCAATCGGCAGACACAAACCAAGGGTTTACAGTCGCAATGGTGCTGCCAGGAATTATTACTGATAAAGCCTGGAACCAAGTTGGATATACAGGGTTGGGTGTGGTTAAAGAAAAGCAGAATGTAGAAACGGCATATATTGAAAACGTTGAACAGCCTGATCAAGTAGAAGCTTTATCTGATTTTGCCCGCCGGGGATACAGTCTAATTTTCGCGCATGGGGGGCAATTTGATGCATCCATTCAACAAGTCGCGGCTGAATTTCCTAAAACCTTTTTTGTTGGGGTAAATGGAGCAGTCACGGGTGCTAATATGGCTTCGTTGCGAATTGATAGTTTGCAAGGGGGGTATGTGAGTGGAGTGATTGCTGCCTCTATGACTAAAAGTAATAAAATTTCCTATCTTTGCGCCCAACAATTTCAATCAACGGATGATGAAAAGCGAGGATTTGAATTAGGGGCGAAGTCAATTAAGCCGGATATTCAAGTGACTTCTAGTTATACCGGAGACTGGAATGATGCTGCCAAGGCTAAAGAAGCGGCCTTAGCTCTGATTTCCTCCGGAACCGATGTGATTTATCACTGGTTAGATAATGCGGCACCGGCTGTTTTAAAGACTGCCAGTGAGAAAGGAATTTATGCGATTGGCAATACCGCCGATCAACAGGCTGTGGCTCCTGAAGCGGTATTAACTAGCATTGTAAAACGAATTGATTTAGCGATCGCCTATATTGCTGAACTTGCTCAAAATCAACAACTTGAGGGAAAAATATATACGATCGGTTGGGAAAAACCTGATATTTTATATTTAGGTAAATTTGGGGAGATGGTTCCTACTTCTGTGCAAAATAAAGCCAAAGAATCCGTGCAAGGAATTGTCGCCAAAACTATCCCCTTAGCAAGCCCTAATAATCCTAGCTGAAAATAAAGCCGAAGGCAGAAGGAATAAGGTTTTTCATCGATTTTTTGTGAGATAAAATCTCGTGGTATCTAGCTAGAATGACTCATTTACGCCTGGAGGGGATTACTAAACACTTTGGTGATTTTGTCGCCAATGAGAATATCAATTTAACGATTGAGTCCGGTTGTATCCATGCCTTGCTGGGTGAAAATGGAGCGGGTAAAACGACGTTAATGAATATATTAACGGGTCTTTATCGCCCGGATCGAGGGCAAATTTACATCCAAGGCCAACCCGTAGAGATTACCTCTCCTAGTGTTGCCATTCAGCAGGGAATTGGCATGATTCACCAGCATTTTATGCTCATTCCCCAACTCACCGTTACTGAAAATATCATTTTAGGGACAACCTTAGAATGGCGATTAAACTTATGGCAAAAAGCTGAAGAAATTACTCGAATGTCCAAGGCTTACAACCTAGAAGTTGATGCTTTAGCTAGGGTAGAAGATTTACCAGTTGGGGCGCAACAACGAGTAGAAATTATTAAGGCTCTTTATCGGAATGCCAAGCTATTAATATTAGATGAACCCACGGCCGTCCTCACCCCTCAAGAAACAGCATCGTTATTTACAATTCTGCGCCAGTTAGCGGCCAACGGACATACGATTATTTTTATCAGCCACAAGCTGGAAGAAGTCATGAACCTTTGCCAAACCGTCACCGTACTGCGACAAGGGCAAGTAGTAGCAACAACAACAACGCAGGATACTAATGTCCAAGAATTATCAAAATTGATGATAGGACGTGAGGTGCAGTTCGTTCCATCCTTCCCCTCTCTGGCAACTACTAATTTAACCCATCCAGACGAAAATAATACCAAACAAATAGTACTGGATGTCCAAGAATTGCAAGTACAAGATGAACGCAACTTACCGAGAGTGCGTAATATCTCGTTTCAAATCCATGCTCATGAAATTTTAGGGATAGCGGGTGTGGATGGTAATGGACAACGAGAATTAGCGAATGCAATTGTTGGGTTAAACCCTGTAGCGTCAGGGAAGATTTTACTGACAAGAAAAGATATTACCCAGTGGACAACGCAACAACGCATCAAACATCTTAAAATCGCTTATATCCCAGAAGATAGGCAAAAAATGGGTTTAGTTTTGGGATTTACTATTGCTAAAAATTTAATTCTTAAAATCTTTAAATATCTACCCTTCTGCCGCAACGGTTTTTTAAAACAGCAAGTCATTCAATCTCATGCCGATAGGGCGATTAACACCTTCGATATTCACACCGCAGAGGTGGATACTAAAGTCAGCCAACTATCGGGAGGGAATCAACAAAAAGTAATTTTAGCTCGCGAACTTTCGGGAGAACCCAGTTTAATTATCGCCATGCAACCTACCCGTGGATTAGATGTTGGTGCCACCGAATATGTGCAGCAATCGTTGTTATCTCAACGGCAAAGAGGTGCAGCCATTCTGTATATTTCCACCGAATTAGAAGAAGTGATGGCCATGAGCGATCGCATTGCTGTCATCTACCAAGGAGAATTCATTGATATCCTAGATGCGGCAACTGCTACTCGAGAACAAGTGGGTTTATTAATGACAGGGGGGAATTTAGCCACCACCCACTAAATCGATTGTAGTTAATTGTCTTGATTATTTTCAGATTGGGAGGGTTGATTATTATTAGGATTGGAGGGTTGTCTAGGGGGTTGTTGAGTGGGTTGATTCAAGTTAGAACGGCGTTCATCTGCCTGACAAACTCGGCTGAGATCGAGTCTTTCCCCCTTATTGGTTCGCATAAAACAGGGAGGATTCGTTCTAGGCTGGGCTTCTGGATAGTAGTCACTGACGGGAACCATGCCCATTAAGAAAAGTTCAAACATAATAAGATAAATAGATTACATCTCTTTTATCGTCCCTCATTTATTATTAAATTTCACCCTTCTAAAGATATAATTCTTAGACTCTCTGAACCTCTGCCCTTGATTTTAAATTTACGAGTTGTGAGAAGATACGCTAACAGTTGAATCCTCACTGATGCTGGATGGATAAGGAGAAATGGCTCAAGATTCAATTATTTACAACCCGCATGGAAACTTCTCGGATTCGCCCCATTATTCCGCCCATTTTATCTCCACTCATCGCGATCGCCGCCGCTCTCAGTGTCGGTGCTATCCTAATTATTATTGTCGGCAAGAACCCTCTTGAAGCCTATGGTGTCCTGTTTCAAGAAGCGATCGCCAATTACTACGGCTTTGGCAACACTCTAACTAAAACGACTCCACTACTACTCACCAGCTTAGGTGTACTGGTAGCACTCAAGGCTGGCCAATTGAATATCGGTGGAGAAGGACAAATTTACATGGGAGGATTGGGGAGTGCATTAATTGGCATCTATGTCAAGAACTTACCCACTATCATCCATCTACCCTTAACTTTATTCGCCGGATTTCTCTTTGGGGGAATGTGGGGGTGGATTCCGGGTTATCTCAAAGCCGTGCGGGGAGTCAATGAAGTAATTACAACCCTGCTCTTAAACTATGTCGCTCAATATTTTATCAGTTACCTCGTCACCAGGCCGATGATGCAACCGGGTGCGCCGAGCCCTTTTTCACCCCAATTACTCAAATCCGCGCAACTGCCGACGATTTTACCCCGAACTCAAGCCCATGCTGGGATTCTCATCGCCTTGTTTGCCCTAGCAATTTTGTGGGTGATGTTCATGCGATCGCCCCTAGGGTATCAAATCGAAGCCGTAGGACAAAACCCCGTCGCGGCTCGCTATGCAGGGATGCCGGTTAGCCGTACCATCATGCTAGCGATGGCCTTTGGTGGTGGATTAGCGGGGTTAGCCGGGGCCTCGGAGGTGACGGGATTGAAATATCGATTATTTGAAGATTTTTCTGGAGGTTATGGATTTGATGCGATTGCGATCGCGTTTTTAAGTCGAGGAAGTTTCCTGGGTATCCTCTTGACTTCCCTATTCTTCGGCGCTTTACGCAGTGGCGCGAATGTCATGCAGCGTAGTGCAGACGTTCCTTTAACTATTGTCTATGCCATTCAAGGACTTACTGTACTTTTTATTGCAATTAGTTTGGCATTAGAAAATAAGAAATTCAGGACTTAAGCACTTCAATGAATTTTTTCGTAGACTATCTAGTAGCTAGCCTTCGCCTATCCATTCCTTTAGCCTTTGCGGCTTTGGGTGGACTATTTTCTGAGCGATCGGGTGTACTAAATATTGCCCTAGAAGGCATGATACTCACAGGAGCATTTGTCAGTGCGGCGGTTGTATTCTTTACTGATAATGTCTGGTTGGGTACATTAGCTGCTTTCGTAGCCAGTGGATGGGTGGGGTTACTTCATGCTTATCTTTGCGTATCATTGCAAGTTGATCAGCTTGTTTCTGGTTTAGCCATCAATTTAGCAACAGCAGGTTTAACCGCATTTGGAGCTAGAATAATCTTTGCCACTGATAGCGCCCAAACATTACAGGGTTTCAATCCTATTGGTATTCCGATACTCCAAAAAATTCCTCTCCTAGGTACTCTCCTGTTTAATCAAGACCCTTTAGTTTACTTACTCTTTCTCTTAGTTCCGCTTAGTATTTATATCTTATTTTATACGAGTATTGGATTAGCTTTAAGAGCAGTGGGGGAATATCCCAAAGCAGCAGATACAGCCGGAATTTCAGTAGCTTGGGTGCGATATATCAGTGTTATTCTAAGTGGCTGCCTCTCCGGATTAGGTGGAGCTTACTTAGTTTTAGCTCATGTCAAATTTTTTACAGAAAACATGAGTGCCGGCAAGGGATTTATTGCTATAGCGGCATTAATTTTCGGGAGATGGCACCCCCTTGGAGCCACATTAGCTTGCTTTCTGTTTGGTGCAACCGAAGCCTTACAATTACGAATTCAAGCGTTGAATCTGAATATTCCCTATCAGTTTCTCAGTATGCTGCCTTATCTGATTGCTTTATTAGCGTTGATAGGATTAGCCGGAAAGTCTACCCCTCCAGCCGCGTTGGGTATGGCCTATAAGAAAGAAAGCCGAGATAGATGAATATCTTAGCTCGAAAGAGTTAAACTAGGACGATTAGCAGTGTTAAAAACATCAGCAATCGTTAAAGCCAACGCCTTAGATGCTAAATAAGGAACACCATTACCAATGGCTTTAAACATATTCGTCAGAGACAAATGCTCTGGAAATACAAAATTTTTCGGTAACGATTGTATTGCTAATGCTTCAGCCACTGACAATCTACGAACTTTATAAGGATGCAAGTGTACCTCATTATTGCCATAGCAAGCGGTAGGAGAATACCGCCATCGGTGAAGGCGTTTGTATGACTTTTTAGAATCATCCCCCTCATCCACAGTCGCAAACCGCTTAATCCCCGCTCGCGGTTTAAAAAAATGTTCAGCATTAGGATGATGTATAACATCATTTTTTTGAAACCAGTATTCAACGGTTAATTCCGGAAGAATACCGTCCGGACAAGGCATTGCCGAATCTTCTTGGAAGGGGTTAGTTACAGGCCACCCATAAGCAGAAACTTGCTTTTTAGTATAAATAATATGTTTATCCCACTGAAAAATACCTGAATCTAACTTAGTTTTATCAATAGTTTCTATTCTTAAATCATGCATTAAGCTCTTTTTAAAACCCATTAAGATAATTCTATCTCTATCTTGAGGAACACCATATTCCAATGCATTAATCAAGCGCTCTGTCAATATATACCCTGACTCAATGAGTCTAAGTTTTAATTGCTCATAAAAAATTCGATGCTTTTGGGTTCGACTTAAGCCTTTAACATTTTCAAACAAAAAGAAATCCGGTTGTTGCTGAGAAATTAATTCCACATAACAGGCTGAAAGCTTACCATTTTCTCCTTCTACTCCTCTATTTTTGCCACCAATCGAGAAGTCAGGGCAAGGAGGGCCACCAATGAATCCAATGAAATCACTCGTCTGACGACAATCTTGAATAAACTCACTCAGACGTTGTGCATTCTTGCCTACCGTTAGTCCCTTGATATCTGCATCTTCTCCATGAAAGTAGCCATATTTCGGAGCAGGCAGGTTGAGACATTGCCTAGAATAACGATAGGCATCCATAAACGGACTATGAATTTCGCTCACATAACTAATATTAAAATTACTCAGTTCAAATCCTAAGTCCAGAAAACCTGCACCCGCAAAAAAAGAAAAGATACTAATATTAGAATTCATTCAACATTACAATTAAAAGCCGCTCAATTTTATAACTTTTTATACAGTTTACAACAAATAGCTACAATATACTTGAAAACTAAGTAACTCCAGGAGCAATCCATGAGTCGCGGTAAGACTGTTCAGCGCTTAAAAGCTGAATGGATAACATCTGAAAGCTTTCAACATTACGGACAAGTTATTTTTCCCTCTGAGGATGGTAAAGCCTATGATTCTGAAGATGCTCAGTTAAATCTTCAGCATGGGATTCCTCGATTTTATATCATGCGATTGACTAAACGAGGGCGTAGATTTCACAAAATTACTCGCCATCTTCAATGCACTCAATGTCTAGGTTCTCTCCAAGGGAAAGATTGGCTGATTGCAGTAGCTCCTCCCAATATGGAGATGGAGCAGCCCCGACGAGAAGAAATTCAAGCTTTTCGTATTCCAGGAAATTGTTTTATCAAATTAGACATGGGAACGTGGCACGCTGGCCCCTACTTTGAGCATGATGTAGTTGATTTTTATAATTTGGAATTGAATGATACGAATATTGTTGACCATTTTACACACGATTTTCTTAAAAGTAATCAACTCGAGTTTGAAATTGAAGTCTCAGAGTGAAGGAAATGAAAATTGTAAAATTTTATACCTTAAGTTAGCAATAAAGTTGTTAATCTTTGAGAAGGTTTTTGAGATAATTTAGGCATGACATAATAAAGCTACACAAAATTCATACCAAAGACATACAAATATCATTTAGTTGTAGATAATAATATTAACAGCCCAAACAATACAGGGCAATAACAGTAACTTCATAGAGTGAATACAATCCATCACTGATACTTTCAGGGTTCATAATTTTAAAATTGAAGTTATTACCATCGGCATAGTTTAGCATTACATTCTCGACTTTCAAGGCAGAATCTAACTATCTATAGGGTGGGTAATATGCAAAACATTCTAGTTCTAGGCGGAGCTGGCTTTATTGGTGGCAATCTGGTACGAAGATTGGTAGCTCAAGGGAAACATCCCAGAATTTTCACTCGTTCTAGTTCTTCTCTTGGTTTTTTAGAAGATATTTTAGATCAAGTCGAAATCTTTTATGGGGATTTTCAAGATTACGAAGCGTTGAGCCGAGCTACCGATGACATTGATACTGTCTTCCATTTGATTTCCTCAAGTAACCCAAAAACGAGTATTGACCATGTTTTTTATGACGCGAACTCCAATTTTTTGCCTACTGTTCATCTTTTAGATAACTGTAGAATTAAGGGCATTAAAAAAATTATTTATACTTCTTCAGGAGGAACCATTTATGGAGAACCTCAAGACATTCCTGTTTCTGAAGAACATCCACTTTTACCCAAATCAGTGTACGGACAGAGTAAACTGAGCATTGAAAATTTATTGAATTTTTATGTTCGCTCAACGTCACTGGATATTAATATTGTGCGAATCTCAAATCCTTACGGCTTGGGACAAAACGTCTGGAAAGCTCAAGGGTTGGTTACTGTTGCCATGGATTGTGCTTACTCCAATCAGGTACTCCCTATTTATGGAAAAGGTGAGGCCGTTCGAGACTATATATATATAGATGACGTAGTTGAAGCCATGATGCTTGTTGCAGAGAAGCCTGGGTCTTCTACGATTAATATTTCCTCAGGCAGAGGCTATAGTATTATGGATATTGTCCAGACGGTTGAAAAGGTTTCTGGACGAACGATTAGGAAAAAATTTATTCCGACTCGCTCCAGTGATGTGAATGTTAATATTTTGTCTAACCAACGGGCTTATGATATGTATGGCTGGAGACCAAGAGTTAAACTCAAAACAGGGATAACTAAATTAAACCAACAAATACAGAAAAAGATGAGTTTAAGGGCATAATTTTAACGCTAGCCTATGTGAGAATACAGCTATTCAGTACTTTCCTCAAACGTAAGCTAGCTCATTAATGGGTAATTATTGCAATTGCAACTCTTTTAAAAGAATACTCGCTCTAGGGGCAAATCCATCTCCGTAATCGGCTGGAAAATATTCAGTGACTCGAAACGCCTTACCTTGGGATTCCCCAATATATACGGTTCCCATCATTGCTTGATTGCCTTTGATTTGCTCGAAATCAATTCTCTCTTTTGCCCAATTTAAGGAAACAGCTTGAGTTTGATGCTTCACTTGCCACTGGTTGGTTTCCATCAATCCCCGCTCTCCAGTTACCGATTTTTTCATCGCTTCTACAGTTGATGGATTATTGGGTAAAAAAATATGAACGTAAGCGTCCTCATATTTCTTACCTTCTAGCTTAGAAAAAAACCAAATACCGGTTCCTTCATCAGAACTTCCTGATTCTACAATAAAATCATTTTCTGGATAGTAGGTAGTCAAGGGAATTCCTTCCTGAGCAAATAGTTTGACAGGAATAGGCTTTTGCGTCCATTCATCGGTGACGTTTTTTGTAATCAGTCTAGATTTTGATGTCGTGCTTGAACTCGGTGTGGGTTCGACAGATGCAGGAGTAGAATTAGAAGGCTTAGAAGATTTTTCAGTGGGTGTGGAACAAGCTGTCAATGCGCTGAGTATCAGTATGCCACTCACAAAATAAACCGGATTTTGCATAATAGGAGATGGTTTTAACCTATAGGTGTGACCCCTCTATCTACATTTCCCAGTATTATTTTTCCGGAATTTCTAATCAGTTTTAAACTTGGTTAGTGGCTTATCATAATATTCAAATACGCTTCACCCAATTGGATGATTTTGAGAGAAGGCAGCATCAACAAACTGTCGTGTATTTCAAATAACTCCCTACACACTGCCACCCCGCACTACCATCACCAAGCGATCGCTTTGACGCAAAATTTCTTCCGGAATATTCCCTTTAATCACTTGCTGGAGGAGTCGTTCGCGACTGGCTCCCAAAATAATCACATCGCAGGCGTAGTTCTGGGCTAAATCCATCACCGCCTCTGTTACAGAACGAGAACAGATCGGTGTAGCAATCACGTTGGCCTTCAACTGACTTCGCAACGACTGAGCAGTTTGATCTAATACAGTGGTATCTAAATCGTGTTCCGAAGGCGTAAAGACTTGACATAGGCACACTTGCGGTTTGTCACTCAAAGCCGTTAAAGCAGGTAAGAGCTCAACAGCTTCCTGAGCATTAGGGCCTCCAGCCATTGGCAATAACCAACGCTTCAAGCTGAGGGGATTTGAACCATCAAAATCAGCCTGTTGACCACGCCAACTTTTCCCATTGTCACCCAATTTTACTAGCACCACTGTACAAGGTGCTTGCCGAATCACCGTATCATAGACACTGCCAAAGACTCGGCCAGGAGTCGTTGTACTTCCTTTCCAACCCATCAAAACCAGATCGATATGACGTTTTTTGATGGTTTCCAAAATCACTTGCGCCACATCATGAGCCACTTGCACTTGAGTATGAACGGGAATCTCCGCTTGTTCTCCAAAACGAATCGCTTCCTGTAATAGTTGCTGACTGGCAGTGATATCCACCTGGGTTTCAGATGGAGATTGATGACGGGGGACAACTACAACATTCAGGCATTCCAATTCTAAACAGCGATCGCGAGCAATAGCACCTGCTATTTTCAGTAAAAAAGCCGAAGTCTGGGGATTAGCAAGAGGCACCAACAGTCGCCCCCTCCCCACCGCCGGTGAACGAGTTTGATAGACCTGATAAGACGGCTCGGGACGAGGGCCTCCAAGGGCTGCATCCCCCTTGAGCAAATCAGATTCTGCCCGAATAATATCACTACGAGTGATAATTCCCACCAATTTCCGCGCCTCAGTCACCGGCAAGCGGCTAATATTATGACGATTGAGCAGATACAGCACTCGCTGGAGTGTATCCTCAGGACTCACCGTTACCGGATGCAACGTCATTATCTCCCGAATAGGAGTATCTCCAGGCAATTGGCGCTGCGTAATTGCAACTAAATCACTTTGACTTAGAATACCCAGTAACTTCCCCCCATCAACAATCGGGAACCCCCGATGAGAAGAACGAGAAAACGCCTCAACGGCTTCATCTAAACTCATGCGACTGGCCAAGGTTTCTACCCGTCGCTGCATGACATCTGCCGCTTGCAGCAGGGATAAAGGTTTATTGGCCGATACAGATTCCGCTTCCAGGTGAATGCCACTCCAGGCCAGGAGGCGGTCATAAATTGACCCTTTAGCGATCTTTTCTCCCACCAGATAGGCAATGGCACAGCCAATCATCAACGGTAGCACGAGATTGAAGTCGGTAGTCATCTCAAAGACGATGACAATGCCAGTGATGGGGACTCGGGCTACAGCACTAAAAAATGCTCCCATACCCACGAGAGCATACGTTGTCGGTAAAGAGGCTTGTAGCAAACTATACTCGCCGACCCCAACCATATAACCAAGGGCAGAACCGAGAATCAGAGTGGGTGCAAATAACCCCCCCGGTGCGCCCGAACCATAGGCCACAAGAATTAAGAAGAAATAGACAACAAACACCACCCCTGCCATTTGCCAAGAAATGCCCCCCGTAACCAGCATTTCTCGCAATCCGGCATTATCATGAAATGTTGCAGGCAAAAGAGCGATCGCCAATCCCGCCACCAACCCAGCTAACCCAATACGTAGGGGTAAACTTCGCCCGAGTACATCCCGGTTAAAGGTCATACTGGCTATGATGCCTCGATTAAACAATGCCCCTAATACCCCTGCAAGTCCTCCCAAAATCAGGTAAAACGGAATTTCCTCTATTGAAAAATTGGTTGGAGGCGTAGTAATCTGCAAGTTGACATCTAAACTATGTCCACCTAATTGCCGCGAGACGACTGAACCAATGAAGGAGGCCAAAATAGCCGTCCCCAAGGTCAGATCTGACACATCCTGCAACAGCTCTTCTACAACAAACAAGACACCCGCAATCGGTGCATTAAATGCCGCCGCTAAACCTGCCCCTGCACCAGCGGCCAGTAACTGGCGTCGGTATTCAGAAGAGGTCGGCACCCAGCGACTGAGGACGGATGCTAGGGCTGCTCCCACCTGTACGGTTGGCCCTTCTCGTCCGAGAGGCAGTCCTGAACCTAAAGCCAGAATACCGCCAGTGAGCTTGATCAGTGCTACCCGTAAATTCAAGGGTATGGGGACGCGATTGAGGACTGCTTTCACTTGGGGAATACCACTCCCCGCCGTTTCCGGTCCGAAACGCTCAACCAGAATACCTGCCAACACCCCCCCCACCAAACCAACGGCTGGAATTGCAAACCAAGGCAGTAACCGATGGGAAAGTGCAATTCTCCATGTTCCTAACCAAGCGACACCTTGCTTGAGCAAGACGGCAGATAAACCCGCCACTAGACCAATCAAACAAGCTTCAATAATCGCAAGGCGCTTGGGTTGCATGAGTTGATCAAGTTGTTTAGACCCCAACACACGCCTTATCATTCAGTAGCCTCTGTTAATCTTAAAGATATTTTACTTTTTTTAATTGGATATTCTTACAAAATATTACTTTTTCAGAGAAAAGAAGATGTGTCGATAGCGTGACATCGCTGTGTCAACTTCCGTACTTACCTCCATCGTGCCTTTTCAGGTGAGCGGGGGAGAGTATTTGAGCGCTTTGCTTTTATCCTGTATTTAGAATGTGCAAGTTAAATGCGCTTTAGCTTATGACCATTTTTGAATTGTTAATTGTAAATAGGAGCGAAGCGACTTGAATAATACTGAGAACGATATTGCAAATTATGTCGAACAAGCCGCCCGATGGATTGATTTGCCCTTAGCCCCAGAACATCATCCCGGTGTTGTAGAAAACTTTGCTAAAATTGCTGAAATTTCCAAACTAGTCACCGATTTTCCTATCCCTGACAATATCGAACCGGCTCCTACATTTGAACCTTAGGGTGTTGAATCTTGCATGACTTTAGATTTACAAAAAGCCGATGCTGTGGCGATCGCTCAGGCGGTTCAATCAGGCAAAATTAGCGCTCAAACCATTGTCGGTGCAGCGTTAGAGCGAATCAATGCCAAAAATGAATCATTAAATTGTTTTACGTCTGTAATCCATGATACCGCTCTGGCTGATGCTGAGAAAATCGATCGCGGTGAACGTTCAGGGAGTTTGGCAGGGGTGCCGTTTGCGGTTAAAAACTTATTTGATATTGCGGGTTTAACAACATTAGCGGGGTCAAAAATTAACGTAGAAAATCCCCCAGCAACGCAAGATGCAACGGTGATTACTCGACTCAAACAAGCGGGTGCGGTGTTAGTCGGTGCCTTAAATATGGATGAGTACGCTTATGGTTTTGTGACTGAAAATTACCATTATGGCGCGACTCATAACCCCCATGACCTCACCCGGATTGCAGGCGGTTCTTCTGGAGGTTCGGCGGCGGCCGTGGCGGCCGGATTAGTTCCCCTGACGTTGGGGACGGATACTAATGGTTCGATTCGTGTGCCTGCATCACTATGCGGAGTGTTGGGATTAAAACCAACGTATGGGCGATTATCGCGATCGGGTGTAGTATTATTTTCCAGTAGTTTTGACCATGTGGGACTCTTTGCGCGATCGGTTCGGGATATGGCGACAGTGTTTGATGTCCTACAAGGTGCAGATACTACAGACCCTGTATGCACTCAACGTCCCCCAGAACCCTGTTTACCTCAACTGAGTCAAGGGATTGAGGGGTTAAGAATTGCGGTTGCGGATGGGTATTTTGCGACAGGTGCAGAACCAGCGGTTTTTGAAGCCGTGGCCAAAGTGGCAGAGGCGTTAGAGGTTAATGCAACTATCACAATACCAGAAGCCCATCGCGCTAGGGCGGCAGCCTATATGATTACGGCCTCTGAGGGGGCGAATTTGCATTTGCCTAATTTGCGATCGCGTCCTGATGATTTTGACCCCGCAACGCGCGATCGCTTTTTAGCCGGTGCATTGCTTCCTGCTCATTGGTACATTCAAGCACAACGGTTTCGGCAATGGTATCGCGATCGGGTGCGGGAAATTTTTCAAACGGTGGATATTATTCTCGCTCCCACAACGCCTTGCGTTGCACCTTTAATTGGGCAAAAAACAATGGTGATTGACGGGAAAGAAGTCCTCGTTCGTCCGAATTTGGGTTTATTTACACAACCATTATCATTTATTGGTTTACCGGTTTTATCCGTTCCCATTCAACGTTCGGATGGTTTACCTTTGGGAGTACAAATTATTGCATCACCTTATCATGAAGCCCTGATTTTAAGGGTTGCGGCGGTGTTGGAGGCGCAGGGAATTGTGAAGTGTATTCCACTTTTGTAATTCCATTTCACGTTAAAGGTGTTACACATCGGCCTCCCTCGCCCTCTTTACCTCTTTACACTGAACCCCCCAGAAACTCACGCATATACTGATTTACGAGTTCAGGCTTTTCCTGCTGCACCCAATGGCTACAGTTAGGAATGTAACGGATTTGGAAATCTCGGACATATTCTTCAGTTCCGTAAGTCAACTCCTTACCCAAAGCGGTATCTTCCTCACCCCAAATCATTAACGTTGGCACCTCCAGAAGTCTCCAATCTTGTTGTTGAAGACTGGAGAATGCATTGCGGTAATAATTCACCATTGCTGTTAGGGCACCACGCTTGGCTGCGGCATCTTTGTAAGCCGCTATATCAGCCGCAGTAAAGGAACTTTTGTCCACCGCCATATCTATAAAAGCATTGCCAATTGCCTCATAGTCCATAGCCTGCAACCAGACTTCTGGAAGCAGGGGAATTTGGAAGAAAAAGACATACCAGCTACGCAGTAATTGTTGAGGAGTCCGTAGCCCTTCTATAAATTTAGCAGGATGGGGTATATTCATTACAATTAGTCGCTCTACCATTTCTGGGTGAGCATCAGCAAAGCTCCAAGCGATCGCACCACCCCAATCATGAGCAACAAGAATACAGCGCTCATATCCCAGCCCTGTAATTACTCCCTCTATATCCTTAATAAACTCACTCATCACATAAGCAGATTGCTCTTGGGGTTTATCGCTATCGTTATAGCCTCGCAAATCCAGGGCAACAACTTTATAATCTTGGGCAAATTCTGGGATTTGATGTCGCCATGAATACCAAAATTCTGGAAAACCATGCAGCATCAGCATCAATGGGCCTTCTCCTTGAGTAACATAGTGCAATCGAATGCCATTGCTGACTATATAATCGTGTTGCCAAGTTCCTTCTAATACAGCCATTTACATCACTTCCATATTTTTAGCAATCCTACCAATTTTTTAGCAATTGATGTGCTTGCTAGACCGAAAATTTCATCACAGTAGGAAAACGCTTGATGGCTGGTCTTTTCAAAAAAATTAGGTTTTTTTACTCTCTTCTTTTAGAGAGACTACACCCTCAATGTATCTACTTCCTCAGTTGAATCAATGGGTGTTCAAAGTTTACCGCTAAAGATTGATTAAACTCCTTTGATTGCAGCTTATGCTGAGGGAGATTAGAAACGGCTAAAACAAAAGGAGTTTAAATCATGAAGCTTTCTAATGTCTCTAAAGTTGTTAGCGCGGGTGTAATTGCTGCTAGCTTATCCATGGTGCCATTCACGCTGCCGGCAGGAGCACAGGTTGCTCCTGGAACTGAGATTGAACGCGAACCCGTTGGAGAAATCGAAGTAGAAAGAGAAAATGATTTTGATTGGGGATGGCTAGGTTTGTTGGGTCTGCTAGGATTAGCGGGTTTAGCAGGCAAAAAGCGTCACGAACATACCACGACTTATTCTACAACTGACCCTGATGTTGGTGTTCGTCCCGGAACTGACTATCGTCGTTAATCAATCTTCAGTTTGATTGATGTTCGTAGTGAGAACTTTAGTTCTCCATCATAGTGGGATAAAGTCCTTACTACAAACAGGAAATCCGAGGTTTTGTAAGTTAACATAAGTCTTATAGTTTTTGTGGGATGGACATCTTGTCTGTCCCAATTTTGTATATTAACTCTGTCCATCCCAAGTTTGTTCGTTTAATCAATAATCACTCATCTCAAGCTTCGCAATTGTGCAAACAACCGAGCCACTTTTTCTAAATCTTTATCTCCCGGTACTCGTTCCACACCACTGGATAAATCAATTCCACCCGGTTGCACCATGCTCAAAGCCTCTAAAACATTCTCCGGAGTCAATCCACCGGCCAGAAACCAAGGAATGCTAGAACGAAATTCTCGCAGCATCTCCCAATCTATCGTTTTCCCGGTGCCACCTAATAATTGAGGATGGTAAGCATCCAACAACAGAGTATCAACGCAACAGGTATAAGTCGCTGCTCGCTCTAAACACTCTGGCGTCTTCACTCTTACTGCCTTGAGGACTTTAATTCCAGGCAGAGATTGCCGTAATCTTTGGCAAAATTCGGGTGATTCCTGGCCATGCAGTTGAACGGCATTCAATCGGGCCTCGGTAACAATGCGAACGATTTCCTCGGCAGGCGCATCAGCAAATACACCAATACAATCGATGGGTACGGACAACGACTGAATAACTGTCCGAATTTGAATGGGTGTCACGTAACGAGAAGAGGCGGGAACGCAGATAAAGCCTAATGCTGTTGCTCCCAGTTGCGCGATCGCTCGACCTTGTTCTGGCTTAGTAATACCACAGATTTTGACCTGTATGGCCATACTTCATTAATCTTTGCTAAGTTGAGATTTTGTTTAGTTTTATATCAAAACAGGGCTTGAACTGTTAATTCTTCAAACAATTTGTGAATGTTTTACCAAAGCTTTTTATCATTTTCTTGTTCTTAATTTCGTTATCAATCCCAGAAACATGTTTATTAACTCACTTTTATTGGCGGCTGTCCAATCCACAGTTCCCTCAACCCCCTCATGGACACCGGCGGTAGGGTTGGTGATGATTTTGTGTAACTTATTTGCTTTTGCCATTGGTCGCTTTGCCATTCAAAACAAAGGAGTTGGGCCAGATTTACCCGTTTCCAAGCCTGCCATTTTGTCCAATTTTGGCATTCCCGAACTCTTAGCAACAGCCAGCTTTGGCCATGTCTTGGGTGCGGGTGTAATCTTAGGATTGGCGAATGCCGGTGCTCTATAACGGCTTAGCCGCCTCGATCAGGATTGTCAGAGGAGCGATAAGCGCAATCACTCGCAAGGAAGAAGGGAGAACTACTGTTTATCGGTAGCCTTCAGATATCTATCTGGTTTTGAAGTGCGTCACTATTAGGAGAAAAAACTTGATTAATTCAATTTTATTGGCCGTACAGTCCACTGTCCCCGATACACCCGCTTGGACTCCCGGTGTGACCGTAGTCATGCTGATTTGCATTGTCCTCGGGCTAATCATTGCGCGTATAGGCATTCAGAACAAAGGCAAAGGGCCAAAGTTGCCTTTATTAGAACCCGTATTGGGAGCAGGTGCAGGTTGGCCGGAATTAATTGCAGGGATTAGTATCGGTCATTTATTGGGAGTCGGTTCCATTTTAGGGCTGACGAACACCGGACTGTTTTAATTTAAACAGCATTTCTGCCTTAGAAAAATAGTGGTTGACAAGCGCCCAGTACGTTCCACAAACGGTTTAGACTGGGCGTTTTCCTTTTGGAGGAAAGCATCCTCTATCCTAGTAATTAGGCAGCACGCGAGTTGGATGGGGACAAAATCTGATGCAGGCAAATTGGCGAATCGGCTCTCTATTTGGAATCCCACTCTTTTTAGACCCATCGTGGTTTTTTATCTTAGCGTTGGTGACTTATATCAACGCACAGGGTTTCTACTCAACGTTTGGGTTGGTTTTATCCGGGAGTGCAGGCTTGTTGATGGCGCTATTGTTATTTGGTTCGGTGCTGTTACACGAACTAGGTCATAGTTTAGTAGCGCGATCGCAAGGGATTAACGTTAATTCCATTACCCTATTTATTTTCGGGGGTGTAGCCTCGATTGACCAAGAATCTAAAACCCCTGGGCAAGCGTTTCAAGTGGCAATTGCTGGCCCTGCGGTCAGTTTGTCCCTGTCTGTGCTGTTTTATCTACTCTCTCAGGCCGTATCTGCCTCCGATTTAGCCAGAGAAATCGTTTCTTATGTTGCTGGTATCAATCTAATCTTGGCACTGTTTAACTTAATTCCCGGTTTACCCCTCGATGGGGGGCAAGTGTTGAAAGCGGCAGTTTGGAAGCTGACCGGCAACCGTATTAAGGGAGTGCGTTGGGCAGCGAGAACGGGTACACTTTTAGGCGGAAGTGCGATCGCATTAGGCTTAGTGCTTCTACTCCTCACCGGTCAATTCGGAGCAATTTGGCTGGCTTTGATTGGCGGGTTTATATTCCGCAATGCCTCAGCTTATGACCGTTTGACTACGTTGCAAGAAGCCTTACTTCAGCTTACAGCCGCAGAAACAATGACTCATGAGTTTCGGGTAGTGGATGCCAATCAAACTCTGCGCTCTTTTGCCCAAGAGTATATCGTGACCGATTTTCGTACACCCATGCCCTACTATGCCGCCGCCAATGGGCGTTATCGGGGTTTAGTCGAGATTGATGACTTACAGATGATAGAGCGAAGTCTTTGGGACAGTCGCACTCTGGAGAATCTTGTGCATCCTCTCACTGAAATTAGCACAGTGGAGGAGAAAACCTCGTTGGTTCAGGTGATTAATGCTCTAGAAGCCGAAAGACTGAATTATCTTACCGTGCTTTCACCAGCCGGAGCCGTTGCAGGTGTGATTGATCGAGGGGACATTGTTCGCGCCCTTGCCAAAAAGCTAAATTTACCCATATCAGAAGCGGATATTAAGCGAATAAAAGCAGAAAATAGCTATCCTCCAGGATTACAACTTCCTGTGATTGCACAATCTATTAATTCTTGATGGTTCTGGGCATTTTAAAACCATGCCTAAACAGGGAGAGAAAACCTTTGGGGTGCATCAGTATTGAAAAACACCTCCCCTGGAAAAACTCAATGGAAGTTAATTTTAGAGTATGCTTCATAGAGTAAAAATTTGGTCTAGGAAAAACTGGTTAGGCATTCTGGGTGGTCTAGCAATCACGTCAGTTCAACTAGGTTTAACACCTCGGGTTCAAGCCCAAATCATACCTGATAATACCCTCGGCAATGAATCCTCAACAGTCACCCCTCAAGGAGTACGAGACTTCATCGAAGGAGGAGCCAGAAGAGGCAGTAATCTCTTCCATAGTTTTAGCGAATTTAATATTGGCAATAACCAGCAAATCTACTTTGCTAATCCTTCAGGAATTACTGACATTCTAACTCGTGTAACGGGGAATAATGCATCGAATATATTAGGAACATTAGGAGTAGAAGGCAGTGCCAACCTATTTTTAATTAACCCTAATGGTATTTTCTTTGGTGAGAATTCTCGATTAGATATTGCCGGTTCATTTGTCGCCAGTACCTCAGCCGGAATTCGCTTAGGACAAGAAGGAATATTTAGTGCAACTCAACCCCAAACCAGTACTCTACTGGCGATTCAACCGGGAGTATTATTTGCTGATGCTCAACGCACTCATCAAGCAGCCATTCAAAATCAAGGTAGTCTTACAGTTGGAACCGGACAAAGACTAACGTTACAAGCGGATAGCGTCACCAATAATGGTTCACTCACTGCCCCAGCAGGGACAATTGAACTGTTAGGAAAAACTGTCAGCTTATTGAATAATAGCAACATCAATGTATCTTCCCCTACCAGCAATGGCAATGGGGGACAAGTCATCGTTAAATCAACAGGTTTAACTCGTTTTGAAGGACAAATCAGCGCTCGTGGGGGAGAGAATTCAGGCAATGGGGGATTTGTTGAAGTATCAGGGGGAAATCTGCAATTTTTGGGAATCGTAGATACTAGCGCTCCTCGGGGTGAAGTGGGGACTTTATTAATTGACCCTAAAGATATTTTGATTCAAGCAGGAACACCAATTAGTGGATTAGCAATTAGTCAGGCTTTGTTCCTCAATGATGTAATTTTGCAGGCGGATAATGATATTACGATTGATGATGATATTTTCGGGATTAATGCCAATAATCTAACGTTGCTGGCAGGGCGATCGCTCATCATTGCCCCTAATCGCAACATCTTACTCAATGGTGGCAGTTTTACCGCGAAGTTTAATGATGAAAATGCTTTAATTCCCACCGACCGCGACCCTGGAATCGCTCAATTTATCATGAGTCCAGCCTCCCGAATTTTAACCAATGGGGGGAATGTCACCATTGCATCGGGAACCTTCGGGCAAATTAGTCAAATAAATACGGCTAATGCGGGGATTATCAGCTCAAATCAAGCAGGCAATAGCGGCAATATTACCTTATTTGCCCTCGGTGATGTGACGACTGGAGTTTTAGATACCAGAAGTGCAACGGGGAATGGGGGTAATGTTTCTGTTACTAGTGCAGCAGGAGCGATCGCCACAACCAACACGATATTAGCCGATTCCCTGTTTCAAGCTGGAGACATCTCCCTACAGGCCGCAGGCAATCTCAACATCAATGGGAATATTGCATCGATTGGAGCAGCACCAGGCAAAATCGAGCTTACCAGTGGAGGGGTTCTATCTGCGACAAACTCAGGCATCGGCAACGCCATCCTGGGTTCTGGCACAGCCAACAATATCACCCTCACGGCCCAATCCATGATTCTAGAAACGTCTTCTGTGTCTGCAATTACAGCCGGGGCTGGTGAGAGCGGAAATATGGAAATCAATGTGGCAGATGAAGTCGTGCTGCGTAACAGTGGGATTGGCACTTTCGCTTATTCTGGTAGTGGCAATGCTGGCAACTTCACGTTGAATACCCGTCGATTGACCGTTGTGAGAGAATTGGGGTTAAGTCCAATCTCAACATTTATCCCTGGATTTGACACAACGATTAGCCCACTCATCGGTGCTACTGGCATTGCTACAACCACTAGTCCCCTGAGCAGTGGTAATGCTGGCGATTTAACCATCAATGCTTTAGAGTCAGTAGAGATTATTGGCGACCAACCAGGAGCTGTTTCAACTAACCTCACCATACTAACAAATACGCTGCTGCAAACGAATACCGGACTCTCTACTTCCGCTTTAGGAAGTGGCAACTCGGGAAAATTAACAATTAATACTGGGCGTTTGGTAATTCGCGATCGCGCTGGAATCACGACATTTCCCACAGTAGGTGTAGGGGGAGATTTAACCATTAACGCCAATGAAGTATTTTTGCAGGGTGAGGGCGGTATGGCAACCACAACGCTGAGTCCCCAGAGGGCAGGGGATTTGACCATTACCGCCGACAGAATGACCGTCACCGATGGTGCCTTTGTTAGTACAATCACGCTGGGAGGTGGACAAGCAGGAGACTTGACTCTATCCGTGCGCCAGCTTAGTGTCCTCAATGGTTCTGGAATTGCTACAACAACCGGAGGGCAGGGAGCTAGCGGAACTTTAACGATCGAGAACTCCGAGTTAGTTGAACTGATTGGCACTGCACCCGATGGCAGCTTTGGCAGTGGACTATACGCTGAAACTGTCGGGACTGGAGACGCTGGAACATTAGATATTACTACTAATCAGTTGAATATCAGCCAAGGTGGGGAGATATCAACTCGCACTTTGGGTCAAGGAGAAGGGGGTGATATCCAAATTCAAATCGGTACGCTGCGACTTGATAATGGTCGAATTAATGCATCTACCCTCGGTACTGGCAACGGGGGCAATATCTCTGTTCGCGCCTCAGAATCAGTGGATATTACAGGCACAGGATTTAATGCCCTGCAACAACAAATTATTACTCCAGCTTTAGAAGGCAGCCTCAGACCTGATAGCTTTAACCAAGGCATTGTCACCATTACTTCAGGCAGTGGATCTGCCGGGAATGTGTCGATTGATACACCTAACTTTATTGCCCGCAACGGTGGGCTAATTGCCACCACTACTCTAGGGGGTGGAATTGGAGGTAATATTGCCATCAATACCAGTAATACCCTTGAGCTAGATGACTCCCTGTTAAGCACCGGCACCTTCACCGAAGCGAACTCTGGCAACGTCACCCTAAATGCGCGTCAACTTACCGCCCGAGGTGGCGCACAAGTCCTCACTACCACCTTTGGCTCTGGAGACGCTGGAGATTTAACCGTTAATGTTTCTGACTCAATAGAATTAGTTGACCCCATTAATACGGGTGCAGTGCTAACCACTGGCTTATTCGCCACCTCTGCTCAAACTGCCTCCGGCAATGGCGGAGACATCAATATTAATATCCCTAATGGTGAGTTAAATATTCGCAACGGCGCAACGGTTTCTGTGAGTGCAGCCGGTGAGGGGAATGCAGGCAATATCAACATTGATGCTCGTTCCATCTTCCTCGATGAAAGCTCCATCTCTGCTACGAGTACTTCGGGTGAAGGGGGCGATATTAATCTTCAAGTTGCTGATGTGATTCTCCTACGCAACGGTAGCGAAATTTCTACTCGCGCTGGTACTCAACCGAGCGATCGCGGCAACGGCGGTAACATGAACATTAATGCTGGATTTGTGGTGGCTGTCCCTGTGGAAAACAGCGATATTATTGCCGATGCTTTTGCAGGCAATGGCGGCAATATTGACATTACCACTCAAGGTATTTTGGGATTGCAGGTGAATAACACTAAACAACGCATCCCCGACAGTGAAATTAGTGCCAGTTCTCAATTAGGTATTGATGGGACTATTACACTCAATACGCCTGATGTGGATTTATCTAGAGGATTAATTGAATTACCCTCTAATTTTTCTGACCCATCTAACCGCATTGTAGCTGGTTGTCCGGCGGATAAAGGCAACAATTTCGTAGTAACGGGACGAGGGGGAATTCCGGATAATCCCACTCAATATTTGCGAGAACGTCCAGTCTGGCAAGATAACCGCGATTTATCTGGAGGAAATCGCTCCACACCCTCAAACACTGACTCTTCTAGCTCGAAAAAATCACCGTTAATTGAAGCCCAAGGATGGAGAATAGATGAACAAGGAACTGTAATTTTAACCGCACAATCGAATACAGCTAGCTCTCCTAATTCTTGGGTTCCTGCCCCCAATTGTGAGGATATCTCTCAACAACATACAACCTCAAGCTCACTTTCTGTACCTTGAAGTGTCACATCACTTGTAGCAGTGGTACTTTGAAATTGCCCGGTATTGAAGGTACATCTTGTAGTTCTACACTTACCTGCAAGCGGTATACCCCTGGCTTTAAGATTGTTTCATCTAACCTAGCTGTGTAAGATAGCTGTCCTTCGATTAAAGTACCAAGTTCTGCATCACCGAGATGGGTAGTTTCTCCGGTCATGCGATCGCGAATGTAAAATTGAGCGCAGTAGTCCACCTGCTTTTTAGTCAGGTTTGCTGCATTCAATCCCGACAAACTAAACGCTACCTCCAGTGCCAATGGTTGGTAACTACTGATGGCATTAGGAAAAACTCGATTACCCTTTTGAGCAACCATGAGACTTTGAGAATGAGGCGGTTGAACGGCTCGTATTTGCTCGATTTCCACCGAAACTAAAGGGGCTAATACCGGATTTTCAGCTTCTGACGATGAGGGTATTCCGGCACTAATGCGATCGAGTATCCACTGTTGCAGGCAATCACTTTCCAGATTAGACCAATCTTGAACTTCATCAGACTCCAAACAGTGTACAGTAATTCGTTGTTCTTCGAGCTGACCTTCGATTTGACGAGACTGAAATTCTACTCTAAATGAGGTCAAAGATTGCCATTCGTCATTACTTCCAGCAGGAGTAAAATTCTCTTGTTTTTCTACACTGGCAGATTCTTCAACAAGCTGATTCGCTGGATTCTCCGTTACAGTACCACCCGAGTCAAATCCTGTATCAACGGTTTCGACTACAGATTCAGAGGATAGATTTTCTTGAATGGGTATAGTCTCATTAAACTCAGGTTCTGCTGATAAAGATTCCACCACAAATTGAGAGGCTGGATTGTCTTGAATCGCGACAGCACCACTAGAGTCAGATTCTGTATCCACTAATTCTTCTACAGATTCAGGCGATAGATTTTCTTGGGTAAGTTCAGCATCATTCGACTGGATTTCTACGTCTGCAACCTCCATAAATGGCTGCAAAAATAGCTCCACAGTGGCAAGTTTTTGAGCTTGAGTAATCCATCCTTGAATCTCACGGCGAGAGACAGTATGCCATTCAGCCTTAAGCGCAGATTCGATATGATCGGCTGGAAGATTGGCTAAGTCTTGGAACGTATAAATTTTGAGCGACTCCTGTAGCCATTGCTGCTTGGCTCGTCCAATTCCTCTAATCTTAGTCAAATCGTCACATTTTTTACCGTTGCCATTGGTGCGGTTCATATCCGCTAATAATGTAGTCATGTTTACACCTCGCTCTGCTACTTAAGGCAAGCCCAATCTATTCATGGTTTGTGTCCAGTAGGATGACACAAGCCATGAATAGACACTTTCCATCATCCAAAAGGGTGGATGAACAAACTGGCAGGCATGAGCAACCTGCCAGTCATGAGTGTTGCTTTCCTGAGAAATTTAGTTAGGAGTCAACAGCACTCGGTTTTCTCACGCTGAGGTTCCGATATCCTCAATCAGATTAACCTTGGTACACTTGAAGCAGAATTTCTTCAATGTAGCCATAGCCGTACACGTACTGAGCGCAAGGATGGCTACCAGGACCAACGGAAACCACAGCACCGATTTCAAAAAGTCCAGGCTTGAGTCCAGCTTGCTCAGGAGTTCCAGTCCAGGAGATGGTGTACTCAAAGTCATCCTTTTCAGTGGTGATGCTAGCTTTAATGTCTACTTCTGGAGCTGTGCCGAAGCCTTCAAAGCCGAAGTCAACGTTAATCGACGTACCCAAGCACATTAGAAGCTTGGATAAGGGGCTTTGGTTGAACTTGATATCGACGCTAACGGTAAATTCTTCGTCGGCAGCAACGATATACTGAGATTGGCTGGGGTCGGCGGCGGCAGTGCTGCTACCTGCAACATTCAGGTTGGACAGCTCGAACATCACAGGGCCAAGAATGTTCTTGGAGTAGGTTTCATTGCTGGAATGTTGAGGGCCTTGAGCACCTTCAACAGCAGGAGCAGGAACCTTAGAAGAAAGAGCGGCAGCTTTAACGTTTAACATGATATAATCCTGTTAGTTTTCTGTTTGTTGGATTTCTAACAAGCTGGGATTAAATTAGCTTTGGAGTTGGTCGCTTTGAGCTTGTTTATCCTTGGCTTGTTATGTTTATATGATGCCAAGCCTTTCCCCTAATTAGCAGTACCCTTCGCGGGTGAACTTCTTTTTTTAACTTCCAACTGCGAATAATCCATCTCTCTTGTTTCGAGGAGCGGGGGAGCTGGGGTGCATGGGTGCGGGGGTGCGGAGGTGCGGGGGTGCGGAGGAGAAAAAGACAGACATATTCCTGACTCCTGAGTCCTGACTCCTCAACCAAACCAAACAAACCATAGAGGAAGCACCAACAACATCCCTGCAAACGTTGTAGCAATACTGCTGGCCAATAATTCCCGGTCGAGTTCGTACACTTCTGCCAAAATCAGTACGGAAAGACCTGTAGGGGTTCCAGACATCAAGACCAGCATCAATCGTGCATCCCCAATCACCCCAAAGAATGTGGCACCTAGCCCGATTAACATAGGTACAATTAAAACCTTTAATAGGGTGGGGAGCACAGCTCGTTCTAAGCTGCGCCAACCTTTCAAATCCCCCAACCGTAAACCCACTAGCAATAGAGCAAAAACAATCACCACCCAAACCGCTTGCTGTAACCCTGATTCAACGGCAGGAGGGAGATGAATTGAACGAGTATTAAAGCCAATAATAAATCCCCAGATACTGGGAACAGTGAGTACATCTCGTAACTGAATCCACCAATGATTTTTAGTTTCGCTATTGCCGAAATAACTCGCAATAAAGACCGCTATTCCATAATTACCCGCTACATTACTGGCAACACTGAATAATACTGCCCAATTAATAATGTGAGTATCAAATAAAACTGCTGCTAGAGCTAGCCCAATAAAGCCGGTGTTTCCTAACATAGCAGCGAGGAGAAAACTGCCCAGACTCGCTTGCCCTAGGACATTTAGCCGGGAAAATAAGCGGGAAACTGAAAAAACTTTCAGAATGGATTCTAGGTGCTGTCGTGTCCAATCAAGAAATGAGAATAAACCTCCCCTGACCTCTAACTCCTGACCCCTGTCTACTTTCAATTGGCTATCTGGAACAGTTTCTACCGCTTTGGACTTGGCGAATCTGTTTAACCCCCACCAAATGGCTAGTGACAAGCTCATACTCAACAATAAAGCTGCCACGGCAACGACGGGGATGAGCTCTCCCCCTCCCGATAACTCAGTTTGATGCCCTAGAACCAGAAGCTGTAGAGGAACTCCAACCCAATACAGGGCAAGACCTAGTAGTTTGGGAATTCTATCCGGAAAGAATCGAGCTAACAAAAACCCTAACCCCGGCCAGACGAGCAGGGGAGTGTAGGCATGGAATAAAGAGTCAATCATAGTCAGTAGAATGGCAATCTCATTAGGATGAAATCAAGCTGTGTATGCAATAAGTAGGCCAATATTGCTCATCATTACACTTGCCATTCGGATTAATTTCAGACGGGTGCAATTGTTTTGTATCATTTTTTAATACAAAATAAAACCCCCTTCCCAGTAGAGTTTCTAGACTAAACTCCAGAAACCTGGGTCAGGGGGAGTAACTGTAATTCACAGCTTATCCTTCTACCTTTTCTTTAGAAGGAAAATATTGAAAATGTGAGAGCCTACAACTAGGTGCTTGCTTTGTGTATACTGAGGATTACGCGATATTAATTTTTACAACTTTAGTTTTTTCTTCCTCAGCCTTGGGTAGAGTTAGGTTCAGAATGCCATTTTTGTATTCAGCATGAACCTTATCGTTCTGAATCCGAGTGGTTAAAGGAATCACCCGTCGAAATTGACCATACCGAAATTCAGTGCGTGTAACGCCTTGTGCTTCCGTCTTAGTTTCTGCTTGGCGTTCACCACTAATAGCTACAGATTCTGCAGTAACTTGGATATCCAAATCAGATGGATTCATTCCTGGAATTTCCAGCTTGAGGTAAATCGCTTCCAGTGATTCGTGCAATTCTGCGGGTGGAATGTAGGCAATGCCTAAGTTTTCTCCATCCTGAGTAGCCGGAGTGAGGCTATCAAATAAGCGGTTCATTTGCCGTTGTAAGGTATCAATTTCCCGGAAAGGTTCCCAACGAATGAGTGCCATAGTTGTTACCTCCTAAAAAATTAACCTTTTAGTTGAGAGTAGGTTTAAAAGTTATCTCTCTCTGACCAATTTCTAATAATTAGAATAGTGAAATTATTGACTCAATGCAGTTCGGCTCTGTGATCAGATGATATCGTAATTCCCGTACTTCTTCCCTCCTCTTATACCAATTGAGTTTGAGTTTGGCGCATATTCTCTCTTGCTCCCCCCTTAATAAGGGGGGCTGGGGGGGTGAAATGGGGAGCATGTCAGGTTTGCACGGACAGCCCCTCATCCCCGCACTGCGTGCCGCTACGCTAACATCCCCCAGCCCCTTCTCCCCAAGGGAGAAGGGGAGCAAGAGTTCAAAGTCCCTCTCCCTGAGGGAGAGGGATTTAGGGTGAGGGCTAACAAAGATGATATGCTCCCGTGAAATATGTCATTCTTATACCCAATTAGTATTAGGTCAAGCAAAGGGTTACACTAATTCACGGTATACCATTGCTCTGAACAAAGTTTATGAACCCAACACACGGGGTTCATTGGCATAGGGATAATTCCTGTTCAATCTGAGTAATTAATCCGGGGTAATCTCAAATAATTCGGAATTTCCTCCAAACTGAGCTTTCTCAACATTAAGAGCACAGCTTAGATTACTACTATACAAGTTTGCCTCCCTCAGATCAGCCTTGTTCAAGTCCGTATGATTGAGATGAACGTGACGTAAGAGTGCCTCACGCAGATTAGCATAGCTGAGGTCTCCATAACTCAACTCAGCATGACTCAAGTCGGTACGGCTGAGATTCGCACTTCTCAATTTGGCATAATTGAGCTTAGCGTGCCGCATTAAAGCACTTTGTAAATCAGCTCCAGCTAGGTTAGCGTTCTCCAAATCTGCGCGGTTAAGCAACGCTTGAGAGAGATGACTATCTTGGAGATTGACACTATTAAGGTTGGCAAACTGGAGATTGGCTCCCCTCAAATTGGCACCTTTCAAATTAGCATTACTCAAGTTAGCATACTGAAGATTTGCTCCACTCAAATTAACCTGAGTGAGATTGGCCTGGCTCAAATCAGCATACTGAAGGTCAGCGTCCTGAAAGTTTGCCCCACTGGCATTCACTGCATTGAGGGTAGCACGGTTAAGAATAGCACCCTGTAGATTTGCTTGGCGCAAGTCAGCATGGCGTAACTGAGCCAAAATTAAACAGGCATTACTTAAATCAGCACCATTTAAGTCAGCCGCAATTAACTCCGCCTCATTAAGAATGGCATGGTTCAGGTTCGCTCTACTGAGTTTGGCCAGACTTAAATCTGCCTGACTCATATCTGTTTTGCATAGATTTGCTTCCCGCAAATCAGCAGCGCTTAAGTCACTCCCCCGTAAATCCGTGCTATTAATCTTGTTACCGCGTAAGTCAGCACCTTTGAGTTGAGAAAAGACACGGTAAGCATCTAAATCACCCGTATTCTCTCCCTCTGATTGATGGTTTTTAACCTTGACTAAGTTGTACTGAACATTTTCGGTATAAATGGCAAAAACAACGTTAAAAATTTCCAGAAAATTAATGACCCATTGACAATCTTTTTCAGGGTAGTTTTCGTAGTATCGAATTAATTTTGCCAGACAAACTTCTAAATGGGTACGAACATACTGGCAAATTAAAACAATTTTTAATAAAATAATTACTAAGGTGAGAGTATTGCCTTGAGTGGTTAATAAAATAAATAAGTAAGAAGGTTCATCATCCTCTTCAATAGTCAACCACCCGATAATTTGTCTACACGTCCTGAGCAAAAGGTCAACATTTAAGCTATCTTCATGATAATTTTTATACAAATTATCGAGCTTTTCAGAGAGGCGATTCTGAAAGGCTTCTAAAAAGCTTTTATCCGCGTAAAAACACAAATAATTCTTAAGTTTGTGTTTGAATTCTACATAATTCAGCTCTCGTGTTTGCTGAATAAACAGATGAGCTTGATTCGTATAATCAAAAATAGTCGTTCTTGAAATGACCCTTTTAATAATGCGGATAACTTCATCGCCTAAGCGAGTAGGATTAGAGAGTTCATTTTCTTTCAAAGTTGGAGAGTTACAGCGAGCCGTGTACATCGCTAAGTCAAGTTTGTACTTCTCTTTTAGACGCTTGGAAAGATTTTTAGCAATTTCTCGCTGCTCTTTGGGATTGCTAGCATCAAGATACTGAGGAACTAATAAATAGGAAGTATAGCGATGACTCCAGTGAGATTTGTAGGGAGAAGCAAATAATTTGAGCTGTTGATAGTCCTCACTATCCACAAAATTAATAATCCAAGCCCGGAGTCGCTTGAGACTGTGTGATAGAGGAGTATGTGCTTCTTTTGCTTCCCCTAGAACTTGAATAAGGTCTTGGATATATTGATATTTTCTTTGAGATGCCCAGTTGTTAATTAAAATATAACAAGAACGCTTGAGAGTATTTTTAAATTCTTCTTCATCATTTTGAAAAATAATTTTATAAACGGCTTGCAAGGCTTGAGGATTAACCGTGCTATCGCCTGTAATAAATAATTGTTTAAATTCCTGTAAAACCGTTTCTGCAGATGAATGGTTAACAAGTTTTTTCAGAAATTGATAAATCTCTTCTTGGGCTTGCTGAAAGTCAGATTGTTGTAAATCACTTGCCTCAATCGGCCAATCAGATCGATTAAAATCTGGTAAGGTGCGCCTTGCCATAACCCCAATTGCAAATTTAATAATACTAAGTTGTACTGTTTGTGCGAATGATTCCTTAACTATCTATGAATCATGATGATGTTTGACCCATGATCACAAAGATAAAGCCTATCCAATCCGGTTGATGATACCTCATCCCAGCGTCTGACGTTGCCAGCATTTTTAGTGAATAAGGAGTGTGAGTCTCAATTGAGGTATTCACCTGAATCCGATCAACATGATGCAACTTAAGTATCATAATAAGGGTTCAAACCACAATTTTTGCAGATGATGAGACAAGAGAATGTTTAGAGTGAGCATTTACTCACCCTGTCTGGCTCTCTATACTGCTGCGACTTGTCTAGTTTTCGCTCTCGTCTGCTTCAGCTAAGGCTTGCCAAGATTGCTCTAATACCATTCGCTGTTCAGCATTGTGTAAAAAATAGCCACTAATCATCGCTGAGGCCAAAAGCCGACTGAGATATTCGCGACTCGTTGTCACTGTCACCCCAAAGTGTTCGGGGGGTAAGTGTCCTAAAATCCCCCCAAGATTGCGTTCCATGACCTGAACGGCTTCAATAGAAGGTTGGGAGAGTTGATCAATCGTTTCTGGGTGCAGGGATTGGACGTATTGCCACAACAAGTTACTGCCTTCCCGTTCGCTTCCAAAGAACTCTGAACCTGAATTTGATCGTTTGTTCATGGTAGTAACCGTTAATTGAACGAGTGATTTGCTCTACAGTCTATAAACTAATTTAGTAAGATTCGAGTCGTAGCCAAGGGGGTACAACCGAACCCCAGATGAGGGATTGTTCGACTCAGAACCAAGTTAAGATTTGACTGCTTAAATTAAGGCAGTTTCTTTGAGTTTCTACGTTACAGCAAAATCACTAAAACTTCACGTCAGTCTTGGCTGTTACTGAGTGAGCGATAAGAGCGATCGCATTTTGCGATACACCAACCCAGCCACCTAAGCAACAATTGTAAAAACTCAACCGAGTAGAAACTCGGTAAACTGAAAATGCCTTCATAAAATGAAAAATACTTGACTGATTACGGCTGACACTCGCTGAATAGAAAGACTAGGATGGCTTCAGACAGTCTTATTATGTTTCCTCTTCATTTTACCTTGACTGCCCTATGAACCGCCCAGAATATCGCATTCCTTCAGAGTATCGTATTCCTGAACATCAAGCTCAGGACGTTTTTCAGCTAGCTGCTCAATTGTATGCTCAGCACAATCAAAGTTATTCTGTGCAAGAGCTGATGGAGGCTGGAGCAGAAGCCAAAATCCCACCTGAGTTTATACAACAGGCCGTTGAGCAGCTAGAAATTGAGCAATCATCGACTCACAAACCCGCACAAAACCAGAAGTCTAAGTACCTAATTGGCCTAGCGATTGGTTTACCTCTTTTGGCAGCGATTGCGGGGTTGGGATGGCTTCTTACTAGAAATGCATCAACCGCACAAGTCGAACAACCCCCCATCGAACAGCCTATTGTAGACGCTCCTCCCGTGAATCCTCCTGTTTTAGTCGCTCAGTTTAAATGCGCCAAGCTCAATCTGGCAGGACAAAATTTTAGTGGGCAAAATCTCAGCCAAGCTGATTGTACCGAAGCTAATTTATCAGGCAGCAATTTCAGCAATACCATCCTGCAAAGCTCTAACCTGAGTAAGACTGATTTAAGCAATGCCAATTTGCAAGGTGCAGATTTAAGGGGAGCTGATTTGACTCAAGCAGATTTGGAGGGTGCTAATTTGGAGGGTGCTAATTTGGAGGGTGCCAATTTGAGCCAAACCGATTTGCGAGGAGCAAATCTGAATAACGCCAATATTCGTCGAACTGATTTGGCAGGGGCTCAGTTAGATGGCGCTAATCTAAACGGCACTCAACAATAAAGGTGCGGGGGAGCTGGGGAGCTGGGAAGCGGGGGAGCTGGGGAGCGGGGGAGCTGGGGAGTCAAATAATCTAATATTGAATATTGAACTGGATTTGTGATCGGTTAATCGGTTAAAATCTACCCATTGGTAGATTCGCGAAATTGAGTGACAACTCGATCCAAACCGACGGAACGCGAGGCTTTAACTAAGATGCGATCGCCCGGTTGCACCCATTCCTTTAATCGCTCTACTACCGCCTCATGACTGGCGAAGCACTCCACGGGTATGGCCTTTACCCCTTGCGCGATCGCGTTCGCCTCGGAGTCTGCCACCAAAACCAGCAAAGCATCTAAGTTGAGTTCCTCTGCGATTTTACCGACTTGCTGATGAAATTCAGGCGATCGCTCACCCAATTCCTTCATCGCTCCCAGTACGGCAATATGCCGTTGTCCTGGCGTTTGAGCCAAAAGTTGCAGTGCGGCGATCATCGACTCTAACCCAGCATTGTAGGTTTCATCCAAAATGACAATATCGTTGGGTAAATCGTAACGCCGTGCGCGTCCAGAGGGCAATTCTACGGCTAAACCCTGAGTTAAGGGTTTCCAGTCTACCCCCAGAATTTTTGCTACGGCCAGTGCAGCTAAATAGTTCAAGGCATTGTGTCGCCCTAAAAGAGGTAGAGGAAACCGCATCCCCTCAACCTCCAACGTTTGGGGATCGATCAGCCGTCCTTGTAAATCTCCGCCCTCTAATCCATAGGTTAAGGTTTGTCCCTGCCATACCGTTGCGGCAGTGTCGATCAAACGTTGATTGTCGTGATTGAGGATAGCAACGCCATCGGAGGGCATTTCGGCCAACAATTCACACTTGGCCTGAGCGATCGCATCTTCCGATCCCAACAATCCAATATGCGCCGTTCCCACATTCGTAATCACGCTCACGGTGGGACGGGCAATTTGAGTCAATTCAGCAATCTGCCCCAGTCCACGCATGGCCATTTCAATCACCGCATAGTTGTGCTCTGTACCCAATTCCAGCAGTGTTTTTGGTACACCAATTTCATTGTTGTAATTGGCTTGGGTTTTGAGGACGTGGCCCTGAGTGGATAAAACAGCAGCGATTAATTCCTTGGTTGTGGTTTTCCCCACTGAGCCCGTGACACCAATCACAGGAATCTCAAATTGATCCCGCCACCAGCGAGCCATGTGTTGATAAGCTCGGAGTGTATCCTCTACCTGGAGTTGAGGGACACCCTCAAGTTGTGTACCCTGAGTCCGTTCTGTAATGGCTGCGATCGCGCCCTTTTCCACGGCGAGTCTGGCAAAATCGTGTCCATCAAACCGTTCTCCCTTCAATGCCAAGAATAAATGACCGGGCTTGAGACTGCGGGTATCTGTAGAAATGCCAGTCACGGGTATAGAAGCGGCCTCAACAGATAGTCCTATAGGGACGGCCTCCAGAATGTCAAGCAGTTGTGTTACACAAAGATGACAAAGCATTGGTATCTTCCCAAATTTAATCAAAGTATGCTTTGCTGGAATAAAGGATTTTCACTCATGCTCTTGGGAGGTTTGGTCAATTGGTTCATTAAAATTGGGCACAAAGACTATAACTTTACTGAATCTTTAAAACTTTTGCCACATCAGCCGTTCTCTTAAATAGCTAATCAAGCTATGATCCTGATGGCACAGTGTGTTTTCCGAAGATAGGATTTAAGTATACCCCCTTAAGGTGGGGTGATGTAGATTAATGGATAAGGGTAGGTGGTAGCCGAAAACGAAAAACACCTCACCCATTGACAAGTGGTATATTCGTGTTCGATTAAACCTTTATTAACTAGCCCTAGCGTTTACGCGTAGGGGGGCTCACTGAAGTGACTACTACTTGGACAACGTCTGACATCCGACAACCAAGCTTAGAAGAGCAGCAGCTGTACGACCATCTGCTTTACTGCGTACAGCTAGAAACAGGTAGCCAACTGATTGAGCGGTTCCGAAGCCTTTTTTTAGATGGACCGAGATACGAGAACTCCCTCGTATGGACGGCCTTAGAAAAAGTGGCCATGGACAAGCGGTCTGAGCAGGAATTCAAGTTTGTGCTCAATCGCTGTTGTCACATTCTGATCAATCGCTGGCAGATGCAACCGCAACTGCACTGGGCAATTCCTGAGTTGGTCTCCTTATTTGACAATCCTCCTGACCCTACTAAGGTACAATCCCGTGGTGCCAGGCGATTACGTTACCTTGTCCAAATTTTCATTGAGACTGAGCAATATTTAACCTTACAGAGGTTATCGCGGGTTATCGGCGAATCAGCCGCAGCAGCCAACTGTGATTCTATACCGGTAGGCACCCTCATTCAACGCTATCCGTATTTATACGAACATTGCTTGCTGAGTGAAGATAGTAGTTACGAGCATCAGCAAACCGTGCGCCAAATTCAATCGCGGATTCAGAGGCGTTTTGAACTCGATTTATCTCAGTATGTGACATATCAGGTGCGGCGGGCTCAAGCGATACGCACTCAATCGATAGAAACCCTCGACAAAATTACCCAGCCAGTTAATAATCCCACCTTGTTAAGCGAACGGGAATTAGCCACAGCGCTCAAGCAGTTTGTAGGGAAAGTACAAGGTTCTTGCACATATCGGGATGTGGCTCAAAGTTTCCTAACTCATAGCAGTCATACCACTTCCTATAAAGCGTTTAAAGATGACTTCTATGAATACCTAACGGCTTCGATTGACCCCAGTTATGGGAAACGTCAGTTTAATGACCGACTGTATAGCCATCTTCAAAGTACGCTACCTCAGTGCGATACCCAAAAACCCAGTGAGTTCTTGCTCGTACGTACTTGTAGCCAATTATTTAACTTTTTGGTGGTAGAGAGTCCTCAGCGGCCTACCCATTTTACATTTGTCGATTTGATTACCAACCTAGGGGCAACACTGACAACGGCATTATTGCTAAAGATTGTGTTGATATGCCGTAAAGTTAAACCCTATCTAGAAAAACGATTTGCCATTTTGTTTAACCACTATGAATCAGTGACAAAAGATGGTGTTCCCTGGTTAATTAAATCAATGGAAAACTTAAATATTGCGTTTAGTGTTCACTTTGGTTCAGCCGATTTGTCCTGCCTAAATCAAATTATGTGATGACTAACTCATCCCCTGCCAACCTCATTATGCCAATTGAATGCACAACAACTCAACAGGGGTAGGATGTTATTCAAACTGTGGCATTAACTGAAGCATTCCCAAGCCTAATTCTTTCGCAGAGAGTGCTCTGGCTTCAAATAAGGCCATCATATCGCTGGGTTTAGGATTACCGCGAGCTGCGCCAGTCAGTCCCTTGGCAATAATCAGTCCACAATATCCCTTGATTTTTTTACAGCGCTGATCCCACTTTTTCCGAGCTGAGACATGTATGGGGTCGGCCTCGGGAAACTCACCAAACAGATACAAATTACTATTTTCTGTCTGGAGAATACCCAAATCATAGCGCTCTCCCTCAAAAGGGTCTTCGCCCGGATTGAAGCAAATCCCTTTCAAGCCTCCCGCCGTGCGGATTTGCTCGATCAGGACTTTGGCCTTAGGCCGTGTGGTTTGAATCAACACGACGGGCATTCCTTCCCCCGCCTCTTCCACATCTTGAGACTGATAGCAATCAACCCCACTTCGCAATAATTCTACGCTGTCCCACGGGATCATACCTAAACTTAAGAAGGCATCTTTAGGAACTAAGTCATCCCGTAGCGGTACGGCCATTTCCTCTTCGTCGAAAGCGTCTTCAAACTCCTCAAATTCATCATCGTCCACTAACTGAGCCATTTCCAATAGCTCTGCGGCTAAGTCGGGGAGTGTGGAAACTTTGACGGAAATGGTGGATTTTAACTCTCCTTCCAGGGGGACAGGGATGCGGTAGCGCTTGGATAGGGCAGGGAACGGGTTGTTAGCCAGTTGCCCAGAGGAGGCTCGGAAAAAGCGATGCAGTGCTTCTAGGGCGATATAAGCTGCGATCGCTTCCTCTTCATAGAGAAATGGACGCATTCCCTCTAAAGGATGTACGCTGCCAAAGCTAGGGGCAATCTCAGCGACTGACAAGTCGGCCAGATCAATATCTTCGTCTTCCTCTTCCTCATCAAAACCTTCCTCATCTCGACCAAACGTCACAAAGACGCAATCTTGACCTAAGAAGGCTTTTTCCATTGCCTCAAATGATTCCTCCTCCAACACCGCCGCTCGAAAGCGCTTGAGGGAATCTAAGGAGCGATAAAGCAGAACCCCATACTCCATGCCCAGCATACCCATAACGGAGGCGTATAGGGTTGTGACATCCCAGCGATTTAATTCAATCGCCAGAATATTATGGTCGGCTAGCCGCTCCCAAGGGGCGTCATACCACAGGTCAAAAGCTTTATGGCGCAAAAGTTCTGCATAGGGGGGAGGAAGTTCAGGGCGACGGTGGCTGGCTACTTCCTCAAACCCCCGAAAGACTTCATCAATGAGGGGCAAATCTGGGGCGTAATCAACGGTAATATCCAGCTCTTTGAGAACACCGCGCAAATAAAATTGAATTTCCCGGTTTCTGACCACAATTTTGGTGGGACGAGCCGGACGAGCGGGGCTTTGGGGATGCTCCATCGCTCTGAGCAAGGCACGAACCACGGCTTCAGGCCCCATTTCGGATGAGACCACTTCCATCGCTCGCACGATACCTTCAGAACCATCCACCCAAAGAATGCATTCGCTACTCGCTTCAGGCTCCGCATCCAAACGGTCTGATAAAGCTAATAACGAACGGCGATCGCCTTCCCACACACTAGGAATTTGTTGCAATTTTTTGAGCCGACGGCGAGTAGTGGGATTTAGAGCAGACATAGCACAGCGATGGCGTTAATTGCAATAAAGAATATTGAAGCGAAAATTCTAAAAAAAGCGGATACTCCTATTAAACCGCAATAATTTCCGCGACGTTTTTTGAGTGAACTGGATCGAACTCCCATAAGCAGCGTTTATTCTCCCAGGTTGGGGAACCCTGATGTCCTGATTACTAATGATCGAGGTTCAAGGGTCTTGTTTGTGCGGCTTTCCAGCCATCCTGATGGAGCTACCACTCCATTAAAAAAGTGGATTCGATACAATAGCTAATAAAAAGCTATACCAACTTAGTTCACCGCTTGTGGGTAAACTCGATAAACTTGACACAGTAGACTAGCAAAATAAAGTATTTCATAAAAATAGGGTCAATAGGAGTCGCAAGTTATTTATGACACAAGCAATTCAGCACCAAAAACAAGGAATCCAGCTCACAGACGCTGCTCTCAAGCATGTTGTAGCCCTACGGGAAAAACAAGGACAAGAGCTCTACCTAAGGGTTGGCGTCCGCCAAGGAGGCTGTTCGGGAATGTCTTACATGATGGACTTTGAAGAGCCTAGCAAACTTCGGGAAAATGATGAAGTCTTTGACTATGAAGGCTTCAAAATTGTCTGCGATCCCAAGAGTCTGCTTTATCTTTACGGTTTAGTTCTCGATTACAGCGATGCATTGATTGGTGGTGGCTTCCAATTTACCAATCCCAATGCAGCTCAAAACTGTGGTTGCGGAAAATCCTTCGGAGTTTAAGGTCTTGACCCATGAGGCAACCTTAACCCTAGGGTGAGAACAGATTGATCGTATTGATTTTGTCTTGTTGAGGCCAGATCCAGCTCTCAGGTGGGTCTGGTATCTTTTCGGTGGGGGTGTCGCCAAAACCCAAATACGCTCAATCACAACCAGTAATCTGTAATTCCGACGATTTATGACCGAATCTGTTGCTTCTTTATTTGAAACCAGCCTGGAACGATATAACGCGGGAGAAGGGCCCGATACTCTGATTCCAGTCTTCAAAGAAATATGCGATCGCTCGCCAAAAACAGCAGCGGCATGGAGTTGTTTGTCCTGGCTCTATTTGCTCAATAACCAAGCCGAGCAAGCTTATAAAGCCGCTCTCAAAGGGGTAAAGTTAGATGCCAATGCTCCCCAAGCTCGCGTCAACCTAGCCGTAGCTATGCTAGAAACCGGCCAAAAGGGTGTGCGAAAACACATCGACCAGGTGCGGCAACTCTTAATAATGGATTCCCAAGCTCGCCATGACATATTGGAAAGTATCGATGACGGACTGAGTAGAAAACCAGATTGGGAAACCTTAAAGCGCGTAAAAAGCTGGTTATTGGAATCTTAAACCAGAAGCTGGGGATGGAGCCCGAGGAAAGGGTAAGATTAGAGTCTCTTGATTTCAGGATTCAGCCGAGGTTCTAGACTGTTCGATATACTAAATGGGGGGTTGTTTATCACTGCTGAGCAATATCTGCCCTCCCTGTGACCTTTTAGAACTCAACTCTTGGGTCAATCCTAAAGCTTACTCACTTACAGTCGGAATTCACCGTTCAATGGGATTTTCAAAAACACTGCTAATTGGTTTAAGGGCAGACGATTTCCGTCATCCTCTGGATTTGCAAGCCACCCAATCTCTCAAGCAGGTGCCGGGACTTGATTTGATGGTTCGGAACTTATTAGGGCCGTTGGCGGAACAGTTTTTCTATTTGAATAACATTGCCGCTAGCGTTTTGGTAGGAGAAAATCAACTGCCACACCTGCACGAACTCCTCTTAGAAGCTTGCAAAACTCTGGATTTAGATCCACCCCAACTGTATGTTCATCAGCATCCAGTTCCTAATGCCTATACGTTTGCCATGCGTGGTAAGCAGCCTTTTATTGTGCTGCACACGTCCTTAATTGATATGCTGACGCCCGAAGAAATTCAGGCCGTCATTGCTCACGAACTGGGGCATCTCAAGTGCGAACATGGCGTTTATCTAACACCGCTGAATATTATTATCCTCGCGGCTAATTTAATTCCAACCTGGGGTTCGATTATTGCCCAAAGTGTACAAGCGCAATTGTTGGAATGGTTGCGGTGTGCAGAATTTACATGCGATCGCGCAGCACTTTTGGCCACCCAAAACCCTAAAGCCGTGATGTCCGTATTGATGAAGCTAGCCGGGGGTTCCCCCACTCTAGCCCCCCAACTGAATCTGGATGCCTTTATCGCTCAAGCCAGAGCATACGATGACATCAGCAACAGCGAAATGGGGGAAATGCTCAAATCTGCCCAAACCGCTCAACTCACTCACCCTGTTCCCGTACTGCGGGCACGAGAAATTGATCGTTGGTCGAGTTCACCCACCTATCTGAGCTTGTTGCAAAATCCCAAAAAAGAGTATAATGAAAAGGTTGCCCCCAAGGGCGGGTGGCGAAATTGGTAGACGCACCACACTCAAAATGTGGCGACCTATGGTCATGAGAGTTCGAGTCTCTCCCCGCCCACTGTGATTGAGAGGCAAGCGTCATGGCACAACGGCTCAAAAGCTGGGAATCGCCCCGGCGACAGGGACGAAACGATAAAGGAAAAGGCGGTTCTGCCCGAGCAAGACAACTCAAAAAGCAACAGCAAATGCTGAGAAAGAAGCTGAAAGAGGGTCAAAAAGCAGACGAGCAAAACCCAAAAAATCCAACCAACAGAAGGGAAGAGACACAAGTTCTCTTCCCTTATTTTTTTCCCTCAGCACCTCAGCACCCTAGGGTTTGTTTTCAAATCTCCTGTCAGATTTAGATCCCCCTAAATCCCCCTTAAAAAGGGGGACTTTAAGAATATTCTCTCCCCTGCTCCCCCGCACCCCCACACCCTCCGCATCTAATCTACTCCCATCTGCCCGATGGGAATCTCAATCACAAACTCAGTCCCCTTGCCCAAAACGCTTTCACAGTAGAGCTGACCTCCGTGCTTTTCGACTACAATCTGATAGCTAATCGACAATCCCAAACCCGTACCTGCACCCACCGGTTTAGTGGTGAAAAATGGGTCAAAAATTCTAGATTGAATTTGTGGTTTCATTCCTGGCCCGTTGTCAGCAATGCGGATAACCACTTGGCTTTCATTATCCACTTGGGTGTGAATGCGGATGATACTGGGATTAGTTTTAATTTCTTCTACTGAACGTGTTTCGTTGTACTCATCAATGGCATCGATCGCATTACTCAGCAAATTCATAAATACCTGATTGAGCTGTCCTGGGCAACATTCAACCTTGGGTAAATTGCCGTACTCCTTAATCACCTGAATCTCGGGATGTTTCCCAGATGCTTTGAGGCGATTTTGCAAAATCATCAAGGTACTATCGAGTCCTTCGTGAATATCAACCGCTTTAATCTCGGCTTCAGCATGGCGGGAGAAGTTCCGCAACGCCATAATAATTTCACAAATTCGATCAGCTCCCACCTTCATTGAAGAGAGCAGTTTAGGTAAATCATCAATCAAAAATTCTAAATCAATGGCTTCCATTTCCGAGTGAATGTCTGGCGTCGGATGGGGATATTGCTGTTGATAAAGTTCAATTAAGCCCAAAATATCTTGGGTATAGTTTTCAGCATGGGTCAGATTAGCAGAAATAAATGTCACCGGATTGTTAATTTCATGGGCAACGCCAGCAACCAACTGCCCCAAGCTAGACATTTTTTCACTTTGCACCAGTTGAGCTTGGGTTTTCTGGAGTGTATTTAAGGTTTGCTCAAGTTCCTTAGCCTGTGACAACGCTTGTGCCGTGGCGGTGCGACTTTGTTTGTAGAGTTCGGCTTGTTGCAGGGCGATCGCCAGTTGGTCAGCAATAGCACAAACTAATTCTACCTCCGAATCCTGCCAAGAGCAGCTTCGGTCATGTCTCACCAGGCTCAGACTTCCCCAAATCGATGAGTCGGTGTGTAAGGGAACCAGTAACCAAGCACCCGGATGAGTTTGGGCAATGTTGCGGTTAATGCCATCCCGGATACGGGAACTGGCATCATCAATGCGAACGATTTCTAATCGCTTGAGTTGAGCGGCAATCTCATTATCGGCATCCGGAACATCTACGGATAGTCCAGGTAATGAGTCTAAGCAATAAGGATAAGTGGCCACTTGTTGCCAAACTTGGCGATCGGGTAGATATTGCATAATATCCGCTCGATCTGTTTTCAAAAGTTGGGCAATTTCAGCCACGGCCGTAGAAAAAATGGTAGTTAAATCGAGGGAATTGCGGATACTTTGAGTGACTCGATTGACAGCTTGCTCTCGTTCAACTTGGTGTTGAGTTTGTTTGTAGAGTTGGCTTTGTTGAATGGCGATGCCGACTTGAGTCCCGAGTTGCTTGAGTAAATCAATTTCTAAAGGTTGCCATTGTCGTCTCCCTCGACACTGATGAGCAATCAGCAATCCCCACAACCGCTCCCCTTGTAGGATAGGAACAACTAAGTTAGCTTTTACCTGAAACTGAGCGAGTAAATTGATATGACATTGGCTCAACCCTGCTGCATAGATATCGGGAATGGCTTTGACACGCCCTGCTTGGTAAGGTTGAACGTAGGAGAGTTCAAAGCAAGGGTCATAGATCGTAGTTCCTAAAATGGCTGTCCACTCTTGAGTGACCGATTCCACTGCAACAACCCCACTCCAGTCTGGGCCAAAACGAAAGATTAATGTACGGTCACAGTCGAGAAATTGCCGAACTTCAGAGACAGTTGTATTGAGAATTTCATCTAAATTAAGAGATTGGCGAATGCGCTGGGCACTTTCTGCCATCAACCGTTCTTTGAGAACTTGCTGTCGCAAGGCGGCCTCTACCTGCTGACGTTGCATTAGTTCGGCCTGGGAGAGTTCATAAAGTTCAGACTTTTGAATGGCAATTGCAGCTTGGGTGGCCAGATGCTTAAGTAAATCGATTTCTAAAGATTGCCATTGCCGGGTTCCACTACATTGATAGGCCACCAGCAGCCCCCATAACTGCTCATTGTCGGTCACAATGGGTGCAATTAAACTGGCTTTCACCTGATACTGAGCTAGTAATTCAATATGACAAGCAGATAATCCAGCAGTGTAGATATCTTCAATCGCTTGTACTCGTCCCTGTTGATACAGTTGAGCATAGCTTTGAGCAAAGCAGCAATCATGAATCAGGGTTCCGGCAATGGGTTGCCAGGGTGTACCGACAGATTCTGCGGCGACAATACCACTCCAGTCTGGCTGGAAGCGATAGATAATCACTCGGTCACAGGTGAGAAAGTGCCGAATTTCTGCCACCGTCGTCTGGAGAATTTCTGAAAGGTTAAAAGACTGGTGAATGCGTTGGGATATCGTACCGAGTAACTGTTCCCGGAGAAATTGTTGCTGGAGTGTCTCCTCCATGCGCTTACGAACAGTAATATCCATCGTACTCCCCACGACACGCACCGCACGCCCTTCAGTATCTCGTAAAATTAAACCCCGATCCCAAACATATAAATACTGGTTGTTTTTGTGGCGGATGCGGTACTCCAGTGCATACATCTGTTCATGAGCCAAAGACTGCATCACCACGGGGTTGAGGCGCAGCCAATCATCGGGATGAATGCGCTCTCGCCACCAAGCGGCCATTGGCTCGGCTTCTTGGGGGTGATACCCTAAAAGATTAACCAACCCCTGTGTTCTTTGCACCTGATTCGTCTCAAGATTCCAGTCATAAATTAGTCCGTTAACGGCCGTGGTGGCAAGTTGAAAACGCTCATTCATTTGTCTGAGTTCGGTTTGAGCGCGTTGATGTTCGGTTAGGGATGCGACATAATTCGCTAAGCTGGCAATCCACCGGGGTAGGTATTCATCTAACTGCACAACTTCTGAGTGAGCGAGGCTTAACGTGCCGATGGTACGCTCATGAATTTTCATCGGCATACAGATAAAGGTTTTAATCCCTAATTTCTTCAGGGTTTCGTTAGAATCACAGTTCTTAGGTTCGTTGGGAGCATAAATTTTAATCACAGGTTCCCCCGTCAGCACCACGGTTCCTGATAAGGTTTGGTCGGCGGGAACTTCTAAAACACCACTATTAGCAGGCAGGGGAACTCCCTTTACCGCCTCAAATACCATCATTTGCCGAGATGCGTCATATAGTTCGATCGCGCAGATGGGAAAATTCGTTGCGGTACTAATTTCTTCTACAATGTCTTGAAAGGCTGCCTGTAAAGATTGAGTACTCAGATGGATTTCAGAAATTCTATGCAGTGTGAGTAACTCTCGATTGCGTAATGCCAGAGTTTCTTCGGTTTGCTGTAATTGGGTGATATTTTGAGTGAGGCGGCTAGATAGTGCTTCGCTTTGTTGTAACGCCTCTTCCAGGCACTGGCATTTAAATGTTTTTTGTTGCAGTTGCTGATGGGTATGTTGACATTGAGTGGTGTACTTTTGCAGCAGGGATTCCAGACGGTGGCAGCGTTGATGGAGTTCGGCCTCTGTTTGTTTGCGTTCGGTAATATCAGTAATCGTACCCACGTAACCAATGACAACACCTTTTGAGTCAGTTTCAGGAACAGCCTGACTTAAAACCCAGGTTAGGGTGCCATCAGGATGTTGAAATCGATACTCATATTCAAATTTTAAATGATTTTGTACAGCTTGCTTCCAAGCGGCAAAGACAGGTTTTTGATCATTGGGATACAGGTTTTTAATCCATCTGTCTCCTTGAGACTGCGAGGGTATACCTCTGGCAATTTCACACCAGCGCTGATTAACGGCTAAATAACGCCCTTGGACATCTGCATAAAATATCCCTATGGGTAGTAAGTCTGCCAACGCGCAGTCATGCAGTTTCCTCTCTTCTTGTGAACCTATCTTCATCATCTTAATGGTTGAAATCTTAAAGCTCGAGTCCCATAAACGCCAAAGAACTACCGCACCCGTTTTTTGAGCGTTTTTTACTTTATTAACCCTATTAACCCTAGGATGTCACTATTGAGGACTAAAGAACAGGTTTATTAGGGAAATGCAACATTAGAGAGCTGATATCTTGTCATGCCGGTTCGCGACAATTTAAAATTCAAAATTATTAAGTCAAAATTCAAGCCCCAACATCGCGAGAGCTCGAATTAAAAAATGGTCAATCTTATTATATTCCCTTGAAAGCTTAGATATTCTTTCTTCTGACCTTCTCAGCAATGACATTGAGCATTTTTCTCTAAAAACAATTTAATTTAGTCATAATCTGCTCCTGATTTCCCCCCTAAACAACGGGAGTCTATAGGCAGGGGATGGGAGGTGAAACGGGGATTTTCAAGGGAGGACAAGAAAAGTATTTATTGCATGGTTTTATAAAATTGTATTAGCCGTTAAGACTTGGCGACTTTATTCTTAAATTTCTGAAAATTCGACTTCAGGAATTTTGTCCTCATCCTCATCTTCTATTGGTTGTTCTTGTACTTGCTGCATGAGTAAAGCAGCAACAATCAGAAATCCACCTCCAATCACTACAGCCAGTAGGCGATTATTGTCTAGGATATTGTTCATTACCCACCCAAAACCGAGGGATACCAAAATTTCAGGTAATACGATAAAGAAATTAAAAATCCCCATATAAACCCCAGTCCGATTGGAGGGTAAAGAACCCACAAGAATGGCATAGGGAATCGCTAAAACACAAGCCCAAGCAATACCCACACCCACCATTGAAAGCAGCAGTAAACGGGGGTTATGAATGGTAATCAGTGAAATTAAACCAGCCGCACCACACAGCAAGCCAAAACTATGGGTGTGTTTAGGACTAATGGCTTCTGCTAAACGAGGTAATATCAAAGAAAAGACAGTACCCACAGCATTATAGGCAGCAATACAAATTCCAGCCCATTCTATCCCTGCCATATAAGGGAGTGAACCTTGTTCAGTTGCACCAAAAATATTACGGGCAACGGCAGGTGGAAAATAAAGAAAGAAGCAATATAAACCTAGCCAAGTAAAGCACTGCACCCAAGCCAGTTGTTTCATGGTTTGGGGCATTTCTTGGAGTGCCATCCAAATTTCTCTGAAGATATTGAGTAAGCCGCCGTGTTGTTTTTGTTCCTGTTTAAAGGCTTCTAAATCTTCTGGGGGATATTCTTTAGTTGTGAAAACTGTCCATAGTACCGTTCCTAAAAAAAGTGCAGAACCAACATAGAATGAGATTTCTACAGTAATGGGAATTTTGTGTAGATGATTTTTGGGGTTAGAGAGTCCAAAAATATGATTTAAAATCCAAGGAAATGCCGAGGCTGATACTGAACCAATGCCAATTAAAAGGCTCTGCATGGCAAATCCTTGAGTGCGTTGTTCTTCAGGCAATAAATCACCAACAAATGCCCGAAATGGCTCCATGCTGATATTAGCAGAGGTATCTAAAATCCACAGCAATCCTGCTGCCATCCACAATGCAGATACATGAGGCATGAGTACCAAAGCAATGGAAGCGAAGATTGCACCAACCAAAAAGTAAGGCCGTCTTCTGCCTAATGCCCCCCAGGTGCGATCGCTCATTGTACCAATAATCGGTTGCACTACTAAACCTGTAAAGGGTGCTGCCAACCACAGCATCGGAATTTGGTGAGCTTGAGCACCCAAATGCTCGAAAATAGCACTGATATTAGCCATTTGAAGTCCCCAACCAAATTGAATGCCGAGGAATCCAAAACTCATATTCCAGATTTGGCAGAAATTTAAATGTTGTTTTTTCATATTACAACTAAACGAATATGCCTATAAGTTGCATCAGGAAGATTAATGTAGGCTTGGCTCCTATTAGAGTTTTTATTTTGAGTTTTAAATTTTGAATTGCTTGTTACTGGTTAATTCATCTAGCAATTCATAAATCTACAATCAAATGCTCAATAGATTGAACGGCTCTCACTTAATTTTGTGATTGGTGAGCTAGATATTGCAGATTCTTCTAAAACACTAACCAACTTAAGCAAATTTACTCACGTTTACTTCTTACTTGAGGTACAAAAGCCCAAAATCTGCAATACTCGGGCAACATCTGTATCAGAAGTCTATCACTTAGTACTTTGCCCTCAAGCCAATAAATACATTCCATAAACGTATTGATATCAAGCTTTTGCAAGTAATTTGAGGGACTATTCAAACCTCCAAAATTTTTTAATAAATTCTTGAGATCGAATGATAATAAACTAGCTCAAATGGGGTAAGTTCAATCTAGTCCTGTCCATCGATATAGATAGACATCAGCCTGGAGTGTTAACATTCTCCTTAGTCAAAAGGTAGAGATTGATGAGTACAGTTCTGGTTGTTGAAGACTCTCCCAGCCAACGGGAATGCATCTCAAGCCAGCTAAGCTGGAGTGGATTGAATGTAATTCAAGCCTGTGATGGAGTTGAAGCCTTAGAACAAGTTCAAATTAATTGCCCTGATTTAGTGTTACTGGATATTATCATGCCTCGATTAGATGGCTATGGAGTTTGCCGTTTAATCAAAGCTCACCCTGAGACTCAAAATATACCGATTGTATTTTTAACTTGCAAGGGACAGCATTGGACGCTTAGTTGGAGTATCAAGCATGCAGACGCTTATATTTCTAAACCCTGGCAACCCAGAGAACTCCTCAACACGATTAAACGAGTTTTACTAGAAACTAAGAATTTACCCAAAAATATCTCGGCTGAGGCTTGGACAGAATACGGACTATCTATCCTTAAAATGATTGAACTCCATGAATGCCGTGCCAATGCTTGGATAAAATATGCCCAGCAAATGATTCAGCTTTATGACTATGCAATGGCAGCGTTTCAGCAAGCGTTGGATATTGACCCTGATCATACCGTAGCCCGTCAATATCAAGCAAAGGTTGAAAGTCAATGGAATAGATTACTTGAAAAGTTAGAGCAAACGAAACCTTGCAATCTCTGTCGTTATTATTATGGTAAAGATGGACTAATTTGTGCGGTACATCCTTCGGGTTCGGTTGAGAAATTGTGTCCGGATTGGGATTTTAGATAGGCAATTCTTACGCATTCGCCCCCCCAGCCCCCCAAATCTGGGGGAAGTTAGATCTTGTCCCGCCCAAAGTTGGGGGTTAGGGCTTGTTTTCAAACCTTTCTGTCACATTTAGATCCCCCTAAATCCCCCTTAAAAAGGGGGACTTCGATTAAATTCTCCCCCCCGTTTCTAATGTCCCCCCGAACCCAAGGGGGGATTAGGGGGGTAGGGGGGCTAATTGACGGAAATTGCGTAAGTCCTGATAGAAATACGGTCAATCACTCAAGCCATACTCCCACCGCAGAGCCTCCAACTCTTCTGGGGTAAAGGGATTTTCTCCCGCCTCTAGGACTTCGAGCCAACGCTCTCGTCGCTGCTTCTCCTGTTCTCTTCTTTTATCAAAACAACCACTATCCAATACAGCCTGAAAATCGGCTTTTGCCCCAGTTAGGTCGCCTGTGAATCCCCTGGCAAGTCCCCGATTGCCTTGATAGTTTTTATTGTCGGGTTCTAGTTCCACTGCCTTGTCACCGGCGAAGAGAACCTGCGATGCATGACCGTGCAAACAGCCATAACAACAGAGAATATTCCAAGACCAAGCAGAAATCTGCAAATTGGGGTCAAGAATTTGGGCTTGCTCGTAAGCCTGGATAGCGTCTTCCACCTTGCCCTCACTCGCCCAATCCATGCCCTGACTCAAGGAAACGGCTGCCTGAAACGGGGGATGTTGTGCCAACTTCGAGGGGATGCGAACAGCTTCGTGCAGTCCTATGGCATTTCCCCATTGGGTTTCATTGTCCCATTGAATTCCTCTGAGAGCGGTTTCCCTGAAGGAAGCTCTGCTGAGATTGGTTCCCCTGAGGTCGGCTCCATTAAGGAAGGCTCCCCAGAGCATAGCTCCATTGAGGTCAGCTCCATTAAGGTCAGCTCCGTTAAGGTCGGCTCCCCTGAGGAAAACTCTGCTGAGGTCAGCTCCGTTGAGGTCGGCTCGAACAAGATCAGCTCCCCTGAGGTCGGCTCGGCTGAGGTCGGCTCCCCTAAAGAAACTTCCCAGAATTGAGCTATAGGTATAGACGCCCAAGCACTGACTATAGTGCATCATCCGTAACAAGCGAGTATTGTCAAAATCTTCTGTATCCGTCTGACCGCATGGATGAAAGTTGATTTTATCTTTAAGCTCATCCTGAGTTTGAGCATAGCGATGCAACTCAAAAAGCAAGATTAAAACATTTAACCCAGCATAAATATCAACCTTACGCTGTCCAATTTCCTCAATCCCATATTTTTGCAATTGTCTAACTTTTTTGAGCGGTAGGTTTTCGGCGGCTGGGTCTAATGCTTCAATAAACTCCCCGTTACACCAGTCCAGATAGAACCCCTCTAGTCGTTCAAACAAAACCTCCCAGTCCACTTGCCCCTGCTTCAGCAGCGCCATCAGGTACTCCACAATCTCCGGCGTCAACTTACCAAAGCCCAGCAGATCATAAATTTCCCAGTTCAGTTTCTCGGTGGAGATGGTATAGGTTTTGCCGCGTTTGCCCTTCTTCTCCGTCCACTCTTCCAAACTTTCCTGCAAGCGCTGAGCACACAAAAACTCACCAAAGCTTTTATGATAAAACTCCACCTTGGGGTCGCCCCGTTTATCCGACTCTGCCGCCGATTTGAGGTAAAAGGCGGCAAGGGCATTCTTCAGGGCGTCGTCTTGCGATTCCTTCCGCGCCTCTTCCAGCCAGAGTTTGGCATCCTCGTCTTTCTGCCCCAGACGCTCCTCAATCATGGAAATAGCAGCAAATTCTCCCCCGGATTGCACCACACACAACCCTGCCTCGGTTAAAATGCTGCCAAACACTTCTGGGTCGGCAATCTTCTCATTCAAATCGTCCCCAGTCCAATCGGTGCGCTGCTTGGTTAATACCCAGTTGATTGTCTCCTGATAAATCTTAATTTTGGCCTCTTCTGGGCTAGCTTGCTGGAACATCTCAACCCGCAGATGCCCCTCCCGATGCATTTTCGCCAGTAGATACAGTAAGAGGGGTTCTTGCGCTAGGGTTTGCACCTGTTCTGGGCAACACTCATCCTGTAAAAACGATTGAAATTTCTGTGCAGTGTCAGTTCCTACCAATTTTTCCCACTTGCCAAACCACTGCTGTTGAATCTCTGGCTGCATTGGGATAATTTCCACCCGTTCTAGATTGGATGGCATCGACCCAATCCCATACAGAGCCATTGGTCTACCTGTAATTATGATGCGATGTCCGCGATCGCTCAGCGTGGCACAGGTACTCTGAAACGAACCCACTTGGTCGAGAAAATTCTTGAGTTCATTCTTTGCTCCCCGTTCTAGCAACAACTCATCAAACCCATCCAGCAAAAACAAAAAGCGGGTATTTCGCTCCGTCAGCCAGTCCTTTTCCTTGGTAAAGCGAGTACCAACGGCAGCTTCTAACGTCCGATCAAAATTAGTCGGGTCAAACCCGCTAATATCTCGTAAGCGGATGAGAACTGGTGTCCAAATCGGGTACAAGTCTCGTCGCACACGCTCTGCAAACATCCGACAAAACACACTCTTGCCCCGTCCCGGCCCTCCCTGGATAAATAAAACCTGCCGTTTCTTGCTGGCATCTTGCAGCAATTCCACTGCCCATTGCTCGATATTCTTCGCCTCTTCGTCATCCTTAACCCGACTGTCCTTATCAACAGGTTTCACCTGCAACGGCACATAAACATCCTCAAACCCAAAAGATTCCTCAAACACCTTCTCCTTGGGTTTCTGAGCAATGACTTCCCTCAAGTAATCATCAATACTTTGGTAAACTTCTAAATCCCGCAGCCACCCATCCCCATACATATAAGTTAACTGCTTCACCGAATCTCCCGCCTCGGCAAACGCCTCCTTCATATAGCGGTGAGTGCTACGTGAGACGCGCTCCGTCACAGTCTCAGCCTCACCCTGGGCGAGTCCTGCATCCTGAAAACGAGCAGTAAGGACGGGGTTAAACGCCTGCGCCAGCTTCGACTCATGGAAGCAAACCAGTGCTTCTTTTGCCTCCCGCTCATTCAGTTCAAACTCATTGCCTTCCAATTTCTTACCCAAGGCTTTAATTTGCTTGGATACGTCCTCGGATGCCGGTTTGTTGAGTAATTTATTTTTAATCCCTTGATTATCCGGTGAGTTGAGAAACTCCGATAAACTCTTCAGGTAAGCCGCTTGACCAATTAATACAACACATTCGGCTAAAGTCGGTTCTTTGTGTGTCTGCTCTAAGAAATACTTGAGAATTCCCGCCGCAATTGAAACAAAGGGTAACGCTGTTCCTGCCACCTGCACCAAAGGAGAGTTCAACACATCCAGGAGAGAAGACATACTCCCGACTAAAGGCGCTAATTGTGTGGCGGTTTTCTTTTCGTCTAGCGCTTTCGCCAGTTCCAACAATGCCTTAGTCGCATCTACCCCACCCTTTACTGTTTCAGTTCCATCCGGCCATTTAATCTCAGTGTTGAGAACTGTCCAAATCTTCTTCCAAACCATTGGTACTTTCCCAGTTGTTGCAGACGCGAGGTTAACAAGAGTGGATTTCCCGCTAATCTAGCACGTCAGTCGGAAGTCACGAGTCAGGAGTCACGAGTCAGGAGTTAGGAACCTGATTAACGGAGTTCACAGCCTCATTAACGAAGTTCACAGCTTCATTAACGGAGTTCACAGCTTCATGAATGGAGTTCACAGCCTCATTAACGGAGTTCACAGCTTCATTAACGGAGTTCACAGCCTCATTAACGGAGTTCACAGCCTCATTAACGGAGTTCACAGCTTCATTAACGGAGTTCACAGCTTCATTAACGGAGTTCACAGCTTCATGAATGCAGCTCACATCCTGAGGACTGACGTATTTTCGACCTTAATGCACCATCTTCGTAGGGGTATGCCATGCCATGCCCCTACAGTCGGCGGCTCACATAGCAAGTTGCGTAAGCCCTGAGCCTCATGAATAAAGCTCCAAGCTTCTTGCACTATTCTCATACCAAGCTGCGCTCAAAAGTTTAATCTCAGTGTGAGCATCTCGCCTACGATGCGGACTTTCCAACCTGTGCTTTCCAGATAGGCACCCATGAACTTGTGTTCACAAGCGTTGCGATGAAAATCTTTCTCCCCTAACTCCTAACTCCTGACTCCTGACTCCTAGCTCCTATTGTCCTAAGAAAATTAAAGAGGAGCCATCCAAAAAACCGTGAAAATACGGTATTGAAATCCACTGATCATTGTGTAGAGTCAAGACACTTGTTGCGATCGGTCACTGTAGCGCAACAAAACTAGACCCTGATGATGGAGTGGAATAGGGTTTTTCGTTCAAACTCGCTACATTTTAAACCCATCATCAACTTATATTCTCAACCTGAAACTATGCATCAATTCAGAAGAATTCCGCAACAAATCATTTATTTCTTGGTTGGTATTAGTCTCGCCTTCATCCTATCCTTAACGGCTTGTGCTGATAAACAATTGGATGTTGCATCCACCAGCAGCCCGATAAATCCAACACCGACACAGGTATCTGAGCCACCCGTTCGGGTAGGTATTCTTGCTATTGATAGCGCTGTATCTATTAACAAACAGTATGACCCCCTCTTAACTTATCTTTCAGAAGTAACGGGTCGTCCTTTTCAACTCGTTCCTCTTACTCAAGCCAGTCAATTCACTAAAGTTGCAGAAAATGAATTAGATTTTACCCTTAATAATCCTCTAGCTGCCGTACAAATCCGTAGGCTTTATCAAACTAAATTTCTCACGACTCACTCTCGAATTCAAACTGGTACGAAATTTGGGGGACTCATTATTGTCAGAAAGGATAGTGAAATTAATAAAATCGAAGATTTACGCGGTAAGAAAGGAGCTTGCGTGAATTTTCAAACTGCTGCTGCTGGTTGCATTTTTCAAGTCTATCACCTACGACAAAAAGGTATTGATCCATTCAAAGATTTCAGCAGTTTCATTGAGAACAAATCCCAAGACAATATTGTATTAGCCGTACTTAACGGTACTATTGATGTCGGTTTTATCCGGACTGGTCAATTGGAAAAGATGATGTCCGAGGGAACTCTCACCAGTATGAACGAACTCAAATCTCTAGAGCCAGTTAATGACGAATTTCCTGAAGTACATACTACTAAACTTTATCCTGAGTGGCCTTTTGCAGCGCTCAAGAACACTGATCCCAAATTAGTGGAAACAGTGAAGGAAGCACTACTTAATATTCCCAAAAATCATCCAGCATTGGCAGCCGCTCAACTAGAAAGCTTTGTTCCAGCCACTGACTATACAGCAGTCGAGCAACTCATTGAGACTTTAAAGCTAAAAAGTTGGGAGGCCAAGCGTTAATTAGATGAAGGCATTGGTGAAACGGGAGATTATTATGGCAGGAGAACGTAAACATCCAGGTATATTTAGCAATAGTATTGCTGTTCGCTATCTGGGAATTGCTAGCATTTTTCTAGTGATTATTCAGGTATTATTCGGAATATTACAAATCCGAATTAACTTCACTCGTCAGTTAACTAATCTGGAAAAAAAAGCAGAAAATAAGGCTAAATTCTTAAGCGCTGTTAGCCCAGAACCCGTTCTGGATTTAGATTTTCTAGCGTTGGAAACGCTCATGAAACAAACGAGTGAAGAAGATGATATTGTTTACAGCCTAGTGATTAACCAAGAAGGGCGTAGTTTAACACGCTTTTTGAATCGCGAACATCCCTTAATTGCTCAAGTTCCACTGGCTAATAACCCTAACAATAACAATATTTTGAAAATCATTTCAAGAGTTAGGCAAGAACCCGTTGTGCGTGAAGTACGTACTCCAATTATTTCTGGAGAACGAGTGCTAGGGGAAATTCGCTTAGGTTATTCCTTAGAAAATCTGCAACAAGAGTCGCTTAAAGCTGCTGCCATGTCTCTGATGGCGGCTATTGCAGTGAGCGCACTCCTGGCCACCTTAACCATCATCCTCTTCAATCGAGAAGTTCGCTATCCCCTCCAAGAGTTGGTCAGACTGGCACAGGCACTGGCAGCAGGTGAGCTAAACCAACGTGTTAACATCAGCCAAAATGATGAAGTTGGTCAGTTAAACGCTGCTTTTAATACAATGGCTGACCAATTGCAACAAACCTTGAAAGGTCTGCAACAGCGTATAGTCGAGCATGAGCAAATTCAACAGCAATTGCAAGAAGCGGCAACCGAATTGAAACAAGCTCACGACGAGGCACTAGCGGCGACTTATGCTAAGAACGAATTTCTGGCGATGATGAGCCACGAAATCCGCACTCCCATGAATGGCGTGATTGGTATGGCTGGACTGCTACTCGACACGGAACTAACTCACCAGCAGCGAGAGTTTGGTGAAACCATCCGCAATTGTGGAGAGGCTTTGCTAATCATCATCAATGACATTCTAGATTTTTCTAAAATCGAGTCGGGCAAGCTAGATTTGGAGGAACAACCATTTGATTTAAGAAAATGCATTGAAGAAGCTATTGATCTGGTTGCACCTAAAGCCACTCAGAAGAAACTGGAATTAGCGTACCTCTATAATCCGCAAACTCCAAACTGGATTGTAGGAGATGTCACCCGACTCCGCCAAATCTTAGTTAATTTGCTGGGTAACGCCGTTAAATTTACTCATGAGGGGGAAGTTACCGTTGAGGTCACAGCTCAAGAATTGTTAGCACATCAGGATATGGTTCAGGCTAAAAGGTTGAATCAGGAAGGCAACACGTTGGGAGTAAAACCTGCAACCTTTTACACAATCCAATTTGCCATCAAGGATACAGGTATTGGGATTCCTAAAGAGCGAATGGATCGCTTGTTTAAATCATTTAGCCAGGTCGATTCTTCTACCACTCGTCAATATGGGGGTACGGGTTTAGGTTTGGCGATTAGTAAACACCTTGCCCAAATTATGGGCGGTACAATGTGGGTAGAAAGTGGTGGAGTAATTGCAGGTAATCCACCCGAAACGATGAAATTTCTGCCATCAGATTTGCGGCTTGAGTTTGACAGCCAAAAATCAGAAATAATTAACGAGCAAGAGCATCTTAATCAGGCAAAATTCCAAATTCCAAATCCCAAATCCACTGGCTCTACTTTTTATTTCACGATAGTCACCCAGTCCCATCGTCAGCCATTGTGGGAAAATTTATCCATTTCTCAGCCGCAGTTAGCCGGAAAGCGATTGTTGATTGTCGATGATAACGCGACGAACCGACAGATTCTTACCCTACAAGCTCAGTCTTGGGGCATGATTCCCCAGGCGGTGGAGTCAGGCTATGATGCGATCGCTTGCCTGGAGCGAGAGGAACCCTTTGACCTTGCCATACTGGATATGCAAATGCCAGAAATGGATGGTCTGACATTGGCCGCTCAAATCCGCCAGCGCCCTAATTGTCAACGCTTACCCTTAGTGATGTTAACTTCAATCGGTAAGCTAGAAACTCAGTTCCAGTTTGTGCAGGCAGAATTTGCAGCATTCTTAAATAAGCCCGTCAAGCAATCCCACCTTTACAATGTTTTGATTCAAATTGTCAGTGAACAACCCTGCAAGGTGAAGCACTCACCCGATCAAAACCTCAAACTCGATCCTAAAATAGCAGAACAATTGCCCTTGCGAATTTTGGTCGCTGAGGATAATAAGGTCAATCAGCAGTTAGCCCTACAATTGCTAGGACGGATGGGGTATCGCGCTGATGTAGCGGCTAACGGACTCGAAGCCATTCAATCTTTGCGTCGTCAGCCTTATGATGTGGTGTTCATGGATGTACACATGCCTGAAATGGACGGGTTGACAGCAACAAAACACATTTGTGAAGAATGGCCGCCTGCTACACGCCCCAGAATTATCGCCATGACTGCCAATGCGATGAAAGGCGATCGCGAAAAGTGCCTCAATGCTGGAATGGACGACTATATTAGTAAGCCAATCCAGGTAGAGGAACTCGTCCAGGCCATCAAGAACTGCCAACCCAGTCATGAAAATCTAACTCCAGTCGCAAACTTAGGGCAAAATCAAGCGGATGAAGAAATTCTTGATCGGTCAGTTTTGCAAGCTTTCAAAAATGCGATGGGAGCCAACGCCGAGCAATTTTTAACTGAATTAATAGAGATTTACCTAGAAGAAAGTCCTACTCTCTTGCAAGCCCTGAACACAGCAATTGTCCAATCTGATGCCACCGCAATCAAGCAGGCAGCACATACATTGAAGTCGAGCAGTGCTTCTTTAGGGGCAATTCGTTTCTCTCAACTGTGTCAGGAGTTGGAGATGATGGGTAGTGATGGCGCGACTGCCCAGGTACGAGAATTACTGGTCGATATTGAATCTGAATATGAACGAGTCAAGTCTACTTTACAAATCGAACGTCAGCAAGTTTAGCTGTCTATGAAATAGATTAGTGAGTTGCCAAGCATCGATCTCATCTCTTTTCTAAATGCGGCTCCTAAGTTAGCGATCGCCTCCCTTGTTTGCCTCACCCGATCGACTCATCTGATTGGATGAAGTAAATAACCGAGTTCATGTCTGTTGAGGCAGTATGTCATACCCCATAGAACTCTGGAATGCTAGTCCCGTGGAATACGCCTTATTCGCCTTGCTAACTGGAAAGGAAGAACATCTAGCCGGGGCTCGAGCCTCTTTAGCTTGGAGTGGATGATATTGGTTCAATTAATATTAGCCCTCCTGTTGTTGAAACTGAGTCAACAACCAGGCTCCCACCTGCGATTGATCCGTTTCCCGGCTGCGACGTAGAACTTCTTCTAAAACTGCAATGGTTAGCCCTGGTAAAACTTGCGATACCTGAATCCGTTTACTACCCTGATCAGCCACCGCATAGGCAAGCAGTTGAGCCGTTTGCACATCGATTACCCAATATTCACTCACACCCAATTCTTCATACAGTGCCCGTTTCGTGCCTACATCATCTAGCAATGAAGTCTTTGCAATCTCAATCACTAAATTAGGTGCAGGATACTGATCCAGATTGACAATTCCCGTTCCTGATGGAATCGCTTGAGCACGATCACCCAGGTAATAAGACACATCCGGCTGACATTCTCGCAGACCCGTTTTACGCAGAGTCGTAGTGTCTAACCCAGTCGCCGGAATGCCTTTGAGTGCCGTAAATAAATTTACCGCAAAAATAATTACCACATGGTTTTTGCCATGATCAAAGCTAACTGGCGACATCTCAATTCTCATGTGTCCCTTGTAGTAATAGCCCTTTGCCTGTTCATAATTGGGGTCAGCAATTGCACGAAGATACTCATCCCAGGAAGCAACAATCCAGGTATCAGTGCGTGGTTTGGTTTGTAAGTTACTCATCGCTCAACCCTCCCGCCAAAACGAGAACTTTTGTTTTCTGACAAAGTTTACAAAGGCATCTGCAATTTCATCTAGATCATGATCAATGACTAAATAACCATGATCATCCAGTATTGCCCTACTGTCTTCCCCAATCTTACAAAGATATTCACTCCTTGTTGTCTTTAGGGCTCTTTTCCCGTTCTTTGGACTCAGTTAGGGCATCAACATCAATGCCCTTCCACTTCTTGGCAAGCTGATATTGATACAGAAACTTGCTGTCTACCATATCCCCTGCAAAGGGTGGATTTGTCATCAACAGAGCGAAGTCAAAATTATGAATGCTCTCCACATTGAGTTGATTCATCAGTTATTTTCAGAAGCAGACAAGCTCAATTTACCTCTGTGGTTGCAGGGGGGTTGGGCGATCGATGCCAAATTAAATCGCATCACCCGTGACCATGAGGATATTGATATTGCCTATCCGGGCGATCGCAACACAGATTTCCTAGAATTGCTGTACTCTCTTGGTTGCGTAATTACTGAACAAACCTCCTATGGTTTTCTAGCAAAAATGCAGGGTGTTCTCCTCGATTGTGAACCGTGCATTCGTGTTGGAGATGGCTACGAGTTAGAAGGTTTACCTCTGGGAACTTGCCCATTAGAACCTATGGGAAGTCTTGGTGGCAAACTCCTTCGCTGCACAAGCTGGGAAGCCATCCTTTGGGATTACTTCTACTACATTGAAGAGGTTCCACAACAGGAGTGGCGATCCAAAGACTTTTCTAGTTTTGCGCTTGCCAAAAAGGCATTTGGTGAAACTGAAACACAAAACTTACATGAACAATTCAAACGTCAATACACAGTTGAATAATGGGATTGGTGAGCTCATCTGTATCCAGTCGCATCAGCCGGTTTACCCATCTCTGTCACTTCCTGGATGTAGCGCCAGGCATCCGGCTGAGAACCATCCAGATCGGTAAAACCATACACCTTTGCCAGGTCGCCACTGGAAAGAGATTGTCCATTCCAACGAGCCACCTCTGGATCGCCCGCCAGATGAGCAACGGCGCGTCCAACAAAATGAGGTGTTTCAGAGATGATGAATTGCGGTTCTTTGGCTGTGGCATCCTGCCAATTGGCTTCACTCACCCCGAAATGATCTAACATCATTTCTGAGCGCAACCACCCTGGAGTCAGGCATACTGCCGTACACCCATGCGGTTGAAGTTCCTGCGCCAGTGCCCACGCCATGCGAATAATTGAAGTCTTCGCGACATCATAAATCAAGGCTTGTCGATAGTGCTGATTATTGTAATCAGCCGTTCCATCGGTGAGTTCAACCACTAATCCTCCAGGCTTCTGAATTAGAAGCGGAAGGGCAAAGTGACTGGTGATTAGATGAGTGTCGATCGCCAATCGTAACAGGCGTAGCCCTCGCTCCAGATCAGCCTCCCAAACTGGCTTGTAAAACTCCGCGAAATGTTCTGCCCCAATATCATTAATCAAGATATCTAACTGTCCTTGCTCTCGCTCAACCCGCGACACGAGCGATCGCACCTGTTCTGGGTCTAAATGATCCACTTGAACTGCAATTCCCTGTCCACCAGCCTGATTCACTAACTCTGCGGTTTCTTCAATGGTTTCTGGGCGGTTGTAGTCTGAGCGTTGGGTGCGAGTCGTGCGTCCAGTTACATAAACCGTTGCTCCGGCTGCACCTAGTTCTACCGCAATGCCTCGCCCTGCGCCGCGAGTGCCTCCAGCGACGATCGCAATCTTATCCTTCAATGGTTGCATAGTTGTCTCTCAAAATCGCTTTCATCAAACAGCATAAAAGCGACTTCCTGACACCTGTTGTCATATTTCAGCACTAGTGTAGAAAGAAGTTCCGCTTGTTCTGAGAATGGTTATGCGTGCCGCTCGACTCCTCTCCATCCTGATGCTGTTGCAGGTTCATTCTCGGTTAACCTCACGAGACTTGGCAGAGCGACTAGAAGTATCTGAGCGCACCATCCACCGGGATATGGATGCTCTCAGTAGTGCTGGTGTTCCGGTGGTGGCAGAACGCGGCAAGGGCGGAGGGTGGGGCTTGTTGGAGGATTATCAAACTACACTAACCGGACTCAACTTGGCAGAAATTCAGGCGCTATTTTTGCCAAAATCGGCTCATCTGTTAGCGGATTTAGGCTGGAGTCAAGCGTTTGAAGCCGCTTTACTGAAACTTCTGGCAGCATTGCCTGTCGCTAATCGTCACCAGGCAGAAATGGTGAGCCAGCGCATTCATGTTGACCCAACCGGATGGCATCACTGGGACGAAGAGATGTCGGCATTTCCGATTCTGCAAGCAGCGATTTGGCAAGAACGGCAAGTCTTTTTAAGCTATGAGCGCGGGAATGGTAAGCGGGTTGAACGATTGGTCAATCCCCTGGGACTGGTTGCCAAAGGCAGTATATGGTACTTGGTGGCAGCAGTGGAGGAACAGGTGCGTTCTTATCGCATTTCACGAGTACACAATGCTGTACTGACGGATTTTCACTGTGTTCGTCCAGTTGGATTCAACTTAGCCGATTATTGGCAGCAATCGATGGTGGAATTCAAAGCGAATCTACCTTCCTATCGGGTGACAGTGCGAGTCATGCCGGAAGCAATGTCCTGGTTACGCTATGCTGGGTACTTTGCTCAAATTGAACAGGTGATTGATGCGCCTGATGCTGATGGCTGGGTGCCTGTCTCGCTGCGGTTTGATATTGAGAAAGCAGCTTGTGCTTATGTGTTGGGGTTTGGCGCACAAATGGAGGTCATTGAACCCTTAGAGTTACGCGATCGCGTTTTACAAGCGGCCAAGGAGACGATCGCACGTTACACCGGATGTTGAACACGTTCAAAGATGCTGTGTTTGAGGTGATATGAATTTTATAGAACTTAGCAGGAAGGGGAGGATGTCCACTCTATAAGTTCCACTTCAAAAACTTCTGCAAACTTGGCGGCCACTAACTCGCGTACCTCCCCCAAAGAAATGCCAGGAATAAACTCAGCCAAACTCCCTATCGGTTTGTCGGCAATTCCACAGGGGACAATTTGCCCAAACCCTGCTAAATCTGGACATACATTTAAGGCAAAACCGTGCATTGTAATCCAGCGCGAGACTTTAATCCCAATCGCTGCCACTTTACGTCCCTCGATCCAAACACCCGTCATTCCAGGAATGCGATCGCCTTTGAGCCCATAAACCCCAACAACTTGAATTAAAACCTCCTCAAGTTGCCGCAAATACCAGTGTAGGTCTTGGCGATAGTGCCTGAGATTTAAAATTGGGTAGCCTATTAACTGGCCTGGACAGTGATAGGTGACTTCTCCACCTCGTTCTACTCGATGAATTTCTGCGCCCAGTTGAGCCAACTCAACCTTAAGAAATTCTAGACTTGCACCTTGGCCGAGAGTATACACCGGAGGATGTTCTAGTAGTAGCAGGATATCATCTACACTTGGGTCTTGGATACGGTGGGCTACGAGCGATCGCTGCCACTCCCAAGCCACGGCATACGGCACCAACCCTTGATGATTGAGTAAGCATTGACGCGGCACGTTTGGTTCTCCTTAAATTTCCCCTTCTCAGAATTAAGTAGGTACGCACAAATAAACGAAGGTATGTTAACAAACGTGAAGGTTAAAACCCTCTTTACTTCTGCCATCTGCCTTCTGCCTTACCTGAATGACAAATATTAATGTCCACCTACTTAGCAGACACCCTATCGCCTATAACACTAAACGAACTCTTCCACACTAATGTCAACGAATGCAAAGGAATCTGAAGAGAAGTCAAAGGCATCTGTTCCCTAGAATACAAAGTGCTACCGTGAGAATATCATCCAAGTGCAGCCAGCAAGTGACGCCCCTGCTGCATTTTGTGACTCAAACAGTACAGGATGGAGTAGTCAGTATGAAGCTTGTAATCCAGGGCAAAAACATCGAAATCACCGAGGCCATTCGGGAGTACGTACATCAAAAAATAGAAAAAGCAGTCAGTCATTTTCAGACGATGACTACTGAGGTGGATGTGCACCTATCGGTCGCTCGCAATCCCCGGATCAACCCCAAGCAGACTGCTGAAGTGACTATCTATGCCAACGGTACAGTAATTCGGGCTCAAGAAGGCAGCGAAGATATGTACGCCAGCATTGATCTGGTCGCAGATAAAATTCAGCGCCAACTGCGAAAATATAAAGAAAAATTACAACATAAGAAAACCCATGCCCAACCCAAAACTGGCGTTATCGTTAATGAAATTCCTGTAGCCCCTGATTTGATTGGCGATCGCACCCCCGAACTTCCCACTGAAGTTGTGCGGATGAAATATTTCGCCATGCCTCCCATGACAATTGAAGAAGCACTCGAACAACTTCAGTTAGTCGATCACGACTTTTATATGTTTCGGAATGTTAAAACCGATGAAATTAACGTCATCTACGAGCGTAATCATGGCGGATATGGCGTTATACAGCCCCGCAATACTAATGGACACAGCCATAAAAATGGTAAGTCCGTCCAAGGTATTGAGTCTTCTGTAGAAAAATCCAGCACTCTCTGACGGCTGAAATACGTTAGTTTTCCTCTCGTTACAAGTAGTGGTGAAATGAGAAATGGTCAGTCAACATTCCGACACAGGGATAGAGACTGACCATTTTTATGGTTACAGGATAACAGCCCTTTCTCCTCTCTTCTGACTCCTGACTCCTGACTCCTATTTAAAGATTCTCAACCAAAGCAGCGATCGTTTCGGGATGCATCCCACTTAACCGTTGTTTACCCGGCATTAACACTACATTTGGGGCTTGGGAACACTTTTTTAAACAACTAGTTCGCTCTATTTTCACTTGGTCTTGCAAACCGCGATCGCGTAAAATCGCTTCTAATTGTTGGCATAATTTTTTACCCCCTCGCTTGAGGCAACCCGACTTCTGACACATCAGAATTTTGACTTTCTGCCGTGAAGATAGAGTTTGCTCCGATGACATTTCGGGTTGAGCCTCAGCATTAAGTTTATTAACTTGATAAGCTTTTAATTTAAATTGACCTGTATACTTATCAATCTTTTGTTTTCCAAAAACTACAACCTGATCACCGGGTTGTAAACCCCTCAAAAGCGCAATCCGCATCTGTTTAGGAAGTTTAATTTGTAACTCATTCGTCTCCACTTCCAGTCGGATATATTTCAGTTTACCGCTTGCATTGCTAGCCAATCCCAAAAATCGCCCTTCAAAACAGAATTCTGATGCCCGTTTGTAATTGAAATCATCCATAGTTTGATACTACTTTTTGCTTAAGGTTTGCACGGAATTAAGAGGCTTTTTGCCAAAGATTCGCAAAAATAAAAGGGAAAAATTTTTAAGCCCAAAGTTTGCCACAATATTTTTTAGAACTCCTCCCCTTATTGCTCAGCAAGAGGGGGTGAGGGGAGTCAATATGGGGAGCATGTCAGGTTTGCACGGACAGCCCCTCAGCCCCGCACTGCGTGCCGCTACGCTAACATCCCCCAGCCCCTTCTCCCCAAGGGAGAAGGGGAGCAAGAGTTCAAAGTCCCTCTCCCTCAGGGAGAGGGATTTAGGGTGAGGGCTAACAAAGGTGACATGCTCCCGTCAATATGTGGCAAACTTGAACACAATTGAGATTATTGTTATTACTGTTTAGAATTTGACTTCATAAACAACCAATAACCAACAAGCAATAACTCATGATGCAAGTCTCTTAGCCTCTACAGTTTTAGGTAACTTGAGGGGTTCCTCCAAATTAGGAAAGGAGAGTTCCCAGCCATTGGCTAAAGTAAAAATTTTCCCATTTTCTCCGTCTCTTTGTTCTACCACTTCTTCTTCCAAATCTTTCTTGGGCACATAAACGGTGAGATGGCCTGCACAATTGTGACGTAACATTACTTTCATTGATTTTCCTCAACAATTTCTAGTTCTCTTTTGAGACAACCGACAACAAATCCTGTACGCATAAAATGCACGGCATAGATGTAGGAGCGTTGTAAGTAAGTTCCGATGCTGACGATATAGCCAACATCACCTTTTTTAGCTAAAGTCACTCCGTAATCTTGGCCTGGAAATGTGCCATCGTTACGAATTAGCTTACGCACCTGTACTTTTTGACCAATATTGAATGTAGGTGCATCATCGAGTTCTACTTCATCCGATAACCCCATTTGTTATCCTCCCATTAGGTACTAAACTGAGTAATTCTTCTACTGTTAGGCTTCGTTTAACTTGTACGGATAAATTGCGTACGGCCTCTAAAACCGACTGAGTTTCGTCTTGCTCAAGAGTCACACCATACTGCTGTAGCAAATTGGACAACAGGTGCCGCCCCGAATGTTTTCCCACCACCAAACGCCGTTCACATCCCACTTCTTCTGGAGCAAAAGGTTCATAAGTAACAGGATTTTTGAGTACTCCGGCAGCATGAATCCCCGACTCATGAGCAAAGGTATTCTCACCCACCACCGCCTTCCAAGGAGGTAGGGTGCAGTTGGACGCACTAGCGACGAGTTGAGACAATTCCAACAAGCGTCGGGTGTCAATACCTGCTTGAATCCCGTAGATGCGTTTGAGTGCCATGACCACTTCCTCTAATGCCGCATTACCTGCTCTCTCACCCAATCCGTTGACAGTGGTATTGACGGATGTGGCTCCGGCTTTAATGCCTGCAAGGGCGTTGGCCGTGGCTAAACCCAGGTCATTATGGGTATGCATCTCAACAGGAATGGATAAAGCGAGAACCAGTTTACGGACTTTCTCGTAAGTGGTGAAGGGGTCGAGGATGCCTACCGTATCGCAGAAGCGAAACCGCGAGGCTCCCCATTCCTGAGCCAGAAGTGCTACATCTAAAAGAAAGTTTTCATCAGCTCTAGAAGAGTCTTCTCCACCCACCGATACAAACAAACCATGGTCTAAGGCGAAGTCAATGGTTTCACGAAGTTTCTCTAATACGACTTGCCAAACTCCTTGAAACTTGGCAGCGATTTGGATTTCGGAAACAGGGATGGAGATGTGTACACGCTTCAGACCGCAAGCTAGAGAGGCAGTAATATCTGAGCGTACAGCACGATTCCAGCCTAGTAGCTCGGCGGAAAGTCCTACGTCGTTAATCGCTGCAATCGCATTGATTTCTTCAGCTCCCATTGCTGGGATACCGACTTCTAATTCTTGCACACCCATGGCATCCAAAAAAGTGGCGATCGCTACTTTTTCCTCTACATTGAAAGCCACACCGGCAGCTTGTTCGCCATCTCGGAGCGTTGTATCGTTAATTCGGACTTCACTCATTGGTTGTTTGTTGTTTGTCGTTAGTTGTTTGTTGTTTGTTTTTGGTTGGTTGTTGATGGATTGAGAGTCATTATTAATTGATGAAGTTATAGCGGTTCTCATGCTCATTGAAGTACATTCACTTACCTCTTAACCTTCTGACTTCCTAATCACCAATAACCAACAACTAATAACTAAAAACCTGCATTGATGATGGGATTTGAGCATTCCATCCAATCAAAAATTTTCTGGAGCTGCTCTAGAGACACCAAACCATAAAGCCACAGAACCATGTGCAGAGGGGCTACTTCTTGTTTTCGGTGTCGTAACGCCACGGCAATGACCTCATCAGAAATCGCGAGTTCATCCTGCAAGAAACTAATAAATTCGGTATGATTTCGCTCGCATTCCATGACGTTACATCTCACCTCTATTTTTGTATGATCAATCGAAATTTAACAATGCAGTGTACTAATACAAGGAGTCCAAAATTGATGAGTCATTTTTCATTTGTTATGGGTGATTAATGATTGGAGATGTATCACCAAAAACCCATAACAAATCATTCATGGCTAATGACTACCGTTGGTCACGATTAGGGAATCTTCGGCCAAGAAATGAGCCAAATGGAAGGCACGGTCTTCTGTTTGCAGTAAGATTTGCTCGTACAAGTAGCGCGTGGCGCGATCGCCCACACTTTCAGCTTGAGCCGCTTGACGACGCAGCAACGTGATTGCTGCTTGTTCGGCTTGCAAATCATGCTCTACCATTTGACGAGCCTTGAAAATGCCATCGGGTTCTGGGGTAAAGCAACACAGTTCTGCCAGTTTGTTAAAACTAGCCGCCGGTGTACCTCCTAAACCATTCAAACGTTCTCCCAAATCATGGACATGTCCCTGAACCGCTTCGTAGCTTTCTTGGAAAAATTCGTGTAACGAGTAAAACTCAGCCCCTTCTACAACAAAATGGTGCTTTTGATATTGCAGATAAAGACCTTGAAAGCTCGCTAACGCTAGATTTAAGCCTTCACAAACTGGAATGGTAACATCCTGCCCTAAACCGACTGGGTTCTCTTGCACCTGCCCAAAAGGTTGTAATGCGGCTTGGATCATCAATTTACTCCTTAGTATCGATCTTATTTGACATCAGTAATGGGTAAGTTTGGCAATTAGTCGTTAAGTTTTAACGTTTGACGTTTCTGGCTACCCATTTCTCATTTCCCAGGCATCCTTGCAACGTCTTCAGAGAGTACCTGGTTTTGCTGATTCGGCTGATTGATATTGATTCTTGAATACTGGACACTAGAAGGTGTGTTATTAGCAGTTTTTCTCAAAAATAAATGGGGAAAAACCCTACAGCTTGATGCTCTCACCGGCCACCTTTCATGTCCTCAAAACCAAATGTCAAACTGCCAAATCTGCAAAAGCTTTATATATGCCAGCATCGCTCTAGCCAATCCACTAACTCTTGTCGAGGGGCAACAAATTGCTGTACAGTACTGCGAACGAGAAACGCAGAGAGACTATCATTAATCTCGACCCGCAAAGAACCATCTGCCGGACACCAGCAGGAAATCTTCAACTCTTGCAGACGGTGATAAATTTGCCAGCGCAGAACTCGGGAAACATTGACAACCTGACCGACTGAAGCATTAGAACTAGAGGGTGGAAGCATGGGTGTGACGGCTCCTATGTTGTAAGGTTTGCACTTGTTGTTCCAACCGCTCAAGGCGTTCGTCCAAAACGCGAATCATAGTAGCTTCGGTATCGGGTAGCTGTCCATGTTCTAAAGGACAGGCTCGCTGAACAGAGCGACGGACAATTCGACCAGGCACGCCCACGACGGTGCAATTGTTGGGTACATCCTGTAGGACAATCGATCCAGCACCAATGCGAACCTGATCGCCAATGCAGAGATTACCCAAGATTTTTGCACCCGTGCCAACCACGACATTCTCACCTAGAGTTGGATGACGCTTACCGCTTTCCTTCCCTGTTCCACCTAGAGTTACACCTTGATAAATTAAGCAGTAGTCTCCGACAACGGCCGTTTCACCAATCACAACACCCATGCCATGATCGATGAATACGCCCCGCCCAATGGTTGCTCCTGGGTGAATTTCAATTCCCGTCAAAAACCGTGTTAGGTAGGAAATCAATCGAGGAATGAATGAAACCTGATGCAGATATAACCAGTGAGCAATGCGATACATCCACAGGGCATGCAATCCTGGGTAACAGCACAGCACCTCTAACTGATTACGTGCGGCGGGGTCCCGCTCAAAAATAATCTCAAAATCGCTTTGCAAGGTCTGCAACCCTACAGTTAGGGGATTTTGTTTCAAAACGGTACGCGAGTTAGATAGGTGTACCGCCTCTGGTTTCTTACCTGTGGCCGCTTGTCCCTCAACTGGAGAGACATGGACTGATAGAGGTAAGGTGCAGACTTGAGTCATCTTTGAAATTAGGGGCGGTTGCATCGAATCTCGTGGTTGAAAAGAACGTGTCTTGTTTTTCTGCTTATATCAGGTGATTCACACCACGACTTTGAATTTAAAGATGATCTAGATTTATTGAATTAATTAAGGATGTACTCAACGCCCTAAACTCCAATCAAATCGTCATTTAAACTTTCTCTTGGGGTAGGGGTACTAGTATTTTTTAACGACGGTACGAGTATTTCTGAGGGCAGGGGCTGGTATTTGTGTACTCAAGAGTAAATCCTTTCTATATATAGTCTTGAGTCCGTTTAGACTTCAGTTTTTTTTGAGGATAAATGTGTACTCAACCCTCTCCTCAATTGCCAGAAATCTCGCCTATAGGTAATTTATATCCTTATTTGTTGGGGAAAAATAAAAAAAATCTGGAATTAACCTTTAGGTCGAAAAAATGCTACATTATATACAGAATAAAATTTTGTAGAAGCTTTACGTGAGGTTTCTGCTAGCCTCTTCAGTTTTTCCCAGTTTATGACTGAGACTCACGAAGGTTAGTTTCCGCAAAATCAGTAATTTAGGGGAGTCTGAGTACAGATTAAAACTCAGACAAAACTGCATTAAATAACCTCCAAACCCCCGCTACAACTGGGTTTGAATTGAGTACACAAATGCAAGCCCCCTCCCTCAAAAATACTCGTACCCTAGTCTAAAAATACTAGTACCCCTATCCCAAAGAAATTTTTAAATCCTCTGCATTGCTGGGTTTAAAGGCTATGAGTACATCTTAATAAATCCAATAAATTGAATCCGACTTGTATGCATCACCCTGGTTTGGGGCAGTTGGTATAAATCCAATATCGAAAGACAGACAACGCTTTTACTTAACGAGAGAGAAGAAAGTTCTCTCTCACGCAATTAGGAACAGACCTCGCAATAGCCCCGTAATCTGAACCCAAACCACACAATTCGATGCCACCCCATACATCCCTACTTCAGACATCAGAAACAGAAACGATTAAGGAAAAAAAGTCCAGTGGTTGCGCTTCATCCAGTTGTGGTAGCAGCACCGATGGACTTGATGAGAAAACTCGGGCACGTATTGCCCAACATCCCTGCTACAGCGAAGACGCTCATCACCACTATGCAAGGATGCACGTTGCAGTTGCACCTGCTTGCAACATTCAATGTAATTACTGCAATCGCAAATACGACTGTGCGAACGAAAGCCGTCCAGGTGTCGTCAGTGAATTGCTGACTCCTGAAGAAGCCGCCCACAAAGTCCTTGTGATTGCCGGTAAGATTCCGCAAATGACAGTACTGGGTATTGCAGGACCTGGCGACCCCCTGGCGAATCCAGAGAAAACCTTCCGCACCTTTGAATTGATTGCCGATAAGGCACCGGATATCAAGCTTTGCTTATCAACCAATGGGTTGATGCTGCCCGATTATGTCGATCGCATCAAGCAACTCAACGTCGATCACGTCACCATTACTATTAATATGGTTGACCCAGAAATCGGCACCAAGATTTATCCTTGGGTTCACTATCGCCGTAGACGTTACAAAGGTCTAGAAGCCGCCAGAATTTTACATGAGCGGCAGATGGAAGGATTACAAGCACTCAAAGAAGCCGACATCCTCTGCAAAGTCAACTCCGTGATGATTCCGGGGATTAACGATGAGCACTTGGCGGAAGTCGATGAGGTAATCCGTTCCAAGGGGGCATTCCTCCACAATATTATGCCCCTGATTTCTGCCCCAGAGCATGGCACTCACTTTGGATTGACCGGTCAGCGTGGCCCGACACCAAAAGAACTCAAGACGCTGCAAGACAATTGCTCCGGCAATATGAAGATGATGCGCCATTGCCGTCAGTGTCGGGCAGATGCTGTGGGATTATTAGGCGAAGACCGTAGCCAGGAATTTACCAAAGATAAGTTCATGGAAATGGCTCCGGAATACGACATGGAACAACGCCAAGAAGTCCATGCAGGTATTGAGCAATTCAAAGAACAAATCAAACTGGCTAAAGAGAAAGTGAAAGCCGCCAAGAAAGTGGCGAATAGTCCTAAGATTCTAGTTGCTGTGGCGACGAAGGGCGGAGGATTAGTTAATCAGCACTTTGGCCACGCGAAAGAATTCCAGATCTACGAAGTGGACGCTAATGAAGCGAAGTTTGTAGGTCATCGTAAAATTGACCACTACTGCCAAAGTGGTTATGGCGAAGAGGCGACGCTAGAACACATCATCAAAGCCGTCTCGGATTGCAAGGCAGTTTTGGTTTCCAAGATTGGTCATTGTCCCCAAGAAGAATTACGCAAAGCCGGGTTAGAAACCGTTGAGGCTTATGACGTGATTGAGAAAGTAGCGCGGGAATTTTACGACCAATATCTGCAAACAAACGTTGCAGGTTAGTCCGTAAAGAGGTTGCAGGTGAGCAAGCTTTACCTTCTTGCCTTCAACCGTCCAACCTTAACCCTCGAGAGAACACTAAGGAGTGCAGCTATGCCTTACACCATCACTGACAACTGTATTTCCTGCAATCGCTGTGAAACCGTTTGCCCGACTAATGCCATTAAGGTAGAAGGGCTCAATAAGTGGATCGATGCGAATCTCTGCAATAACTGCGACGGTTACTACAGTGTCCCTCAGTGTGCAGCCTCTTGTCCCACCAATCGGGGTTGCGTTCCAAGTTTAAGCAATTACATTCCCGTTCAAGCCAATGGTGATTATTGGGATACCTGGTTTAACTTGCATGATTGCTTAATCGAGCGGTTGTATCGCACCAAACAAACCCGCTATTGGAATCAATGGTTTAAGGCATATTCCGAAAAACTTAAAGAACAAATTCAATCTAGTTCGCTGCAAGCAGTAGGGGCACCAGTCTAAACGTGATTAGCCTTTCTTGTACACAATCTAACTATTGAAGGCTAACTCCTCCAATTTGTTAGAAAGCTCCAGCAAAAATTCTTCATCGTGTTATATCCAGTTGGGAAAAGCTCATGCAAAAGTGCATTTATCTCGATAACAATGCCACAACTAAGGTAGATGACGCAGTTGTAGAGGCGATGTTGCCTTACCTGACTGAGTATTACGGCAACCCCTCTAGTATGCATTCCTTTGGTGGACAAGTTAGCAAACCCGTTAAAGATGCGCGATCGCAAGTGGCAGCTCTTTTGGGTGCGGATGATTCCGAAATTATGTTTACCAGTTGCGGTACAGAAGGAGATAATGCAGCGTTTCGAGCTGCTACCCTTGCTCATCCCGATAAGCGTCATATCGTTACTACCCAAGTCGAACATGCCGCAATTATCAATTCCTGCAAGCTGCTGGAAAAACAAGGGTATACCGTAACGTACCTCTCGGTGAATCGGCAAGGGCAATTGGATTTAGATGAGCTGGAGGCGTCTCTGACTGGGAACACTGCTCTTGTCTCGATTATGTATGCCAACAACGAAACGGGTACAGTGTTTCCCATTGAAAAAATCGGGCAGATTGTTAAAGAACGGGGGATTACCTATCACGTTGATGCCGTGCAAGCGGTGGGGAAGATTCCCCTGAATATGAACAATAGCACGGTTGATATGCTGACGCTCTCGGGTCACAAGCTACACGCGCCTAAAGGCATTGGTGCGCTGTATGTCCGGCGTGGCGTTCGGTTCCGTCCTCTGTTGGTAGGAGGACATCAAGAACGGGGGCGTCGGGCTGGAACGGAGAATGTTCCGGGTATCATTGCTCTGGGTAAGGCGGCCCAATTGGAACGGTTACACATGGAAGAAGCGATCGCCAAAGAAATGCAACAACGCGATCGCTTAGAGCAAACCCTCCTCGCCACTATTCCCAACAGTGAAATTAACGGCGATCCAGCTCATCGCTTACCCAACACCACCAACATCGGCTTCAAGTACATCGAAGGCGAAGCTATCCTGCTCTCACTGAATCACTATGGCATCTGTGCCTCATCGGGTTCGGCTTGCACATCGGGTTCTCTGGAGCCTTCTCACGTCCTGCGGGCAATGGGCTTACCCTACAGCATCTTGCATGGTTCGATTCGCTTTAGCCTGTCTCGCTACACGACAGATGCTGAAATTGATCAAGTGCTGGCAGTAATGCCGAGTATTGTCGAACGCCTGCGGGCGCTCTCCCCCTTCAGCAGTGATGAAGAAGGTTGGCTCCAATCTCAAGAACAATCGTTAGCTCACCGCTAATGATGCGATGGGGAATTGGTCACGATTCGTTCCAAGGTTCGCTTCAACAATTTCCAATTTCCCATCCCCTTTCTCCAAATACCTCCATTAGTAACCCATAACAATCAATTAGTAGAGAAAAAATATGTGGGATTATACAGAAAAAGTAATGGAACTCTTCTACAATCCTTTAAATCAGGGAGCGATAGAAGATAAAAATGAACCGGGAATTAAAGTAGTTAGTGGCGAAATTGGTAGTATTGCTTGTGGAGATGCACTCCGCCTGCATTTAAAGGTAGAAATAGAGTCTGAAATTATCATTGATTCTAGTTTTCAAACCTTTGGGTGTACTAGTGCAATTGCTTCTTCATCGGCACTAACCGAAATGATTAAGGGCAAAACTTTAGATGAAGCCCTCAATGTAACCAACAAAGAAATTGCTGAATTTCTAGGTGGTTTACCAGAAGCAAAAATGCATTGTTCAGTAATGGGACAAGAAGCACTAGAAGCTGCTATATTTAATTACAGAGGGATTCCAATAGCAGCTCACGATGATGATGACGAAGGTACAATAATTTGTAGCTGCTTTGGGATTACTGAAACCAAGATTCGCCGCGTCATTTTAGAGAATAATCTCACCACGGCCGAACAAGTTACAAATTACGTGAAAGCGGGTGGGGGTTGCGGAACCTGTCTGGCAAACATTGACGATTTACTAGCAGCAGTCAAACATGAAGCCGCCGTCAATGCTGAGAAAGCCATGGGCTTAAAAGTTGCAACAGAGCTTGCTAATGTCAACGAACAAGCCCAAAAACCCCTAACCACGGTTCAAAAAATTGCTCTAATTCAACAAGTTATCAACGAAGAAATCAAGCCCGTTTTAGCCTTAGACGGAGGCGATGTAGAGCTATACGACGTAGAAGGCGATCGCGTCAAAGTCCAACTCAAAGGCGCATGTGGCTCTTGTTCTAGCAGTACAGTCACTCTCAAAACTGCCATTGAAGCCCGATTGCAAGAGCGTGTTCTCTCTAGCCTTATCGTCGAAGCAATTTAACTGCTGTTCATGGTTCATGGTTCATGGCAATGAGCATTGAACCAACAACAAATAACTAACAACAAACAACAATGATAATTTCGCCGATTTTATCGGTCGAGCGATCGCCCCCAGCGCGACGACGACCAGGCGTTCACTTCCCACACCTTCCCGGTGAACGCCCTGCACAAGCCAAAATCCGAACAGCCCAGATCCTCAAAGATTGCAAAGTAATTCAAGGAGAACAACCATGACGGAATTTGACAATATCAGACAAATCGCATTCTACGGCAAAGGCGGTATCGGTAAATCCACCACGTCTCAAAACACATTGGCAGCAATGGCCAAACTGGGTCAACGCATCATGATCGTAGGTTGCGACCCGAAAGCTGACTCCACCCGTCTAATCCTACACTCCAAAGCCCAAACCACCGTGTTGCACGTTGCGGCTGAAAAAGGTGCAGTGGAAGATGTAGAACTTGAAGAAGTCCTAAAAAGCGGTTATGGCGACATCCGTTGCGTTGAGTCCGGTGGTCCTGAGCCTGGTGTAGGATGCGCCGGTCGGGGTATCATCACCGCCATTAACTTCCTAGAAGAAAATGGTGCTTACGAAGACCTAGATTTTGTCAGCTACGACGTATTAGGCGACGTTGTATGCGGTGGATTCGCTATGCCAATCCGTGAAGGCAAGGCGCAAGAAATTTACATCGTTGTCTCCGGTGAAATGATGGCGATGTATGCGGCGAACAACATTGCTCGCGGTGTTCTCAAGTATGCCCATGCAGGCGGTGTCCGTTTAGGCGGTCTAATCTGCAACAGCCGTAAGGTTGACCGTGAAGTTGAACTGATTGAAGCGTTAGCTGCCCGTCTCAACACTCAAATGATCCACTTTGTACCTCGCGACAACGTGGTACAACATGCAGAACTACGTCGGATGACAGTAGAAGAGTATGCACCCGATCATGCTCAAGCTGATGAGTACCGTGCATTAGCTAATAAGATTGTCAACAACAAGAAACTCACCATTCCCACGCCGATGTCAATGGACGAACTCGAAGAGTTGCTCGTAGAGTTTGGACTCATCGGTGACGATGCAGAACTCGCTGACAAAATCGGTAAGCCCAAAGCAGAAGAAGAAGCTGCTGCTGCGGTGTAACTCCAGCCCGAAATAACAGGGTGGGTATAGCTCCAAGGGGCGCGACCATGATGCGAACACTCTTCCCCCCTGCGCGGGGGGTTGGAGCAGCCCCAAAGACTCGACGACCAAACCGAACTCAATGGAACGCTGCCCACCCTCAATCCTACTCCACCCATCAGCTACATCCTAAAATCTCTCCCTCGATCCCCACTAGTAATAGAGGTAGACTATGTCACCCACAGAGACCACAAATACAGACCAAGAAAAGATTGTAGCAAACCCTCGGGAAGTCATTGAGGAAGTCTTAGAAGCTTATCCCGAAAAAGCGAAGAAAAAGCGGGCAAAGCACTTAAACGTCACTGAAGAAGGCAAATCTGACTGCGGGGTTAAGTCTAACATCAAATCCGTTCCAGGCGTCATGACGACTCGTGGTTGTGCCTATGCAGGTGCAAAAGGGGTGGTCTGGGGTCCAGTGAAGGACATGATCCACCTCAGCCACGGTCCGGTCGGTTGTGGATACTACTCCTGGTCCGGTCGTCGCAACTACTACATCGGCATCACAGGGGTTGATACCTTTGGTACGATGCAATTTACCTCCGACTTCCAAGAAAGAGACATCGTTTTCGGAGGTGATAAAAAACTTGCCAAGTTGATTCAGGAAATGGAAGAACTCTTCCCCCTGAGCAAAGGTATCACGATTGAATCAGAATGTCCGATTGGTTTGATTGGTGACGACATCGAAGCCGTCTCCAAGAAATCCAGCAAGGAAATTGGCAAGCCGATTATACCGGTACGTTGCGAAGGATTCCGGGGTGTTTCCCAATCCTTAGGACACCACATCGCTAACGACACGGTACGCGACTGGGTGTTACCGATTTCTGAAAAGCGCAAAAAAGAAGGCACCCTCAGCTTTGAGCCAGGCCCTTATGACGTAGCGGTAATTGGTGACTACAACATCGGTGGTGATGCTTGGTCTTCTCGTATCCTGCTCGAAGAAATGGGACTGCGCGTAATCACCCAGTTCTCCGGCGACGGCACCTTGGAAGAAGTTCTGATGACGCCCCACGTCAAGATGAACCTCATCCACTGCTATCGGTCGATGAACTACATCTGCCGCCACATGGAAGAAGCTTACGGTATCCCCTGGATGGAGTTTAACTTCTTTGGCCCGACGCAGATTGCTCAATCTTTGCGGAATATTGCAGCTAAATTTGACGAAACGATTCAGGAAAAAGCTGAACAAGTCATCGCCAAGTATAGCGCCCAAAGTGAAGAAATTATTGCTAAGTTCCTCCCCCGCTTACAAGGCAAGACAGTAATGCTGATGGTCGGTGGTTTGCGCCCCCGTCACGTTATCCCCGCCTTCAAAGATTTAGGAATGGATGTCATCGGTACTGGCTATGAATTCGGTCACAACGATGACTACAAGCGCACCGCCCACTATACCGACCCTGGCACCGTAATTTACGACGATGTGACGGGTTATGAATTCGAGGAATTTGCCAAGAAGTTGAAGCCGGATTTAATTGCGGCAGGCATTAAAGAGAAGTATGTGTTCCAGAAGATGGCACTACCCTTCCGTCAGATGCACTCTTGGGATTACTCCGGTCCTTATCACGGTTACGACGGATTCGCTATCTTTGCCCGTGACATGGATTTAGCCCTCAATAGCCCCACTTGGGGATTAGTCGGTGCTCCTTGGAAGCAGACTGAAGCTACTGCATAAAAACACAAGGTAAAAGGTCAAAGGTCAAAGCACAAATCGTTTTCCTTTTTCCTTTTTCCTTCCCCTTTTCCCCCTTCATCCGAATTCACCCCTCAAGCAAGGAAGAGAAAGTAATGGCTCAGAACGTAGACAATATTAAGGACCACGCCGAACTATTCCACCAGCCGGAATACCAAGAATTATTCGAGAATAAAAAGCAGTATGAGGGTAAGCACGACCCGGCAGAGGTCGCACGAGTTGCAGAATGGACAAAAGGCTGGGAATACCGCGAGAAAAACTTTGCCCGTGAAGCTCTAACCATCAATCCTGCCAAAGCTTGCCAACCTCTCGGTGCCATCTTCGCCGCCGCCGGTTTTGAGGGAACCCTCCCCTTCGTCCATGGTTCCCAGGGATGTGTGGCTTATTTCCGGACTCACCTCACCCGTCACTTTAAAGAACCCTTCTCAGCCGTTTCGTCATCCATGACTGAAGATGCTGCTGTGTTTGGTGGGCTCAACAACATGGTAGATGGCTTGGCCAACTCCTATGCCCTCTATAAGCCCAAAATGATTGCCCTTTGCACCACCTGTATGGCAGAAGTCATTGGAGATGACTTAGGCGCATTCATTACCACCTCCAAAGAAAAGGGTTCTGTCCCCCAAGATTTCCCAGTTCCTTTTGCTCATACCCCTAGCTTTGTCGGCTCTCACATCACGGGTTACGACAATATGCTCAAGGGTATCCTACTCGAGCTCACCAAGGGCAAAAAGCAGGAAACCACCAACGGTAAGCTGAACTTCATCCCAGGCTTTGACACCTACACTGGTAATCCCCGTGAGTTAAAGCGGATACTCAATCTGATGGGTGTGGAACATACCATCCTAGCGGATAACTCCGATGCATTAGATTCTCCCAACAACGGTGAATTCGAGATGTATCAGGGCAAAACCACTCTAGAAGAAGGTGCAGATTCGATTAATGCCGAAGGCACCATCGCCCTACAAGCCTACTCTACCTCGAAGACCAGAGAATACATTGCCAAAGAGTGGGGACAAACCACCCAAGTACTGCGTCCCTTCGGGATTCAAGGCACTGATAAATTCTTGATGGCGTTGTCGGAATTGACCGGAAAACCCATACCCAAGGAACTCGAAGATGAGCGGGGACGGGCAGTGGATGCGATGACTGATTCTCAAGCTTGGTTACACGGCAAGCGTATTGCTCTCTACGGCGACCCTGACCTGGTTTATGGTTTGGTCAGCTTCTTACTCGAACTGGGTACAGAACCCGTACACATTGTTGTCACGAATAGCAACTCTGAGTTTGAGAAAGAGTTACAAGCGCTACTCGATTCTAGCCCCAATGGTAAGAGTGCAACAATCTGGGGACGCAAAGACCTGTGGCACCTGCGTTCACTCATGTTCACCGAACCCGTAGACCTACTCATCGGTAACTCCTACGGTAAGTATCTATGGCGCGACACCCACACCCCAATGGTGCGGATTGGTTATCCCATCTTTGACCGCCACCACATGCACCGCTACGCCACCCTGGGCTATATGGGCGCGATTAACATGCTCAACTGGATTGTAAACACCATACTCGATGAGCTTGATCGCAACACCATCATCCCAGGTAAGACCGATATTTCTTACGACCTAATTCGTTAGGAGAGGCGAAGGCGAATAGGTCATAGAACCTAGAAAGGATGAAGTCGGAACAATCGATCATTTCACTTCATCCTTTACCATTCATTTCACTTTTTTCCACTTCCTCTTCAATTAGCCAGGTAGCGATTATGGCAGTTCCAAATTCTTCCCAACCTCACCTTAATCCTCAGAGCAATACACAATCTAGCTCCTTCGATATCTTAAGTCCTGTGCGCCGTTGGTTAGATGGAATCCCGATTAAAAATGCCAAAATAGCCGAGCTAATTTGCAATTTAATTCCTCAAAATTGTCCGTTTGAACGAGATATTGTTTTCTTCGGATACACCCTTTTTCACATTCCCGCATTGTGCAAAATCAATCCCTTATACGACCAAGCAGTGGGATTACGTTTTCGGGCTTTATCATTCCTTTGCAATGAGTGTGTAAGGATGTCAAAGGCTACACCTGATAATTGTTCTAATTGTTCAAGAGTGAGGTATTAAGTATCAGTTATTAGTTGTTAGTTAATATCACAAACAACAAAAAACCGATAAAAAAGCCACGAGCCATATAAACAGAAAGAACATGAAAATCACCCGAGCCAAAATTAACGAGTTGCTCACTGAGCCTGGTTGCGAACACAATCACCATCACAAAGATGGACAAAAAAAGAACAAAGCCTGTAAGCAACAAGCTCAGCCGGGAGCCGCTCAAGGTGGCTGTGCCTTTGATGGAGCGATGATTGCCCTCGTACCCATCACCGATGCCGCCCATCTGGTGCATGGCCCTATTGCCTGCGCTGGCAATTCTTGGGGAAGTCGCGGCAGTCTCTCTTCTGGCCCAACCCTCTACAAAACAGGCTTTACCACTGACTTGGGTGAAAACGACGTAATTTTTGGTGGAGAGGAAAAGCTCTATAAAGCCATCCTGGAGGTGCATAAGCGCTACCAACCGGCTGCCGTATTTGTTTACTCAACCTGTGTTACCGCCTTGATTGGCGATGACATTGATGCTGTTTGCAAAGCAGCGACTAAAAAAATCGGCACCCCAGTTGTCCCCGTTAATTCTCCTGGGTTTATCGGTAGCAAAAACCTGGGAAATCGCGTCGGCGGGGAGAGCCTTTTGCATCATGTAGTGGGAACTCAAGAACCTGATTACACCACACCCTACGACATCAACATTATTGGCGAATACAATATTGCGGGTGAAATGTGGGGTGTGACGCCATTACTGGAAAAACTGGGTATCCGAGTCCTGGCCAAAATCACAGGAGATGGTCGATACAACGAAATCGCCACCTCCCACCGCGCCAAGCTCAACGTCATGATTTGTTCAAAAGCCTTAATCAACATGGCGAGAAAGATGGAAGAAGACTATGGCATTCCTTACATCGAAGAATCATTCTACGGTGTGCAGGATATGAACCGTTGTTTGCGGAATATTGCCCAGGCACTCGGTGATTCAAATTTACAACAGCGGGTTGAGGATTTAATTGCTGCAGAAACAACGGCCTTGGATATAGCCCTCGCGCCCTACCGCGCCCGACTCAAAGGTAAGCGCATGGTGTTGTATACCGGTGGAGTGAAGAGTTGGTCGATTATCTCGGCGGCAAAAGACTTGGGCATGGAGGTAGTCGCCACCAGCACCAAGAAGAGTACAGAAGAAGATAAAGCCCGGATTAAAGACCTACTGGGCAAAGATGGCATGATGCTAGAAAAAGGCAACGCCCAGGAACTTTTACGCATCATTGCCAAAACCAATGCAGACTTGTTGGTTGCCGGAGGACGCAATCAATACACCGCCCTCAAAGCCCGGATTCCGTTTTTGGATATTAACCAAGAACGTCATCATCCTTATGCCGGTTATGTGGGCATGGTGGAGATGGCACGGGAACTCGATGAAGCCCTATATAGCCCGGTGTGGGAGCAAGTCCGCAAACCTGCCCCTTGGGAGGAGGATACGGAAATCGAGAAGGTGCGGGATTTGAATGAAGCCCATCACGGTACAACTCGCACACAGGAGGTGGCGTAATGGCAACTGTAACTAGTCCCAAAAAATCCGTTGCGGTTAATCCCTTAAAGCAAAGCCAACCCCTCGGTGCCGCCTTAGCCTTTCTCGGTTTAAAAGGAATCATGCCCCTGTTTCATGGTTCCCAAGGGTGTACCGCCTTCGCTAAAGTGATGCTGGTGCGCCACTTCCGGGAAGCCATCCCGATGTCTACCACGGCGATGACGGAGGTGACGACGATTTTAGGGGGTGAGGATAACATTGAGCAGGCAATTCTCACCTTAGTGCAAAAAGCCAAGCCGGAAATCATTGGTTTGTTAACCACAGGGTTAACGGAGACAAGAGGGGATGATATGGAGGGCATCCTCAAGAATATCCGCACCCGTCATCCGGAATTGAGCGACCTCCCAATTGTTTTTGCTTCTACGCCTGACTATAAAGGTGCATTGCAAGATGGCTTTGCGGCGGCGGTGGAGAGTATTGTCCAGACACTTCCTCAACCGGGCGAACTTCAACCTAAGCAAGTCACGATTTTGGCCAGTTCTGCCTTCACTCCAGGGGATGTGCAGGAAATTAAGGAAATCGTCACGGCATTCGGACTGACACCGATTTTTGTCCCCAACTTAGCGGCCTCTCTCGATGGTCACTTGGAGGATTCTTTCAGTGCCATTACTGCCAGTGGAACGACGGTGGAAGAACTTCGCCAGATTGGTTGTTCTGCATTCACCTTGGCTTTAGGCGAAAGTATGCACAAAGCTGGGGAAATTTTACAAGGGCGGTTTGATACCCCCTATGAAGTGTTTTCCACGCTTACGGGATTAGACCCCGTAGACCACTTTTTACACACCCTATCGCGCCTGTCTGGCCACCGCGTACCCGATAAATACTGCCACCAGCGCCGTCAGTTGCAAGATGCCATGCTGGATACGCACTTTTTCTTCGGTCGCAAGCGAATTGCACTGGCATTAGAACCCGATTTGCTCGGGTCAATGGTTGGGCTTTTTCAGTCGATGGGTGCGGATATTCATGCAGCAGTCACCACGACTAAATCGCCACTACTCGCACAACTGCCTGTGGAAACTGTGGTGATTGGCGACTTGGAAGATTTCGAGAATTTAGCATCGGGCTCTGACTTACTCGTGACCAATTCTCATGGGGCGAGAATTTCCCAAAAGCTGGGTATTCCGTTGTATCGCCAAGGTATTCCTATTTTTGATCGCTTAGGAAACGGTTTGGTGACTAAAGTCGGCTACCGAGGCAGCACACAAGTTTTGTTTGATATTGGCAATCTTTTACTCGAAGCAGAAGAGTCGAAGGTCAAACATTAAATATTTGTTGTTGGTTATTGGTTGTTTGTTGTTTGGAATTTTTTAACAATAGCAAATCAATCATAACTAACAATAAATCACTACTTCTTCAAAGGAGATAGTAATGAAAGTTGCTTTTACAACTCAGGACAATGTACACATCAATGCTCATTTTGGCTCGGCTAAAAAAATTGATGTTTATGAAGTCACACCGGATGGTTATGAATTCTTAAATACGCTCACGTTTGAGGGCGATTTAAAAGAAGACGGTAACGAAGATAAGCTAGAGCCAAAACTGAAAGCTTTGGCTGGTTGCACCATTGTCTATGTGGCATCGATTGGTGGTAGTGCCGCAGCACGGGTAATCAATCGCCGGATTACGCCGATTAAAGCACAATCTGAAGAGGACAAAATTACTGATATTCTCGATAAGTTTGTGAAAACGCTCAATGGAAATCCTCCCCCTTGGTTGCGGAAGGTTTTAAAGCAAGAACAACCTAAAAAATTTGAAGAAATCGAAGAGGAATCATTAGTATGACCGCAGCAAATTCTGTCACCGAAACATCTACCGAGGAAATTTTCGCCCAACCTTTTATTAAGGAGTTAGTGCGTCAAATCCGGGTACAAGATACCTACGGGGTTTATCGAAATTGGTCGGATGAGTTAATTCTTAAGCCCTTCATTGTTCCTCGCGATAAAAAACGTCAAATCTCCGTTGAAGGTGAGGTCGATCCAGTCACTAAGTCCCGGATTATCTGCTATTTTCGCGCAATTGCAGCTTGTATCGAGCAAGAAACAGAACTCTTAGGACAAGTTGTAGTCGATCTAAGTCATGAAGGATTTGGCTGGGCGCTAGTCTTTTGTGGTCGCTTATTAGTGGTGACTAAATCACTGCGGGATGCTCATCGCTTTGGTTTTGATTCGTTTGAAAAACTCGAAGCCGAAGGTAGTAAGCTCTTACAAAAAGGAATTGAGTTAGCCAAGCGTTATCCCGAAGTCGGTCAATTATAGTTTGTTATTAGTTGTTTGTTGTTTGTTGTTCGTCAAAAATCAACTTCTAACAAATAACTAATAACCAATAACCAATAACTAAAATTTGGAGAAGCCTATGGTACAGGCAGGAGAGGCTACCCCTGAAACTCAAAGCATTGATGAGTTGAAAACCAAGATTAAACGCCTCAACAGCAAAGCCGGTCAACTCAAGATGGATCTGCACGATTTAGCCGAAGGGTTGCCCACTGATTACAAGAATTTGATGGACTTAGCAGGGCGTACCTATGAAGTCTATCGCCAGTTAAACGAGATGAAGCAACAGCTAAAAACATTGGAGAAAGCAAAATGACCCGCACTTTATCTCAATTTAGCCAACTCAAAGATGCAGAGGAATATCTGGACTTTTTTGGACTACCCTACGACCAACAGTTTGTGAATGTGAATCGGCTGCATATTTTGAAAAAGTTTTCTCAATATGTAAAAGAAGTTGATGCCAATTCCCCCGACCTCAATGAAGAAGAAAAACTGAATCATTACTGCGATGCTCTACAGCAAGCGTATGATGTCTTTCTCAGCTCAACTCCCGTTGAGCAAAAGTTGTTCAAAGTCTTTAATGACAAGCCCAAAAACATCGTGACGCTAGGTGAAATTAATGTCAATTAATTGAAGGCTGGATGCTAAAGGATGAAGGCAAAAACGAAAAATTATTCAGACTTCATCCTTGAAACTTCACACTTCAAAAACTGATTGTTGCAGGAGGACAAGACGTGATCAACCTTACGCCCACCGAGTTAGAACGCTACAGTCGCCAAATGATGCTTCCGGGCTTTGGTGAAGACGCACAACGAAGGCTTAAGTCAGTCACCGCACTCGTCACAGGCGTAGGTGGACTCGGAGGGACGGCAGCGCTCTACCTAGCCGTGGCGGGCGTTGGGCGGCTCATCCTGGTACGGGGTGGTGAACTGCGGCTTGATGATATGAATCGTCAGATTTTGATGACTGATGAATGGGTTGGCAAACCAAGAGTATTCAAAGCGAAAGAAACTCTGGCAGCCATCAATCCAGATATTGAAATCGAAGCCATTAATGAATACATCACCCCGGAAAATGTAGACACATTAGTGCAGTCGACAGATATTGCACTCGATTGTGCTCATAACTTTACAGAACGCGATTTGTTAAACGAGGCTTGTGTACGCTGGCGCAAACCGATGGTGGAAGCAGCCATGAATGGCATGGAAGCTTACCTCACGACTATTGTTCCTGGTCAAACGCCTTGTTTATCCTGCTTTTTCCCCGAAAAACCCGACTGGGATAGACGTGGTTTTTCTGTACTCGGTGCAGTTTCCGGGACATTAGCTTGTCTGAGTGCACTCGAAGCCGTGAAGCTCATCGCAGGCTATGGTACACCCCTGTTGTCGCAACTGATGACAATGGATTTGAACCGCTTAGAATTTGCCAAGCACCGTTCTTATCGCGATCCTGACTGTCCAGTATGCGGCAATTCTGCACCGTGGAGACACTTCCATTATCCATCGGTATCCCACAACAACCACTCCAAAGTCAGTAGTGGTTGCCGGGGGTAAAAATCATGCTAGCGCTTTCTTTGATTACTTTGATACTTGCCATCCTCGCGCTGGGTGTCAGTTTCAAAGTGGCAGATGAAGTGATGCAGCTCACGGTTGTGTTGACAGCGTTATTCTGCTTATTTTTAAGCTTGGTTTTTCTGCCTTGGCCGGTTGAATTGTTGATGATCATCGCGTTTGTGATCATGACCAAACACAGCAATACCTTGATTCAGAAATATTTAAGAATTAAGGACGGTCAAGAGAGGGTTTGTCCTTTTCCTTTAGCGTTGGCAATTACCCATCGATGTGCCATTCAACCCACACCCCATTTATTAAGGAAATTTGGCAACGAACCCCAGCCATCGTGCCTGGAAACTTGCAATCACGTACTCCGAAAACATTAGTCACTGCGGTTAGTTGTTAATGCGTGATGGGCTAATAACTGACCTCAAACCACTCACTACTGATTACTCACTACCCATTAAGGAGATTTATGACTCTTACCTTGACAGAACGAGCAGAACTGAAGTTCCGTAGCTTTCTTTTAGGTTCCGCTCCCAGTGAAAATTCTGCTGAGAAAGGCATCCGCGTTTCTGTAAATGATGGGGGCTGTAGTGGCTACCAATATGCCTTAGATGTCACTAATACCCCCCAAGAAGATGATTTAGTGATCGAGCAAGGTCGGGTACGGGTTTATGTCGATCAACAAAGTGCTCCCTTACTAGAAGGAGTTGTGATTGATTATGTTGAAGGTTTAATCGAAAGCGGATTTAAGTTTAGCAATCCGAATGCAACAGATACTTGTGGGTGTGGGCAGTCATTCCAAGCGGGTAATTGCACCCCTGAAGCTACACCATGCAGCTAATCCAACTTTAGATTTCCTCAAATGTTGTAGTGCTTTACTCAATACTTGTTAAGCACTCATCCCTAACAATTCACTCACGATTACTTGGAGAAATTGACAATGGCAACTTATAAAGTTCGGCTCATCAACAAAAAGCGGAAAATCGACACCGTTTTGGAAGTAGACGAGAATACCTATATCCTCGAAGCGGCTGAAGAACAAGGATTAGATTTGCCCTTTTCTTGTCAATCAGGAGCTTGCTCTAGCTGTGTGGGTAAAGTAGTTGAAGGTGAACTCGATCAGTCTGATCAAACCTTCTTAGATGATGAGCAGGTATCCAAAGGATTTGTGCTACTGTGTGTGGCTTATCCTCGCTCTGATTGCACGATTCGCACCCATCAAGAGCCCTATTTAATCTAAGCGATTCAATTCACAATCAGTAATTTTAGGGAAGTTGTAGTTTTGATGAAAAGCTGCAACTTCTCAGCATTAAGGGATGTTTTTTAAGTTCTAGACATTTGCAAATAACATTGATTTCTTATAAAATATGTAGTTTTGTTTAGGTTAAAAAATAAATAATTTTTGAAAAATTACAAGCTCTATCAAAACCATTAATTATTTTATTTTCCTATAAGTTAGTAACTTACAATACGAGTATTAATACAAATATTTTAGACAATATAACTAAGTCATTTAGGTAGACCTATGAATTGCCATAGCTGTCCTGAAAATTGTCATTCCCAACCGACTCACTCTCAATGGAATTGGTCAAGGCTTTTTGAAAGTAATAGAATAACCCCTACCACTATATCCCAAGTGACGGCAACGGTTGCTCTAGTTGGCTCACCCAATGTTGGTAAAAGTTTACTATTTAATATTTTAACGGGAGCTTACGTCACAGTTTCTAACTATCCCGGCACAACGGTGGAAGTTGCACAAGGTCAAGCGTTAATTAATGGCAAAACTGTCACTGTCATTGATACTCCAGGAATGTATTCACTGCTGACAATTACAGAAGAAGAACAAGTCACACGAGATTTATTACTCAAAGAACCGATTGATTTAGCGATTCATGTTGTGGATGCTAAAAATTTAGGCAGAATGTTGTCTTTAACCTTTCAATTGGTTGAAATCGGATTACCTGTACTGCTAGTCGTCAACATGATTGATGAAGCTGAATCTTTAGGGATTTGGGTAGACCGCAAGAAATTAGAAAAATCCATAGGGATTCCCGTTGTCATGATGTCGGCAGCCCTCAAGTTAGGGATTGATCAATTCAAAACCAAGGTAGCCACTTATGTCTAATCAGCTTTGCTATCCTGTAGCAATTGAAGAAGCCATTACCTTAATTGAATATTTACTCAGTCAAGAGTATCGACTTTCTCTAACACATCGCGATTATCAACTTTCTAAGCGTAGTGTGGCTTTACTCCTGCTACAAAACGATGTAGCTTTTTGGGAAGAGGTCAAAAAACAAGAACCGCGATCGCCTGAAATTGAGCAAGTGGTACGAGAGACTGAAAATCAGTTTGAAGACCCTTTGACATTTGTGATTGCTAAAGCTCGTTACCAACTGGCTCATGAAATTGAGCAATATGTCATCACTCAACCTCAAGATACTCAGAAATATAGGACAGAGTGGCTGCATAAATTGACCATTCACCCCATTACTGGATTTCCGATTTTGCTCTTGGTACTTTATTTTGGAATTTATCAGTTTGTAGGGGTGTTTGGCGCAGGAACGTTGGTCGATCTAATCGAGACATTTTTTGAAGAAAGAATCAATCCTGTAGTTAATGAAACGGTAGCCCATATTGTACCGTGGGTGGTATTGCAAGATTTATTTGCCAACGATTATGGGATTATTACATTGGGGGTACGCTATGCGATCGCTATTGTCCTACCTGTGGTCACTACGTTCTTTTTAATGTTCTCTCTGCTTGAAGATAGCGGCTACTTACCCCGACTTTCTTTATTAGTAGATAGACTTTTCAAAGCACTCGGTCTTTCAGGACGTGCTGTGATTCCCATGGTTTTAGGATTAGGGTGTGGCACGATGGCAACCTTAGTCACTCGCACCTTAGAAACCAAACGAGAACGCTTAATTACAACGTTATTACTAGCGCTGGCTATTCCCTGCTCAGCCCAATTAGGCGTTATCCTGGGCCTATTGTCCCAACGTCCTACAGCGCTACTAATTTGGGGCGGATTTATGGGAGCTATTTTTCTCTGCGTAGGGTTTTTATCAGCCAAAGTTCTACCCGGTGAATCGGCAGATTTTTATATGGAAATTCCCCCATTACGCTTGCCTCGCCCTAAAGCTATCCTGACAAAAACATTTATTCGCCTTAAATGGTACTTTGGCGAAATTTTGCCTTTATTTGTCCTAGCTTCTGTTTTAATTTGGTTAGGCAAACTGAGCGGTTTATTCGATGTATTTATCGGTATTCTTAAGCCTGTCATGTTAGGGCTAGGATTACCAACCGAAGCCGCACCCATATTTTTATATGGCTTTTTCCGGCGGGATTATGGTGCGGCCGGCCTGTTTGATTTGCAACAGCAAGGAGTTTTAAACGGTCAACAATTAGTTGTAGCCGCTGTCACCTTAACACTATTTATTCCTTGCATTGCTCAATTACAGTTTATGGTAAAAGAGCGAGGCATCAAAACGGCTCTGGCAATCACCACCTTTGTATTTACGTTTGCCTTTGTGGTGGGCTACCTGATGAATCAAATCTTAACTTTTTTGGAGGTCAATGTCTAAATGTTTACTCAAGGCTTTACCGTTTCAGGTTCTTCCTTAGAATTGCTCAGCTCAGGAGAGCGAGGGGTAGTGACAAAATTCAAAAGTAATGATGAAACCATCATAAAAAAACTGATGGCGATGGGCGTGACTCCAGGAATTTCTATCACCCTAGAACAGAAATTTCCTTCCTTTGTCATCAAAGCTGGACATACTCGTTTGGCACTCGATCGAGGAATTGCTCGTGCTATTTATGTCCGATTGGCCGAAAGTTGATTGTTATGAGCCAATAGTGAATTACTTAAAATCCACAGCTACCTGTTTTATCTCTCGTTAAGTAAGGGAAAAAAGAGGTAGTTGTTGAGTTCATTTAATCAGGAGTTTACGTTCAAATGGAAATCCTGCGCTTAATTGTAACAGGAGCACCCGAGGTAGGAAAATCTACCTTTATTCATTCTATTAGCGAACTTGAGGCCGTTAATCCCAATCATCAGACTTCCAATGATATCGCTGTACTTGAAAAAGGCAAAACAGCAACCTTTGACTTTGGACGGCTGAAAGTTAGCCCTGATATTGTGATGCACCTCTACGGGCCTCCTGGCCAAGCTGGGTTTGATTTTATGTGGGATTTGTTAACCCATCGAGCTCATGCTTGCATCATGCTTTTAGCGGCGCATCGACCCAGGGAGTTTTCCTATAGCCGTCGTCTTCTTACTTTTTTGAGGCAACGGGTGAATGTCCCTGTGATTATTGGCCTAACTCACATGGATCATCCCCATGCTTGGTCTGTGGAAAATATTACGCTCGCTCTTGGCTATATTGACAAAAAATGTCATCCTCCGATTATTCCTGTCAATCCCAAAGATAGAGCCTCAGTTATTCAAGTATTGACTGTTTTAGTTGAACATTTAACACTGAGTACACAATGCCCAAAATTGCAGTCTTCATCCGAACTTGGCGGGAGAACCTCTCACAATTTTATAAATAATTGGAAGGCTATTCCCGCCGATTGTAATCCGGAGCAAGTGGTTGGGGGTGAATGTGTATTCGTCTCAAGAAAGTAGCTGTTTATACAACTAATTTAGCTACTTGATGTCTTACCTTGCCCTACTGACTACTTCACACCACAATCGTTGCCTTGTTGCCTTGAACAGTTACTCTTCGGAAGCCACCATGACATCGGTTGCTTTGACCACTGCGTAAGCTTCTTTGCCTTCTGAAAGACCAAGTTTCTCGGCTGAGGTTTTAGTGATGATTGCAGTCATTTCAACCCCAGGCGCAATTTCTATTGTCACCTCAGAGTTAACAGCTCCTGCCTCAACTTTTTTCACAGTACCCTTGAAGGAATTACGAGCGCTAATTTGCATACCCTGAACCCTATTTTTGTAGATTTTTACTCGCTAATCCTACCAAATTAATTGGTATTTTGATAAGGATTAAGAATTTGAGCTAATAAGTTAAGATATGCCAAAGCCATCACAAAACCCAGCCGAAAATAACGTGTTTGAGCGGGATTGGTCAGCATACTACAATGCTATAGTTGGGCGTCCCCCGCGAGAAACGCTCATCGCTGCGTTAGACCGTTTTGAAGCAGAGGAATCAGCGATAAGCTCCCAGTTTGCCATCGATCTCGGCTGTGGGGATGGTCGAGATACTGTAGAATTGCTCAGGCGAGGTTGGAGAGTTTTGGGGATTGATGGTGAACAAGAAGCGATCGCACGTTTGCAAGGCCGTCCTGATGTGAATCTCGATCGCCTAGATACCCAAGTGGTTCGCTTTGAAGATGTGACTTTGCCAACAGGCGTAGATTTGGTGAATGCTAGTTTTTCACTCCCCTTTTGTCCGCCAGAACATTTCCCGGTATTGTGGAACAAGATTGTGGCCTGTCTGCGTTCTGGGGGTCGCTTTTGTGGTCAGTTATTTGGCGATCGCGATTCTTGGGCTATTTACTCGTCAATGAATCATCATACTCGCGAACAACTCGAGCAGTTGTTACAACCTTTTGAGGTGGAAATGTTAGAAGAAGAAGAACATCTTGGAAAGACAGCGATTGGTGAAGTAAAATATTGGCATCTTTATCAGTTGGTTGTTCGTAAGCGATAGGTTGAATTGAAAGATTACTCTGCTCCTTTCTCTAGTTTTCGTTTGTAGGAGCGGTGAACGCTTTTATATACAAAGGCAAGCGATCGCATCTTTTTTTTAGCAGAGCCGTAGAATTCCGTCAAATGGAACACTATTTAATGAATTTGGTATTAGATATCGCAGGAATTTTGAGAATGTATTCCTGCGATTGTCTCTATACCTTTATACCCGATTGGGTTGTTTATACAAAAACAAAGTCACGCGAAAGATCGACGTTAGTGGTGTCTTGAACAATACCAATTCGCTCCCAGCTACTGTTATTCCAAAAGTAGATTTCAGTATCTGTTGCACCCGTGCCGATACCAGCAACACTGGTGTATTCTAGTTGGTAGTTTTCGCCACTCTTGAGTTCGATTCTGTCAAACACAAGGTCTCCGACACCGGACGTTGGGTCCCAATCGGTGATGATGGCATAACCATCTCCCACTTCGTTGTAATAAACTGTGCTGAAGTCCCCTAAGACAAAGGTATCAGACCCCAAGCCACCCGTGAGTTCATCGAATTGAGAACCATTGCTAAATGAGCCATGTCCATTGAGGCGATCATTTCCGATCCCACCCACTAGGGTATCATTGCCAGTATTCCCGATGAGGGTATCGTTGCCACCGCCGCCAAACAGGTAGTCATTGCCATCACCCCCACCTAGATAGTCGTTACCCTCTTCCCCATACAGGGTGTCATTGCCATCTTCCCCATACAGGGTGTCATTGCCATAGCCGCCATCGAGGGTGTCATTACCATTGCCGCCATCGAGGGTGTCATTGCCATAATCACCATAAAGGAAGTCATTGCCATTTTGCCCATACAGAAGGTCGTTGTCATCACCCCCACCTAGATAGTCGTTACCATCTTCCCCATAGAGGGTGTCTCTGCCATCTTGCCCATACAGAGCGTCGTTGTCATCACCCCCACTTAGATAGTCGTTGCCATCTTGCCCATAGAGGGTGTCTCTGCCATTGCCGCCATATACGGTGTCGTTGCCATTGCCGCCATATACGGTGTCGTTGCCATTCTCACCATACAGGAGGTCGTTGTCTGCTCCGCCATTTAAGTAGTCGTTGTCATTGCCGCCTCTTAGGGTGTCATTGCCATTCTCACCATAGAGGCGATCGTTGTCTGCTCCGCCAATTAGGAGGTCGTTGCCAGTGCCGCCATATACGGTGTCGTTGCCATGGTCGCCATAGAGGATGTCATTGCCATTCCCCCCACTTAGGTAGTCGTTGCCAAAACCACCATAAAGTTCGTCATTGCCATCTTGCCCATAAAGGCGATCATTGTCATCACCCCCAAACAGGTAGTCATTGTCATCACCGCCATAGAGGGTGTCATTGCCATCCTCACCATAAAGGAGGTCGTTGTCATCACCGCCAAACAGATAGTCATTGCCTGCTCCGGCATAAAGAGTGTCTCTTCCGCTACCTCCATAGAGAGAATCATTGCCAGTACCAGCGTATAGTCTGTCGTTGCCATCGCCGCCATCTAGGAAGTCGTTGCCAATCTCGTCATGAGTGCTACTAAAGCCGAGGGTATCGTCACCCAAACCGCCTCTTAGGGTGTCGTTGCCCCAACTGCCGATTACAGCGTCGTTACCTGAACCACCGTCTAAAGAGTCATTGCCATAATCGCCATAAAGGAAGTCATGGCCTATATTGCCAAGCAGGGTATCATTGCCATTGCCGCCGAAAACAGTATCGTTACCGCCGAGAGCGTTTACATAATCATTGGCTGAACCTAAAGAGATGAAATCATTACCGTTGGTAGGTGGCATTTTAATTTTTCCTTATTGTCCTAATGGATATCTGGGGTAGGTGTCAGTCTACGAACTCCGTCATCAATTCAATGCAGTTGGTCTTTAAACTGAGGGTTTAGTTTCAAGAACTTTTCCTCTGTCTATCTATTACTCAGCCGACAAGCCAGGTTTTATGCAAAGAATGTGATGTGGAAAAAACTAATCCTGAGTTCAGGTTCGCCCTGCAAGCATTAGAGTAGGAGGGCGACCGCTCTAATACTCACTACCTGATTGAGGACTCGCTCTAGATACGAAGCTAAATTCAAATTGGATTTACCCCAACTAAAAAAAGGGCGATTAACCTTCGGTTTCGCTATGCTGATGCGCTCATTGGACTGAGGTAGTTTTGGCTAATGCACGTCATCAGTTACCGACGCTTGCGCGAATTTGCCCAAAAGCATAGTAATTGTCGTGAGGCTTTAGATAGTTGGTATAAAATTGCTAGCAAGGCAGATTGGTCTAACGACGAATACTGCGACTCATAGTAATTTATAAATTGGTATGTCTCTCACTTGTCTTGAATTGGCAATAATGGCACAATCATACTCAATAATTCAGGAATATTTCGCTGAATCACTTGCCAGATAATATTCAGATCAAGCCGATCATATTGGTGAGCAATAATGTCTCGCATTCCAGCAATATCATCCCAAGGCACTTCTGTATGTTGCGCTCGAAATTCACGGGATAATCGTTTTGTTGCCTCTCCCATAATTGTAATTTGATATAGAATTGCGGATTGCCTCATTATGTCTGATTCTAATTGCTCACGACTTACCCCTTGAGCAAACTGTAAAATCAATTGCCCAGCTCTAACAATATCAAGTAGCGATGCACTATCCCGCGACATAAACAACTTGAGCGGTATCTAAAATTTTTTGTCGCCGAATCCAATTGTGACTTTGCTCAATTGACATTTTCGTGACTAAATCAACCTCACGTTCTAAAATAGTTTCTAACTCACGTTTCATCCGTACAAACTCCAACAATCCCCAAGCAACATCTGCTTCAAATCGCACCATAACATCAATATCGCTATCCGGTCGAAAATCATCTCGCAACACAGAACCAAATAGATAAAATTCCTCGATATTCCATCGCTGGCAAAACTCTGGAATATAGGAGATGATCGCGTTCCCCACTGACTGAGGCAGTTGGATTGGCAAAATTGGCTTCATGTTTGGCTTACTTCGCTAGCGTCTCGATAAGCGACTATCTACTAATCCCCTTGTACAGGCAATATTCACCAAATATACAGATGGATGAAAAACAATTCCACGCTAACCTATCTCAATAAACCCTAAGCAGGGATAAAACAATGGTGCGACTAAAACCTTGGCAGTGGGTCATACTAGCAACCCCCATCGCAACAATCGTCATCTTCTTATTAGTATCCGCAGGGATGCAGATTCATGAATGGGGCATTAATTGGATTTGGGCGATATTCACCCTGATATTCTTAGGCTGGCAGTGGTTGCTAGCTAGATGGACTCGGCCTGAAGTTGAGCAACTCGAAGCCGTCATGGAGGAGGTGACGAAAGAACTAGAATCCGAAGCTGAGGATACAGCCGCATTGCCATCAACAGGTGACGCCACTAGCAAAGTAGAAACCGCACTCCAAGAAATCTTAGAAGCTGCACGCAACGATCCACCTGCTTGGATTGATTTGCAAATCTTCTGGAAGCGATGCCAAGAAGTCGTAATTGCGATCGCGCACATCTACCATCCCGAAGTAAAATATCCCCTGCTTTCCATTTACGTTCCCCAAGCTTATGGACTAATTCGGGGAACAGTGGATGATATGGATCGGTGGATAGGAAAATTATCCCCTGCCCTCAATCAAGTTACAGTGGGGCAAGCTGTCCAAGCTTATGAAGTTTACCGCAAGCTAGAGCCATCTGCTCGTAAACTCTGGCAAGCCTGGAGTTGGGCACAGTGGGTTTTGAACCCCGCCGCCGCCGTCGCCCGAGTCGCCAGCAAGCGTTCCAGTAGCCAGGCCACTCAGCAATTACTCGTCAATTTAGGTCAGTCACTCAGGGAAGCCGCTCTGCGTAATTTAGCACGACAAGCGATCGCACTCTATGGTGGTACTACCCAATTACCTTCAGAATTTGCCCCCACTAAACCCGAGTTACCCAAGGCCAAAACTCAAACCCTACGAGACATTCTTGCTAAAGCCGAACCTGCCGAAAAAGTTGAGCAAAAACCCGTTAATATTCTGCTGACGGGGCGAACCGGTTCAGGAAAAAGTAGCCTGATTAACACGCTATTTCAAGCCGATTTAGCAGAAGTTGATGTGTTACCCAGTACCGATCGCATTCAAAATTACCACTGGAACAGCAAAACCGGGGAAACGCTGACGCTTTTGGATACTCCAGGTTACGAACAAGTCAACCGTGAGGATTTGCGGGAACTGGTTCTGGATTATGCCACCAATGCCGATTTGTTGCTACTGGTTACTCCTGCCCTCGATCCAGCGTTGCAAATGGATGTGGATTTTCTTAAAGACATGAAGGCGGATGTGGAAGACTTACCAGCGATCGCCATTGTCACCCAAGTGGATCGTCTGCGTCCCATCCGCGAGTGGCAACCACCTTATGATTGGGAATGGGGCGAACGTCCCAAAGAGAAAGCCATTCGGGAAGCGACGGAGTATCGCGCTGAACGCCTGAACGACTTCTGTGATTTTGTTTTACCTGTAGTAACCAGTGACAGCAAAACCGGTCGAACAGCTTGGAATGCGGATGCGCTATCCTTGGCATTAGTCGAGGCGATCGACCCTGTTAAGCAAATACGTCTGGCTCGCTTTTTGCGAAACAGAGAAACCCGTGCAGTTGCAGGAGCTAAAATCATCGATCGCTACACTTTCCAAATGGCTACCACACAAGGACTCACCACACTCCTCAAAAGTCCGGTGCTTCAGTTTGTTTCTACCCTAACAACAGGTTCGCCCACCTTAGCTTATGTGCTAGCCGAGCAAATTCCAGTGGAACAATTGCCGGTGGTAATTGGTAAGCTGCAGATGGCCTATGACTTATTTTCACTGTTAAGTCCAGGTGATTCTAATATTCGTAATTTTGACTTACTTTCGCTTTGGCCACTATTACTAGAAAATCCAGGTTCACCCGATCGCAATGCTTGGGCGTTTGGTCATGCTTTGGTGGAATATTGGACTCAAACGTTGAGTATTGAACAACTGCGAGAGCGATTTGAATCTTATCTGAACTTGTACGGTACAAAGGAATAAACAGAGGTTTACCGATGGCATATAGTAATTTCACCCTTGCTAAAGTGAAGGAAGATTTTGGTTTAACCGTGGATGAAACTCAAAATTTATTTATCAAAGTAGAGTGGCTACCCTACAGGAAGTGCGATCGCATCGTTTAATCAGACTCAGGATTACCTCAAACTTCACTGTTGCTTGATTTACCCTTAAGCGAAGGCTTGATAAAATAGAATATTGCCAGGAGACACTCTTTTTTATTTCTAGAGAGAAACTATATAATATGGCGCAAGTCACCGAACAGAACGTTGCTCAACTTGACATTCCAGCGCTGGAGGCGGAACTATCCGGCCAAAGCCCACATACAATTCTCCAACGTGCATTGAGTTTATTTGACAATATTGCCATTTCTTTCAGTGGTGCCGAGGATGTGGTTCTGATCGATATGGCACACAAAATCAATCCAGATATCAAAGTATTCAGCCTTGATACGGGTCGTCTTCATGCCGAAACTTATCAATTTATCGATCGCGTTCGCAAGCATTATGACATTGCGATCGACCTGATGTATCCTGATGCTGCTCAAATTGAAGCGTTAGTTAAAGCCAAAGGTTTGTTCAGCTTCTATGAAGATGGACACAAGGAGTGCTGTGGTATTCGCAAGGTTGCCCCTCTGCGTCGTAAGCTATCTACCTTGGATGCTTGGATTACCGGTCAGCGCAAAGATCAAAATCCCTCCACACGCGCTAGTGTCCCCGTCGTGCAAGTGGATGATGCTTTCTCCAGTGATGATCGCCAACTGATTAAATTCAATCCACTGGCCAATTGGACATCAACGGATGTGTGGATGTACATTCGCTCGTACGAAGTACCCTACAATCCATTGCATGAGCGGGGTTTTATCAGCATTGGTTGTGAACCCTGTACTCGTCCAGTGTTACCCAATCAGCATGAGCGAGAAGGCCGTTGGTGGTGGGAAGATGCAGGTAAGAAGGAGTGTGGGTTACATATAGCCACTCCCACTCAGGAGTCTTGAGAGTCTGTTTCTTCAGAACTCCTGATTTCTCCTGTCCTCTGTTGCTAAGAGGACTTACATAAAAACTCCCAATATAGTAAGGGCGCACGGGGAGTGCGCCCCTACCAATGGGGTTCAAACGATTTGATTCCAGTATCAGCGAAGGTTTATTAATGACACTTACTGCATACGGAAACTTATGTACACAAGGGTATAGCATCACTAAACCGATTGGCGGCGATTACCCTGATGTTCCTTATTACATTCACCATCTTTCCCAGATTGGCGGCAGAATTTTAGAAGCAATGGTGGGAACAGGACGCTTACTCATTCCCTTACTAGAAGCGGGACTCAATGTAGAAGGAATTGATGCATCGCCTTATATGCTGGATGTTTGCCGACACAATTGTGTACACAGAGGTTTGAATCCTACCCTTTATGAGGGTTCAATAGACAAGCTGAATGTTCCCGGCAAGTTTACTGCAATTGTCGTAACCTTGGGTTCATTTATGTTACTAGGAAAGCGGTCAGCCGCACTCGCTGCTTTACAAGCATTTGCTCAACACTTAGAACCAGGGGGTCGGATTTTTATTGATTTAGAGCTACCAATTGCATCATTTAAGTCTGAAAATGTGGTGAAGCAACATCAACCCATTGAATGCCCCGATGGTTCAATGATATTGATACAAACATCTTCTCAAATAGATTGGATTGAACAAGTTGAATATACCTTAATTCGATATGAAAAATGGAAAGATGGAACGTTGGTTAATACGGAGTTACAGCACTTTCCTTTACACTGGTTTGGACGGGAAGAATTTATAATGTGCTTGCAAGAAAAGGGTTATACAAACATAACGCTCTCGGCTAACTATACGGATAGTCTTCAACCTAGTTCTTATTCTGATCAATTATGTTTCTCGGCAACTCTGAGGTGATGAGATAACCTACAGCAGAATTCAGAAGTCAGGAGTGAAAGTTGTTTGGTATTTGAGTGTTGTTCTGTTTGTACTTCATTCCTATCATGTCCGGCTCATTAACCTTAATAAAACCATGTCGAAGGGCGGGTTTTGATTGAGAATTATCGGTGTGTTCAGCTAACTAATTACATAAACCCGCCCCTACAAATATTACGGGTGTTAGCCGCACATAATATCACTTGCAATCTGCTGTATTTTTTCCCTGAAAAATCAACGTTTCTGTCGTGCGCCCTAAACAGAAACAGTACTTTTACGGTAAACTCTGTAATTGAGTATCCATAGAAGTTTGTAATTTACGCTGAATTCGTTCTCGATTCACTAAAGCTTGAGGATGATTTGGATTGAGTTCCAAAGCCGTCTCCAATGCCGTTAACGCTTCCGAATAACGCTCTAACCTTTGTAAGGCAATCCCTTTACCCGCCCAAAAATTGGGGTTTTTCTCATCAATGGCGATCGCTCGATCATAAGTCGTCACCGCTTGAGCATATCGCTTAATTGCCATTTGCGCTAGCGCTAAATTATACCATGCTTGAGCCGAATTTGGAACAATGCCCAACGCTTTCTGGGCTGTGGCGATCGCCTCTTCATACCGTTGCAAATGAAACAATGCTGCACTCTGATTAATCCACAAATCCGCTAATGTCGGCAAATCGCCAATATTTGCATCGCCCCGCACCCCTCGTTCATAGGCCGCCACTGCATCCTCATATTGATTTAAAGTGGAGAGAATGCGACCTAAATTGAACCATGCGATCGAAGAATCGGGCTCAATTGTAATCGCCTGTTCAACTGCTGCTAAGGCATCTTGATAACGTCCTAAATGCCATAATGTTGCCGCCCGATTACTCCAAGCATCCGCATAATCAGAACTGAGTGCAATAGCCCGATTAGAGGCAGCGAGGGCTTCTTCATACCGTTCCAATCCCGTCAGTGCATTGCCCATTTGCGTCCAAGCGATCGCCGCACCCACTTCTCCCCAGTTGTCATCCCCTTCTTGCAACGCCATCTCACAGATTTTAAGGGCTTCTTCGTAATTGCCTAAGCGATTGAGGGTGGCACATTTTTGGCTTAAGGCTAATGATGATTTCGGATTCACCTTAAGCGCCCAATTGTAAGCATCAAGCGCTTCTTGATGCCGTCCCAATCTACTTAAAATCATGCCCCGATTCATCCAAGTTAGGGCATCTTGAGGATTGAGAGCCAGGGCTTTATCATAGGCACTTAAGGCTTGGTCGTATTCACTTAAAGATTGGTGGATTTGTCCGAGATTTTTCCACCCCATGGCCGCCTGGGCATCGTTATCTCCGGGTAAAGCTTGTTGGCAAGATGCGATCGCATCGCGATAGTTTCCTTTTTGTGCAAGTAACTGGCAACGGGCGGTTAAGGCCGGAGAATACTCAGGATTGAGGTTAATTGCCTGTGTATAGGACTTCATCGCCTCGGTTGTTTGTCCCAATTTTGCCTGAGCTACACCTTGATAATACCAAGCAACAACAGGGGTTATTTCTTCCCAATTGGCATTCACTTCTAAGGCTTTTTTACATGCTGTGAGTGCAGCTTCGGGTTGCCCCATTTGCGTTAATCCATGACAGCGTTGCACCCAAGCGGGTGAGTTGTTTTGTTGTCGGCGTAGAATTTGGTTGTAAACCGCTACCGCTTCGGGATAGCGTTCTAAGGCTAAAAGTGCCGTCCCTCGGTTTGTCCAGGCTTGTATACTCCCCTGATTGAGGGCAACGGCGCGATCGCAAGCGGCTATGGCTTCTTCGTATTTTTTAGCAACGGTTAGGACGTTACACAAGTCTGCCCAGTACTGAAAGTCTTTTAATTCTTCTTGAGCGAAACTTTGGGAAACTGGATAAAGCGTGGAGGAGGATGTGAGCAGGATGAGGGAAAAAGTTTGTATCCAGAATTGGGTGTTTTTGTCTTTTTTTGGGGGGGAGTTTGGTGTCATTTTTTATTAGGAATTAAACGTTTTATTTAATTGCTCCCCCCTTAATAAGGGGGGTGGGGGGGTGAAATGTGGTGTTGAAACAGACAATAAATATAATTTCATAAACATTCGGTAATTACGTTTTAGCGCTAAAGCGCAACTACAAACCTATAAACTAAAAACTGTGATAAATTTCCCCATTTTGAATTTTGAATTAATGCAGTTGTGGGGGAAGTTCTGAGGGGGAAAGGGGTTTATCTTCTAGGGTTGTTGCTCCGGGTATGGAGGGGGGTGCGTTTCCGGGTGTAGTTGGTGGTGCGCTTCCGGGGGGTGGGGGTAATGTGTCTCCCGGTGCTGTCGGTGATACTCCTCCGGGTATTGAGGAGGATGCTCCTCCGGGTGCTGAGGGGGATGTGTCTCCCGGTGCTGAGGGGGATGCGCCTCCGGGTGCTGAGGAGGATGCTCCTTCGGGGGGTGGGGGAGGGGTTAAGGTGGGTAAAGATTGGGGAGCGGTAGAGGTTGCTTCGGGGGGTGGGGCGATAAAGGTTTCAATCACGACGGAGCGGGTGACGGTTTCTCCGGTGGCGTTGGTGGCTTGCAGGGTGAGGGTTTCGGTTCCTGGCTCTTGACGAACGGGATAAACTATGCTCCCTTTGCGGGCGACTTTGCCGGGAGCGGGGAGGAGTTCGACGTTGATATCTTTGCTACCGTCTACAGTCCAAGCTAAGTTGAGGACGGTGCGTTTTTCGGGATCGATTTCGATTTGATACTTGGGTAGGGCATTTTTTCCATTCACCTGAAATTCAACAATTTGGGTAGGAATGAGTAGGGGATTAATTTTAATGGGATCGGATTTTTGAGTAATCGGGGGTTCAACTTCACCTTGTTTGGGAATGACGGTAAGCTCGAAAATGTACGTTCCGGGTTTATCGGCAAAGGTAGGTACGTTTTGACAGGTTAAGACTTGCTCGTTGAGTTTGCAGAAATCGGTTAGTTCTGTTGCAATTCCAGAATTATCAAACTTAAATTGTTGCTGGCCACTTGTTACCACCCCTTCGGGATTACGACCGATTAATTGTAAGGTTTGGATACGATTGGCGTTTTTAATCTGCCAATTGAGGCGGATTCGGGTTTTATCGGCAACGTTTTGGGGTTGATTGGGTTCTGGTTTAGCGGCGACTTCTTGGTAAATCGGTTGCGTGGGTGCGAATTCGGCAATTTCTGGTTGTGGGATGGGGGTAATTTTGAGGGTATTGGTTTTGACGGTATCGGAGGTAACTTGACTGCCTTTAGGAATAATTGATAATTCAAAAATATAGTTTCCTTCCGCCCGAGCATCGGTGGGTACATTCTGGCAGATAAGTAAGCGTCGAATCGTACAAAATGCCCGCAGGTTATCAGGAATACCCCGACTAAAATCATAAGTTACAGGGCGACTAGTGGCGACTCCTTCGGGTGAGACACCTTGTATTTTTACCGCTTGCAGTTTCTGGGGGTTGGCAATTTGCCAATTCAAGCGGACTGCATCTCCGGTTGCCGCTTCGTATGTATTGCTAGTGGGGGCAAATTCGACAATTTTCGGGCTGACTGGCGGACGAGTGAGTAACCACCAAATTAGGAATGCTAGTGCTCCGACGGTTCCTAAAAGGGCTAAAACTAACAGTAAAAATTGCCACCAAGGCCGAGCTTCCCATCTTAGGGTGCCATAGAATTGTTGATTTTGCAGCGGTAACTGCTGGATATCTTCGACTTCAACAACAAAGGTAAAGTACCGTTCTACAAATGGCCGCCAGCGCTGGTTAATTTCGACTTGTAAGCGGACTACGGCAGATTGTTTGGGTTGTAAGCGCAGTAGTGCGGGTTCGATAGTGTAGAGGCAATGTTCTACTTCATCGGCACTTCTAGCGGCGATCGCTAATTCTCGCGGAGTGTTACCGGCGTTGTACAATTGCAGTTCAAAGACCCCGGCTTGATTTCTGACTTTGCCGATAACAGTCAGAAATTCTACAGTCAGCGCATAGATGGGGAGTACCTGGAAGTAAACCACATCCAGCAAGACTAAATCGGCGTCATTGGCGGAATAGAGGCGGACTGTGGGAGAGTAAATCGCCGCTTGAGCATCGGCAGGGGGAGTAAACCAAAGTTGAATTTGTGCTTGTGCACCGGGATTGAGCTCTAAACTATCGGCCGCAACAATTACTCCCGTGTCAGAGATGCCTTCGGGATAAATGACGCGATACCAATCATGGGGTAAATCGGTGACAATTAAACGAAATCGGTCTACTCGATCTGAACGGTTATGGACAAAGGCCACCATTTCCAGCATTGCTCCCGGTTGCATCGAGAGGGGAGTCGTGGCACGGGTTGGAGGTTGTAGAGTAAAGGTGGGGTCACTAACCGTCTGCGCTTCCTGCACATAAGGGATGGCAGTAATTCGCCCTCGATGCAGGATGGGGGTGTCTTCGGGATAATGTTGGGGAGAATCAACGACGAGGGTGTAGTCGTAGGTGTCGGGTAGAGTTTCGACGGGGATGTGGAGTTGAAAGACGACTTCGGTACTTTGTCCCGGCCCTAGCGCTAATCGTTCATGAGGAGAAACGCACCAATCATGAACGGGTTCGGAGACTTCATCAATATAGATATCAATCAGCGCACTGCGATCGCCATTATTATTCACCGTAACGCCCAACTCAACCGTTGAACCAGTTCGCACACTAAACTCCCCCGAAGGGTTAATAATGGCAGTGAGAGGCTTCCCAGGTGCTAGCGCTTGGTTGATGCGCTCCGGTAATGGCATTCCTTGGCTTCTCATAGTTCTCCTGAGTAATTAATAAGCGGGGGTGCGGGGGTGCGGGGG
>CAZPRJ010000010.1:0-13008 GCA_964588805.1 uncultured Microcoleus sp. | reverse complement strand
AAGGCAGAGGGCAGAAGGCAGAAGGCAGAAGGAATAATGACTGTTTAAGTGAACATAATATGAAAAATAGAAGGGAAAAGAGTTTTTTGTTTTATCAATTCTTGAATTCTGAATAAGAGCTTATAACTAAACTAATCAGCCTTGAAATTACATAATCAATTCTCCCTTGCTCCCCTGCTCCCCCACTCCCCCGCACCCCCGCCCCTCTGCACCCCCGCTCTTAACGAAAACCCTCACACTGATACCCCGAGGGAGGGCGTTGTCGGTAGAATCGCACATAATTATCATCGCCTCCGCTAGCAATTAAGACATTATTTCCTACAACTTTCACATCTACACTATTGAGTTTTTTAGACAACTGAGCAATTGTAATTCCATTGGTAAAGTTACTATCCCGTTGTCCATTTGGGGTGAGAGGCCAAAGCCTTAATTGGGCATCATCTCCAGCACTGACTAGATAGCAACCATTGGCACTTAAGGCAACGGAACGCACGGGTTGGCTCACTGAAAATGTATCCAGTGGTTGGCATTGAGCGTTATTATCCGTTAGACATTGACTTAAATCCCATACACTAATCGTTCCTTGATTATCAGCAACGGCGATTAAATTGGCGTTATTGGCAGCAACAGCAAGACTGGAAATATAATCATTTTGTCCTCCGGGTTTAAGATTTGTGAGGGGACGAGGTTTGCTGTTGGGTTGCCTCCAATTCCAGAATACGAGTTGATTTAATCGTCCTGCGATCGCTAAATAATTATAATCACTCCCCACTAATGCCATCGTGGAAATGGTTAAGCCGACATTTTGCCGACGCGGAGGAGTTTGTAAGTTTTCCAAATCCCATTGCAATACTACCTTGTCACCGTGTCCTGAAAAGAGGTAACGTGAATCTCGGGTAAAGGCTAAGTCAAATACTCGATCTGCGCGATCGACCACTAAATTTGTCGGTTCTCCTGTTAACAAATCCCATAATTGAATCTGCCCATTTTCTAAACCGACGGCCACAATATTATTATTAACGGGTTGGTAACGCACAACACGCACAGCTTTATCTATTTCCCCTTTTCCTAATACCCGAACTGAGTCCAGACGATTGCCACGAATCTGCCACAGACGCATGGTTTGGTCATTAGAACCACTAACAATCCAATCCCCTAAACCATTGAAACTAATCGATTGTACGGGGGATTGATGTCTCTCTGGACGTAACATCCAAAACAATAAAAGTGCTAAAAGTAACAACCCTGCGGTAAACTGCAACCAGACGGGAAGAATGGGTTTAACCCGCAGTTCTAAGGTTTTATAATCGGGGTCGGTGTCACCTAAACGCGGGTCAGATAAAGTACCAATCGCTATTAATTTTAAGGGTTGAGATAGTCCCCACCAACGCCGCTTGGTATTAGCGACTAATTGCACGGATGTAGTTTTACCTGGTTCGAGTTCGGCAACAGCAGGATGAATTTTTAAATTGCATTTTTTCTGGTCTTCGCCTTCAATATGTAAACTAACTTGTTGCGCTAAATTACTTGCATTTTCAAAGTTAAGAATGTAGGTGACGGGATGAGAACGCCAATTCGGCAACCATCCCCATTTAGCAGGTAAATTTTGCCGTTCTGGATTTGCCGAAAATTTGACTTCACCAATCGGGAGGACTTCAATTTCTCCGGTAATTTGAGACGGTGTACCGTACTGATGACTGGCACTAATTGTAAAGGGATAAATTTTACTAAATGTGGTGACAGGTAGCAAACAAATAAACGTTTCAGAAACTTGTCCACCCGGAAGCAATTGCATCCGTCGTTCGCTACCTTCAATAAACCAACTTGGTTCTAATCCTAGACAACTCAAAACTACTTGAGTTTTTTGTTGGCCAGGGTTACAAACCCGTACAGGAATTTCTAATTGATTGCCAGGATGGGTGGGAAACTGGCGAATGGGTAACTCTAACTTAAGTGAAACCGTTTGATTTCCCTGTTCTACAATTAAACGTAATATTTGTCGGTCTTCATCCGGCAATTCCATTGAAAATACCCGCACTGTGAGGTTCATTAACCCCACAAATCCTGGTATCGGTGTGTCGAAAATAGTAACTTGAAATTGTGTGGAATCACCGGGAGGTTTTTTAGTACTAACTTCCGGAGAAATTTTATACCAATCTTGTTCTAAATTGGGGTCAGCACCCGCAGGAAGGACTTCGATTTGGAAACTGGCAAAGCGATTACTCCCGTTAATCACGTCAACCGTAAACGTAGCGGGTGACTCTCCGGGTTTAAAGGTTAAGTCTTTGGGATAAACATCAATTTCTATCAGGCGTTCACTCATATTCTTATTATTTATGATTCATTTTGCTGATTTCCCAAAATATTCCTAAATCGCTGCATGATTTTAGATAAATAACCTGGATCTGAATTCATTTCTTCCTGCATTAATCCTTGTGCTTGCAGTCTGGATTGATACTCATCTAATTCGGTTTGGCGTTGATATAAAGACCGTTTAATCGCTTCGGCTAACAGGTTGTAATCTCTTAATAGTGTTTGTAATCCAGCCGCATCAAAGGCTAATAAATTTGTTGTTTCTCTGGCTCTTACGGTTGCCATGCGGGGGCAATCTAAAAGTAAAGCCACTTCCCCCAAAAATCCTCCTGTTGTTAGGGTATCTAAATGTTGATTTAATGAGTCCCAAAAAACATCAACTGAACCCTCTAAAATGATATAAAAATAATCTCCTCCTTCACCTTCCCGACAAATTAATTCATCTTGAACGACTCTTTTTTGTTGCCCTAATGTCATCAGATTTTGCAATTCTGTTGGGTTCATTCGTTCAAAATACGGTATCCTGGATAATAGTTCGGGTAAAGCTACAGTAGAAGTTAAAGTAGCTTGATTACGAACAGTTCTTGACCGCTCAATTAACTGTTGTAAATAAGCGCCACGAGTTAAATTACTCACTAACCCTGCTTTTTTAGCGCGATCAGTTTCACTCCGAAGTTGTTGTAACTGTTCTTTTAAATCTTGTTCACGCGCATAAACAACGCTGGCCATTTGTCGAAAAACTCTGGCCAATTGTCCCATCTCATCAGAACGCCTAGAAACTTGCATGAGTTTCTCAAAATCGGGTTCTTGTGCGCGATCATCTAAAGTTTGTTCGTTACTAATTTTTCGTGCCAATTTAGCCATTGGCATAATCGGTTGAATGACTGTTTTTTTCAATAACCAATTAATCAGTATAATAATTAAAGAAAAAATAATAATATTGGCAATCATAATTTGAGAAAGGTTCATCCGATAACTCGCATAAACTTTATCAGATGGAATATAAACCATTTGAGCTGAAACAACTTCATTCAGCTTCCAACCAAACCCGTCTCGAGAACCATAGGTTTTAATTTGGCTAGGAGGAGCCGCTTCCGGTGTACTATGGCAACGTAGGCAAGTAGGGTCTTGAATCCTGACTGGTCGAGCAACGTAAAATAAATTATTGCCGTCTCTCATCCGAAATCCGGTATCCTCGGTGAGGGTAGAGTCGTTGCGAAATTTTTCAACAATTACGGCCTCAAATTCATCCGCTTTATCAATGGGATTGGTGGGATTTAGGGTGGCGATTGTGAAGAGTAAATCTCGATATTCTTCATTTTGACGTAACAGTTCAAACACTCTTCTTGTGCTAAAAGTAGGGACTACTTCTGGGACAAAATCAGCACGAGTATTAATTAAAGGTCTTAAAAGGGGAGTAACTTGTTGATTGTTATAGTTCCTAACGGAATTCATTGTTTCCATGAGAACTAATGCTTTTTGTGCCACATTATCTTGGGCAAATCTTCGCGCAATATCGGACATTAAAATACTGCTGCACATCACGCCCACTACTAAAAATAAGCTGAGGATTAAAGTAAATTTGGTTCCGATTTTTAACCGTTTAAACATAGGTCAATAAATAAAAAGGGATTCAAATTATGGGCTATGAATTTGAGACGTTTGATAGGTAGGGAGTTCCGAAGGGGGAGCAGAATCGGTAGGATTAACTGGAATTAAAGCCTGTTGTAACTGCGTCAATTGCCGCCTGCGCCATGCAAAATGTAAAATATTGATGCCCATTTCCTGAGCAGTACGAATCGTTTCTCGTGAGTAAGAAAGTTCCTCATCTAATCCCCAGGCAGAGGAGAGATTTCCAATCGTAACAATGATGCCACCCCCGACTAAAATTTGGATCGGTTGATAATTAATGGTAGGTAGGGCAGCAAACAAAAATGGTTGAGTTCTTAATCGATGATTTCGCTCTAACTTGGCTAGGGGTTGTAAGGGGGTATCGAATTTTTGAGAAAAGGTCTGGAGAGTATCAGAAATTCGATTAATATTTTTATCAAGTTCGGCGGTAATGACGGCTAGTTCTTGTTCTAATTCTTGTCTAATTTCTATCAAATCATCGCTATTAGCCAATTCAGCAATCGCTTTTTGTAAATCTTGCTTAATAGCAGTAATTTGAGCCAGATTGCTTCCCTTCGTAGAGGCTTCCACCAACACAACTCCACCCGCCGCTAAATACTTTTTAAGGACTGCTAATTCCGAAGATTGTAAGGCGGAAGATTGCTGTTCACTTAAGAAAAGCAAATCATAATTTAACAGTTGCTGAATACTGGCTTTTGATTGTAAATAAATCTGCCCAATTTCTGGACTCCCTTCTAAGGCCGGATAAAGACTGGCAAACGATTGCAGGAGATAGGAAAGTTGAGTAATGTGGTAATCTTGTTGCCAATCATTGGTCGAAATTACAGCCACTTGAATCAGTCCTTGAGGACGTGCTCTCGCCTGTTCTCGATACCGTAAATCCAACTGATTGTAACCGGGAAAAAACACATCGCTGGCTGTTGATAATTGCACCTCTCCCGGTTTAAGAAGAATGCGGCACAATTCCACTTCCTCCTCACTTGGAGGCGTATTTTTTTCATCAATCCGAAACGTTTCTATAACAATATCCGTATCTTGTTGACGGCGTAACTTATTCGGATCGACATAACTCACCACCAGATACACCATTACGGCCTCGTCTTTAGCCTCCGAGGAAATCCGAAAATCCATCGGTTGATTGACGACGATAAAATTCCCATACAAATCGATTGCAATTCCCGGTTGAATTTGCACCCAACGTCCATCCCGATACTTAGCCGGAATCTCCGATGGTGGTTCAATCACATACACCCCCAAATCACACACAATCCCCGGTTGATTAAGGGATTGAAAATGAGCATTCTGACGCAATCGATGATAATTATGCGCTAACTGCCAACGGCCAGCATTCATCAGCAAACCGTCAGTAACATTTAAACGCTCAAAAGGTTTAATATTCGGAGGAGGCCAGGGTTTGGTCATAGTGGGTTCGTCAGAATTGGGGTGGGAGTCATAGGAGTGCGATCGCTAATCGAATCAATATACAATTCATAAGTACAAAATGCAGGCTTTTCTTGGTCAATAATTTGGCGGATTAATAAAGGGTCAACGGTATGAGCAGAACTAGGGCGCAATCGGACAATAAAATGATAAGGTTGCCCACCCCCCATAATCGCATCTCGGCCAATATGCGCGTTTCCCATCACAAATCCCTGACCAAAAACTTCTTGAATACTAATATGTTTATCTGCTTCAGGGAACCCTTCATCCAAAGGTAAATCCGTATAAAGATGCAAATAAAAACGTAATCCCCGCTTTGTTCCCCGCCAACGATACAATTCCATCGCCCGTGAAATTAAATAACGTTGTCGAGTAATACTAAAACTTGGATGCAACTGCCAACCTACCCAATGAGCAAGAAACGGTAACATCGCTTGCGGTGCCGTCAAGGGATCGAGGTGTGCCCACAGGCTATCTAATGCATGAACAACCGGTTCAAACGCTTGCTCAAAAATCTTCAATAACCGCCCAATAAAATCAATTTCCCGGAATACTTCCGGCAAAAATTCCGGGTAAAGACTGCGAGGACGGACGTACAAACTGAAGGATACGCTGTCACTATATTCCTGTTGATTGTCCTCTTGAATATAATGAACGTGAAGCCGACCCTGATAATCTAACTTCAGAGTTTCTGCCGTCCGCAACACATCCCCTTCAAAAAAATCAGCAGGCGGTTGAAAGTAAAGAACCGCTTCCGAAATTCCTGGTAAAACCAAGTCTCCCTCCGTACCAATGCGACACCATTCCGGCGGAAAATCCCCCTCGACTTGCAAGCTGAGACGTAAAGGATGTGTCCCAATATTTTCCAATCGCACCAAAATTTCACTCGCTTCCCCCGGATACAGCAACAGATAGCAACCCGTTGCTTGAATAGGCGCAAGAGATTCTACCGACGACGACATCGCATCCATTTCGCTAACTACAGCCTGAGTCGTAGCTTGAGGCACTGCCTCCGGCAACGTCATCGGCATAATTTGTAAACGTAAGGGCAGAATGTCGCGAGTTTGAGTCATGATGTCAGGGAGTCAGGGAGTCAGGAGTTGGGAGTTGGGAATGAGACTGTACCTCAAGAAGAGTGAGAACTGCTATATAAACCATCAACAATGAACCATCAACAATGAACCATGAACCATCAACAATCAAATCAAACTAATAATATGACCCGAACGAAGATGGCGATTGTACCAAGAACATACAAGTCCAATCGGGCCAGGGTCAATCACCGGCGATCGCGGCAGAGTTCGTACCCAAGTGGAATCTTGTTGACGTAACTCAAACAGTTGCACCGTACCCAGATAGCGCACAGCCGAAAAACGTTGCAAAAGAGTCACAATATCCGAAGGATACACTGGACGCCCAAACGGCCAACCCATCCCCTCTGGCCCCCCAGTGAGAGGATTGAGGAAGCGGTACAAGGCAATTTGTAATTGAGACAAAATTTCTTGTTGAGCGTTGGGATTACTATACTGGGGGTCGAGGGCGACTTCGGTTTGTACGGCCACTCCTACATAGTTGGGTTCGCTGCACAACACTTCTACCCCCAAAAGTCGGCGTTCATCCAAATAATCTAAGACTTGCGTCGTTAGTTGCGGATTCAGGGTTAAGAACTGGGGATCGATGCCAAGCCCTTGGTCGATGGTGTTAGTATTCGCTTGAGGCACTAGTAGCAAGCGCACTCGTCCGGCATTTTCTTTACCCGTGGGAGACAAACACAAGGCACGGGCGATCGCACCCCCTCCCGCTTGCAAGGCCAGAGATTCAAAATCTTCGGCCGTCACTGCGCGATCGCGAGTCCGCAGCATCCTCGGCACCCGAATCACCGCATCTTCTAACGATTCCGCCTCTGAACCATTGCGGGCGGGAATATGATTCACCACATGGGTAATGTATGGAACAGCAGACTTAACTACCCGAATCGTTTGCTCCTCCACATTCCCCCGACGCCCTCCCCCTGTGCGATACGCTACCATCTGAATCACAGAACCTCGGGGCGGAACCGCTCCATATTGCCGCTCCATTGAGTACACTGTGTTAGAAGTAGCACGACTCTCACTCAACGCAAGCCCGCTCATCCCTAATCCTTGCGATCGCGCCCGCAAATGAGTTTGTTCTTGCAGTTGCGTCGGTTCTCGAATCAAAGGCCCAAACTGAATCATTCCAGTCAGAGAATCTAAGACATAATGCCAGTCATCGGGTCGAGAATTGGCAAAATCATTGACTTCTTGCCAGTTTTGTGGCACAGAACCAGGGGGAGTCACTAAAAGATATTCATCCTCCCGTCGGGGCAGAATTGGAGAACCTTGGAGTTGAAACGTTTGTCCGGGTGTACCGTCGCTTTCTCCGAGGAGTTCATTACGAATCTGGGTACATTGAGACGCTTCAATCGAACCCCCGATGGCGATCGCATGTAGACCCACAATCCGAGGAGAATGAGTATAAGCGTGTTGATTGGGTAGAGGTTGAGTACAGACGCAGCGCAACCAGCGACCTTGGTAGGTAATAAATTGAGTCACCGGCCAACTCAAGGGCGTATGCAGCACCACATCGGCACCCGAAAGAGGATCGCCACCATTGCGAGTGAGTTGAGCAAAACTAAATCCTTGAGTCCGATCATCCGCTTCTTTAAGGAGTACCGGTTCCCAAAACTGCCCATTCCAAGCTTCCCAGTGTCGGGGGGGAGAGTTGGGATTAATGCCAGTGGAGGTCGCCGCTTCTCCTTTAAAAGTCAGGGACAGGACATTTCCCGCAATCGGTTCATCGGCATTAAAAACCAGATAAAAGCAATTTCCCGGTTGAGGCCGTTCATTAAAAACATTGAACTCTCGTCCCTCCCACTCCCCCTCCGGGTTCAGCGCCCAAGAACCAATAAAGCGATCGCGTAAACTAAACGGTTCATGCTCGGCTGTTTCTGCTGTCAGCAAATGACGAATAGTAGGATTAGCGATCGCCAAAGGTCGATCCGTACTAAAAACAATCGCCTCCTCCGTCTGAGTCCGAACCGTTGCCACCTCCGTCCCCGCAGGAATCGTATAAGTTTCCGGCAACGTCGTACTCAAATAAAACGTCACCGTCGTTTGGGCAGGCGTAGGTGGTTGTAGACGAATCCCCAGCAATTCCAAAAAAGTGACATAATTACGCCGAGGCACCTGATTGAATCGCGCCAACATCTGGTCAGTCAGCCACGCAAACAACTCAACCAACGTAATTCCAGGGTCACTGGGATTATAATTCGTCCACTCCGGACAATAGCGAGGAATCCTAAGAATACACTCATCCACCAAATCCTGAAACGTGCGATCGTCCAGATTCGACTTCGGTAATTGCGGTAAAAAATCAAAATCCATACCACTGCCCCAAAAACTCTCCCAAACCTCTGCGCCTCGTTGCGCCTCCCTCTGCGTTAAAAAAACCTCAACCCGGCGTCAAATAAAACGGATAAACCAAACTACGAGAATCATGAACCTCCTTCAAACGATATCGAATCGTAATATCCACCCGACCCCGAACTGGATCAGGTTCAGTAAACACCCCCTCTAGAATGATGCGAGGTTCCCACATCGCCAACGCTTCTTCGATATACAAACGAATCAGCAGTAAAGTTTGAGTACTCATCGGTGCAAAAGCAAGTTCCGACAAACGCGACCCAAAATTCGGCCGATACACTCGTTCACCTAGTTTTGTCCCTAAGACTAGCCGTATAGATTCTTCAATATTGCGAATCTCAGTAGTCTGAAGCAGATTGCCCTGTACAGTCAGCCGTAACGGGAAAGACCATCCGCTGCCTAGGTAATCTTGGTTTTGGTTATGAGTAATGTCCGGCATGGGTTTGTGCTCAGTGTGCCTTGCTTGGCGGCCACTGTACTAAAGACCTTCAACAGAGGCTATTCGCCAAAAGTCGAGTTCAGCGTAATGGGTAAGGGGGGGCAAGGAAGACACAGGAGGGATTAACTATGCAACGCCACAACAAAAGGGGAGACTGAACGAATCTCCCCGGTGAGTTGCAATTTTGAATTTTGGATGACCGTTGGTTATTACAGCACTTTTCGACTCGATGAAGTATGGCTGTAGGGGCGCACCGACGTGCGCCCTAGAAAGAGACTAGAGTCTCGGTGGTGGGGGTGGTGGAATTTGTGGAATTTGTGGAATCCCACTCGGAGGCTGGGGTGCTGTCTGAGGTTGAGGAAAAGTACCCCGAGGTTGAGGTATCCCTGGACGTTGGGGGTAAGGTATCCCTGGACGTTGGGGATAGGGAATTCCTGGACGTTGGGGGTAGGGAATTCCTGGACGTTGGGGTATGGGAGGTTGTCCCGGAAACTGTTGTCCGGGGTAAGGAACTCCAGGTGGTGGTGTATAGGGTGGCCTTCTGTTACGGTTTCTGTCCCGGAAGTCATTACCATTAATGATGTCAGCTCGAACATCACTTAATGTCCAACCATCTACTAATCGACGAGTATAGTCTCGTACTGTTCTATCACTTGGATTGCGACCCATTAATTGTTGATAGAGTTGCCTCACTCTGTCTCTAGCTTCACGACTTTCAGCAATATCCTCGCGCACATCTCGTAACGAATCCCCACGTTCTAATTTTCGGCGGTACGTTTCTAGACCATTGGAATCTGCTTCTCGTCCGAGTACTTCTCGATAAATCTGATTAATGTCGTAGTAGTAATAATTATCGTTTCTTTCCCATCGGTTTCTGTACCGACGATTTCTTTGAGCTAGACATAAATTTTCGCCGCTACCTGCTGGGCAGGGAACATCAGCTTGAGCTGGAATAGCTACAGCCCCAAGCATTACAATGGCTGTCATTGATAGAACTAAAAATTTCATGATAAATTGACTCCCAACGATTAAAATAGCCTCTTTTCTACGCATAAAACGAGGTCATGTCTGCTTCATAGTAATGAGCTCCAAAGTACGAATCGTAATTTGTAAAACTGTAATTGTAAGCGTAACCAAACTCATTGCCTAAGCCATAGTAGCTGCTACTATAGCCGTAGTTTCCGGTGTAGTAATCATACAGATATGAGGCATAAGATGCGGTTTCAGCATCATAATATTGAGTCACATAAACTTGGTTTTGCAACCCATAATCTGCGCCATAGTTGGAAACAGAAGCAATATAATAATAGCCCGTGTTGCCGCCTTGATAAGACGTTTCATCATAAAAAGGTGAGATGTATTGCCCTGCATAATAACCTTGACTGGCATCAGCATATCCATAGCCATAGTAAAAGTCTTGATTCCCATAAACGTAATAAAAGGTGTAGAGAACATCATGACTACCCGTGGCTGTAGATTGTACGGATGTTTCTACTGAGGCAGAGTTAGCTTTTGCTTGTGTATTTTCATTTAATATCGTTTCTGGAGTTGAAAGATTAACGTCCATTGACTTAAAAAGATGAGGACGTTCTGGTGCAGATGCAACAGGAATAGAAGTGTCTAAATTTTCTAAAACAAATGTTTTTGACGAAGACAATAAAGATTGAGCCAACTCTTGATTAGACATAAGCCTGGATTGAGTTAGGAGTGTAGAAAACTGTTAAATCTAGAGTCGCTGAATAGGTGGGTTGTTTTCTTCACACGATTGGTTACTTTTAGGTCGCCCGATCGGGTGAACCGTGAAATTTATTAGGCAGAAAATCAACCAATAAATCAAATTTCATCGGATCGCTCGGTTAGAGCCACCCGTTACCTAAAGCAAATATTGAGAACTTTGAATCAATAAACGATGGACGGAAGTCGAGGGGTATAGGTTCCCTAATCTTCTGACTCTTCTCTCATCCAATAGAAGTAAAACAAAGTAAAGCTTTGTAGAGCCGGCTTGTGCAAGTTTTCTTTTTGTATCCTCAAGCTTTAATCCGTATACTTACCCTGTGAACAATACCAACATTAGCTGAACTGACGGCGATAAATTAGCTTGCATAAGCCGCCTTGTAAATAGAGATAAGTCATTATCATGGCTGAGCAAGAACTGACTTCCATACTTGGAGTGAGGAATGACCCCCCAACACGACCGATCCCTTAGAATCGAGGTCACAGTAAAAGCCTCGCAACCCCAATTACTGGAAGGTTTAGATATCTGGTTGCACTTGGGTCTAATCAGTGATGCACAAGCACAACGGATTGGTCAAGTCTACTTAACTTGTCTCCTCCCAGACCCAGTTAGTGTCCCGACGCCGCCAACGCCTACAGTTGAGTCCACTACAGAGAAAGTCCCGGCTGTAAAAACTACCCACCTATCACCCCTAATTCAGATGTGGCAGTCGTTGAGGGATGAACTGAGTATACGGTGGTTGCTGTTTTTGGGTGTGTTTTTGGTTGTGGCGTCGTCTGGAGTACTGGCAGCGACGCAATGGCAAAAGTTTCCGCCCGTGGGACAGTATGGCGTGTTGTGGGCTTATACGCTGATTTTTTGGTTAGGAAGTGCTGGGGCTAGTCAACAACGCCGTTTACGGTTAACAGCCCAGTCGTTACGGCTGGTGACGCTGCTATTAGTCCCCGTGAATTTCTGGGCGATGGATAGTTTTGGCCTGTGGCATCATCCTTGGGAATGGTTGGTTGTGGCCATCGCGGCCTTTACCCTCACTGCTAATACAGTCCTCTATCCAGATATGAGGAGTCACCCCAGACGGATAACCTCTGATTCCTTGCTGCTGTTACTCCTGAGTTACCTGCATTGGGGTTGGCAGTGGCCAATTTTTCCTCTCATTGCAGTTTATATCGGCGTGGTGGGAACGGCGGTGCTTTTGCCTCAGGGATTAGAAGAATGGAGACTGGGCTCTACTCCTACTCCAGATGAACCTCAGACTCCAAACACCTCACCCGATACCCGCATTGGGAGTGTACTAGTTCTCTACGCCCTCACTGTACTGCTAGTACGAGGAATTTTTATTGCTCAAATCCCCATCCCCCAACTCGGTTTAGCCTTGGGTTTGTGTGGTTGGTTATTTGCCCGACTCTCGATAACACGAGAAACTGTACCTCAATCTGCCTCAATGCAGTCCAAAATTTGGGAGTGGGTAGGGGGGAGTTTTATCTTTATTGGTTGGCTAGTGAGTGTGAGTGATGAATTTCCCTGGCAGGCCACCGTCGTGAGTGGTTTGGGTTTATGGTGGTGCGGACGCCGTTTGCAACGGTATGGTCTGCGGCGTGATTTATTGGCTATTTTTGCAATCGGCTTACAAGCACAGTGGCTAATTTGGCAATTAATCCCACAAACCTGGCAGCTTGCGATTGTTTCCTGGGCGACCCAACTTACCCAGACCCAATCATCTCCGATTATCTTACTGAGTTTAGGGCTATTTCCCTATTTAATCGGGATGGTGGTCTTGACAAATTGGCTAAATTGTGAAACAAATACCAAATTAGTTCGCTTTGGGGAACGACTCACCTTGGGTTTAGGGTTGGGACTCACTTTAGTTAGTGTGGCCTATCCAATTGTGCGATCGCTCAATCTACTCCTGTCCACCCTAACACTCGCTACCCTCATACCAAATCCGCGTCTAATTCCCCTGTTTGGCCGAGGGACTCTTTCGGAGCGGGGGAGCGGGGGGGCAGGGG
>CAZPRJ010000009.1:46918-136278 GCA_964588805.1 uncultured Microcoleus sp. | reverse complement strand
AATTCGCTTATATCCCCTCTTTGAAAAGAGGGGCTTTACGCATCACGCCCGTAAGCTGTTGACGCAAGCGACGAGCAGATTGCTCAATTGGCTTTGTAGTACCGCGAATTCTATGAGAGTCTTTTTGCATGAGTACAGTAGGTAGACGAGACAGATAGAATGCCGTTGAGCAATCAGCCAGGACTTACGCATCCGCCCCCCAGCCCCCCAAATCTGGGGAAGCTAGATCTTATTCCCCCAAAGTTAGGGGGTTAGGGGGGCTGGTTCTGAAAGTCCCCCTAACTTGGGGGATGCGAGGGGGCATTCCAAGATTTATGCAAGAGGTCTAATGATGAGTTGGAGATTGGATGGGTTGCCAACACCCAACCCCTTGATAAAAGCTCATACATACATCACAAACAAACCCATTCCTATTTATTTCGCATCAGTGAAGCGAGGGACTGGCGTTTGCGTAAATCCATCATTTCTGCAAGGCTCTCCTTTTTTCCATCAAGTGGATGGCTATGTTCGGGGGGTAACACCGTGATCTGAGTTGGATGATGGGTGGTGATAGTCAGCGACTGGTCTAACCCTTGGCGATTGGTGGGTAAGTCTTCAGGTTGAGGCATCTGGGTATGAGAAGAACGCTTAGGGGAAGGTTTACGCCTTCTTTTACGAAGTGTTCCACTCGGTTTTAAACCTCTGGGATCGGTGCGCTCTTGAGCGGCTTGTCTCAATAAATGAGTGAGTAGTATCGAGCCTGCGGCACAACCAATGGCCACAGTCCCAAACAACATCAGTGATGATAAGGGAACATTTCGTGGGGGAGCTGATGAGCGCTCAGTTGTTGTAAATTTTTCTGTGGGAGTGTTCTCAACCGTTTTAGGGCTGGGAAGTTGCGCTTTGAAAACAGAAGGCTTGGGTACAATTTGCTGAATAGTACTGAGAGTAGGTGAGGGCACAGACGCTTCTTGCTCAATCGGCCCTGGATTAAAAAGCCCTAGAGTAGCTAGTCCGCCCACAAAAACCAGCACTACCCACAATCCACCACAAAATACAAATGGATGTTTGTAGAGCAACTGCTGGAAGTAAGGTAAGCTGTGTTGCTGTTCGGGAGAGTTACTAGATGGATTGAGCATTGACGCCCTTGACAATCAGGATAATCTTTGAACCAGCGTGAAGTAGAGGTAAAACCTTAGCATATCTTCGCGCTTTATAGGGTGTAAGTCACCACACTGACGGAATTTTAACACGGCTATCTCCTCCAATATATTACCGAGAGGACTTTGGGCTGTGTATCTAAAATCTAAAAGTCAGATGCGCTAAAGTGGCGATCGCAACAGTCATTGGAAGGGATACACGATCATGGGTGTAGAGCTGACGCCTACAATGGGCAAGACGCCAGCCGCGAATGCGGATAAACCGACAAAAACGCACGAAATCAAATCTCCAGTGGGATTAAAAACGAACTCATCCTTAGGTTCCTCTTCTGCCAAATCCTGGACGATCGAAGATAGTGACAATCTCTATCGAATTCAGGGATGGGGAGAACCCTACTTTTCGATCAATGCGGCGGGTCATGTTACCGTATCCCCCAAAGGTGATCGCGGGGGTTCTTTAGATTTATTTGAACTGGTGGAATCTTTGCGACGGCGAAACTTGGGACTGCCCTTGTTAATTCGCTTTTCGGATATCTTAGAAGACCGGATCGAGCGCTTAAATGCTTGTTTTGCCAAAGCGATCGCCCGTTATAAATATCCCGGCACCTATCAAGGTGTCTTTCCCGTTAAGTGCAATCAGCAACGGCATCTGATTGAGGATTTGATCCGATTTGGCGGCCCCTATCAATTTGGTTTGGAAGCGGGTTCTAAGCCGGAATTAATGATTGCCCTGGCTTTATTAAAAACGCCTCATTCCCTATTAATTTGTAATGGTTATAAAGACCGAGAATACATTGAAACAGCTTTATTAGCTACACGGATTGGACAAAAACCCCTGATTGTCCTCGAACAACTTGAAGAAGTCTCGTTAGTGGTTGAAGCCGCACGTCGGTTAGGAATCGAACCCATGCTTGGAGTTCGCGCTAAGCTGACGACCAAAGGCACAGGGCGTTGGGGTGAATCAACGGGCGATCGCGCTAAATTTGGTCTGAGTATTCCTGAAATTTTGGCCGTGGTTGACCAACTGCGTGCGGCCGGGATGCTCAATTCCTTACAGTTACTCCATTTTCATATTGGCTCCCAAATTTCTGCGATCGGTGTGATTAAAGATGCGATTCGGGAAGCTAGCCAGATTTATGTTGAATTGAGCGCCTTAGGTGCCAATATGCAGTATCTCGATGTCGGTGGTGGTTTAGCCATTGACTACGATGGCTCTAAAACGAACTTCTATGCCTCAAAAAACTACAATATGCAAAATTATGCCAATGATATTGTGGCAGAGGTGAAAGAAGCTTGTGAGGCGCGTCAGATTCAGGCACCCATCTTGGTGAGCGAAAGTGGGCGGGCGATTACATCTCATCAATCTGTCCTTATCTTCGACGTTCTTGGCACCAGTGATGTCCCCCAAGAACCGCCTGCGCCCCCCCAAGACAAAGAACATCTGATTATTCGCAATCTTCGGGAAACTTACAACACCCTGAGCATTGAGAATTACCAAGAAGTCTATCATGACGCGATTCAGTTTAACGAAGAAGCCAAAAGCTTATTTAATTTGGGGTATCTAAGCCTGACTCAGCGAGCTAGAGCGGAACAACTATACTGGGCTTGTTGCCAAAAAATTCTCGAACTTGTCAGAACACAAGATTACGTCCCCGACGACTTGGAAGACCTCGAGAAAAACATGGCATCGATTTATTACGTTAATCTTTCCGTTTTCCAATCCGTACCCGATTCCTGGGCAATTGACCAGTTGTTTCCTATTTTGCCCATCCATCGACTTGATGAAGAACCCACTCGTCGGGGTATTCTCGCTGATCTCACCTGCGATAGCGATGGTAAAATTTCTCGATTTATTGACCTGCGAGATATTAAATCAGTTTTGGAGTTACACCCGCTTCAGGAAGCTCGTTCAACGCCAGAAAACTCGTTGCACTCCCAAGAGCAAGACAAGCGGTTACCTTCCACTCCCTACACTCCTATCCCAAGTCCCCATTCCCATGAACCCTACTACTTGGGTTTATTTTTGGCGGGTGCTTACCAAGAGATTATGGGTAATTTACACAATCTTTTTGGGGATACGAATACGGTTCACATCCAAATGACTCCTAGAGGCTATAGGATCGAGCATGTGGTCAAGGGTGACACCGTAACGGAGGTTTTAAGCTACGTCCAGTACGACGCTGAAGACTTGATAGAAAGTATTCGTCGCCGCACCGAACAAGCGTTGCAGGAGAACCGCATTACTCTAGAGGAGTCTCAATTGCTGCTGCAAAATTACGAGCGCAGTCTAGGGAGTTACACGTATCTCTCTGCCTGATTCGTCATTAGTGGTTGGTTGTGGGTCATGGAGGGAGAAAACCATCCGAAACAACTTGCCACTAACAACGAATGTCATTTTTGAATTGTTTTGCCCCCTAACTAGCTCTCACTCCCTAACAATTCTGCGATCGCTTGGCGTTCGGCAGGTTCCTGGGATGGCAGAGTCCGGCGGGTGTCGGTAATTAACCAATCTAAGGCTGCCGCCTGAACATCAATGGTGGCACCTGTTTTGTCCACGCAGTAACGTCCAAACACCAGTTTATCCACCAAGCGGACTCCTGCTCCTAGGCGGGAGTATTCAAAAATAACGCTATTATCAACCGTTGCCCCGCTACAAATCCAGCAATTGGGGCCAATCATCGATGGGCCAATAATTTTTGCCCCATCTTCAATATGAGTCATGCCACCAATGTAAACCGGGCCTTGGATATCAACCTTGTCCCAATTCACGGCAACATTCAAGCCCGTGTAAACCCCTGGAAACACTTCTTTACCAGGAATCCCCACATTCTGAATCTCGCCCTGTAGAACACTGCGAACGGCATGCCAATAGTCGGGGACTTTACCAATATCCACCCATTGGAAATCCATCGGTACGGCATAGAACGGAGCCCCCATTTCCACTAACTTAGGAAATAGTTCGCCACCAATGTCATATTCCTGACCTGAGGGTATATAATCTAAGACTTCTGGCTCAAAAATATAGATGCCAGTGTTGATATTGGTACTGAGCGCTTCCTCAACCGAAGGCTTTTCTTGGAAGGCTTTGATGCGGCCAGTTTCATCCGTAACTACAACGCCGTAGCTGGGAACTTGTTCTCGGAGTACGGATTTTGTCACAATCGTGGCAATAGCTCCCTTTTCTTTATGAAACTTGACTGCGGTCGTCAAGTCCAGATCAATCAGGGCATCGCCACACAAAACCACAAATGTATCGTCAAAAAAGGGATAGAAGTCATGGATTCGGCGCATTCCGCCGGCTGATCCAAGAGCTTCCCCCACAAGTTGGCCATCTACGATTCGACCTTCAAAGGAGTAGGCAATTTGGACGCCAAATCGCTGCCCATCCTTGAAATAGTCTTCAATTTCCTTAGCGAGGTGACTGACATTGACAACAATTTCGTCAAAACCATGCTGTCGTAGCAATTCTAATAAGAACTCCATCACTGGTTTTTGCAGGATGGGAATTAAGGGTTTGGGAATGGTATAGGTGATGGGGCGAACCCGTGTCCCCTTACCAGCCGCCAGAATCATGGCTTTCATGGATTTTTCCTTCCTCAACCTAGGCCACAAATGTTTAGTTTGGTGAATTGAGATTGATTGTAACTAGTCCGTAGCTAACGCACTGGACTCTTGCCTGTAGACTGGCTCCAGTTAAACCGGAGAAACCACAGTAAAACAATAGACTCACAAAACGTTTACTGGCTCTTAGCCAAAAAATAAATAATGGATATAGCGCCATTTCTAGAAGTTTTTGACAGTCTATGTTCAAAGGCTACAGACAGCAGATTAAATTCCTGCTATTTCCCGAGTCGGATTTTAACAGGTTAAGCACTTACGTTCACCGAATTTACTTCCACCCTACTCTCTCGAAGAAAGCGACGGCAACGGGTAAATCTATCTTTTATAAAATGGAAAACAGTTTCTCCTTTTATGAAGATGGCTTTAAAGACTGTGGATAATTGGGTAGCTTCTCCCTCAATTCCTAGTCTTTCGTTCCAGTCTCCAGTAAACACCCTGTTCAGGTCAAAGCCCGAATTTTTAAGTCTTGGTAAAATTCCTCTTGGGATAACTCTACCTTAGACTGTGCTGACAAAAGTAGCAGCGCCCAAAAAATCCCTACGCGATCGCTAGCTGTTGGTTCGGTGGTATCAATTGCCGTGTCGCACCAATCCGAGCGCTCCTCAAGGACATCATCTCGTTCTAGTGCGTCTGGTGATAACGTCCACCACTCTAACAGTTGTTCCAAATTTAGCCAATCTTTTCCGGCTGAGAGTTTATGCCAATACCGCTCGATAAATGCTTCTAACTGTAGAGCTACTTCAGTCAAGTTTTCATCATGAGCCAAATGAGCGATTGCTAATTCGGCTTGAGTCCGGGACTGAGGACGAGGGCGAAGGGTACGGGAACGAGTCGGAGTTTCGAGAAGTTGCGTTGCCATCTGTTGCAATTGTTCAATCAGTTCAGACAAAGTAACTGGGCGTCGCTTGGGAGGAGGAGCCGCTCGACGAGGGCGCAAATGGCGTTCGAGATGCAGGGGTAAGCGATGGCTAATGGCCTCGCTTTCGGGTTCTACTTCAGGAAATTCCGGTTCATCTGGTTCCTGTAGGCGTGTCAAGGTGTCAGCTTTGAGTAAAACCAACATAGATGCCCATAAAAATGCTTGACCTGACTGAGATAAGTCAGCATCCCGGCGTTCAGGCTCAGCATCATTACTGAGCGCTAGAGTACTCAAATAGCGATCAATCACTTCAATTACTTGAACATCCCAAGGGTTGATTTCCCCTCGTTGAGCTAAATCAATGAGAAGGGCGATCGCTTCAGTAGCAGGAGTTTGATTCATCAGGCATGGCTGGGAACAGGTTAAATAGCACTCTCGAGCGTTAATGATTGAATATAAACAACTACGCTCTTTGATGGATTGAGAGGTAGGGGGGCGGCTGAGGTAGCTAAAACTATAGAAGAACAACAATGCGTTGATCGGTGAACTTACAGGCTAACCTGCAACCTCTTCAGTCAAGGTTTCCGACGCTGATAAAGCAGGGAGTTGTTGCTGTTCAACCTCCGCTTTATAGCGTTCGACATCTTGCTCTAATTTTTCAATTTGTGCTTCTTTTGTCCGCATCTGGCGCATCACACGATGGGAGGCCAGCAGTTGCAGTAATCGCGCCCAAATGCTAAAAAGCCAAGCTAGAATCGCACCTAGTCCCATCGCTAAGAGCAAGACAATCGCCAAAGGAGCTTGAACCTGAACATTGTTGATAATCCGAACAGCAACGGGTTCTGTGTTTTCTAAGCTGAATAAAACGACAGCCAAACACATGGCGAAAATAATCAAAAAATTAATCTGGCGCATCAGTTGAAACCTTAATCTTTCAGTTGCTTGCTAATTTTACAAGAGGCAAAACGGACAATCCGTTCTGTATACAGTTTTAACTTCAGATTGTTTCATTGTCTCTTCAGGAAGGATTCAATGGCTACCTGAGACTTTACTCTTGAGTTCTCATTCGCCTAGAAGATTCATGATTCAAAGAGCTACTCGAAGCCACTTGGGGTTGATACAACATCCGAATAGCGTCAATCGTCCCCTTAATCGTTCCGGCAATAGGAACTGCAACCAGTACACCAAAGATTCCCGCCACTTGAACGCCTACCAGCAACGCGATAAAAATCACCACCGGATTGAGCCCAATGAATTCTCCCATTAATCGAGGAGCCAGGAGATTGTCTTTGATTTGCTGCATGATGATTGCTGCAATAGCCACTCGGACTCCGATCCAAAAGCTGTGCAGCATGACTAAAATCGTCACTAAACCGATCCCCAAGCTCGCACCAACCACCGGCACCAATTCCGAGACACCAATCAGCAGCGCAAACAACAAGGCAAACGGAACCTTTAAAACCAAAAATATCGGGGTGAGTGTGACAACGATAAACAATGCCAACAAGATTTGACTAATAAAAAAATTCTGAAAATTTCGTCGCAGAGACTCACTTAAGGGTACGCCGATTTGAGGCGGAAATAAACTGACCATCCCTTGCCACAAACTAGCACCATAGAGCAGCATATAAAAGGCAAGGACGATGACTAAAAATGTATCGAGTAGTCCAGAGAGTGTGCCGATAGCGAATCCAACCACTTGCGTGGCTAGCACTTGAACCTGGCTTTCGATGCGGCTATTGAGGCGATCGGCAATCAGTCTTAAATTCAGTGGTAAACGATGTTCTCTTGCCCAAACATCCAACTGGTAAAGATTATCATTACTGGTTTCTAACCAAGTTGGGATATTCTTTAACAGTTGAGTGATTTGATCCATCACAACAGGGACAAGCGTGATTCCGAAAACCACTAAAAGCGTCAAGGTGATGAGTAACACCATAATCACGGCTTGAGAGCGGCTTCGGTAAAATCGCGTGATGAACCGCACAGGATAGTTTAGCAAAAAGGCGATAATTGCCGAAATCGTCAGTAACGTAATTAGATGCTCAAAATAGCGAAAGACTTGGGACAAAATCCACAAATTGAGCGCCAACAGAGGACCAGAAAGACCAAAAATCAAAAGTCGTTGCCAGTAGGTCCAACGATGCATGGGAAAGAGATTAGGGTAGCGGCTCATTGGGGCTTCATTTTATAACCAAAATTGGTGGTTCAATTGATCAGGGAAAACGAAAGATGGACACAAAGGTATCGGATTTACGTAAGGATTACACCCTTCAAGGGTTGAGTGAAGCACAGGCAAAGTCCAATCCTTTTGAGCAGTTTACAATTTGGTTTGACCAAGCTGTATCAGCTAGATTACCAGAACCGAATGCCATGACCTTTGCCTCTGCTAGTGTAGAGAGTAAGCCTTCGGCTCGGATGGTGCTGCTTAAGGACTACGATGAACGAGGTTTTGTCTTTTATACCAACTACGACAGCAACAAGGGAAGGCAATTAGTCGTGAATCCTTGGGGAGCTATTGTGTTTTGGTGGGTGCTGTTAGAGCGGCAGGTGCGAATTGAGGGACGGGTGGAGAAAGTCTCACAAGTCGAATCGGATGCATATTTTCATAGTCGCCCAAGAGGCTCTCAACTTGGTGCATGGGTGTCTGCTCAAAGTCAAGTGATTGCCAGTCGGGAGGCGCTCGAGCAACGCTTAAAGCAGTTGGAACAGGAATATGAGGGAAAAGAAGTCCCCCGTCCACCTCATTGGGGAGGATTTCGGCTGATTCCCCACGAAATTGAGTTTTGGCAGGGACGTCCTAGCCGACTGCATGATCGTTTACTTTATCGACGGGGTGAAGAGGGCAGTTGGACAATTCAACGCTTATCACCTTAACTTCTAGGATAGGAGGAAAAGTTACCCTATCATGCAAATTTTACAATCAGTCAAGGGGTTGGCTGGAGTTCTAGCCCTTGTGGCTCAGGTGAATGCTCCTTCTAGAACTTTGGAGAATGTCAGATTCTATGTAGAGTGCTATACCTCGGGTTCACCTCCAGGCAATCTAGGCCAGGATTATGCTTATCGTCTCAAAGCTCAGGGATTTCCCGAGCGGGTGCAAAATGGGATTAATATCAACCTGAATCAAGAAAAGATAGTTTTATCGGTTGATAGCAAACCCACTGAGCAGGAGGAGTATAGCCCACTGTACCCTGATCTGCCGCTTTCAAGGCGCTCCCAGCAGCCTTGTGAGCAAGCATCCTGTTTACAAGTCGATTATGAACCCCAGGATTTTCCCCAAAAACTAATTGTGACTTATGACCCGGATAAGGGAGCATTTTCTGTACAACATGCGATCGCACCGGATACAGTGATAGAAGCTCGAGGCGGTTGTGTATTTGTCGCATTGCCCTCCTCGAAGAATTAAAAAGCGATCGCCGACTTTGACACACTACAGCGATCGCGAATTTTGACAAACTCAAGAGTTAATTGTCTGCTTTGAACACTTGCTTTTTGAAATTATTCAGTTCTCCAGTCAGCGCTTGGCGACTTGTTGCGGTTAATAAATATCGGGAAACGAACCAGATGGTATAGCCTATGCCAACGAGTTCAAGAAACAACCCCAACAAAGGAATGTCATTGATAGCATCGAGTACGGCTAGTAGAACTTTCACACTAATCAACGCGGACAGAATCCAGCCTAAGGTTGCTAGAAGTGACTGATATTGCTGAAAAAATTCACCGATAGAGTTTTGAAAATTGGTGATGTAGGCAGAGGTTGTGTCTCCAAATTGCCGCCATTGTCCATTTGTAGAGGAGATGGATTGCTCGGATTTCACCGCTAATGAATTGCCGACGTTGCTCTGTGGGGTAGGCGTTTCTAATGGAGTTTCGATGAGTTCGTTGCTTTGGGTCATTTCAGCCGTCATATTTCTTCAGAAAATTGAAACGTACAAGGATTTGCTGATATTTGCCAAACTTCAGTTTTAAGTCAGCAATATTTTAAAACTTATCCCTCGAAAGATAGAGAAGACAAATTTTAAAATTAATTCAAACACCGACTATTAATTGTTTGAAGAATAAGCAAATCTATCAGCTCTCCCCAGTCTATTTACGCTTACCTCATAGGGTCAAGGATATAATTCAATTAAAAGCAAAATTTATAGTTTTTTTAAAAATAATCGTCAATTATTTTATTCGTTTTTCAAAAAATAAATTGATTAAAAAATCAGGAAATGATTTCTAAAAATAAAATCATTTAATGTATCTTATTTTCAAGTCTTCTAATTAATACCCCAATTCAATCATGCTTAAAAACTACTGATTTGCCCTGCTTGAACTGAAAGAATTTGAGAAGAATTCAGCCACTGAGCATCAAAAGCCCCCAAGTGAGTCGTTGTAATCAGGGTTTGAAATCGGTCTTGAATCGCATCCAATAACTGATTTTGGCGGTTTAGGTCAAGTTCTGCCAAAACGTCATCTAGTAATAAAAGCGGCGGTTCTCCGACTACATCTTCAATTAGCTGAAGCTCTGCGAGTTTCAACGCTAATACTAACGTTCGTTGCTGTCCTTGAGAGCCATAGGAGCGAGCAGGTGTTTGATTAATGCTAAATTCCACCTCATCCCGATGAGGGCCAACCAGGGTAGTTCCTTGATGGTGTTCCGGAATTCGGCGCTGTTGAATTTTTTCTAAAAATGCTTGTTGTACCCCTTCCGGGTCATCTTTTTCCAGGTGAATATTAGGAGCATAGTTGACCTCTAGCACTTCTGTTGCCCCACTAATACTCTGATGCCAACTAGCGGCTAACGGAGCTAATCGTTTTATCACCCGATCGCGACGGCGGGTAACACGAGAACCCGTTGTGGCCAGTTGAGCATCCCACAAAGCGAGTTCTGTCTCAAAGTCTTGGGAAAATGCTTCCGGTTTACCTTCTGCTAGCCAAGAGCGGTATTTTTTGAGTAAGGCGTTGCGTTGTTTCAGGACTTGATTATATTGCTGCAAAATATGGGTATAGATCGGTTCGAGCTGAATTAAAAGAGAATCAAGCCAGGTACGACGGCGTTCCGGTGCTCCTCGAACCAAATCCAAATCCAAACTAGAAAACTGCACCGCATTCAGGGTTCCTAAAAAATCCATTTGACGGCGTAAGGCTTCGCGGTTAAGAGCAGCCGTCCGCCGGCCTTGAGTGCGGAGAGTTAATGCTAACTCGACTGGTCCATAGGCACGTTCTAAGTTAGCGCGGATTTGAGCAACGGTGGTTTCTTCTAAAATCAGGTCACGATCGCGGACTGCTCGATGACTCTTGAGTGTAGACAGCAACTCTACAGCTTCTAGTAGATTGGATTTCCCTTGAGCATTATTACCCACCAAAATTGTCTTGGGAGCATCAAAATCTACGATGGAGTCCTGATAATTGCGAAACTGTTTAAGGTGCAGAGTTTTCAAATACATTAGAGCGAGTTGTTAGGGATTAGGAGTGATTGTAATTAGAACCCATAACCCCTAACAAATAACTAACGACGAGCGAAATAAAAGCGGAAAAACAGTTTCTCTAGCTCCACCCAGACAAAGAGTAATGTACTGAAGCCTAGGCAAATCAGTAGGTCTAACGGGCGGAGGTAGTGAGTCCCAAAAAATGTTTGCAAGGGCGGAACATAGACGAGCGCTAGCTGTAACGCTGTCGTCACCACCACAGCCCAGAGTAAATAGGGATTAGAGAACGGGTTCACCTGGACTACTAGCCGATTATTTGAGCGAACGGCTAAGGCATGTCCCATCTGAGCAATACATAGAGTAGTAAATACCATCGTTTTCCAAGTTTCGGGATTACCTGGATATCCAGGAGCATGAGTATAGTAATAAGCCCATACCATTAAGGCAATACTAATAATGGCAAAAACAATACCGATCCGAATCATATAAGACCCCAATCCTCTAGCAAAAATACTCTCACGGGGGCTAAAAGGAGGGCGTTTCATCACATCGGGTTCGGCAGGTTCTACCGCCAAGGCGAGGGCAGGTAAACCATCCGTAACCAGGTTCATCCAGAGGATTTGTAGGGGAGTCAGAGGAACACCACCGGTGGGAATTAGGAGGGGGGCGGCGGCAATGGTTAAGACTTCACCAATATTACTACCCAGGATGTATTTAATAAAGCGGCGGATATTGGTATAAACAACTCGGCCTTCTTCGGTGGCGGCAACAATCGTGGTGAAATTGTCATCGAGAAGTACCATATCGCTGGCTTCTTTACTGACATCTGTACCGGTAATTCCCATAGCGATACCGATATCGGCTTGCTTGAGGGCAGGAGCATCGTTGACACCATCACCGGTCATGGCCGTAAATTTACCCCGACGCTGGAGAGCTTGCACAATTCGCAATTTGTGTTCTGGAGAGACACGGGCATAGATACTGACTTGTTCAACTTCCTGCTCGAGTTGCTCTTGAGTCATTGCTTGTAGCTCTTGGCCGCTGAGGGCGCGATCGCCTTCTCGAGCAATACCTAAACTTTCAGCGATCGCCCGTGCGGTTAACTGATGATCACCGGTAATCATAATCGGGCGAATTCCCGCATCTCGACATCGAGCCACAGCATCCCGTACCTCTGAACGTGGGGCATCCAGCATTCCTACTAACCCCAACCACATCAACTCCTGTTCCGTCTCATCCTCTGCGGCATTGGGAGGGATACTCTCCAACGGCTTGTAAGCCAATCCCAGCACCCGTAAGCCTGCCCCTGCCATTTGGTCATTCTGCGCTAAAATTTGCTGACGCTGGGACGGTGTAAGGGTTTCCACCGTAGCCCCTTGCTGGTAGGTGGTACAACGCTCCAAAATCAGTTCCGGTGAACCCTTGGTAAACATGAGAAAGGGCGAATCTTGCGCCAGTTGGGCAACATTTTGAGTACTGCCTGCACAAATGACACTCATCCGCTTACGTTCGGAGGAAAAGGGAAACTCTCCCACTCGCTGATGATGACGCTCTAAGGATGTTTTGTCTAAACCGCCTTTACCGGCTAGAGACAGTAATGCACCTTCGGTGGGGTCCCCTAAAATGTTCCAGACTTGGGCGGCTGATGAGCTGGCTCTGCCTTTGCCATTCGTTTGGTTTTGGGGAATATCTTGCTGCAAGATGGCATCATTACATAAAACACAACCAATGAGTAATGTTTGCAGTTCTGGATATTGTTCGGCTCTAATCGGCTGCTGATTAATTAAAAAGTCACCCTTGGGGGTATAACCTTCACCAGTTACTGAGAACGTCTGACCCACTGTGGCCACTTGCTGCACCACCATTTTATTTTGAGTTAGGGTGCCGGTTTTATCCGAGCAAATGGTCGTGACGCTGCCTAAAGTTTCTACAGCAGGAAGTTTACGAATTAAGGCATTGCGGCGCACCATACGCTGAGTTCCCAAGGCCAACGTGACAGTAATCACGGCTGGTAAGCCTTCAGGAACCACTGCAACCGCCATTGAGAGAGACACTTCTACTAATTCTTGCAGGACAGTTCCATCAAATCGGCCTGTATCTAGGTAAGATTTGCCCATCCCGCCGAGAATCACGATTGCCACTAAGATCATTGAACCCGTAACTAAGACATTGCCGAGTTGGGTCATCCGTTGTTGCAACGGAGTGGGTTCACTTTCGACCGCTTGCAGCATCTCGGCAATTTTGCCCAGTTCTGTCCGCATCGCCGTACCCGTGACAATGGCAACACCCCGTCCGTGTACAACTTCGGTTCCTTGATAGACTAAATTGATGCGATCGCCTAGTGGTGTTTCTTCCGATAGATGCACATCCACCTGCTTTTCCACCGCGTGTGCTTCCCCAGTCAGTGCCGCTTCTCGGACTTGGAGATTCGAGGCTTCAATCAGACGGGCATCCGCCGACACCTGAACCCCTGCTTCGAGCAGCATGATATCCCCAGGTACAAGCTGCTTGGCCTCCACCTCAATCGCTCTGCCGTCGCGAATGATTCTCACCTTAGGGGAAGAAAGGCGCTTAAGAGCAGCTAGCGCTTTTTCTGCACGGCTTTCCTGGAGATAGCCCAAGATGCCATTGAGAATTACAATCGCCATAATAGCGATCGTATCTTTGAAGGGAATTGTACCGTCGGTTTTGCCTTGTTGCAGTGCGATCAGGTCTAAAACACCTGAAATAACCGCCACCACGATCAGCATCACTAACATGATATTTTTGAACTGATCGAAGAGAATTTCCCACCAACGACGGCCAGCAACTTCCTCTAGTTCATTGAAACCATATTCCTGTAATCGCTCTTGCGCTTGTTGGTTCGTCAGACCTGTTTGGGCATCGCTATCTAATTCCGAGACTGTTTTCTCGACGCCCAGAGTGTGCCATGTGTTTGCTAAATTAAGCCTAGAATTTGAAAGACTGGATGGAGACACGGGGTTTGTTTGCTGTAACACGATACGTCCTCAATCATAGTCTCAAAGCAAGAGAATGACTGAGAACGAATAGAGGTTGGGGCTAAGCTGGAATCTATATGTGATAGCGGTTAGAGCCTCACCCTATGGGTTCTTCTATGACTAGGCAATGCCGTTAAAATTGGTAACGCACACTAAAGTAAAACCCTTCATCTTGAGCATTATTCCCCTTGTCATCCAGCTTGATTAAAGGATAACCATAATCAAGACGCAGGTTGAGTCGGGGTACAGGTTCCCAAATCAGCCCTAATCCTACCCCGGCTAAAAACCGTTGCGAGGGTAAAAATGCGTTATTGGGATTATCAGATTTATTCCAAACATAACCCGCATCAAAAAAGGGCGCTAGCTGAAAGATCGAGGCTCCTGCTTCGTTACGTTCGAGTGTAATTCGGTCTTCGACCGAGAAGCGCACCCCATTATCACCAGAACGGATATTTTGGCGGTAGCCCCTTAATGATTGACCCCCACCGATTACAAATTGTTGAGAGGGTAATAAGCTATTGGGGGTTAATTGGACATCAACGCCCATAATTAAAAAGTTATCTTCATTGAGAATTTGTACCCGTTGGACTTGACCCAGCCAACTGACAAAACGCCCATCTGGTGTCGGTGGATCATTGATAGTTGCTCCTAATGCGCCAATTCCGAAGCTAAACAGCGATCGCAACGACCAAGCCCCCTTGACATCACGACGTAAATAGTCTTGTCCAAATTTGATAATCCGAGTCGCACTCACGCCATCCGCATCGGGACCTTCTCCAAACGGTTGGGGGATGTCATTAAAAATAAAGGTTTGCCCTTCCTGATAGGTAAAGCCTAAAGACAGAGCAAATTCTTCCCGAGGTGAACGAATCAAAGGCTGCCGGAAACTGACTTCATATAGTTCAGATTCCCCGCGAATGCCAAAAGTGCTTAAAGATTCTTGGGTAATTTTATTGCGATTGGGAGCCGCTCTTAATTGTAGAGTCCCATTCATAGGATTGAGCGGGATGGCATAGCTGAAATCAAAGATATCCGCACCACTGGTAGTGGTGTGGTAATACGCTGCCGCAATCGTATCTCCATAACCAGTCAGGTTGCGATAGAGCAAATTTAGTCCCAATCGTTCCGAACCCACACTCGGAGGAGAATAGTTATCAATGCTAACGCTGCCTTCAAAGGGATCGGCTTCGGTGACGCGAACGATAAGGAGGCTTTGTCCTGTACGAGTTCCCGCTCTTAGGCTTGCTTCTACATTCTCAAATAAGGGGTCAGCCCGTAGCAAGCGCAATTGGTCTTCTAGTTCCCCTGTATTCAGGGGTTTTCCAGCCCCTAATCCCACACGAGAGCGGATATAACTGTCTCTTACCCGACGGTTTCCCTCCACTCGAATTTCTTCGAGACTTCCCTCTAGCACTGCAATGTCCACCACGCCATTTTGGACGGGGCCAGTTTGTAGAATCGCTCTAGAGGTAATGTAGCCTCGATCCAGATACAACTGGGTAATTTTGTCGGCAACTTCTCGGAGTTCTTCTACCGTTAGAGTACGTCCTTCATAAGGCTGGATGATGGGGTTGAGTTCGTCGGCATCAAAGATGGTACTGCCTGTTACATTAATCTTCTGAACTTGAATCGCTTCTGGGCTAGATGGAGTGGGACTCTCGGTTTCCGGAGGTTGGGGGGTGGGAGTGGGAGAAGGCTCAACGGGTGAATCGGCGTCAGGGGGGAGAGGGACTGGATTGGGAATCGGTTGCAGAAAGCGGTCTTGATTGGGGTCAGGTTTGATGTTCTGCGCTTGTAAGGATGCCTTCCTGGTAGAGTTCCTTACTGGTGTAGGCTGGGTTGAGGTGCGAGATACAGAAGGCTCTACGACCAGAAGTGGGGTTGAAGTAGGGTTATCTTGTGTCCCCAACAGTCTGGATGCCGATTTACTAACGCTCTCAGGCTTGGAGTCCTGGCCATCGGTACTCGATTGTTGTGCCACAACGTTAGTTAGGCAGTTAATCGGACTTTGTTCAGGGATAGATAAGGGTGAAACAGAAAGCCGTAAATCTGAGGTTCGCTCTTGGTTGTGTATGGAACTCACATCGAAGTTGCTGGCAGAAAGCGGGTTTCTGGAGTCGGCCTTGTGCCCCGGAAATGAAAGATTTAAGCCATTAAGAGGTTGCGCCTCTTTGTCGGAATTTAAAGTATGAGACTTCTCCAAACAAGCTGTTTCATTGAGAAATTTAAGGTTGCTAGATGATTGTGGAGATTCCTGAGAGACTTTAGATAGAGGTGTTACTCTTGCCGTGTTCGTGTTAGAGCAGCAAGGCGTGGCATGAATAGGGCCACTTTGAAGGATAATCACACCGAGGCTTCCGGTAAAAGCGATGCTAACGCTAAAGGGAGTCAGTTCTTGCCACAAGCCCTTGTTTCGTAAATTTTTGATGAAAATCTCACACCAACGTAATCCCATATCCAAGCGCATGGGTTCTTAATTCTCCTTAGCAATAAATTGATCAACTTGGGATAAAAATTCCCGAGTAAAACCATTTCGGTTTAGATTGGCAACGATGAATTGGCTGAAGCGCCCTAGGGGTAGGATTTTCGCTTTTCTCAAATCTAAAATCCTAAATGGTAACAATCAGTAAATGTCCCCAAAAGCCTATTCTCGATTACGGATAAAGAAAGAGAATTTTGTCTTCCACGGTTATAACTGATTAGCTATCCTTCTGCTCGTCCTACGTTTGTTAAAAATTGATTACTTTTTAAGGTTTCTTTAAAATCAGGACTTACACATGGACGCAAGACATAACAAGAGCGTATGGGAATACGCCCTTACCTATTGGGGTTCAACAGCCAATTTTCCTAAGTCTTGAAAATGCGTTTTTCTGGGTTGGGTTTTGCTCATATCATGGTCTGGTTTTGTATTGTGCTAGAGTCATCAGCATTTACCTGACAAAATTCCTTCCCCCTGCCCTCCCTATACCCCCAAACCTTTAGAATTCCACCTCTGGCCAAAGTTCCTCTAGCCGACGTTGCCATGCTGCTAGGACTTGTTCGCGAGACTCTGCTGTTTGCTCCAAGTTGCCTAAGAGTCCCTCTCGATAGAATCGATCGAGGGTTTGCAGGGTGGATTCTAGAGATTGCCCTTGCTGCTTAGCCGCTTGGATAATTTGCCGAATCCGATTATCTACAAGTTGGTCGAAGCTAGGGGTAAGTCCCTGTTGACGTAGAAGCACCAATCTTCTGACAGCAGCCGAGAAATCTTCAGGTTTAATACTCTCTATACTGTTTTGGAAAACGCCCCACAGGACATTTTGGTGCAAAGCGTATCGAGTTTCCTGAGTCTCATCAAAATTCGCTTCGAGTAGCTGTGCAAAAAACGGTTGAGCATCTGCTGCGGGTGCAATCGGGGTGAGGATGCGTAACCAAGATTGGTCTTGTGATAGCAGGACTAAAAGCCGCAGTTCGGGTGTTTCCACCTGCCACGCACCGGATTCTGTCATTTGTACATCGGCTGCACCAAATAGGTTTGTGAGGATAGGGGTAATTTCTTGAGGATTCATGTCCTTTTCCGCGATCTCCTCACTAGCTTAGTCTGAGTATGCGATCACGTTTAGGCTTTTCTCTTCAGCGATTTTATGCTGTTGTACCTACATTATCCACAGATTTCGGTGTAGATATGCCAACGGCTGAGGGCGGGTTTTGGAGCAAAATTATCGGTAAAATTTCCAATTAATCCCTAAACCCGCCCCTACATATAATGCTCAATGAAGGACTCAATAACCTTCTGCCCTCTGCTCTTTGCCTTTTGCCATATATCCAAACAAAAAAAATCCCCCGACTTTTGCCGGGGAACTACGGATTTTAATCAAATATGTTCTAAGCCAGCCATTCAGTAACGGCTTCTTCCTTAGTATTCGTATTACGGGATGGTGTCTCGCGATTGAACTTCATGTGAATGGAGCGCGTCTGTACCCCATCGGCGGCTACTGCCATAATCGGGTAGTCAATTAAACCATCCTGGAAGGACATCTGGAAGCGGAATGTACCATCGGGATTGAGCTTAATCGGACGACCGCCAATGGTTACAGTGGCATCGGGTTCAGTCGCACCATAGACAATCAATTCAGCATCCGCCACCAACCAGAACTGGCGAGGACGCATGGGAACCGCAGAGGCAGAGAAGCCAACGCCAGACATCCCGACACCGGACATGGTTAAGCCGGACATCGTAGGTACAGCCCACATTCCCACACCAGAGGGGAAGACGTAGGAACTGACGGCTTGCTCAGGAACCATCGAACCGGGAACGTGCTGCATGGAACCGAACAGAGAACCTGCCACACGTTGAGCTTCGGCTGACTGAGCCATGCCAAAGATTTCATCATAGATGGGGTTGCTCTCGGTGGCTGCCACACGCTGGCTGGGGGGAACCAGCTTGTAGAGAGTCTGACCACGTAGGTCATCTTCCCAGTTAACGGTGATGAAAACATCTTCAATCCAATCGCTGGGATAGACAGGAGGAACCCGTACCGGTGTGGAACGAGCCAGAACTAGCCAACGACCATCGGCACAGCGATAGCCGATATCTACAGCATAATCGCGATCGCTCACTGGCATCGGCAAGTACCATTCCCGTGCCAATTCATCGCAAGGATACTCTTGGATGCTGTGAGGACTTTGGTAATTGATGTCGATATCAGTGACATCATAAATCCGCAGTGCCAGTTGCTGCCCTCCCTGGCGGCGCGAATCTTCTTTATCCTCGTTGGGAATATCCCAGTAGGCATAACACCATTGCGGGTCACGCGGCATCAAAACAATCCGGCTTTCTCCATAACCTCCGGGTAGGTCGGCCAACCCTTCATCCACAGAAGCCAGAGTGCCGCCTGTGCGGTCTTCCTGACCTAACTCAAACTTTGCTGCTTCCACTTCTGATTGTGCCTCCACTGTACGCGATGGACTGATGGAAATTTGTGTGCGCTTAATTTTTTGTATTTCTGCCAGCAACTGTGCTTTACGCATCCGGCTGTAACGAGAGATTCCTAATTCACTGGCAACTTTACGCAATTGCCGCAAGGTCATCTCTTCTAGGGGTGGGCGTTCTTTTGCCATGGTGTGTGCTCTCCAATAATTAAGACGGCAGGGATAACAATCCTGATAAATTGCAAACAAAAATCTCGGTTGTCATAAAACACTCCAAGCGTTGAGACATAGACGCTTTTTAACGTTTTGGTTACTGACCACTCTTGAGGATGTGATGCCTGATTCGCTAGAGGCAAGGGGGCACCTTTACAACAGGGATTTAGGATCGAGCCAGCCGTCGATGAGCTGAGAAATACTGGGTGATTAGTATTTCTTTGGGATCGCCTTACTAGTTTATGTAACAAAACAATTCGGGATCGGGTCAAGGGGCTTTGAGGGCGATTTCTCCAAGATTAACGAATTCATAGGCATTCGGGGATCGTTATGTCATGAAATCTTGATATTTGGGGAGCGGGGATCGCAACGGCTGAGTCCTTAAGGCGAATCCTGGTATCGAGTGAGAGCTGTAATAAAGCCTAAAACGCTGAACATATAAGAGTTTTCCAACAATCGTTCAGCCATTCATACCCTGTTGAGTACGGAATGAATCCATGATCGGGTTCGGTCTAAAAGTCAAAATTTAATGACAAAGAAGGCTTGACTTAAGCCCATCACAAAAATGCCCCTCTTCTATCTACTGAAGAAGAAGGGCAAGATTATATTTTGTATTGAATTGGATTGAGGGGCTTGTGGATGTTTTAGAGAACACCCATATCGCTAATCAACCAGCGACCATCTTTTCTCACAAAATCATACCGAACACGCAAATTTTCATTCCGAGCTCGCCCTGGAATTTCCTGACCCCCTTGATAAACTTGCTCAGCTTCCGTCACCCCTGCATCAACTATCGCCAGATCAGGGTTGACATCGCTCATCTCAACAGCAACTTCTTGAACAACGTGTTTATACTGCCGCTCAATATTTTGCTCCCGATCGGCTTGAGCGATTTGTCGCCAGCGAGACAGCGCTGGGTCAGCCAAAACTTGGTCTAATTGATCGATTTGATGACTAGAACCCAAGGCCAGGGATTTAGTCTTTAACCATTCCTCGATCACCTGTGTAGCGGTTTCCCTCGTTAAAGGCCCGGCCGGAGCCCTCATGAGGTTGCCAGCTTCCGGAATAGAGATAGGGGGCTGTGATAGCTCAACCAATGGCTGTTCTCCCTGTAATGGGGGAGCCGAGAATCCCTTCAGGATTTTAGCCAGACCCCAGATCAAAGCTCCTGCGGTCACAACAGCCACAGCCGCTAAAAATACCAATCCTCTAACTTTTTTAGTTGATTTAGAAGGGGTGGATGAGCTTTGATGACCTGGTGGTAGACGTTTCAAGCTTTCCCGCTCTGCCGATGATGTTCCTGCCATCCCTCCAGCTTGGCGTGGATGAGGGGTTACGGGTTCAGTCCCCCCCTTAGGCGTTCGCGACCGACGGGGTGATTGTCCAGAGGCATCACGAGGTAAACCTGTAACGGCTGAATCACCAACCGTTGCCGTCGAAGTTCCATTACCATTGCGCGAACGAGGAACCTTTTGATCCATCGACAAGGTTGAGACACCCGATACAAAAGCTTGTTCTGTCCCAGCTCCTAAAGTGGCCGTCCGACTGCTAGTGGCTGTGGTTGCCTCTTCTCCAATAGCTCGCTGTGAACGGAGGACGGTAGGTTCGTTGATGGAGTAACGCAAGTCAGGATTGCCAGCTTGTGGGCTATCCCCATATAACCCTCGGCTGGCTTGTGAACTCGAAGGCTGCTCTGATTGACGAAATGTCCCTAACTCGGCAACGTGCCGTGAAGCACCCGTTGTCGTATAAGCGGTGTGAGGCTGAGACTGTACCACTGCCCACTCACTATCGCCTTCTGTGACGGACTCAGGCAGACTTTCCAAATAAGCTTGAACCTGCTCATCGGCAAAGTATTCCTTCAAGGATGCCTTTTGCTGAGCTAAATCCCGAAAGTGAGGAAAAACAGACTTCTGTAGCCAGCGTTCCCCGTAGAGGCACAATCCAGGCAATAAATCGGGAGAACCCTGAGAGTGTTCACGAATGAAAGCCAGAGGCTCGTATTCTTGGCTAAGTTCTAAAGCCCGACTGGCTTCTTCTGTTTGGCCTAATAGCAGCGAACACACGGATTGTTCTAGATGAACGTCCTGCCGCCGCCCCAAGCGTAGGAGGAGCTGCTTGGCACGGGCAATCAGTGCAGGTTGTCTTTGAGCAAATCCCCGTGCCATGAGGGCATAAACCGCGAGGTAAGTGGCGACGGCGGAGGGGCGTCGGGCTTCGGTTTCAAATAAATTTTGCTGTTCTGCTGCCGTGAGGTAACTTCGCAACTGCTGAATAAAGCGTAAAAAATCATCGACGCTTAATCCTGATTGATCGTCCCCAGTGCCATCAATGCCCATGCGTTCTTGTAGCATTTCTTGCAACAGACGCATCCCATTACGTCGCTCTGTGAGATTTTCCTCAGGCAGTGCCAATAATTCTAAAATCCGATAAGGACGAAGTTTGTAGAGATCGGCCTTGATTTCACCTCGGACAGAGGGAAATAATCCCTCCCGGAGTAGTATTTCTTGACCCGCTTCTAGGGAAGCCGCCGCATTTTCATACTGGCCTTGTTGCCATTGTTCTCGACCAAGTTCCATACAGGCCAGCGCTACAGTTAAAACAATATCCGGTCGTACAAGTTGGGGGTCTCCCAAACGGCCTTTGTCTAAACTAATGCTGTCGCGGGTGCCTAAATAAGGCTGTCCCAGTTTCAGGACGAGTTCATATTCCCCAAGTTCTTGGAGAATCAACAAAGCTCCCAAAAATTGTTCGTGCTGGATTTCAATACTTGGCGTATGGGGATCGACACCTGTATCCGTTGTGTCGGTTTCAGGCAAGCCTAGCGTAACAGGCCCACTTGGGTCTTGTTCGTAAGTTTTGGTCAGAAAGCTAGCATCATAAGCCGTTCGTTGTTCGGGGTCGCCAAGCACTGCATAGGCTTCATCCAACAGTTGTTTACGAGATGCGATCGCAGCTTCCGAATACTCTCGTCGCGGCAGTTGTAAAGCGCGATCACGATAGGCTTGGCCTAACTGTTCCGCAGTAGCCTGAATGGGCAGTCCTAATATTCGGTAGTAATCGAGCGGAATTCGCACGGTTCACTTCCCCAGCGATGCGAGCTTGTCGAATTTACTTATAGTAGCTAATCATGTTCTCTTGTAAAGTAGCAACTTCCACACAAGAGCCTATCGTGTTGGCTGCCAGCATTATCCGCCGAAGCCCTGAGAGCGACACCCTTGAGGGATGTTCAAAAACTCAATCCGAGTCCAGTTTTGAGTGAGCCTCTCGGGTTAAAGAACCTTGAACAGCTCACAGATGAACCCAGCCGAGCCACCCATCTTGTACTGGCACAATAGTTTTAAACACGTCTTAGACGGGGGTTTATACTTTCGCTTGTATGCTACTCGTCCCGCTAGCGCTAAAACAAACATTTAAGGCTTTTTCTGTAATTTTAGCAATCCCCGTGCCTGATTCGGCCGGCTTAGACGGTTTGATTGTAAACCAATGATGCTATCTTGGCTCCAGTCAGGAGATGAAGCGTAACTCGTGATTCAATTTCTAGTGACTTAGACGCTAGGGATGTGAGACCTCGAATGAAAAATGCTAAACGTCTGTTGAGAGAAAATTTATCTTAGTGTTGCTGCAAGGATACTACAAACTTATGGTTCAGGAACGAACTCTGCCCGAATTTAAAGTTGAGAACGCCAAAATTTCTAAAGAAGAAGGACTGATTCTGTATGAAGATATGATGTTGGGTCGCTTGTTTGAGGACAAGTGCGCTGAAATGTACTACCGGGGCAAAATGTTTGGTTTTGTCCATCTTTATAACGGTCAAGAAGGCGTATCAACCGGTGTCATCAAAGCGATGCGCTCCGATTACGATTATGTTTGTAGTACCTATCGTGACCACGTTCATGCCCTGAGTGCGGGGGTTCCGCCTCGGGAAGTGATGGCGGAGTTATTTGGTAAAGCCACAGGCTGTAGCAAAGGGCGTGGTGGCTCAATGCATTTGTTCTCATCCGAACATAATTTGCTTGGGGGTTATGCCTTTGTGGCAGAAGGAATACCAGTGGCCACGGGGGCTGCTTTTACCACCAAGTACCGACGAGAGGCGTTGGGGGATGACAGTGCCGATCGGGTCACGGCCTGCTTTTTTGGAGATGGTGCCTGCAATAATGGTCAGTTTTTTGAATGCTTGAACATGGCAGCATTGTGGAAACTGCCGATTATCTATGTGGTTGAGAACAATAAGTGGGCAATTGGGATGGCTCACGAACGGGCAACGTCTCAGCCGGAGATTTATAAAAAAGCCAGCGTGTTTGGCATGGTGGGTGTTGAAGTCGATGGCATGGATGTCTTGGCTGTTCATACGGCAGCCCAAGAAGCCGTTGCTCGTGCCCGTGCTGGAGAAGGGCCTACCTTGATTGAAGCTCTCACCTACCGCTTCCGGGGACATTCTCTGGCCGATCCCGACGAACTGCGCTCAAAAGAGGAGAAGGAATTTTGGTTTACTCGTGACCCGATTAAAAAGCTGGCTGCTTACCTAACGGAGCAAAATCTCGTTGACCAAGAAGAGCTCTCTAGCATTGAGCGTAAAGTTCAGGGACTGATTGATGAAGCGGTTCAGTTTGCTGAGTCTAGTCCTGAACCCGACCCCAGCGAACTATATCGCTATATCTTTGCCGAAGATTAATCGGTGTTGACTCTATGAGGGAATTAGCAATTAGGGAGCAGATTGCCCTAGGACTTGCGATATTGGTTGTGAGACTGGCATAAATTCTAAGTCAGTTCAGCCCAACTACAACTAAATGAAGCGCTAGCCACCTTTTGGAGAAACCCGAAGGAAGAACTAGCGCTTCTTAGTTTATATGAATAGGCTGTGCCTATGTTTGTTTATAATTTAGGGTCTTTATACTGGCTGACCCCATTTAAATTCATCAATTAGTTTGCCAGAAGTTTTAGGAAATCAGGCAATTTATAATATTTTCTTTGTATTACTGAGTGTATGACTTCGTATTACTAAGTTAGGGCTGTATTACAGGATGGAATGATCGTAACCGAAGAGGATAGGGGAGGGAAGGAAGGTTATTCGCCATAACCAGCACCCATAAATCACAATCGAACAGATATATAATGACGAGCAATCCCCATCTGGGTCTCTATGTTGCGTCGTTTTTGCGGTCTATAGGATGAATTGGCAACATAGAGAACACTGACTAGAGGGGTATTGAGAGTGTTTCCGTCTCTCCCACTGTCCACTGATTTTCGCGCTCTTAGGCAACTTAATCTCGCTCAACGAGGTTTAAACCCAAGGCGCGGCTGGAACTAGAGATTCTGAAGGTCGAATTTGGTACTTGACGAGATTGGCAAGGTCTTGGAGTTGGCTGATCGCTTCTGCTCCTTCCAACTTCATGAGTTCTCGGTCATCCCGCATTTCAGTCCAGGTAATCCCGTAATCTGACACCAAAAATCGAATCAGGTGATTATCTCCTAAGCTAACCATAAACGAGGCGCTATTCATCTGGCTGCCGCAGGTATAGCAGGAAGCGAGATAGCCTCTGTTTTCTAGTACAATCGCCAAGGCTTGGAGATTCATCACCAAATCTTGGACAAATTGACGGTGTTGCTCTGCAAGTCGTATAAACACGTTTGTCCTCCAAACACCACTCCTAAAATTTTAGATCTTTTATACTTTCTTAAGAATTTACTCTCAGATTTGGGAGAGGTTCGTTCAGAATTGGAAACAAGAGTGAGCAATCGATTTCCGTAAACCTAAACCCAGAGTAGTTGGATCAGCAAGTCATTTAAAGTATCGGCTGGAACACTAACACCCTGTGTAATTGAATGCTAGAGCCTAGCACTTCGATCCGTTTCTATCTCAAGATGGATTGGTTGGTCAAGCCGCCTCTAGCTAGGGATCGATAGATTTAATCGGGACAAACCCCTCTCCACAAATAAGTAATAATTATTGGTTTGGATTTTACCCTGTTTGCCAGGTGAGTCTCAGCCCAATTTACCACCTCGGGGGATTGAAGACTTGTGTTAGTTGACTTGCCACCAGCCCAGAGCTGGGCCGATAAATCGGAGCGTCAGCCAATAAACTACTAAAAAGCCGATCCCAACCCAAGCCCCTTTATTAGTCCATTTCACAAATTGTTCACCCTGACTTTTGGTAATTGGGAGCCAGGGAAATATTTTCGCCTCTTTACCGTACTGCTCTCCAAGTGCGGCCTTGCGGCGCTTGGCTTCTCCCATGATCACTCTGCATTAGTTGATTGAAATCGATCATAACCTTCTCTATGAGAGTTGGTAGCAGATTGTTTACGAAATGAAAAGTGTTGCTCAGAAATTTGTTAAAAAATTCAATACGTTTGCCAACAGCATCCCAGGCTACCTTAAAGCCATCGATCTTGTGTTAGTGGAGTATCCGGTTTAAACCAACTGGCATCTAAATAGTTAATTTGGGCAAACGGACTCAGGGCACAGAGAACCTGACGCCCGTAGCTACGGTGGTTCACACGATTATCGAGCAGTGCCACAATGCCTTGAGATTCTCGCACGGGAGCGATCGCCCGTTGTAACTCCCTCAATGCAGCTGGTAACAGATAAAGGCGAAACCAGTCTAGGCGTCGTTGCTTGTAATACGCGACTTGACCTGCCACCAATGGATTTTCCAAGGAAGGAATGGGTAAAGTGGCAATGATCAACAGTTGTGGCCGAGAGAGCATGGCTTGATGAGTCCGCCAAAACTCCCAACCCGTAACCAGGATACTTTGGTCATCAACCGAGGTTTTTTCTACCTGCACCCGCGAACCAAATTCAGCCGCCAAAATAGCACCTAGCTGAGCTTTAAGGGGTACATCTCCGACTAGCAGGACGGCTGAACCCTTGACCGTCGAATTGAGCATCAGTAGAGTCCGAAGCTGCTGAATTAAAGCCTCTTGAAACCGAGGTGTATTAGGCATCGGTAGACCATCGGGTAAATACAAATGAATCAGTTCGCTTTGGCGGTCTGGGGAAAACTTTAAGCAAGTTAAGTCTTCCAATCCTAACTGCTGGCGGTAAACCAAGGCTTGTGCATCCAAATCCAGCGCTGTGCCGATTAAAACAATGGGTTGCTGTGTCCAGATTGGGTTCAGAGCTGTTGCCACTTCCACCGGCCCACAGTGTAGCGAAAACTGACCCTGCGATCGCGCAATCGTCGCCCATAGTAACTGACCGGCTCGTTGCCAGTTGTGCCAAAACTGTTTCCAAGGATTGGGGAGATAGCAGTATCGATTTTCGTCCTCAACGGGTTGTAGCCGTGCAAAGAGTTGTCGTAATGTCTCTTGCTCCTGCGCCTCGAGCAAACAACACTCATAGGGATTCGGGGGATGTTGAAACACGGCTTTAGTCAGCCGTACACGCATATCGCGAATAAAGTCTGCCTGTTGGGGGTATGCCAACATCAATTCATCCCAGTCTTGAGGCTGGATGCTAGCTTGAAGCTGTTCCCGTGCCCATCCTTCTAAATCATCAGCCCCATCAATGATAGTAGGAATGCCTGGAGGAAATCCTTGATGGCCTGCCAATCGGTCTGCTAGCCAGGTTGCGGGTGAAGTGATGAATAACCCTTGAAAACGGTCATCGGGAAATTTATCACCTACTTGAATTGGCTTATCCGTACCCATCCATTGTTGCAATCGGGGAATTTCCACTCGTAGTAACCATTGCTGTATGGCCACAGGAGCGACAAGAATGACTGGACCTGGCCACATTAGGGCAGAGGCTAGGTAACTCAGGCGATACGAAGAGTGGGTACTGCCTGTCTGAATCAAGGCAGAGCGAGAGCGCCGCAAGGCTCGTGCGACTAAACGTGCCATCGTCAAATGATGAGGCCAACTGGGTTGCCCTTGCTCTCGCAGAAAGGCACGTAGAGAGGAATGGACTTCTACTTCAATCACTCGAAACCTAGCGTCTGAACGCTTCTAGACAATAACGCCAACTCTTCCCTCAGCTCTTACCAGTGCAATGAATCTGAGCGATCTGGAGTGGCAGTGACACCTCTTCTAATTATGCCAGGGCGAAATTGGTGGTCTGGGGGTGGGGAAGTGGGGAATGGGGAATAGTCTGGGATTGGGGTCAACCGCAGCTCGTTAATACATACTCTTAGGGAGAATGTATGGGTGAGAAAACTGAGCGAAAAAGTATCGGTTAGCTTTTTTTTAAATAATCAAACGTTTTGATAAATTCCAAAACTAAATTGACCGGGGGTAGTGTGATCTCTGAGAGTGGGCTGGAAGCTTTGGATGAACGAGCCTGTGTACTCGCTTGACTCATCCAATATTTGCCAAACGCTGGATGGTAATAGATATTTAAGGTCTGGTCACTAGAGTTGGTAATAATAGTGTTGGTAGGTGCTTGGAAAAAATGGCTCAGTTTTACTTGCCTGGGTCTCAGCTTCGCTAAATCGATGGCATTAATTTGCTCAATGGCTTGGTGAAAGTTTGTAATCATTTGTTGAATTTGGGTTTGCTTTTCGCCCTCTAGTGCATCTAATTCTTGCGATCGCAGCCTGCTCACAAGTTCGATAATATGGCGATGAGTAGCGGTGGCATCGTTGAAAGGGAGAATAGCAAAGTAAGCCAGAGTAAATAGGTCGGTATTGTTATCGAGTGTGAATGTAATTGAGGTTTTGCGAGTACTGATATCCAGGCTAGGTGCTTTACTAACGGCTGGGTAGATACGAGCCAGTTGATAATAGCTGGAGGCTAATGCATAATTAGCACGGAAATCTAAAGGGGCATCAACAATAAGCTGTACCGTGGGTTGGGCTTCATTAAAAAACTGGTGCGAATCCTCCGAAGAGAGGTAAAAAATGTCACTGCGATCGCCTTGTGGACTCAAATCAATCCACTCACAATTTATCCCTGTGGTTTTGAGTCCAAACCGGGAAACAGCATGAAGCTTAGCTCCTGTGAGGGTTGCTCCACTCAAGTCCGCCCCAATCCAATCCGCTTCAATGAGGGAGGCTTGGGTCAGATCTGCATGAACTAAACTGGCATTGTGCAAATTAGCATGGCTTAAGTCTGCTCCCATTAAGTTAGCGCCGCTTAATTTTGCTTCGCTCAAATTTGCCCAACGTAAATCAGCCCCACTTAAGTCTGCCCAACGCAGATTAGCTTTACTCAGGTCGGCACCGCATAGATTAGCAAAACTGAGGTTAGTTTGTCTGAGTTCGGCGGCTTTTAAGTTACTATTACTCAGGTCGGCACGGTTCAAGTCGGCTTTGTTGAGATTAGCACCTTCTAATATGGCGGCTGTTAAGAAGGCACCTCGGAGATTGGCTTCCGATAGAGTTGCCCGGTTAAGCAGCGTTTGTCGTAGCGCCGCCTCTCGCAAATCGGCACCACTGAGGTTGGCTTCCTTGAGATTAGCGCCACTCAGCTCAGCTCGAATCAGTTCAGCACGAATAAGCGCGGTTTGTATGAGAATAGCTTGTCTTAAGTCAGCTCTAATCAAATTACTGACATTTAGGCAAGCCTGGGTAAGATTGGCGTGAGAAACATTAGCGCCACTGAGTCTAGCGACATTGAGCTTGGCACGGATTAAATTGGTGCGGCTTAAGTTGGCACCACTGAGGTTCGCTACGCTTAAATTGGCCGCATTGAGATTCGCACCGCTCAAATTGGCACCACTTAGATTAAGCTCGGAGAGATTAAGACCACTAAAGTCTCTCAATCCAGATGCATACTGTTGAAGGATTTCCCTGACATTCATTAAAGCTACTGCAATAAGGGATGAATGATAAATAGCAAGCTAACCCAGCACAACCGAAGAGATAAAGAAGCAATTTTATCGGGTTACTGGTTTCTAGCCTGTGGCACGAATCACGTTTGGCTGTTGCACAAATTTTAATTTAATGGTTGCATAGGCAAAACTCAGGATGAAACAGGACGATGAATATTGGGATCGTGGGGTTGGGGTTAATTGGTGGCTCGTTAGGATTAGACTTGAGAGCAAAAGGGTATCAGGTTTTAGGCGTCTCTCGTCAAGAACAAACCTGTAAGCGGGCAATTGAGCGCAAAGTCGTAGATGACGCTAGTGTGAATCTAACGTTGTTAGCTGCTGCTGATATTATTTTTATCTGCACACCCGTTGCCGCGATCGCTCCCACGGTAGAACAACTAATTCCTCATCTGTCCTCAGAGGCTGTAATCACTGATGTGGGTTCGGTGAAAAGGGCAGTGGTTGAGCAAGTGACTCCCTTGTGGCCGAACTTTGTAGGTGGACACCCAATGGCAGGTACAGCCGATAGTGGAATTGAAGCTGCTTTATCGGGGTTATTTGCAGGAAAGCCTTATGTTCTCACACCTGTGGATACTACACCCGTACCTGCCGTAAAATGTGTTGAGGAGATTGTGCGATCGCTCACATCACAGGTTTATTTTTGCCGTCCTGAAGACCATGATCGGGCTGTCGCTTGGATTTCTCATTTACCGGTGATGGTCAGTGCTGGTTTAATTGAGTCTTGTATGAGCGAAGCGAACCCAACGGTTTTAGACTTAGCGCAAAAATTTGCCAGTTCTGGTTTTCGAGATACCAGCCGAGTTGGGGGAGGCAATCCAGAGTTGGGAGTGATGATGGGGCGTTACAATCGAGAGGGTTTGTTGCGATCGCTTGTTTCCTACCGCCACAGTCTCGATCAATTCATCGAGTTGATTGAGCAGGAAGATTGGTACGGTTTAGAGAAGAAACTCAAAGAAACTCAATCACAGCGTCCGCAATTTTTGTAGGGATTAAGAGTTAGTTATAGTAAAAGGCAGAAGGCTCCAAGACAGAGGGCAGAAGGGTTATTGCTGGTACTTGATCGCAAGAGCCATTAAATCTGTCCTAACCTTTATGGCGACAGCGATAGTTTGAGTTTAATTTAGCCGTGGTGAGCTGTACTAAGTACCTCGACTCAAATAAAGGTTACTGGTGAGGATAGAGTGTGGGGTATGGGTGTAGGGTGTGGAGGAACTTCGGGCGATTTTATTATTCTTTACACAATACAGTTCCGTTTATTTCTGTCGGACTACTTAGTTTGAAGCAGTCTAATCTGTCTAGCCTTGGACATATAGGCGTAATATGGCTGCCACAACAATGTCATACAGATTATCTACATTAGAAAATGTCAGTTGTAGGTAGTCTTGATTCTGTTTTCCCACAAGATCGGCTGACATCTTTACTTAAAAGCATGGTGCTGACTTTGAACTTTTATGGTTTGCGAATTGTCTATGCACCTCATGCCAGTTAAGGCCACAACACTTCACTCAATTGCTTCTCAAACAGAATTCTATGGCACAAGATAATCAAGAGTCCAAAGCTTATCATTCTATTTCTTCCCCCTTGAAAAAAGCAGCCACTTACTTATCGTTAGTTGTACTGGGGTCTGGTGTCACATTATTAGGTAACTCTTTCATATCTGGCAACTTAGCCCCCAAAGCTACATCAGAGGCTCAAAATTCCTCACTTGCTGTCGCCCAAACCCCTGCAAAAATCGCAGCCATTCCCATTCAAGACCCCAATTTTATCTCTAATGTGGTGGAAAATGTGGGTTCGGCTGTAGTCAGGATTGATTCATCCCGAACCGTTACCCGTCAGGTTCCAGAAATCTTTAATAACCCGATGTTCCGCGATTTCTTTGGGGGCAATATCCCTGAGAGTCCTCAACAGCGCGTAGAGCGAGGTACAGGGAGTGGCTTTATTATCAGCCGTAATGGCGAAATTCTCACTAATGCTCACGTTGTCGCAGATGCCGATACTGTTAACGTAACGCTCAAAGATGGTCGCAGCTTTGCTGGTAAAGTGATGGGGACTGACCCGGTTACAGATGTTGCCGTTGTTAAAATTCAGGCTGATAATCTCCCCACTCTGACTCTGGGTGACTCCAATCAGCTCAAACCTGGGGAATGGGCGATCGCGATCGGTAATCCTTTAGGCTTAGATAATACTGTTACAACGGGAATTATCAGCGCCACAGGCCGCAGCAGTTCTCAAGTCGGTGTTCCCGATAAGCGAGTCCAATTTATTCAAACCGATGCGGCCATCAACCCCGGTAACTCTGGAGGCCCCTTACTTAATGCTTCAGGGCAAGTGATTGGTATGAATACAGCTATTATCCAAGGGGCTCAAGGTTTAGGCTTTGCAATTCCGATTAATACAGCTAAACAAATTGCTGAACAATTGATTGCAACAGGCAAAGCTGAACATCCGTACTTGGGTATTGAAATGATCACATTGACGCCTGAATTAAAAGAGAATATCAACAGTAATCCCAATGCAGGTTTGAATGTAGACGAGGATAATGGCATCCTGATTGCTCGAGTGATGCCCAATTCACCCGCCTTTAAAGCTGGTTTACGGGCTGGAGATGTGATTCATAACATTAACGGTAAACCTGTGAAAGATGCTGAGGATGTGCAAAAGGCAGTTGAAGGGACTCGAGTTGGGGGTAATATCCAAATTGAGTTGCGTCGAAATCAACAAAACATGACCTTAGCTGTGAAGCCTGGTGCTGTTCCGATTAAAAAGGCACAGAGGTAGTTTTAAGCACGAACGAGCATTTTTGTAAAAGGTTCAAAAATTTGTGATTGATAGAGATGGGTTAACACTCATCTCTTTTTTATAGACATCGATAATTTTCAAAAGATTAATGATACTTTCGGCTACAATATGGGTGACAACCTTTTACAAACAATGTACAGGCATCAATGGAATGTTACTTTTAGTATTGGTGCTGTTACATTTATTAAGCCCCCAAATTGCGTTGAAGAAATGATACAAAAAGCCGACCGTTTGATGTATTTAGTCAAAACTAACGGTAAAAATAAAATCAAGCACAAAGCTGAAATGAAAAAGGAGAGGGTATTTGTGTTCCTATTTAGTCAGAATGACTGATAGGAAATAGATAATTCAGCACCAGTAATACCGTTAGACTAAGTAAGCTAACTGAAAAAAGCCCAAGGATAAAAATAGGCATCGTACCAACAATTTTTTTGAACTATCAACTTAAAATCGAGTCCAATTAAACAATTAGTCATTTAGTTCATTTAGTATTAAAATTAACAGCTTATTATGACGACGATATGACTAACTTGTGTCAGTTTCTAGTAGCACTGACAAATTCAAACTAATGAATTAACTTTTACCACTTTGAATTGAAGTCAAAATCTTGTCATAGTCAAAATCATTAGCCAGTGTTTCTAAGACATCAGCAAGAGAAACATTATAGTTACGAATTTCATTAATATAATTATCAATAGCTGCCATATCGGCAACGCTTGTAGCATATTCTAGAGCCGCAATCAATTCATGAGGAAGCGTGGCAAAGGCAGAGGAAGTTAGAGTATTTTGAATATTCGTATTCGATGAAAATGAACTACGCTTTTCTTCTCCTCCTTGGTAGATATAACGGACTCCAATATGTTTGGTTAATGCCTCAAAAATGTCTGCTTCACAAAATGGTTTACGGATAAAATCATCGCAACCGACTGATAGAATAACAGCTCGTTCTTCTTCTAGAACGCTAGCCGTTAAGGCAATGATAGCGGTGGCTTGGCCTTTAGTAGTTCCTTTTATATTTTGAATAGCTTCGTAGCCATCCATAACGGGCATTCGCATATCCATCCAAATGAGATGAGGTTCCCATTCATTCCAAATTGCGATCGCATCTCGACCATTAGTAGCTTCCTTAAGTTCAAAACCTAGGGGACTGAGAAGTTTAACTAACAGTTGGCGATTGGTTGCTTTGTCGTCCACAATCAAGATGCGATAGTGCGCTTGGTTAGGTTCAAGGGCAATAATTTGGCGCTTTGATTGCTTGGTTTCAATGTCAGTAGCATCAACGATGCCTACTTGAATATCAAAATTAAAAGTAGTACCGAATCCCACATTAGAACTTACTGTAATATCACCTCCCATCAGTTGCACAAATTTGCGTGATATCGGTAATCCTAAACCCGTTCCTTCTTGTAATTGTTGACCACTTTTCGTTTGGACAAACGCTTCAAAAAGGCTATCAATTTCATCGGTGGCAATACCATAACCTGTGTCAGAAATTTCAAATTCCAATTGAATACTAGGAACTAGTAAGTGCGAATTAATACTTTCTTGTCCATTATCCATTACCGATGAGCTATTAGCGATTAATGACTTTACTTTTATCGAAATGTACCCTTTTTCCGTAAACTTAATCGCATTATTGAGGAGATTAATCAAAACTTGGCGTAATTTGATTTCATCGCTGCGAATGTATTGAGGAATCTCAGAATTACGCTCAAAAAACAATTGCAATCCTTTCTCCTTAGCCTTGAGATCAAACATATCTTCTAAATCATCTAGCAAGCGATAAAGATCAAAGTTTTTTTCGTTAAGCGTTGTGCGTCCAGCTTCAATTTTGGATAAGTCTAAAATTTGGTTAATTAAATTCAGTAAATGTTCGCCACTGCGGATGATAATTCCTAAGCTTTCTTTATGTTCTGAGGATAGGTTTTTACTTTTTGTCATTAGTTGAGAAAAGCCAAGAATTGCATTAAGAGGGGTACGCAGCTCATGGCTCATGTTAGCCAGAAAAGTACTTTTAGCTTCATTAGCAACTTCTGCTTTTTCTTTTGCGGTCACTAATTCGTTTGTCCGTTCTGCAACACGGTGTTCTAAGGTTTCAAACGACTCTTGCAATTGACGAGCCATACTATTAAATGACTTAGCGAGTTCTCCTAACTCATCAGAACGGTCAATTTTTACTGTTTTACTCCAGTCGCCTTTGGCAATACGTTTAGCAGCAATATTCAAATATAAAATAGGTTTAGTGACCCACTGAAAAATTATAATTCCAATCAATATAGCGATAACTAATGCGGCTAAACACAGCAAAATTGTAGTATAATTATTCGCATTAATTCGCGCCATAAAATCGGCTTCTGGAATAACAACTACAATCAGTAAATCTAATCCTTTACCATCTTTGAAGGGCAGGACTCGGAGAAATTGCCGTTTTCCATTGATATCAAAGCTCAGTTGCTGGGACGAGTGAATTTGATGTAAGTCTCGAAAATGTTTTACTAAATATCGAGCGGTGATTTGAGTTAAGGGGTTGAAACTCTCTTTAGCTTTAAATAGTTCTCGTTTATTACCCTTAATTCGGAAGGGCTGTTCTTGAGTCGATGTTGCTAGCAGTGTTCCATTTTTTTCGATAATAAAAGCTTGCCCCGACTTACCAATTTTGAGACTATTGAGAAATCTCCCAATATAATCAAGACGTAACGCGGTAACTAATACTCCTTCAATTTGATTTCCTGGACTGTATACGGGTTCAACAGCACTAACCATTAAGGTAGGTTCTAAAAGAGAAGTATACACTGGACTCCAAATCGCTTTACCGGCTTTAACCGCATCTTGGTAGGCAGGATGTTGGCGGAGATGGTGATGTTTAACAACTGATACAAGAGTTGTGAGGTCGCCTCTATTATTAGTGTTATAGGAATAGAACCCAAAGTTATTCGCTTGACTCGTCACGTTCATTCTAAGAGAGCCGTTGGCTAGTCTTTCTCCTGAGCGATATTCGCCCTGTTCATTACCAACGGCAGTGAAGGCTATATAGGGATAAATTTGGACTTGTCGCCACAGGTATTTCTCCCAAGGTTGTAAGTTATCCATCCGCAAAAAACCCAGTCTAATCGCATCCTGCTTGCTTTGATTAATCTGATGAGGTGTTGCGAAATAAATCTCTAGGTTTTGTTGAACGCGATCGCTCACTTCACTCATCAACTGCTCGGCCAAATCATTGACAGCTTGCTGTCCATTTTTAAATGAAAGGTAGCCGACAAGCCCTACTGCTGTGACGACTTGCAAGACAAAAGGAATAATGAGAACCGCCCGGAGCGGAACTTTAGAAACTTGAGTAAATAACCGATAAGAAGTTTTGATGAGCATGGACGCGGTTTGCCGTTTGCCAAGTTGTAGTGAAGTAATATTCTCTCCACACAAAACAAAAATCGATCAGGAAATCATGGCATTGTCTACCAAGTCTAGCTCTATTTTTTTCAACTGAGCCTAGATTTACTAATGTTTTTTATTGCGCTAACGGCAAATAAAACCGAAATGTACTTCCCATACCGGGTTGACTTTCTACTTCAATTTCTCCCCCTTGTAATTCAACCAATCTTTGACAGATAGCCAATCCAATACCTGTCCCTCCAGTATGCTGATTTCGGGACTTGTCCGCTCGCCAAAACCGCTCAAAAACATGAGGTAAATCTTCAGGAGCAATTCCAATTCCTGTGTCGGTTACTGCAATCCATAGACGAGGTGCTAAAGCCTTGAATTCTGAGGAATCGACCCACGTTCGCACGAGAATTGTACCCGTTTCCGTATATTTAAGAGCATTACCTAAAAGATTTACTAAAATCTGTTCTACTCGGTCAATATCAGCAATAACAGTAGGTAACTGCTTGGGACAATCTAAGTACAATTTCAGGTCTTCATCCCACACTTGGTCAGAAAATTTTTCCACCAAAGATTCTAACAAAGGACGTAAATTAACAGTTTGAAGCACAATCGGTAAATACCCTGCTTCTGCCTGAGAAAGTTCTTGTAAATCAATAATTAATCGCTCAAGACGTTTGGTTTCTTTCCCTAGCTTTCGATACACAATCGGTGTAGGTTCAATTCGTTCTTCCGCGAGTTCTTCTAAATAACCACGAAGTACAGTTAGGGGGGTGCGGAGTTCATGGGTGAGGTCACTGACTAACTCTCGCCGCCTGTGTTCTACATCCTCTAAACTTACTGCCATGCGGTTAAAACTAATGGCGAGTTGATTAATTTCAGGAATCTCACTGGGTGGAAGGCGCTTATCTAATTTTCCGGCTGCAAACTGTTGCGTAATCTGCTCGATTTGAGTTAAGGGTTGGACAATTCGTCGAGACACCCAGTAACTGAGAAGACCTGCGGCCGTACCCCCAACAATTACAGACCAAAATGTGCCGTAGTTCCAGGCCGTTTGAAACCCCTGGATGAGGAAGGTGCGAGCATAACGTAAACTGAAACCCCGACCTTCGAGTTCTTGTAGATGTAGCAGAAAAAAGCGTGGCGAAGATAGCCGACCGATGATGACAAGAGTACTGACCCCTACAATCATCACTAAAAGGTGTGATAAGAAGAGGCGTGATACTAAAGGCAAGGATTTCGTCCGACGTAAACCGGCCTTACTCATGGACTTACGAAATCTCAGAGAGTATGTTCGCTCCTTATCAATAAATCAAAAATTCATCTAGGAATATCTCAAATTAACAGCAAATTATGACGAAAATATGGCTAATTTGTGTCAATAGCTCGTCGTCATTTTTAATCAGAGATAGAACTGATGGTTAGATTTGAGTGTTGGCAACAGGCTAGTAACCCAATGAACACAATCACTTTTCCTAGATGATTGATGGCGGCAAGACAGTTATTCAATAATGATGGTAATACACCCGTTCAATATTAGAGCGATGTGAGCATCTTGTCATCTCTTGCCTTATTGCTAAAAATTGATGCTAACAAGATTAATACATAGTTTCAAGTTGCGGCCGTATCTTCAAATTTGTAGCCTACACCAATCACTGTTTTTACAAATATAGGATGAGTAGGGTCAGGCTCAATTTTTTTTCGCAGTCGTGCCACATGGGTATCGACAACCCGTTCATCCCCAAAAAAGTCATCCCCCCAAAGTTTATCAATGAGTTGAGTGCGGTTCCAGACTCGGCCAGGCTGGCTGATAAAAGTGGCTAAGAGGTTAAATTCTAACGTTGTTAAATCCAGGGTTTCTGAACCATCTGAGTCCATCTGGCGTGTGGCAATGCGCTGATCGATATTCACGGCAAAGTGTCGAGTTTGGTAAACTAGATGTTGCCCACCGTGACGCAAACTACGCCTTAAGAGCGCCCGAACCCTAGCCACTAATTCTGTAGGACTAAAGGGTTTAACCATGTAGTCATCAGCACCGGTCGATAGACCCACAATCCGGTCAATTTCCTCACCCTTAGCCGTTAACATCAAAATGTAAGGGTCTTTAAGTCCTGATTTTTGTCGAATTCTGGCGCAAACTTCTAATCCATCCAAACCAGGCAGCATTAAATCTAAAATTATTACATCAGGCTGTTGCTGAACAAACATTTGTAATGCTGTGAGTCCATCGGGACTCCAGTTGCAGGAAAATCCTTCTCGTTCTAAGGTAAGCTGAATGAGCTTGGCGATTTCTGGTTCATCCTCAACAATCAAAATATCCATCATTTGACAACTTTTTTGTTTATTTGTGAGGGGCGAGAAACTAGTCAGTTCATCTGTGACCGTTCAAGCAGTAACCCTTTTATTTGGGATTGTATTTCTACTTATTTTCTTTTATTTTGAGTTTAGCGGCAACTGAACAAGCACAAGAAATTAAGCTCTAGAAGAATTTATTCTGTCTTGAAAATAAGGCTTCAAGGCAGAAGGTAGAGGGCAGAGGACAGAAGGAATAAGGATTTTCATCCATTGATTATGAGCTTTTGGTGATGGTGTCTAATCTGTATTATTAATGGTATTACGGGCAATACCAAACTAGAGATTATAGCCAGATGTTGTGGACTCAAGCCGATGTCTGCTCAATAGGAATTTTAATCACAAACTCTGCTCCTTTCCCAGGAGACGAATAACAATATAGCTGTCCTTTATGAAGCTCTACGATAATCTGATAACTAATCGCTAATCCCAAACCTGTGCCTTCACCGACGGGTTTTGTTGTAAAAAATGGGTCAAATGTCCTTAAACGTACTTCTTCCGTCATGCCTACACCATTATCCACAATACGAATGAGTACTAGAGGATTCTCAATAGACTCTTGACAGATTTCAGTACAAATCCGAATTAGAGGTATTTTGTCTTTAGCTTTTGCATATTGAATTTCTAGAGAATCAATGGCATTAGCCAGAAGGTTCATAAACACTTGATTCAGTTGTCCGGGATAGCATTCAACTAAAGGTAAGTTTCCATATTCTTTACTAACTTGAATCTCTGTAGAAACTAACGGTTTAGATAGGCGACTTTGTAAGAGTTTCAGCGTACTATCGATGCCTTGATGGATATCTACCGTTTTAATAGTGGCTTCATCAAACCTAGAAAAATCTCGTAAATTCTGCACAATTCCTCGAATTCTCTGTGCTCCAAATTCCATTGAATCAAGGAGTTTCATGTAATCTTCTATAATAAACTCTAAGTCAATTTCTTTAAGCTTTGATTCAATTTGAGGAGAAGGCAAAGGATAAGTCTCTTGATAAAGTTGAATTAAACTTAATAAATCTAGAGTGTAATTGCGGGCATGGTTAGCATTTCCATAAATAAAGTTAATCGGATTATTAATTTCATGTGCCATGCCTGCAACTAGCTGGCCTAATGAAGACATTTTTTCCGATTGAATCAGTTTAGATTGAGCATTTTGAAGCTGCCGTAGAGCAAGCTCTAACTGAGTTGCCTGTTGTTGAAGTTGTGCTTTCGATTGCCGAATCGCTTCCTCAGTTTGCTTACGCTTTGTAATATCTCGATCAATGCCGCGATATCCTTTAAAATTCCCCTCTTGATCAAAAAAAGCGATCCCACTCGTTTCAAGAATAACTATATGCCCATCTTTGTGAATATTATTTTTTTCAACATTAGTAATGGGCAACCGCACAGCTACATAATTACTAATTTTTTCAGTGATAGAATTGTCTTCATCAGATGGTATAAAGTCAAATGGAGTTTTACCTATAACCTCCTCGATTTCATACCCTAAAATATCTTTAACTTGAGGACTCACGTAAGTATAAACAGCATTTTCATCAATTTCCCAAATTAGATCATGCGTACTTTCTACCAAATTACGAAATCGCTCCTCACTTTGTTGTAATGCCACTTCAGCAAGTTTTCGATCGCTAATATCCCGAGCAATTCCCACTACTGACAAAACATTACCATTGCCATCTCTTAACATTGAAAGGTTGGAAGTATGCCATCTCCAAAACCCATTCTTATGCCGAACTCGGTACTCAATCCCCGATTGCTTGTGTCCTTTTGCGATCGCTCGACGCAATGCACCCAAGCATAACGGTAAATCATCGGGATGAACAAACAGGGTAAATACTTTGTCTTCAATCTCTGCAACTTCGTGTCCTAAAAGATCAGTCCAATTGGGAGAAACATAAGAAAAGACACCATCAGGCGTAAGCTGATAAATAATATCATTGGCATTTTCCACAATACTGCGAAATTTTGCCTCACTTTGTTGTAGGGCTATCTTGGCTTGATGACGCTCGGTAATATCTCGGCATAGAGCTAAAATCAGGCGCTGTCCACTAAATTCCAAGACACATAGGCGAACTTCAACCGGAAAAGTTGTGCCATCTTTGCGGCGCTGTTTGCCATTAACAGTCGTGGGTGCTCCTCTCTCCATGTGATGCCACACTGCACCCGCTACAAAATTTTCTTCAATATCTGAGATAGATAAAGTTAGTAACTCTTCCCGACTATAGCCTAGGCTACTACAGGTTTGTTGATTGACATCCAAAATCTTACCGTTCAGTTCATGCAAAATAATTGAATCAGCCGCCTGCTCAACCAAACAACGAAATCGCGCTTCACTTTCTCGCAACGCGGCCTCTGATTGCTTGCGCTGAGTAATGTTACGAACAAACGCACAATTGTAACCTTGACCATTAAATTCTAGGTAATTAACGCTCAGTTCTGTGGGGAAACTGCGGCCATCTTTTGTACAAACGGTCGATTCTATAGTGTAAGAACCTCGGCTTTTTACTTCTTGCCAATGTTGAGCCCAACGTTGAGCCGGAAAATTGGGATCGATGTCATGAACACTCATCGAAAGAAGTTCCTCATGGGAATACCCAAGTATTTGGCAAGCGGCCTCATTGACGTAAAATAATCGAGCCTGGCTATCGCTCCAAAAAATAGCTTCAGGAGCATGATCAAGACAAAATTGCGTAAACCTAAATTGCTCATTTGCCTGTCTCAACTCAAACGTTCGTTCCTCAACCCGATGTTCGAGTTCTTCTTGCATTTGCCTTAACTGTTCTTCGGCGTGCTTGCGGCCTGTAATATCCATCAGCCAGCCATCCCAAAGGATATCTCCGTTAGTCTGCAATTCAGGTGTGGAAGCAGCTTGAATCCATTGGAGCAATCCAGAGGGAAGTATCAATCGCCCTTCCCATCGCCATAACTGCAATGTTTCAATGGAGAGAGCAACGGATTGATGAAAACTTTCTATATCCTCGGGATGAATCATAGAGATGAGTGCATCCGCATCGGCTTGAATGGTAACAGCATCCACTTCCAACATGGCCCGACAACTCGGACTGATGAAGGGAAAGGCAACAGAACCATCACAACGCCACAGAAATTGGTAAATCACCCCTGGTAAGCTAGCCACGATTCTTTGCAATCGTGCCTCACTCTGTCTCAGTGCGGCTTCTATATTTTGAGATTGAGTGGTTGAGTCTTCCATGTCCAAGATTGGGTCGGCTGTACTAGATCTAATCCAATTCCCACGCCAGCGTTTGTATATAGCAGAAGGCTTTTATTGTTTATTACTGATACCATTTCACTTTTACTACGCTACAGATTGACCCCCCTAACCCCCCTTGTAAAGGGGGGAAAAGAAAAGCATCTGTAGTAGGCTTTTAGTGAATTGGTATGATACATGGTCGTTTCAGCCCTGATGTCTGTCTTATCCTTTATGGCAACAGCTATACCTGTGGCGTTGATTGGATATCCCCTGATACTGCAAGACAAGTGTTGATACTCAAATCATGACTTATCGTGCCCCTATAAGTTGTGCCTCTAAAATGAATGGCACTGAAATACTCGGTTTTCAGTACTTTAGTGTCCCTGCTTCTATGAGACTTCATGGCAAGCACAAAAAAGGGCAGGTGTACCACCTACCCTATCTACTTAATAAAGTGTAACGAATGAGTAAAAACTGATAACGATTAAACCAGCTTCAGGTCTGGATATTCAGCCATCAAGTCATCCGATGTCAAGGTGTCACCTTCAGCTTGAGGTGTCCAGAGAATTTCAACCGCGAGTAAGCGATCGCTCGAAATACTACCCATTTGCCGCAACGCTTGCCGCAGGTCATCGGAACTATTGATGGTGGGCAGTTCTAGCTTGCCCTGAGTCCCCACAACCAGGGTAACAACGATGTATTCACCCGGTGCACCTGTCTCAGTGATTGAGCCACCACTACCCGGTAAAGTTACCTGGGAGGAACCTTCTCTCAATTGGTTATTGACATTTGACAAGGTTTCTGCTGTGAACTTGCTGCGCTCAGCCAGTGCCAATTGATTAAACTTCGCTTCTGCTGATTCTAGAGCCGTCTGTTGAGATTGTGCAGCCCCATAAACCCAGTATTCGGGGTGACGCAGTAAGGCCAGAGTCGCTTCTTGTAGAACTTGTGCTCGACCTTGAGCCGAACCGGTATCCGCCGCATATCCTAACTCATCGAGTTCTTTTTGCAGGCCACGAGCTCCCTCTAAAAGTCCCACTTGTACACGTCCCACCGAAATTTTGGGATTGCTGTAACCTGGCACATCATTTTCACCCACGCTCACCGTCCGACGGAACGCTTGGAATAAGAAATTGGCGATCGCAAAGAAAATCAGGATACCAAAGATGCTGCCAAATCCGCCGCCAATGCCGAAGAAGGGAAACAAGAACGGAAACCCAATCCCGCCCCCATAGCCATATCCATATCCACCAGCGGGTGCACGATAGCCTCCCCGAGGAGCTGAATAGGTACGACTGGGCATACGGAAGGAACCTCCGCCAATTCGGCCTCCACTGCGGGCAGCCAAGGCGTTACCGGCGTTACCCAAAACTAGGGTAGAGATAAGCCCGATTACTAACAGGGATTTCAAAAAGGGTTTGATTGCTGAAAAAATTTTGTTACGCATAGGAAAACTATTATTGTCCAAGCTGGGTTAAACTTTAGCGGCTCTGGTCGCTCTAAACCTCTTTCGACCACAAGTCTTAAGGTGGAGAGCCTAGGAAAGGAAAGTTATCATAGGCTGGTATTGACTCCTTCTTTAATGTACCTCTATCGCTAAGTGAGCTCGACTGCTTCTCTGGAGGGATTCCCGATGAGGATATCCGTACCTGAAAAGGGGTCAGGGGTCAGGAGGTGTAGGGGCGGGTTTTACCCAGATATCTGCTTTCCCATCAATCAATCCAATAAACCCGCCCTTACTCCGAGTCAGAAGTCAGGAGTCAGGGGAGTTTTCATTTTTTTGTTGTGCGTGACAGTACATCGCGTCTAATCGGGAATGGGTGACTCCGGTGAACCACCTCCAACAATCGTGACAATTTCTAACTTATCGCCTTCTTGTATCTCAGTTTCAGACCAATATTGACGATGCAGAATCTCGCCGTTATACTCCACAGCCACCAAACGAGGATTTAAGTCGAGGTGTTCTAAAAATTGGGGCAGTGCAATTTGAGCCGGACAGGTACGGGTTTCGCCGTTCACTTGAACCGTGATGCGATCGCTCGTGCTAGACATGAGATTGAGGAATACGGGTTTCGATACTCTGAAGTGCTTGCTGTCGCATAAGCTGGGTGAGGAAGAACTGGGTGACTAAAGTCGGTTGTTCGGCTTGCATGATGGCACGCACCAGGGCAATTCGCTCTGCACCCGCCGCTAGAACCTCATTAATATTGTTGGGCTCGATGCCTCCAATCGCAAACCAAGGAACTGTTGCGTGTTTGGCCGCATACTGCACATACTCCAAACCTGCTGCTGCCTTCCCTTCTTTCGTCGGTGTTTCATAAACTGGCCCAACGCCGATATAATCTGCACCATCTTCGAGTGCACGTTGCATTTCATCGGGGTTGGTGGTGGAACGTCCGATTATACGATAAGGGCCAAGTAACTGCCTGGCCAGTGAAATCGGGACATCTTGCTGACCTAAATGAACCCCATCCGCATCAACGGCTAGGGCTAAATCCACTCGGTCATTCATGATAAACAATGCCCCGTAGTGGTGACACATTTGGCAAAGCTTCTGAGCGTGAGACAATCTCACCGTATCATCGGCTGTTTTTTCCCGGTATTGAAGGAGGGTGAGTCCTCCTTGTAGCGCTGCTTCTACGGTTGTAAACAGTTGCTCTGAAGTGGAGGTAACGAGGTAAAGATGCGATCGCTCTAAAAGCTGATGACGCCGATACGCCAACAAATTGCTCTCTAAGGTATAGACACGGTAACGCATCTGCTTAAATACTGCACCCATCTCAGGGTTGTACAGCTTGCCATACTCTTCCAATACCCGCAGCGCTTCTTCAACCCGGCAAAGATTGGCCTGCAAGAGTTGCTGAATGCTGGCGCGTTGTTCTTCATTTGGATGAGTGAGTTCCGTACCTGGATCGTGTGGAGTATCCCGTGCTGCGCGGATTTCCTGACTATGCCAACGAGCTAATTCCTGGCGCATTTGCTTGCATTCATTGGCCATCGGGCCGCTGTTGAGTCCAAAGCGACACCATTCTTCAATGATGCGTAAGCCTTCTCTGGCTCGGTCTAAATTGGCGTCTAAAATGCGGTAAATAGCTGATTCTTGCCATCTACGACCGCTGTGTTGAGCGCTCATCGCTTGCCTTCACTCCATTATTGAATCGTAACAGGGCTGTTTGAGAAGATTCTGACGGGGTTGGTTTGCCGCTCTTGGTCGAGATCGAGCTAATAAAACCTCCTGGGTATAGGCTGATATCATTGATGATCGTCTTGAATTGGTCATTTTATACAGCAAGAGAAAAAAAGATGACGGCAAATAATAAGTTTTATCCTATCCTCAAGTCGCTTAACCTTTCGCTGCACCCATTGCGATCTCAAAACCCGAAAGGCGTTTGAATAAAGATTAGTGTAGAGGTTCTGAGGCTATTTCTTAACAATCTTGTTGGCCAATGACAAATTTCTTGTAGGGTAGAGTCAAAAACTCGTTGGTCATTATGCCAGTTCAATGACCTCCTCGGAAAATAGAAGTCAGGAGTCAGGAGTCAGGAGTCAGGAGTCAGGAGCCAGGAGAGTACTCGATAATACAGCTTGTAGACTTTATTGAGAAAACCGATGAGCAGACTAGCTCAACAACTTCAGTTCATTGTCGAAATCGATAAACTCAAGCGAGTCTTGCGTCAAACGTTACTCACCGATGCATCGCGTCAAGAAAATAGTGCAGAACACTCGTGGCATCTGGCCATCATGGCCATTTTACTCGCTGAGTACGCTCCCTCCGAGGATCTGGATTTGCTGCGCGTCATTAAGATGTTACTGATTCACGACCTTGTAGAGATTGACGCCGGAGACACATTCTGCTACGACATTCAGAGTAATCTAGATAAGGCAGAGCGAGAAATTCAAGCCGCCAACCGGATTTTTGGACTGTTACCTCAAGAACAAGGAGAGGAACTTCGCACTCTTTGGGAAGAATTTGAGGCACAGGCAACTCCTGCCGCTCAATTTGCCGCCGCACTCGATCGCCTACAGCCGTTGCTACACAATCAACACACTCAAGGCGGAACCTGGCGAATTCATGGGATTGTCCGCGATCAAGTACTACAACGAATGCGCCCTGTTAAAGAAGGTACACCAGCTTTATGGCCGGTGGTTGAGCAGATTATAGAAGATTGCGTTGCAGCAGGCTACCTGGGTACAGCTTCTGAGACGGATTAGTTTTTGACTCATTGGGATATAAGTAGTCTCAATCAGTCTGAAAGTCGTGAAATAGGACTATCGTCTTCTCTCATACTTAATAAGCTCAAAGACTCTCTCCTTCTGACTTCTGACTCCTGACTCGCAGACTTCTGATTCCTTACCCTACCCAAGTTTCACCATTCATGTAGATTCACTATAGTCAGGATACGCTCGCCTTGAGCAAATAATTAGCCGATCAAAATTCAAAAGACTAAGCTAACGTGTAGGGGAAGAAGAGCTTGGTAACTTGGAGGCTTACTCACAGAGGAGATGAGAACATACTCAACTGATTGAAGCATCCAATTTTAATTTTTTACGGATGAAGAAAAATTAACTCTGTATTTAATAAATAGGTTCCCAGATGAAGAGTTGGTCATGAAATTTCGCTAGCGAAGGTTACAATGCCACAATTGAGTCACTGGTGTCTAGGGCGCATCTACAAAGCTCTTACTGCTCAACACCATTTCTATTACCTTCAATGCCAACGAATATAGCACTTGACTTACTGGAGCGACTAATTGAGTTGCTCCAATCCTGTTTTTCAGTAGAAGAGGTAGATGTAGCCCTCAAACCGTTGATGCAACAACTCTTTCCCAAAGAAGTTGGTGCTATTTATCTGATGAATTCTTCCAAAAAATTAGTAGAATCTATCGCCACTTGGGGTTCTCTTTCTCTAACTAGCGATCCTATTTTTACTCCCCATGAATGCCTCGCACTACGACGGGGGTATGCTCATGGGGTGGAGGATACCCATTACGGTTTGCGCTGTCAACATATCCGTCCCCATTCTGCGGTGGTGGAAACGTTGTGCGTACCCATGATGGCACATGGAGAAATTGTGGGAGTTTTGTATATTGGTTCGCTGTATCGAGGACGAACTAACCAGCTCAAACCGTCGGCTGTGACGGTTGCTAAATATATCAGTTTGGCGTTAGCAAACTTGAAACTCCGAGATACTCTTAATTATCTGAGACTCAAAGACCCTTTAACAACACTCTACAATCGAGGTTATTTAGAAGAATATTTAGAGCGAGAAATCCAACGCTCTGAGCGTCAAAGGCTACCCATAGGTCTGATCTTGCTGAGGGTTGATTGCCTGAATTTAATCAACGATAGATTTGGCCTTGGAGCGGGTGATTTCTTATTACGTGAATTAGGAATGTTTTTACCCAAGCAAATTCGCGCATTTGATCTAGCTTGCCGTTATCGGAGTGAAGAATTTTTACTCTTGCTGCCGGAAGCCACTTTAACCACAACTCAACAACTAGCGGAACGACTCCGGCGCAACATTAGGCAATTAAAACTTCAATATGGAGACCAAGTACTCGATTGTATTACAGTTTCTTGTGGAGTCGCCAATTTTTGTGAACATGGGCTGACGGCCAAAGCAATTCTAAAAGCTGCTAATGCCTCATTACACCAAGCTTTAGCCTAAGCGATCGCAGACTCATCCCTTCCCTATAAGCGCTTCAGATATTGTCCAACTAACTGCTTGAAGCAGAGCAATAGTAGCTTCTCCATCCTGGGTGGTATGCGATTACTCCCCAGTCCATGCAAGAGGAGAAAATAGCAACCTAATCCAAAGATTCTTCTCTCATCCCCCTAGAGGGGATGCTACCCTAGGTGAAAGTTGGGGTGTATTTGGCAGCAAGGCCAATTGTCCCCAGCCGATGAACTGAAAAATCTATTGGTAGGTACGCAAGTGGTTGCTACTCCTGAAAAATCTCAACAAATAGCATCTCCCCGCAGTGACAGTAATGACCGAGTGGCTGTCTTATTGATGGGATACGGCGAAGTCGAAAGTTACGAAGACTTTGCCAACTACAATGAACAAGCTTTAAACTTACTAACTGCCAAATTTGCTCCTGTGCCCACTTGGGTTTATCCCCCCTTGGCAAAACTTTTGGCAATTTTTGACTTGCATGAGTGGAGTCACCAGCATGATAACTTCATCTCACCCCATAACAAAATTTTTGAACAGCAACGGGCAGGGATTGAGAAGCACTTACAAGACAAATGGGGCGATCGCGTCCAGGTTTTCAAAGTTTATAACTTTTGTGCGCCTTTCCTGGCTGAACAAGTCTTAGAGGACGTTAAAGCCCAAGGCTTTGATAAGCTACTGATTTATCCCCTTTTAGTGGTGGATTCCATTTTCACCAGTGGGATTGCTGTAGAACAGGTCAATCAAGCACTGACTCAATTGACAGATGGCAGCGAACACTGGGTAAAAGGACAGCGCTACATTCCGTCGTTCTACAACGAACCCAAATACATCGATTTACAAGCTCGCTTGGTTGAAGAGAAAATTGCTCGTGAGTTAGCTGTTGCCCACTTGCCCTCGCAAACAGGTATCGTACTGATGAATCACGGCTGTCCTCATAAAGCAAAAGGCTTTACGTCTGGCATCGTAGAAAGTGAGGCACTCTACGAGCGCATTCGAGAAAAACTCATTTATAAATATCCCCTGATTTCAGTGGGTTGGCTCAATCACCAAACGCCCTTGATTGAATGGACTCAGCCGAATGTGGAGTTAGCGGCTAAGAATCTGATTGATTTAGGTGCGACGGCGCTTGTCTTCACACCCATTGGTTTTGCCACCGAAAATCATGAAACACTGCTGGATGTTCATCACATCGTCCACAACCTCAAGCGCCGCAGTCCCCACGTTACCTATGTGGAAATGCCTTGTGTGAATGATAATTCCGAGTTTCTGAAGATGGCGGCAGAGTGGGCAAATCCTCATATTGAGGCGCTATTGTCAGAAACGGCACTGGCAGTCAATCCGCAGTTGGCAGCCGTACAGGCGTCTGATCACCATCATCATCACCATGATCACGACCATGAACATGGACATCATCACCATTAAATGTTTGTGATAACAATAGCCTGAGGGTATGGTAATGCCGTACCCTTGCTTTGAGCTAGTGGGATGAGAGCGCTAAAGCGCTCACTACAAACCGCTTAAACCTAACTTGACATTCTACTAGAATGATGTATTAGAAATGGTTCTGTGTAGTAATGGCAGATATTCAGATTGAAGTTCAAGGACAAGGCGCGATCGCAGCAGCGCAAGATTTATTTACGGATTGTGGTTTGACGGGAAACTATGAAATCGATAGTGAACCGGAACGAGAAGGGACTGTGACGGCTACAATTATCGAAACTGGGGATAATACAGCAACAGCCGCCGAGAAAATTCTCCAATGGTATCAGGATTATAAACAAGGTAAGTCTGGACAAGCGATCGAGAAGGCAGTAATTGTAGGACAAAATGGGCAACGGCTTCTTTTCGAGGATGCTACGTCGGCAGAAATTGCTCAGATTTTAGAAGGGTAATTATGGGTTAGTTCGTAGTAATAGTTCGTAGTAATAGTTTGTAGTAACCGCTTTAGCGGTTATCAAAGAAATTCTATGTCTATGTATGAATATCGTCGCCTAACTCCTGAGCAGCGCATTGAAGTCATCCAACAACGTTTAGCCCAAGGTTATCCTCCCCATAGCCCACCCCATCCAATTCGAGATCAATTATTTTATCTATTAACAGCATCTTGTTATGAACATCAACCTCATATAAGGTGTGAAGAACGACGCAAGCAGGTTTTAAATTTGCTTTTTGAGCGGTTGATTACTGGTGGAATGGAGTTGAGGGGTTGGGTTATTCTACCTAATCACTATCATCTTTTAGTTTATGTCAATGATTTTGAGCAGATTGGCCGAATTTTGCGATCGATTCACGGGTCAATATCTCGCCAATGGAATCTTGAAGATAAGGCTATTGGACGGAAGATTTGGTATTACTATAGCGATCGCGCGATTCGTTCAGAGCGGCATTATTACACCACACTGAACTATATCCACTACAATCCGGTAAAACATGGTTGGTCAGATTCTCCCTATGATTGGTCTTGCAGTAGTGTTCACTGGTATCTAGAGCATCAGGGTAGGGAGTGGTTACGAGATTCTTGGGTTAGATATCCTGTAAGGGATTATGGGAAAGAATGGGATGATTATGAGTCTCGGAGTTCGTAGTAAGCACTTTAGTGCTTGCTTCCCGCTAAAGCGAGAACTACGAACCGTTCGTAGTAAGCACTTTAGTGCTTTTTATCAATCAACCACCCACCACAATTAAGCCGTTAATATTGACCGGATACAGTAAAATTCTCATGTCTACTTTCAGCTCACCTTCAACCGAAACCACGGCGGAAAGACTTTCTGAACAATCTCCACAGAAAAAAATCTGGACAGATGCCGAATTCATGGCGCTTCCAAAAGATGGGCATCGATACGAATTGGTGAACGGGGAACTCATCGATATGGGAAATTCGGGTGCAAAGCACGGCTATGTTGCAGTGATTTTAAGTGCAGCTTTGTTTAATTATGTCTTTTCTAAAAAACTTGGGGCTGTTATATACTCTAGCACTGCTTTCAAAATGAAATCGGGTAATAAACGCTCTCCCGATATTTCTTTTGTTGATAAGCAACGATTACAAGGAATGGAGGAATTGCCCGATGGTTTTTTAGAGGGGGCGCCCGATTTAGCCATAGAAATCCTTTCTCCCGGCAATACGGTAGAAGAAATGCACAACAAAATTGTGGAATATTTCGAGAATGCTGCCCGTTTAGTGTGGGTGATTCACCCTAATGAGCATTATGTTTTAGTCTATCGTTCGCCTCAACCTGATCGCCTGCTAAAATTCACTGACTCGCTCGATGGAGAAGAGGTTATTCCCGGTTTTACCTTTGCTGTATCTGAGCTATTTCAAAAACTTTCTTTCTAATTTCGCTACTTATCAGCAAATTTTTAGTCCATTAAAATAAACTTGAACTATTAGCCCGGAGTTTAAACTCCGGGCGAGTTATCGAGCCTCCTGAAAAGGGTACAAGAATGTGAGGACAACCAATTCTTGGCATATTAACTCCCCCATTCCTATCCAACAAACACCCTACTCAGTCGGCACCACAAACACAGGAATCTGACGATCTGAATTCGATGGAGACGGCGAACGGGGAACAGTTGGAACAACCCTCGATGGAGCCGTAGAATCAACACCAGGCTTAGTAAAAATCAATTCCCGCTCAGGAGCAGGTAGAGGTGGAACACTAGAAGGTAAAGGTCTTGAAGGTAAGGGTTGAGAAGGCCGTACAGGTTGAGAATTTGACCCTGACGCTACAGGTGGAGCCGATGAATCAGTTGTAATATAAATGTGGCCTAATGCTTTTCCTTGATACGTTCTTCTCGTAAACCGCCAACCGGGATTCAGGAAAATTTTCTTAAAACCACTGCCAGTCCCTTTAGTGCTACCTAGGACAATTTCAGAAGCTCTACGATTACCCCGAGGACTGCCAACCAATAACAATTCCCCATTCCGTTCTACAATTCTTAGGATGTAATCTAATCCCAAATCTTGGTCATTCATGCGAATCGAATAACCATTACTATCCGTACTACGTCCGCAAATTCCCGAAAAGTCAAAACTTAATAATAAAGGCTCGACCATAACCGGATTACTACCACTTTCACGCCAGCACTGCCGCTGATTAGAAAGTTGTTCAAGAATCAATAATTGATGTTGATTGTTCCCGAAAGGAGCGGCTACTGCAATGAACTTATCGGCACTCACTTCTGTGCTGTCAAATGTAGCCGCAAAAGTCGGACTTAAAGTACCAACAGTAAAACAAGAAGCAGTCGCTAACATAGCGACTTGAAACCATTGTGAAACCTTCATAATTCACAAACTTTGCTAATTTTTAGAGTTTAATTAGACGCTCTAAAAAATCATCAAGAGCGCTTTGGATTGAGCTTGAGTTCGTTAGCAATCACGACGCACTAATGTCCTTCAAGTTCCATTGGCTTGACTGAAAAGGCAAGAACTGTCTCATCTACACCCTTGAGCCTGAGAGAATCAAACCTGGTAATCTCACGATCATCGAGCCAGTCAGCTACAGAAGCTGAAACAAGAATCGAATTGGGTTCAGCCGCTTCTTGCAATCGTGAAGCAATGTTGACTGAAGGCCCGATCGCGGTATAGTCAGACCGTTCCTTACCCCCAAACATACCGACAACCGCAGTTCCTTGATGAATGCCGCAACGGAATTTCACAGGAGGAGGAGTATCTTTGTCCCCAACAATACCCTGCTCTATCCAGCGTTGGTTGAGTTTTTGGAGGGAAAGCAGCATTTCCCTTGCCGTTGCCACTGCACCTCGCACTTGCTCTTGTGGGGTGCGTTCTTCAGGTGCGCCGAAAATCGCCAAAATTCCATCCCCCATAAACTTATCAATCGTACCGCCATTATCAAACACGGCCTGGGTCATGGCAGCCAAATATTCGTTAAGCAATTCTGCCACACGGCGCGATCGCAACCTATTCGCCATCTGGGTAAAGCCCACAATATCACTAAACAAAGTCGTAATTAACCGAGGTTCAGGGCTCAAATCCAACTCCAATTCACCCCGTGCGGCTCTCTCTACCATGGCCGGAGGCAAAAAGCGCTTGAGTACGGACTCTGTTAAATAGGTATTCAACTCAATCACCCGTCGTTCATTGGCTTTCAACGCCAACAAATTCCGCACTTCTGCCAACAGTTCTCGGTCATTAAAAGGCTTAGACAGATACGCATCCGCACCCTGTTCTGTTCCTTCGAGTCGGGATGATTCATCGGCTTTAGCAGTAAGTAAGATAATCGGTGTCCCTTTCATCAAGTCTGAAGAACGAACCATCCGAATCAGATCCAAACCCGATACCTCTGGCATCATCAAATCTGTCACAATCAAATTAGGATGGCACTCCTGAGCCATTTGGAAGCCTTCAGACCCGTTATGAGCCGTCCAAACTTGATAACCCTCCTGTCGCAAAATCCGAGACACATAAGCTCGTAAATCTGGATTATCATCCACCATCAGAATCTTAGAGGGGGTAGAAGGAGCTAGCGTTTGTGAGCCTTGAATGTCAACCTCGGCCGTTGTCCCCTGTTGTTCTTTCTCCAAAGCTAATTCCCCGTCGAGGTCGGCCAACTCCACCGCCGCCCGACCGACTTGTATTTCTGTCGGAACTTCTAACACTTGATCGACAGGCAAGTGTGCTGTCCCCGTTTGCAGCCAGACAGTAAAGGTTGTGCCTTGCTGATAGATCGACTCTACCGAAATTTGCCCCCCGTGGAGTTCGACCAATTCTTTGACCAAGGCCAGTCCCAAACCACTGCCTTCATAGCTTCGGTTCACCGACCCTTCTGCTTGTCGGAACCGCTCGAATAAATGAGGGACTTGCTCTTTTTTGATGCCAATACCCGTGTCCGTAATCTGCATCTGTACATGGTCGCCTGCGGGTTCGACCTTGACGATAATTTTCCCCCCAGATTCTGTAAACTTCATGGCATTGGAGAGGAGATTATACAGTACTTTGTCAAATTTTTCCAGGTCTAAATACACCGATGGGCAGGTTGTGAGCTGCGTCAACAAAGTGATGCTCTTTTTCCCGCAATAGGGTCGAAAAGCTTCCACAATTTGATGGACAAAATCCACTAAATTACAGGGACGGAAACTCGCTTGCATCCGACCAGCATCGAGTCGGTGTAAATCCAGCAACTGATTGACTAAGCGCAGGAGGCGTCGGGAATTGCGAAGGGCGATCGTACACTGCTCGTAGGGTAAATCTTTGTGTTGCTCGATCACGGATTCCAACGGGCCGATCATCAAAGTCAGGGGGGTTCGGAATTCGTGAGAGATATTTTGGAAAAATTCGGTTTTTTGTCGGTCTAATTCGATTAAGCGCTCGGCTTGCTGCCGTGTTTTTTGATAGAGTCGGGATTGTTGTACAGCGATCGCCGCTTGAGCTGCAACAGCCAGAGCTAAGTCCACTTCCGGCGGTAGCCATTTACGAGGGCGGTAGGTTTGGCGCAGGGTAATGCTACCAATAATCTTGCCATCTGCCAGTAAGGGAACCACTAGAAGTGCTCGTGCTTGTTTGCGGAAAGGCAGGTCAAATCCTCTAAGCTCTGGGGTGGCTATCAAATCGTCAATCACGACTGGCTGCTGAGTTCTCACCAACCGTTGCAGCACCGGATTTCCAGAAATAGGAACAATTGACTGCGGGAGTTGATGCGAAGGAGCACCGAAACTGGAAGGCTGATGAATCAGGGATGAATGGGTACTGGAACTGGGCGCTTCCTGTGCTCCTACCACTTGGTCGGATATGCCATCATACAAACCCACACATTGAACAAATTCATCCTCTTCTCTCCACAGCGATAACGCACAGCCATCTGCCTTGAGGGCTTGTCCCAATTGTTGAGTAATGGCGGTAAAAATTTCCTGGGGGTCTAGGCTGGAGCGAATGGCGTTAGTAATCGTGTTCACCAGGGCTTGCTGAGTCGCCAAAGCCCGCACCTGTTCGTAAGCTCGCGCTTGAGACAAGGCCATTGCCGCTTGGTCGGCTACCATCACCACGAGTTGAATTTCGTCATCCTGCCAGTAGTAAGGTTCCCCACATTGGTGCAGCGCCATCACCGCGACTAATTCCTGTTGGCCAATTAAGGGAACCACTAAGGTTGAACAAATATTGGCTTGTTGATAAGCGATCGCCCGTTGTTTAATCGCTTCATCCTCACCCTGAAAGCGCTCATCTTCTGAGACATCATTAATCACTTCCACTTCGTGAGTTTCCCATACGGTTTGCGCCAGGAGTGAGGGATAAGGCGAGGAGGCAGAGGAAAGTCCATTGGGGGACGAGGCAGATGCCAATCGGGAAAAATGAGGGGATGGGGCAGCAGATGTGGCAATCTGGGGTGTAAAAGAGGTAGAAAATTGGTTGGAGAAGTCCTCTGGTTCTCCCTCTCCCGTCTGGAGTGTTGAGTCGTTGGTAGGGCTGTCTTCGTTTTTTGGTATCAGCGTGTTTTCTGATCCAGTCTCAGAGTTGAGCAATCCTTGTTCTTTTTGATAAACGAACCATTTGTCTACCAACCGCCCATCTTGAACAGGACGAAGAATACATACATCGACTTCCAATAAATGCCCTACTGATTCCACAATTCTTTGCAGAATTTGCTGAAGAGGAGATTCGCCACCTTGCCCAAATTGAGCATTGCGGATGGTATTGGTTACCGTATTGAGTAGGGATTCGCGACGCAGTGCCCGACACAGTTCGCGGGTACGAACCTTGAGGACATTATGGGTGTCCATCGCTTGCCGTACGACGGCTTTGAGGTCATCGGAATTCCAAGGCTTTGTGACAAATTTGAATACTTTACCGGCATTAATGGCTTCTACCAAGTCTTCTACATCGGTGTAGCCGGTGAGGATAATCCGGATGATATCGGGGTATCGGGTGGCGGTGAGACTAAGAAATTCAGTCCCACTCATTAAAGGCATCCGTTGGTCAGAAATGATTACTGCCACATCTCCTTCGTTGGCCAAAATCTCTAGTGCAGCCGGCCCACTATCTGCCCTCAATACTTTGTACTCTCGATGGAAAGTTCGGTAAAGCAAGTCAAGATTGTCTGGTTCGTCATCGACAACCAGAAGTTTTGGCTTACTAGTTTCTTGGGATTTCATGCACCGCTCTCCTGCTGATGAGGGCTTGTCTTGTTGGGTAAAAGCTGTCTGCACACTCTTTACAGATTCTTTGGTGATGGATGAGAGATGGCTCGGTTAGAAATCAGCGTCAAGTTAAAGGCGATGAGTCCGCACTTGATGTGTGTTTTCTTATACACGCCAATTCGAGACTCTCCAATGCTGTAACTTATAGTCGTGGTGCACCCCAATCGATTTTAATTTTTGTTTTCTCGTATAGTTGTATCCTTCATAAAAGGATGATAAGAGCATTACCCACTATCGTCCTTGTTTTCCACTTTAAGTGCAATTCTCCAGCTCAAAAAAAGCGACCTCATCCGGCCAAACACTGCTAAACACCTCCGTGTTATCACTGATGAATTGAGACTGCAACGCCCGCCTAGGGTTTTCCCACTGAGGTAGGTGATAGGGCTAAGAGTACGGACACAAGCTACACAGGGCTAGTGTGACAGCCATAGAGGACAAGCCTTATAGACTGATAGCTGATACTGCCAAGTAGACTGGCAGCTTTTTCTATCCTTAAGATGACCCATTGCATTGCGAAGAAGTTGTTTCTAACCCACAGATTACTGTTTATTAAGTGCCGATGTTGGGAATTACGGTGACAATCTTGCTGTTTTTCGTGTCGTCCTAGCGATCGGGCAGTTAGAAACGTCTCTTGATGAGGTTGGCTCATCTACACAGTGGGCTGACGATGGCAGCAGAGCGCAGCATTTTGAGTTGCCTGGACTGCTGTCGATCGATGCACTACTTGTACAATACTATCCTTCTCTAAGCGATAAGCGTTGGGTGGATCGCTATAGAATTGAGAGAATGGGCAAGGGTCAGCCGCTAGGAGTCAATTGTATTTCCACAGGTTCCATTAGCCACTGATATTGACCCTAAACCCTATTTAATTCCCAACAAAACTTCCGCAGTTGTTGTACAATCGCCAGACAGACTCCTGTTTTATCCAACTTTGTAAATTTTTGATGCATTGTTCGTTTTGAACGTTTATATTTGTTCCTCTCCCCCAATAGTTCTGTGGTTGTGAACCCCTGCTTCTCCTTCTGGACGCCTTATAAACCAGCCCCTGCTGGTCAGGATGCCACGACAGTCGGTGCATCCCACTTCATGATTCGTACTGCTCAAGTTCGGGATCTCACGACCCTGGCGGAAATTTTAACGGATAGCTTTCACCCCCCCACAGGGTTCATGCGTTGGGCTTCCCCAATGTTAAGACTAGGAATCTACGAAGATTTGCGAAATCGACTGCGCTCTAATTCGCCCCATTATGTCTGCTTAGTAGCTGTGGTGCAGGGTTCTACAGCCTCTGATTCCGATGAAGCTCTAGCGGGTACTGTAGAAATTGCACTCCGTTCCCCACCTTCGTGGCAACCTCAGGCTTGCCAATATCCCTATATCTCTAATTTGGCCGTTAAAAAGTCGTGTCGGCGGCGGGGAGTTGCACGGCAATTGCTCTTGGCTTGTGAGCGCACCTCTCTAGAATGGGGGTTTAAAGACCTCTACCTACATGTGCTAGAAAATAATCACCAGGCACGAGAGCTTTATCTCCAGGCAGGATATAAACTGCATCAGACTGAGCCTAGCTACGGAGCATGGCTATTTAGGCGTCCCAAGCGTCTATTCTTACACAAGGGCATTACACCCACGGCAACCGGATGAGCCAGAAGCGACAGCAATGACAATAAAGACCTTAGAATTCAGATAAAGATGCATAGCCCAATTGTCAACCCCCTTTAATCTCAATTCTTGCCACTCTTGTTCGTTATTGTATTAATATTTATTAACAAATCAGAGCGATGAGTTCTACTTAACAATCTCCTGACCCTAATCTCTCCTTCACCCCAACGGTATGCCATAAAATGGAGTTACACGTTAACGAGCAACGAACGAGACTGAATCTGAGTTGGTTTGATAGGGTAATTAAAAACAGATGCTAAACTAAGTCATTCTTCTTGTGTATCCTCAAGAATTTACACCAATTGAGTTTGTCGGTCGTGGTTTTGGTCTGGGTGCCTCCCTGCTCCGAGATATTAAGCAATATGGGATGAGATGGAGAGCGAAAAGAAACAGCGTTGCCAGACAGCTCTTTATGAAGAGGAGGTGCTTGTTCGCCGTACAGGTTTCGCCGACTCTCAAGGCTATAGTGGCATGGAACAGGAAAAAAGCCTGAACCCCAAGGATCAGATTCAAGACACACAGACGGCGGCAGTCCTCAAGCAACTGCGCGATAAGCGGTTATTGGTCGTCAATCCTCGGCGTCGAAATGGCATCATTCTCTATAAGCGCTATCACGCTGAATTTGCCGGCCCAGGTTCGGCAGTAGGGGGGCTGTTCGATTGGGATTGTGAGCAAGTACTGCTCGTAGGCAATTTTTCCCAAATTTATCCAGAATCGGTCGAGGATAAACAACGAGCTTATGCGCTGCGGCGGCAGTGGATTCGACTCACTAAACAAATTACTGATAATCCCGTGCCGATACAGCGTGCTCAGATGATTCTGAATCAATTTGAACACTACTTCGATCCGGAAACGATTGCTAAGCTACCGGACGAAGCTTTTGCGTTATTGGTGGGTGTCTTGCCTCATACGATCGCCAAGGTACGCAATACGGCGGATCGAGTGGATGTGAGTGTGAGTAACTAGATGACCATTTTTGAATTCAAAATTCACTTCAGGAAGAAAAAATCAAATACTGTTAGCGCTCAAGGCTAGCACACCCTAGTCTCTATGTTGAGCTTCGACTACGTTCTAACCTCCACAGTTGGAGTTCATTGGGAGTGATAGGCTCGACTTTGGCTCTATAGTTTCGTTCTAACCCGGATTTTAAGTTATTAGAGGGATTAAACACAAAAATATTGCTAAATCCTTGAGGAATGTTGGGAATATCAGGTTCAGAGACTAATTGAAGCTTCACATCGGGATTGAGCAAATAGCTCATGGATAGAAGTTCACCTAAATTAGCGCGGTAGTAACTGGTAATGATTAAAGGGCGATGAGTTTGATTAATCATTTGTGCAGCTTGGACGTGATTATCACTGGGTTTTTTATTCCACCAAACTTGGGATTGAGAATAAACAACACCCGATAAAACCCCTGCACTAATGACAACAAGCATGAGTGCTTGCCACAGCTTCTGCTGTATAACGCTAGAAGCCAAAATTTTAGTCCCAAAAAGATAAGCTACTGCTAACAAAATGCCTAAAAAACAGGGAACGAGATAGCGAGGAACTGAAGACCTTAAGCCACCCGAAATTAGATCAGGAATCACTAGCGCAAGAAAAGGAATCCCAATCATTGTAAAAATAAATAAATAAACTTTTGCAGGAGTACTATGCCAGAGAAAATAGAAAGCATACCCGACCAAAATTAAACAAATTAAAACAGGGGGAATAGTATAAATAATAGGAGCAGAAGAGTCTAGGTTAATATCAAAAAAGACACGGCTAATGTGGCCTACCCAACTTTTAACTAAGCGCGACAAAGGTACTTGAGTTGAAGACCACGCCGTTGAAGCTTGAGCTTTTTCCAAGCTATTAAAAACAAGTAAAATCCAAGGTGTAAACGCCAAAACTGCGGATAGAGACGCTAGGAGATAGGCAATTACTATCTTTTTTCGGCGTAATCCCTCTGTTAAAATCACATAAACTCCATGCCCAACTGCTGTAAGCACAATCAAGGGAAGGCTATAAAGCCCTAGCACTAAAGTCACTGCATAAATTGCCCAATTCCTAACTGTATTCAATCTTATTGCTCGAAGTAAGGCAGCACTCGATAGGAGAATAGTGACCATTAATAAACTATACCCTCGCGCCTCTTGAGCAAAGACAATATGCACCGGAGAAACAGCAATCAAGGCAACGGCCACCCAAGCCACAATAGAAGATTCAAATAATTCAATACATAGCCAATAGATAGCCGGAAAAACAAATAAGCTAATCAGGGCAGACATACTTCTAATCACAGCTACGGAATTGCCAAATAAATGCATCCATAGTCGTGTCAAGAAATAGTATACAGGCGGATGTTGAGGGTCTTCGATAATTAATGTACGAATAGTATCCATGAAGCTGGTTTCGGAAGTGGGATACTGATATTTCAGTAACTCTTGAACCTCAATCACACTTCCATTAAAAACTTTTTGTCGCACATCTTCACCCACATAACCTGCTAAGTGTAAGGAGGTAATGGTTTCATCGTGCCAGTAGACTTTTAAACCTAAATTAGTAAATCGAAAAAATATACCTAAAACTAACAGGACGATCACTAAAAACCGTAACCAAGTTGGAGGAAGCAGCCTGTATGATGTTGATATGCTTTTCATAGCGGATATGGTAGTGCTAAACCTGACCCCAAAGGTTATATTAATTGACCTATTGAAGTCTTAAAGACACCACAGCTTTTGGGGATTTTACTAGTTTCCATAGGCGGCTGTCTTCAGCTTTTTCCAAGGGTTTTATTTTACCTTTGTATTCTTTTTCAATTCCTGATTTTAATGCCTTTGAGGGACTCATAAAAAATACATTACTAAACCCTGTAGGAATATTGGTCACGGTATCTTTAGGAATAAATTTAAATCTGGCATTCGATTTGAGAAGGTAGCTAAGAGAAATTAAATTAAAAACGTTATAGCGGGGAGGAGATGAGTCTATTTCTTGAATAATGAGGGGTTTTTGGGATTGATTAATGATTTGAGCCAATTGACCATTTTGGGTATCCGTGAGATTGTTCCACCAAGTTTCAGATTGGGAAATAATAATACAAGATATGACTCCACTCGTCAGGAGTAAAGCCAGAATAATCTGCCAGAATTTATTTTGCCAGTCTTTAACCAAAGTAGGATTAATTTTAGATGCTAGCAAATAAGCAACGGATAACTGAACCCCTAAGTAAGAGGGAATCATATATCGTCCCGTAACAGAGGTACGCCGGCCTAAGATTAGATCGGGGATAATAATAATCAAGGAAGTAAAGCCTATTAAAATGAAAATATATAACCAAGTTTGTTTGGGTGTATGGTGAAATAAAAAATAAAGTGAGTAAACCACTAAAGTAAATATTAAAAGAATAGTGAGACTGAGGAAAGCGAGAATGGGTAACGGAGTACCAAAGGGCGAACTAGAAGAAAATCCAGTATCTAAAAAATTACGACTGAGATTGCCTAGCCAACTTTTTAGATAGTAAGGTAAGGAAATTTTCACTCCTTGAGCGGCTGTCATGGCTAGTCCTTGCTTGAAGTTTGTTAAAATCACTCCAATCCAAGGTGAAAAGGCAATAATAGCAATAATAGAACTCAGTAAATAAGCTTTTAAATTTTTGCTCCAGCGCCAGTTATTTAGGGTAAATATATAGAGTGCCTGAGCAATCGCTACTAATACAAAGAACAGATGGGAATAAAGCCCCATAATTAGTGTGGCCGTATAAATTCCCCAACTCTGTTTTGTATTCACCCGCATTGCTCGTAATAGTGACGCACTGGACAATAGAATAGCAACCGTCCATAAACTGTATTGTCTTGCTTCTTGGGCGTACACTAATTGAAAGGGAGAGATAGCCAATAAAGCGCAACCTAACCATCCCACAAGTGATGATTCAAATAATTCCAGGCATAGCCAATACATACAAGGGAGTGCCAGCACGCTCAGAAAAGCCGAAAAACTGCGAATAACTGTGATGGAATTTCCCCATAACTGCACCCAAAATCGCAGCATAACGAAATAAAGAGGAGCAACTTGGGGTTCTTCGACTGCTAATCCTTGCACCGCATCAAAAACGCTTTTGTTGGGGTTAAGGCGTTGATATTGGTGTAAGTCATGAATATCTAGTATTTGACCTTCCAAGAGTTGCTGTGCAACTTCGGCTTCGGTATAGCCAGAAATTCTTAATGAAGTATAGGTTTCATCCATCCAATATATTTTTCGGTCAAGATTGGTAAACCGAAAAAATATACCTAAAACTAATAGGGAAATGATTAAAAACCTTAACCAAGTTGATGGCAGCACCCTGCTTGGGGTTAATAGGCTTCTCATAGGTTAAACCTGGGTCTAATCGCAAAAGCTACAGTTTGCACTTGAGAAAGGGACTTGTGATCTTTCGTAGGAAGTACAAACGGTGGGGTAGAGGCAAAATTGGACGAATCGCTTGAGTCAGAAACTAAGGCGCACAGAAGTACTATAGCTAAACCCAGAGTTTTACGCTCATTTATTGAGTCAATTTTTCCAGGGTAATGACTGTAACTTCGGGTGGACAAAACAGGCGTCCTGGTTCATAGGTTCCCAATCCACGATTGACATAAAGCCGATTTTGCCCAACTTGATGGAGTCCTCTTGCCCATTCCCAATGTTTCACCACTCGGGTACAGGCGGTCATCAGAGGTATCCAACGCTGAATGGATTTAGGAATGCGCTGCTGTAGCCATTCATAGATGACTGGCCCGGGCCCAATCCCTGGAATGAACACCTGACCCCCGTGAGTATGGCCTGATAGCTGTAAATCGACTCGCCATTGTTGCAACAATTCAGCCGTGTCAGGATTGTGAGACAAGACAATACGAGGGGTGTTTGGGTCAAGCTGGTTCATGACAGGGGCGGGTTCAAACTCACGAGACCAATAATCCGCTAGTCCCACCAGAGGGAGTTCTGGCCCTAAGGGATAGGCGATTTCATTCCACAAGACTTGAATTCCAATGCTGGTTAAAGCTTCAATGACTTGTGCTTTGGGGTTGCGGTAGTAAATGTCATGATTTCCTAGCACGGCACAGATACCCACACGGCTTTGCAAGTGTTTTAGCCGCTTGACGAGGGGGTAAATCGGGCTAGGGTCATCGGTAATGTAGTCGCCTGTCAAAACCACTAGGTCGGGTTCGGCCTGGTTGCTGGCTTCGATAGCTTCTGCCAGTAAGGTTTCTGATAACCGCAAGCCATCGTAGTGTAGATCAGAAAGTTGTACTAGTTTTGTACCTTGAAGTGACGACGGTAAATCGGCGATCGCAATCGTCACGGTTTCAACACTTAAGGGTCCGGAAAATACCCAATTCATAATTGCTGACTGTACCTTCCCTCATAATGCGCTTCCAGCATAACGTAGAGACGCTAGTTCAAGGGGGAGTATAGACTCGGGAGAGTTGACCGGGCATTTTATCCCAATTGACCTCATCCGACCATTTTTGATGCATCCGAATCTACCTATTGATTTATTGCTTTTGGTCTACCTATACTCCTTAAGACTTAGGTCAATCGTGATTGCTTAAACATCTAGCGCAATGGTTTGATTCTTAATACATCTTCGATGTAAGATTTTCAGGAATTTCTCAGTTTGTAGGTTTACACATTTAAGAGGTATCCTCTATCGTTTTGAGTGCTTGGTGCAATCGCCTGGCTTCCTACATGAATTTACCCTGATACAGTCGGCTTCCTCAGATTCCTAAACTGAACTAGTTAAAATAGTGAAAAACTTGATTTTTTCTCTTAAGATGGACTAGTTAGCTTGGGTAAGCGTTTAATTCAATTAGAAACTGATTATGGACGAGCTTAAACAGCTTATTTTAGAAAGTCCAATTATTTTGTTTTTTTTAGTAGCAATTGGACTTCTTTATTTTTTCATAATTTTTCATTACTCCGGTAGAAATAGCAAACTTTCTTCAGCAATAGAAATCCTATTTTTTGGAATTTTGGTGTTCAGTATCTCAGGGGCAACAGGCGCTACAATTAGCCCTTTTGATAAATTGCATCCTAGAGTGTTGATGTCAGTGACAACAACACTACCTACAATAGCCGGACAAATAGGATTTTATGGCATTATCTTATGTATGATTATTTCGCGGCTGCGTTATACATTAAAGGATTATATTAATATCCTCTCCATTATTTTAGTTAAAGCTCCTTTTTTCTGTTTATTTCTTCTTTTGGCAACTTTATCTTTTTTTTGGTCAAACGTTCCGATTATCACCCTGAGAAATATTGTTGTACTTTGGGAAATTACATTTTTTGCAATTTATTTTGCAAAGCAATATGAGTGGAAATTTATTTATCAATTTTGGCTATGGCTTAATATTATTGTTGTTATGTTTTCTATTTTTTATGCCTTGAAAGAAGGGCAAGGAGGAACATGGCATGGGATTTTAGGTCATAAGAATCAATTTTCATTTTTTATGGCTCAAACAACAGTTTTATGGCTGATGTATGGAGTGTATAACCGCAAACGAAGGCGATTATCACTAGCCTTTTCAGCACTCTCTTTCTTTTCATTAATTAAAGGAGATAGTGGCGCAAGTAAAGTACTAATGGTCATGCTATTAAGCTTGTGGGGATACTTTGGTTTTGTTAAAAAATTAAAGGTTCAATGGGCAGTGGTTTCTGTAATCCTTTTTATGATTGTGAGCATTTGCGCCACAATTGTTGTGACAGAAAACATTAAGTTTATTGTCGTAGATACGCTAAATAAAGACTTGACTTTAACGGGAAGAACAGATTTCTGGCCAATCATCGTCAATAAAATTAATGAGCATCCGGTTGTAGGTTATGGATTATCTGGATTTTGGCAGCCGTGGCGAGAAGGAGCCAATCCAGCTCTTGATATTGTAGTAGTTAAAACTGATTTTAGACCTGGACATTCTCACAATGGATTTTTGGATCTGGGTCTTGAATTAGGTTATTTAGGTTTAGCATTATTTGCTTGTTCTTTTTTTAATAACATAGCGAAGGGAGTGCTTTATCTAAGTCGTACTCAACTACCAGAATCGGGTTTGCCACTTTTACTATTAACCTACAACTTGATGACCAATTTGACCGAAACGGGTTTAGTTGGAATTACGAGTATTTGGTTTTGGTATGTCGTCACAACTGTCCGAGTAACCCTTGATACTACTCCTAAGTATTACGGTGCCATGAAACATTCAGTAGAAGCAACTTCATTTCCTGTTAATAGTTAGTTTTACATCTACCCTCTCAACGGTAAGATTTTTTATTTTATTCAATTGAGATGAGAGCAGCCAGTTCTTAGACCACCAGTTTATTAGGGATTAAAACGCTTGATACTCAATAAGCTCACTGCTATTAAGCAAAAGCTCAGCCCTAATCTGCTCAAGATTATTGGCAATACGGGGTGGCTATTTACCGAAAAAATTGTACAGATGTTTTTGGGTTTATTAGTTGGGGTTTGGATTACCCGATACTTAGGCCCAGAACGCTTTGGCCGCCTTAACTATGCGATTGCTATTGTTGGTCTATTTCTGCCCTTTGCCAAATTGGGATTAGATAGTATTGCCATCCGCAATTTAGCCCGCGATCCAGAGTGTAAAAATGAAACGCTAGGGACTTCTTTATTTCTTAGGTTAATTGGGAGTGCTCTAACATTTTTTATAGTCCTTGGGGTGATTACAGTTTCTACATCAAGCGAAAATCCTAATTATTGGGAGACTATATGGTTAGTAGGAATTGCTGCTTCTGGGACAATTATTCAGTCGTTTGAAGTTATTGATTATTGGTTCCAATCGCAAGTTCAGTCAAAATATTCAGTTTTGGCAAGGAATTCAGCCTATGTATTAATCAATGGCGTTAAAGTGATTTTAATCCAGATGAAAGCACCACTCATTGCATTTGCGATCGCAATGGTTGTTGAATATGGATTAAGCGCCATTGGCTTGATTATTGCTTATCGATTTAGTGGGAATTTGATACAGGCATGGAAGGTAAATCTTCATCATGCCAAATCTTTATTACAAGATAGCTGGCCTCTCATCCTTTCCGGCATCGTCATTATGATTTATATGCGAATCGATCAGGTGATGTTAGGCCAGATTGTGGGAGAAAAATCGGTTGGGATTTATTCAGCCGCCGTCAAAATTTCAGAGTTATGGTACTTTGTTCCAAATGCAATTGTTAATTCAGTGTTCCCTTCAATCGTCCAAGCTAAAGAGATTGGCGAAGTGGTTTATTACCGACGTTTGCAACATCTCTTTACTACAGTCACCCTTTTAGCCTATTCAGTTGCGATTCCTATAACATTTTTAGCCACACCGATTGTTACACTTATCTATGGTGAAAGTTATGCTGAGGCGGGAGCGATATTAAACATTCATATCTGGGCAGGCTTGTTCGTATCCTTAGGAGTAGCCAGAGAAACTTGGATCACTACTGAAGGATTAATGAAATTTTCAGCCGTTACATCAGCAATCGGTGCTATTGTTAATATTATTTTAAATCTTATCCTAATTCCCCAGTATGGAGGATTAGGAGCCGCGATCGCCACAGTGATTGCTCAAATTGTTGCTTCGTATGCTATTGGTGCATTCTACTTACCGACTCGAAGGATTTTCATCCATCAAACCAAAGCCATAACCCTACTGGGATTGCTAGGCCGATCAACTTGATTGACTTACTTTTTCCGTTATTCTTCCCTTTGAATTCAAGAAATTGGATAATCTTGGTGAAGCAATTTCTTCATAAACTTGCCCTTTTGTGTCCTTATAGGTTTAGGTATCGTTTTCAATCGCTTGCTAAACGTTTGATTCAACTGCCTAAGCATAAAAGCCAAATTAAAGGTTGGCTTAGACCCTATTGGAGTGTTTATTGTGAGGGGAGTAGAACATTTAAAAGCTTGTTCGCAAAACCTTTACAGCGATTACCCATTAGTTCAGAAATTATAGGGCCTCCGAAAGGTATTTATGAGTCAACACAACAATGGTTCGTAACTAACTGTTTAAACCAAAATTTACAAAAAAACTTTTATATAGAGATTTATCCGAGTCAATTAATCTGCCGATTAGAGCCTAGGACGATCGATGAAACAATTCATTGGAAGTTTCAAATTGAATATCAGCGACAGCTACCGATTTCATTTGTTGCTGTACTACCTAACGGCCGCATTTGGGTTAATAAGGGACGGACGATTGATTGTAGCGCTACCATTACGGCAGATGATTATATTTTATCCGACCTATCTGTAGACTTTAGACGCTTGCCACAAAACCACTCTATTTTTGGGGAGTGGAAACTCCCAAAGGTGCATTATCTCCACGGAATAGCTGCTGTACTTACCTCCGCCAAAGCTGATATTTATTTCCATTGGTTGACTGATTTATTACCTCGAATTGAACTCATCCGTTGTTGCGGTATTGAATTCAATCATATCGATTGGTTTATTGTTAATAGTTATTATTATTCCTTTCAAAAAGAAACCTTAACAACGCTAGGAATTCCAGCCGATAAAATTATTGAAAGTCGTCGATATCGCCATATAAAATCCGATCAGTTATTACTTCCATCCTTACCCGGACTCCCCGGAAATCCTCCTGCTTGGGTTTGTGAATTTTTAAAAAGAGAATTTTATAAACCTCAAGTAGTAATCAATAGTTTAAAAACTTTAGAACGAATTTATCTGACTCGGTGCCATGCTCGATATCGCAAAGTTATTAATGAAGGCGAAGTCATGGCTTTTTTGCATACACTTGGCTTTCAATGCATCGTTTTAGAGTCGCTATCCATGATTGAAAAAGCAGTTCTTTTTTCTTCTGTAAAAGTTGTAGTTGCTCCTCATGGTTCAGGAGTTACAAATACCGTATTCTGCCAGCCTGGAACAAAGCTGATCGAATTTTTCTCACCCAATTATGTTAATGTTGGTTATTGGGCAATGGCTAATCAACTTGGTTTAGAGTACTATTATTTACTAGGGGAAGGAAAACAACCAGCCGAAGGAATTGACCCTCATTTAGTAGGAGAAAATATTTTAGTCAACTTAGAAAGATTATCAAAAATACTAAAATTTGCGGATGTAAATTGATATTTTTATATACTATATATTTATCAATCTGCTTGACTATAGGAATAATGTTATAGTCTAAACTTAAAGCCTTTCTCGGAAATACAAGCCGATCGACGCATTTCCTAGACAAGCTTATAACACTGCTATAAAGTCCTTAAATTGGCAAATGAAAACGCCTGTAGTCTTAATTATCTTCAACCGTCCCCATCATACAGAAAAAGTTTTTGAAGTTGTTCGGCAAGCTCAACCAGCCAAACTTTTAGTGATAGCTGACGGGCCTCGACCCCATCGATCAGAAGACCAGGAAAAATGTGCAGCAACTCGTGCAATTATCGAGCGCGTTGATTGGGATTGTCAAGTGTTCAAGAATTACTCGGATATAAACTTAACTTGTGACTCAAGGATTATTGATGGCTTAAACTGGGTATTTGACACAGTTGAAGAGGCGATTATCTTAGAAGATGATTGCATTCCTCATCCTACATTTTTCCCTTACTGTGAAGCATTACTCGATCGTTATCGCCATGACGAACGGATTATGAATATATCTGGGCAAAATGTGTTATTTGGTCGCCAAAGAACAGAGTATAGTTACTACTTTTCTCGCTTCACATTGTGTTGGGGATGGGCTACTTGGAAACGTTCATGGCAATACTTTGATATTGACCTTAAACTCTGGCCTAAAATTCGAGACAAAAGGTTTATGACTGATATATTAGAAGACCCTTATGCCGTTAAAGTTTGGCAAAGAACAGCGCAAATGCTTTATGATGGGCAACTAACAGGCTGGGATTTTAAATGGATGTTTGCCTGCTGGCTACAAAACGGTCTATGTATTATTCCTAATGGCAATTTAGTGACTAATATTGGTTATGGCTTAGAAGCCACTCATATTCATAACGAAAATGACCCCTATATCAAGATGGCAACAGAAGCCATGAATTTTCCCTTAAAACAACCTCCGTTTGTGATTCGCGATTTAGAAGCCGATAAATTTACTCAACGAACTCTCTTTGATTACGACCCTAACATCTTGAAAAAAGTTCAAAAAAAAATGAAAAAACTATTAAAAATTTAAATCTTAAAATAACTGTATAGATTAATCGAAAATTGTTTTTAAGAATCTTACTCCTTAAGATAGATGTGATTAAAGTCAAACAATAGTTAAATCTGTAAAGCCTTTAACCACCGGATAAAGCTCAGGGAGATTATAAGGATGATGCTGATGAATCAGGCAAAAGATTACTACGACGAAAAAGGCTACTACATCTTTGAAAAACTGATTCCAGAAGACTTAATTGATAAATTATTAACCAGATATCGCAAAGAAATACTCAATTCAGATAACTATTTTTTTCGTCAATCTAGTAACCGTTGGGAAAAAAATAAACTTAATGAACATGGATACTCTCAAGAGTCTTTCCTCAATGTTCACGATTACCCCAACTATCCAGCTTTTGAAGAGACAATTCGGGAGATTATTTGTTCAACTCAAGTGAGGGATGCTCTCACTCAACTCACGGGTAGTCCAGAACATAACCTGATGCAATCCATGTTGTTTGACATGAACGCTGCTACACCTGCCCATCAGGATTGGTACTATTTAGACTCTATGCCAAGCGGTTATTTATTAGCCGGATGGTTTGCATTAGAAGACATCACAGAACAAGCTGGACGATTTTACGTTTTACCTAAATCCCATCGCCTTGAATTGAAATTGACAGAAGATGAAAAAGCGTCCAATGCACCCTACATGAAAAAGCTCCGAGAGTATGTAGAACAGCATCAAAACGAGGTTTATGCACCAGCGCTGAAAAAAGGAGATGTCCTTTTCTGGAATTCAGGAACCGTTCATGGTTCTTTAGAAACCCTGAATCCAATGCACTCTCGCAAATCTTTAACAGCTCATTATCTGCCTAGTCAATACCCCAGTGGTAGTCGCTATGCTGAAAAACCCAGTTTAATCAACTATGGTGATTATGAAGGAATGAAATATCGCATCGTTCCTGAACATCAAAAAATCTATTCACCAACTGCTAAATTAAGAACAGATTTGTGGCAATATGTATGGCATCAGCCTAAATTGGCCAGAATGGCTCAAGCTGTTAAAAAAACGCTAGGAAAATCCTAAAGTATAGATAGAAATTAAAGGGAAAGTAATCGGTGTTATTGATTGTACGCTTGAAACACAGGACAACTAATCATAACCACTCGTAAGATTTGGAAATGAAAATTTTACATCTTAGCGAGTCTGATACTGGAGGTGCAGGGAGAGCAACAATACGCTTGCATCAAGGATTACAGCGTCTAGGTGTAAATTCCCAAGTCTTGGTTTTGTTGAAATATAGCGACGATCGTGCCGTACTTTCTCCCCAAACATCCCTGGGAAAATTTAGCTCTAAGCTGAAGCTGCCTGAGCGTTTAGATGCCTTACCATTAAAAATGTATCGCCAGCGAAATGCCAAGGATTTTTCCCTACAGTGGCTTCCTCAGAGAGCGAGTTCCACCCTTGCTCAATTGGCTCCCGATATTGTTAATTTACATTGGATTTGTCATGGGTTTGTATCCATAGAAACCCTCGCTAAATTAAATAAACCCATCGTGTGGACACTGCATGATATGTGGCCTTTCACTGGTGGATGTCACTACTCTCAAGAATGCGATCGCTACAAAATATTCTGCGGTGAATGCCCGCAATTAGGAAGTCATCAAAATTGGGATTTTTCCCGTTGGGTATGGCAACGCAAAGCCAAATCTTGGAACAATATCAACCTAACTGTTGTAACTCCCAGTGTATGGTTAGCTCAATGCGCTCACTCAAGTTCTCTATTTAAAAATTTACGGATTGAAGTTATTCCCAACGGATTAGATACTCAAAAATACCAACCGATCCCACGCCAGATAGCACGCTCGATCTTAAATTTACCTCAAGATAAGCCCTTGATTTTATTTGGGGCGATGTATCCGAATAGCGATCGCCGCAAGGGATTTCATTTACTCCAGCAAGCTCTACATACTCTCAGTAAAACTGAACAAAGCGAACCCATACAACTGGTGATTTTTGGTGCATCTCGGCCTCAAGAACCCCTCAAATTAAGCTTACAGTCTCATTATTTAGGTAGACTTAACGACGAAATTTCTTTAGCTGTAGCTTATGCTGCTGCTGATGTTTTTATTGCGCCTTCCATTCAAGATAACTTGCCTAATACCGTCATGGAAGCGTTGGCCTGTGGAACGCCTTGTGTTGCCTTTAATATCGGTGGAATGCCTGATATGATTGAACATCAACGCAATGGTTATCTAGCTCAACCCTTTGAAAGCGAAGATTTAGCTAAAGGCATTGTGTGGGTGTTAGAAAATCAAGAGCGATACCAAAAATTATGCGATCGCGCCCGTCAAAAAGCTGAACAAGAATTTACTCTAGACATTCAATCCCACCGCTACGAATCTCTTTATCGCCAACTGCAATCCTCAAAGTAAGTGAGGGCAACGATTAAGCCGAATAAGTTGACAAAAAAAATAAAATATGCATTTATCCCGAAGGAAGAGAAGCGCATTTCAGCCTTAGCATCTGACGGCTGGATCGCTTACCCTAAATTTATCAGTTGTGAATTGACTATCACTTCATAATAGTTCCCGACAACTCTCTCAAGAGTGATTTTCGGGGATTAAGCGTTGCTCTACTGCACACACCGATAAACCATCCTTGAGGCTGAGTTCACCCGAGTTGGATTAAACGTCCGACTCCCCAATGGCGATCGCATAGTCTTGCCCCAAACTCTGCCTTACTGATTTTACCCACTCCATCGCACTATGGCTGACTTGACTCATCCCGAAGCAGATCATCCTGTATCAACCCCCCTAAACTCAGAACAGTTCCTGCTAGAAATTGCCCATTTGAGTCAGGAACTCGAAAAAGTCAAGCAAGAAAAAGCAGACTTAGAAATCGTGCTCGAGGCGATGACTGAACACGCAGGTGTCATTGAGGCGGAACTCCATCACGAGGCAGAAGCGGCCAAACAGGAAAGTCAAGAACGGTTTCAACTGATTGCTGAAGCCACACCTGTAGCCATTATTATTGCCCGATTTGCAGATGGTCAACTGTTGTATGCCAATGCTGCCGCTAGTTCCATCTTTGGGTTGCCGATTGAGGAACTATTAACTCACTCGATGCTTGATTTTTATGCTGACCCAAATGACCGTCAAAAACTATTCAATATTTATACTCAAAATCACTGTTTAAGAAACTACGAAATCCGCTTTAAGCAAGCCAACAGCGTGATATTTTGGGGAGCCATCTCAATTCAACCTTTCTCGTTCAATGGTGAAGATGTTCTCCTTAGTGCAATTCTAGATATAACCAAACGCAAACAAGCCGATGTCGATCGCATTCGCTTCACCCAAAAACTAAAAGAACAACATACTCAATTACAACGCTTAAGTGTCCTCAAAGACGAATTTCTCTTCAATACCTCCAATGAACTCTATACACCCCTCAATAACATCGTTCACACACTCCAATCCCTCTTAGCAACTGAAACACCATCGCTTCTGCAACGTCCTCAGAATCGATTTGTGCGAACACTGGGGAGAATTCCTTTGCGCGTTATCCTCATTGTCCCCTTTGTCGTACAAGTGGTTGGGGCAGTGGGTTTAGTCGGTTATCTTTCCTTTAGAAATGGACAGAGGGCTGTCAATGACTTAGCCAGCCAGTTGCGACACGAAGTCACCGACCGAGTACGCGATCGCATACAAGCTTATGTGGAAGTCCCCCAACAAATCAATCAATTTAATGCCTATGCGATTCAATTAGGACTTTTAGACTTTCAGAAAATACGAGACGCTGAACTGTACTTTTGGCGACAGGTTCAAACTTACGAATCCATCGGCAATGTTGGTTTTGCCAATCAACAAGGCCAGTTTCTCCGGGTAGGCTGGATTAATCGCCTCTCAACGACAGAACAACCTCAGATTGCCCAACAATTCACACCCGGTGGCGGCACTCTCTACTACTACGATATCGACCGTGACGGCAATCGAGTCAAGCTGGCTAAAACCATCGCTAACTACGATACCCGCACTCGCCCGTATTACACGGCTGCCGTCCAAAAAGGACAACCCACCTGGAGTGAAGTGTATGTCAACCGAGGTTATGACTTACTGCAAATTAAAGCAAGTCGGCCAGTTTATGACCGTAACAATCAATTGTTAGGGGTGCTGGCCAGTGAATTAGGACTCAAACAAATTGGTCAGTTTTTGCAAACGCTGAAAATTGGTCAGTCGGGGGAAGTCTTTATCATGGAGCCCACAGGAGAATTAGTGGCCAGTTCCATGAGCCATCAATCCTTATTAGGGGGAGACTCAAAACGCTTACGGGCACTGGAAAGTAAAGATTTACTCATGCGCTCTAGTGCGGCCTTTTTACGCGATCGCTTCCCCAATTTCAACGGAATTGATCGCCCCTACAAGCTTGAATTCCAGCTCAAAGGACAACGACAATTTCTGCAAATCTCTCCCTTTAAAGACCCCTATGGGCTGAACTGGCTGATTGTAGTGGTGGTTCCAGAGTCCGACTTCATGGCCCAAATCCATGCCAATAACCGCATAACCCTGTGGTTATGTGGGGCAACATTAGTCGTGGCCATCGTTATCGGTATTCTCACCGCTCGTTGGGTCACAGAACCCCTCGTCCGCCTCAATTTTGCCGCCAAAGACATTGCCAAAGGCGAATGGGATAAAGCCGTTGACCTCGATCGCTCAGATGAAGTCGGACAATTAGCCAAATCCTTCAACCAGATGGCCGATCAACTCAAAGCCTCCTTTGAAGCCCTAGAAAATCACAAAAATGCCTTTGCCCGATTTTTTCCGCCGGAGTATCTCAAATTTCTGCACAAACAATATGTAACACACGTCCATTTAGGCGACTACGTTAGCCAAGAAATGGCCATCATGTTTTCCGATATTCGCTCCTTCACCACCCTCAGCGAAAGCATGACGCCTCAGGAAACCTTTAGCTTCGTCAACGCCTATCTCCAGCGAGTCAGCCCTGAAATTCGTAAGCATCAGGGCATTATTGTCAAGTACATGGGGGATGGTTTGATGGCCATCTTCCCCAATCGGGCTGATGATGCTCTACAAGCCGGAATTGCCAAGCTCAAGAAAATTCGGCATTACAACCAAGAGCGGCTAGCCAAAGGTTATCGTCCGATTTATATTGGCATTGGCATCCACATCGGCCCGATTATGGTTGGGATGATTGGAGAAGAAAACCGGATGCAAGGCGATGCTCTCTCAGATCATGTCAACTTGACGGCACGGCTAGAAGGCTTGACCAAGTTTTATGGCGCGTCTTTATTAATCTCTGAGCAAGTATTAGAACGATTGAACGACCCCAGTCAATATGAAATTCGATTTCTAGACCGTGCCATTGTCAAAGGCAAAACCGAGTCTATTGGCGTTTATGAAGTCATGGATGGAGAAGCGGAAGAGGTCAAAGCATTGAAGTTCCAAACCCAAGCTGACTTTGAACGGGGATTGGATCATTACTCTCGACGGGAATTTACCCAGGCCAAACATTATTTTGAGCAAGTTTTAGCAGTGAATCTTTCTGATAAAACGGCCAAGCTATACCTAGAACGGATTGAACGGTTGCTAGCTGAGGGTGTACCGGAAAACTGGAATGGAGTATGGGCGTTTGCTGAAAAATAGCTGAATTTTAGTTTGTAGTAAGCGCTGTCTTCGCTCAAGCGCTCACTACGAACTCATCACGATTAATGCGATAGAACACTAATACCAAAAATAGTGTTAAACGTTCAGTGCTGATGATACAGTCTAAAATTGCGAGGCATTGAGGAATGGCATGAAAGCGCAGGTATTCCGAGGAGTCAATCAGCTTAGTTACGAAGAAGTACCCATCCCCGAGCTGCAAGCCGATGAGGTACTGGTGCAGGTGCGAGTAGTAGGACTGTGCCAGTCTGATATTAAGAAAATTCTCTACCCTCTATACGACCCACCCCGTATCTATGGCCACGAAACAGCAGGGGTGATTACGGCAGTGGGAGCAGATGTGACAAACTGGCAAGTTGGGCAACGAGTGGTTGTGATGCACCACATTCCTTGTATGCGCTGTAGTTACTGCCTGCATGACAATTTCTCTATGTGTGAGGTCTATAAAACCATCACGACTACGGCAGGGTTTACACCCAGTGGAGGAGGTTTTGCCGAGTATGTGAAAGTTCCAGGACATATTGTCCGTAATGGGGGGCTGATTCCGATTCCAGATGGGGTAAGTTTTGAACAAGCGAGTTTTGTAGAACCGACTAATTGCTGCCTCAAAGCGGTCAAAAAAGCCCAAATCAGCCCCGGTCAAACAGTTTTGGTGACGGGAGCTGGCCCAATTGGATTAATGTTTGTAATGTTGGTGCAGTATTTCGGGGCAAATGCGATCGCCACAGACCTTCTGCCCTCCCGGATTGAGAAGGCTAAATCGGTGGGGGCTCAAGCCTTTGATGCTCGAGATCCAAATTTACAAGCTAAAATTTTTGCCCTCACGGATGGTTTGGGGGTAGATACTACCTTGTTGGCGGTTCCCAGTGAAAAGGCATTTTTCCAAGCTTTAGATTGCACCCGTAAAGGCGGTAAAATTCTATTTTTTGCTGAGTTTCCTGATCAGGTGGAAATTCCGATTAATCCGAATATGCTTTATCGTCGGGAAATTGATTTGATGGGCAGTTATAGTTCGTCCTATCGTTTGCAATCTTTAGCGACAGATATTGTGTTTAATCGCCGGATTGATATTGATACACTCATTAGCGATCGCTACCCTTTACAAGCCTTAGCGGCGGCTGTGGAACGGGCGATCGCCCCCACTCCTGATACCTACAAAATCTTAATCTATCCTAAATCTACTGACGCTGATTAGTTGATGCTAGCCTTCCACTTTACTGCTAAGATACTGACGCAGCAAGACTTCTATTTCGTCTACGTTATAAGGCTTCGTCACATACTCATTACAACCAGCCGCTAAAATTCGTTCTCGGTCTTGGGTTCGTGCCATCGCCGTAACCGCAATCACGGGAATTTCGCTAGTCAAAGGATTCTGTTTGAGTTCAGATAGAACGGCCAGCCCATCGACATCAGGCAGCATCATATCCAGTAAAATGAGAGCAGGACGGTAACGTTGTGTTAAGTCCAATGCCGTCCGTCCTTCGATGGCAGTGATAACTTGGCAATCGAGCTGCTCGAGTAAAAAAGTCAGGAGCATCAAGTTATCTTCATTATCTTCTACCACTAAAACCAAGGGGGGTTGAGCTGTAGACTCCTCACTATTGCCAAGAGGAAATTCCATACACACTTTCATATCCATCTTTTCACCTATGGGATGATTAAACGTCCCTGTACAATCCTTAAATTGCAAAGTGGACAAGGCAATCTCCCAAGTGGCTAGATGGCACTTAACTGGATTGGCTTGTACCTCATCAGTACGGATTTTATGGGAGAAGGCGGATTATTGAGAATTGTCAACGATACGCCTAGCTATAGCAGCATTTTAATCAAAAATGCTTCAAATATGGTAATAAAGACCAAAAAGACAACGTTACTGTCTTAATAATAACCTTCAATTTCCCTCAGAGGCTGATGAGTATGATCAAGACAGCATTACATAAATTGTTGAAAAATCTTTAAAATATGCGTTTAGATCCTTTAAATCTTAACCAACACTCGTCTATGACACAGCAGTCCTCCAAGCCTACGCGAGGGCAGTTAGAACGTACTCTTTCACAGCGACTTCAAGCTCTATACCGTGAACAATTAGGACATCAGCCCGGTAAGATAACGTGCCAACTCTTCGATGAAAAGGTGGCGATTATCCTGGAAAACTCCATTACCCAGCCTGAACAACTCCTGGCAGATCGCGGTCAAGCTGAATTAGCTGAACAAGTCCGTTCACAACTCGATGAAGCGATTCAACCCCGCTTGAAAACACTGATTGAGGAAGTTTTGGGCGTTCCTGTCCTAGATCTCCTCAGTGATGCCACCTTAGAAACTGGACGTACTGGCGTGATTGCAGTCTTGGAGATGACTCCTGAGGTTCGCAATCCTGAAGCCGTTCCAAAGATTAAGAAATAGGAGTGGGCAAGCGCAGATAACGCCGTACAACGGCTTCAATTTCATCAATCATATAAGGCTTGCTCAAGTAATCCGTGCAGCCAGCTAGTAGAAGACGTTCTCGATCGTCGCTCCTAGCTAAGGCTGTGACGGCAATAATCGGAATTGTGTTCATTTTGGGGTCTTCTCTCAGTTGAGCAACCACCTCCACGCCATCAAGATAGGGCAGACGAATATCGAGCAAAATCAAATCGGGTTGATAGGTTTGTGCTTGATGGAGAGCACTCAAACCATCCGCCGCTGTCAGTAAGCTACACTCTAAGGGTTCTAAAACATAAGACAACAGCAACAAATTATCTTCATCGTCATCAACGGCCAAAATCAGCGGACTACTAGCCCGAGAGCAGGGAATATTGTTGACACCGCCAGACTTGAAATCACAACAGGGGAAAAACTTAAAACCATCCATGTTGTCCTTGGGTAGATCCTACTACAGTCAGGGCACTCTAGCCTTAAGAGTGGACAAGGCACTCTCCAAGCGGCTATGAGGCGCTTGATAATGGCTGGTTTAGATAAGCCGCTAGGTTGTTAAGTCTTTGCTACAAGTCTCGAGGAAAGGGCTTGTCAAGCTAGCATGAACAACTTTCTCATCTGTCATTGTAGTGCAATTTTCAATCAAAATACATATTCATTTAAGATTCAACAACTTTAATAAAGTGTAGGATAAAAATCCATTTGGAAAAATTGACAATTCGTCTAACCATCCGACCCTCCATTAAGGAAGTGTAAAGCAATCTATAACGAGTTGCAGATTGAAAGGAGGGTAGCATTAAACTAGAAAACACCAATCAATATATCCCTATTTTTTGGGGTTGGAGTAAAGATAGCTATGGGTATCGCCACAATTAATCCAGCCACCGGGGAAACTCTCAAAACATTTGAGTCCCTTGATGCTGGATCGATTGAAAAAAAGCTAGCATTAGCACAACAAACATTTGAACAATATCGAAAAACATCGCTGGCTCAACGAGCCGAATGGCTGCATAAAGCCGCAGAAATTTTAGAGAAAGATAAGGTCAACTTTGGCAAAGTGATGACCACAGAAATGGGAAAAACCCTCAAAAGTGCGATCGCTGAAGCCGAAAAATGTGCTTGGGTCTGTCGTTACTATGCCGACAATGCAGCCGATTTTCTAGCTGATGTGCCTGCAACGACGGATGCCACACAAAGTTTTGTCCGTTATCAACCTTTGGGCATTATTCTAGCAGTCATGCCCTGGAATTTTCCCTTCTGGCAAGTCTTCCGCTTTGGGGCCCCAGCTTTGATGGCTGGCAATGTGGGGTTACTCAAACACGCCTCGAATGTACCGCAATCGGCACTGGCGATCGAAGATATCCTCTCAAAAGCCGGATTTCCCGAAGGCGCATTTCAAACTTTACTCATTAGTGCGGCTCAAGTGGCCAGTGTGATTAACGACCCACGAGTGAAAGCGGCAACCTTGACGGGGAGTGAACCGGCCGGGGCCAGTCTAGCGGCGGCGGCAGGGACGCAAATTAAGAAAACAGTCCTAGAGCTCGGTGGCAGTGACCCGTATATTGTTTTGGAAAGCGCCGATTTAGAAGCCGCCGTTTCCAGTGCCGTCACCGCCCGGATGCTGAATAATGGTCAATCTTGCATTGCGGCTAAACGGTTTATTATTCAAGATGCGATCGCCGATGAGTTTGAGCGACGTTTGGTGGAGAAATTCCAAGCCCTCAAAATTGGCGACCCCATGGATGAAAACACCGATGTCGGCCCATTAGCCACACCCGATATGCTTCAAGATATCGAAAAGCTCGTACAACGGTGTGTGGAAAAAGGTTCAAAAGTCCTGACGGGGGGTAAACCCTTATCGGATCGCCCCGGTAATTACTATCCACCCACCATTCTCACCGACTTTCCGCCGGGAACGCCTGCCGACGACGAGGAATTTTTTGGCCCTGTCGCGTTACTGTTTCGTGTACCCGATATCGATGCTGCGATTCAACGAGCCAATGCTTCGCCCTTTGGATTGGGAGCGAGTGCTTGGACAACTGATCCAGCACAAGCCCAGCGCTTAATTGATGAAATTGAAGCCGGTGCCGTGTTTATCAATAGCTTCGTGAAATCTGACCCCCGCCTACCCTTTGGAGGCATTAAACGCTCTGGCTATGGGCGAGAATTAAGTATCCAAGGTATCCATGAATTTGTCAATATCAAGACAGTTTGGATTAAATAAAAGATGAAAAATAAAGGATGAAGACTGAAAGAAGAGCAAATCATCGGGTTATCGGTAAAGTATGCATGGTTGTTATCCTTTGATGTTGCTCAGCGATAGACAAGGCTTGTAGTCTTCAAATTTTATAATTCATCATTCCACACTTTTCTCGTCAAGTTATCGGGATATATCAATTTTCTAATATCCCTTGAAATTTTAGGACGTATTACACTACGCTCCTACAAAGTCGAACAATTTTAGTCCAAAAAGCAGAGAGCTTCCCTAAAATTTCAAAAAATCTTAGCATCCTCTCAAACCAAGACCAGGAAAAGTGAAATGGGCGAAATGAATACCGCTGAATTATTAGTACGTTGCCTGGAAAATGAAGGAGTCGAATATGTTTTTGGACTCCCGGGCGAAGAGAACCTCCACGTTCTAGAAGCGCTCAGACATTCTTCTATTAAATTTATTACCACACGCCATGAGCAGGGGGCAGCCTTTATGGCAGACCTGTATGGGCGGTTGACAGGTAAGGCCGGAGTCTGTCTTTCGACCCTAGGGCCGGGGGCAACTAACTTAATGACGGGTGTAGCGGACGCCAACTTAGATGGAGCCCCGCTAGTAGCGATTACCGGTCAGGTCGGGACAGACCGGATGCACATTGAATCCCACCAATACTTAGATTTGGTGGCCATGTTTTCACCGGTAACAAAATGGAATTCCCAAATTGTTCGTCCCAGTAATACAGCAGAAATTGTCCGTAAGGCATTTAAATTGGCTCAAAGTGAAAAACCGGGAGCGGTGCATATTGATTTACCCGAAAATATTGCAGCGATGCCGGTCATGGGTCAACCCCTAGCAAGAGATGAGCGGGAAAAAACCTATGCATCATTCCGAAGCATTGGTAAAGCAGCCGTAGCCATTTCTAAGGCTAAAAATCCCTTAATCCTTGTGGGGAATGGGGCAATCCGATCAGCAGCCAGTGAAGCCCTCACTGAGTTTGCCACGCGTATGAATATTCCTGTCGTTAACAGCTTTATGGGCAAAGGTGTGATTCCTTACACCCATCCTCTAGCACTGTGGACGGTTGGACTACAGCAGCGCGACCATGTTAGCTGTGCCTTTGATCAAGCGGATTTAATTATTGCCGTAGGGTATGATTTGGTGGAATATTCTCCCAAACGGTGGAATCCGGAGGGCAAAATTCCCATCATTCATATTGATGTGACCCCCGCAGAAATTGATAGCAGTTATATTCCTTTAGTGGAAGTAGTTGGAGATATTTCAGATTCCCTATCTGAAGTGATGAAGCAGGCGGATCGAGAAGGGAAAAAGACTCCCTATTCGGTTGAATTACGAGCCGATATTCGAGCTGATTATGAGCAGTATGCCAATGATGAAGCGTTTCCAATTAAACCACAAAAACTGATTTATGACCTGCGGCAAGTGATGGGACCGGAGGATATTGTAATCTCGGATGTCGGTGCTCACAAGATGTGGATGGCGCGTCATTATCATTGCGATCGCCCCAATACCTGTATTATCTCCAACGGGTTTGCAGCAATGGGCATTGCATTACCCGGCGCGATCGCGGCCAAGTTGGTGCATCCAGAACGCAATGTGGTTGCTGTCACCGGTGATGGCGGATTTATGATGAACTGTCAAGAGTTAGAAACAGCCTTGCGTGTGGGAACGCCCTTCGTCACACTAATTTTCAATGACGGCGGCTATGGCTTGATCGAGTGGAAGCAACACAATCACTTTGGTGAGTCCGCTTTCATCCACTTCGGCAATCCAGATTTTGTCCGATTTGCGGAAAGTATGGGGCTCAAAGGCTACCGTGTCAACTCGGCGGCGGAATTAATTCCCACGTTGAAAGAAGCACTCGCGCAGGATGTGCCGACGGTGATTGATTGTCCGGTAGACTACGGCGAAAACTTGCGCTTTACCCAAAAAGCTGGGGATTTAAGTTGCAAGATTTAATCGGTTGTTAGTGGTTTGTTATGGGTTATTGAAAATCAACAGCAATCTATAACTCTATAACTAGAATTCCATAACAAAATCTGCTGAACCATCCTCGTAGGGGCGCACCGACGTGCGCCCTTGCTATATGTGGGGTTCGTGCGAAGTTCTATGAACCATCACGCACCTGCCCTCAAACCAACCCCATCTCAGGCGAGGGTGGGTTTTGGATCGAGGTTATCTGTTAAAGTCAAAAATTGTCTGCTAAACCCGCCCCTACAAAAATTTGGGCCAAGACAAAACATGAAAATCGCTACTTGGAACGTCAACTCAATTCGCATCCGCCTGACTCAGGTAGTCAATTGGTTGCAAGACAATCCAGTTGATGTGCTGTGCTTGCAAGAAACAAAAGTGGTGGATACCGATTTTCCGCGATCGCCCATCGAAAACCTAGGCTACCACCTCTACGTTTCTGGGCAAAAATCTTACAACGGAGTGGCCTTGATCAGTAAAACCCCTCTCTCGGAGGTAAGCATAGGATTTGCCCCTGTACTGGGAACAGATCGGGTAGGGGATTTAGATGAACAAAAACGAGTGATTACAGGTATTGCAGGCAACGTCCGCATTGTGAATCTCTATGTCCCCAATGGTGCGGCAGTAGGGAGTGACAAATACCACTACAAACTCCAATGGCTGGAAGCATTGCGCGAATACCTCAAAGTCCTCTTAGACAAACAACCCTACGAACTGTGCGTCTGTGGAGACTTTAACATTGCTCCAGACGACCGAGATATCTATAATCCCAAAGGAAAAGATAAGCATATCATGGCCTCTCCCACCGAGCGTCAAGCATTACAAGAAGTATTACAGGTGGGATTAGCCGATGCGTTTCGTAAATTTACCTCTGAGGGAGGTCATTATAGCTGGTGGGACTATCGCCAGGGTGGATTTAGCCGCAATCGGGGTTGGCGCATCGACCATCATTATCTCACTCCCAATCTTTACAATCGAGCCACAGGTTGCACAATTGATATAGCACCTAGAAAGCTCGATCAACCGAGCGACCATACCCCTGTCATTGTTGAATTTTCCTCACTTTCCTAAATTCCTGTTACAAAGAAAACTAATTGAATCTCTGTTTTTTTGGACAAAAATATGTACTTAGTGACTGGAGCAACAGGACAAATTGGACGACGTGTAGTGCGGCTTTTGCGAGAACGAGAACTGCCAGTTCGGGCATTTGTTCGCCTCACCTCTCGCTATGGAGAACTCGAAAGCCGGGGTGCTGAGATTTTTATCGGTGACTTGCAACAAGACAAAGATATCCAAAAAGCCTGTAAGGGGGTTGAGTATATCATCAGCACCCACGGATCGGGTGGTAAGGCTCAAGCGTTGGATTATCGAGCGAATATCGAATTAATTGACCAAGCCAAAGAGCAGGGTGTTCGACACTTTGTATTTATTTCCGTCTTAGGAGTCGATCGCGGCTACGAAGATGCCCCAGTCTTCAAGGCCAAGCGAGCTGTGGAAAAATATCTGCAAGCAAGTGGGCTCAATTACACCATCCTCCGCCCTGCTGGTTTAGCCTCCAACCTGATTCCTCTGGCCGAACAATTTCGGCAAACAGGAATTTATTTACTCAATGGCGACTCCAAGAATCGAACTTCGATTGTGAGTACAGATGACTTAGCGCAAATTGCCGTTGATTCTGTCAATATTGCAGCCGCAAATCATCAAATTCTTCCAGTCGGAGGGCCGGATGTCTTGAAGAGAGAAGATATCCCCCGTATTTTCGGACGCATCTTTAATCAAGAACCGATTATTATTAATCCACCACTACTCGTGTTTGACGGCATCAGAAATGCAGTGGGTTTAATTAATCCCGATACGAAAAAAAGTCTAGGTACGTTGCGGGCATTGCTAGCCAATGAATTTTTCTGTACACCGGCTGAGATTGCTACATTGGAATCGGTTTACAACTTAAAACTAGAATCCTTAGAAGCTTTCTTGAAGCGTTACCTAGGAACATAAAAAACAAATTTCAGTTAGCATTTTAGCTATGTTTGAGTCAGGGAGCCAGAGTCTAAATCCAGTGATTTTCTCGCGCTAGATAAACTTAGAAAAGCAATGGATGAATCTGTAAAGAACAGGCCGCTCTATCACCAAACTCGTTAGGTTAAACTATGAAAAATTTCTCATCTATCCAGCGTTCCTTCTTGTCTTTTGTGGAGGGAATTCCCAATGAAGTTAAATTTGCAGGATTATCTTTAGTGGTGGTCGGTGTAGCCTTTGCCGTACTGAGATCACCTTCCTCATCCACTAACACTAAAAAGCCAGAAACGGCACAACCCTCAATCGCTCAGTCTAACCCTGAGCTCGTACCTACACCTCCGGTTGATTCATTGGGTACGCCCTTTCCTGACCCTCTGTTGCCTTCCCCTGGCGACCCTTTACTGCAAACTCCCTCATCCTCACTCGGAAAAGACCCTTTATCTGCTAGCCCTGTATCTCCCCTAGATTTGCCTCTTTCAGACCCGCTACTTCCGACTGTTCCATCTACGAGTCTGAACAAGCCTCTGGGCGTAAATCCTTCCTCACGCAGGCCATCATCATTAGGTCTGAACACTCCTAAAGGATCGAGTTTAAACACAGGATCGAGTCTAAACACGCCCAAAGGAACGGATTTGACCGGTAAACCTTCTCCATCTGGAAGTAATTCTGCCCTTCCTGAGGGGTTATCTCCATCACCTCTGACCTTACCACCTTCCATCCGTTCAGAGACAGATAACCAAGTAGCTGTGGCTGAGGCGGACAAAAATACTAGAACGAGTCCCGACACCATCACAGAAGTTAGAGGCTACTTCAAAGGTTGGAAACCCCCTTCTGGCCTAAAGCAGTCATTAGAGTACAGTGTGATTCTCAATCCAGATGGAACCATTCAACAAATTTTTCCTCTGAGTAATGCTGCTGCAGAAAATATTGAAAAAACAAATCTTCCTTCACCGGGTACTACACTAGCATCTCCGATTGAGGGGGGAGCCAAGACTGGGATTCATTTAGTGTTTAGTCCAGATGGTAATGTAAAAGCTTCTTTAGAAGAGATTAGACGAGCTTCTCCTGATGCAGAAGCTTCGATTTCTCCGAGTGGAGATTCATCTAGTTCTCCGAGTGTAGAAACGACTCCTTAAAATCAATAACAATTATAAATTTGTTCAATGCCGGGTGGGCAATCTCTGTCCACCTTAATTGATCTAACTAGGTCTTCTTCGGTTATCTTGGATTAAGAATGCCTGAGTCCGCTTTTTGCTAAGTATTTCCTCTTGTCCTAAGATAACGTGCATTGCAGCGACATTGAGATCGTCGCTAATAATCCTGCCGCTAATCGATTTGAGCCGTTTGAATTTTGAATCGCTCACAATCTGAGGCCAGGATTAAAAATATCAACAGAAAAACTAGCTAGCTTCATTGATCAATTCCTTACACTGAATTATGAAAAATGTATTGGTTGACCGACCTTCTGCTCAAAAATTAGAGAAAAAATCTTCCCCAGATTTAATCCTTGATTTAAATCATGATCGCCTTTCCAAGTTACTAGTTGATGAGCGCCCTTATTATCGACGGACAAAAGAAAACCCCAAACATCAAAATCTAAAAAGTAAAAAACGTAAGGCTTCTCTTCAACGGTCGAATCAGGTTACTCTTCCCCGATTTGAAATTCCTCAAGGAGCAATAGCAGGAATTAAATGGACGGTCTGTTCCCTCATGGTAGTAGGAATAGGCGCGATGGCACTTCTAGAACCTTCACCCTCCCCCAAAACGCAGCCCTCAACAACTCCTCAGTCTGAACCCATTTCTCCTGTAGAAATGCCAGACTCTTCTTTATCTGAATCTTGGTTACAGCCGTCTGCTACCTCTTTACCTGAGTCATCACTTCTCAAAGAAGGACTTACAAGCCAGTCTCCCAATCCCAATTCTTTTTCTAATAATCAAAACCAGGCCGCAAACCCCACACCAGAACCAATTCCCACTCCAGCCACTGAAGCCCTCGATTTACCCTCTCCGCCGGGAAATGGGTCAGTCGTACCCCCCTCTGTCCCCTTAAATTTACCTGCGTCTCATCCTCCCTGTCTTCCTGGAGGTATGGGTCATGAATTGGCTTTACCTGCAACTGAGGCCAATACCAACATCAATAAGGATGCTCAAGCGGCACAAGTCAGAAGTCGCTTCCAAAGTAGTTGGCAGCCTCCTTCAGGATTGCAGCAGACGTTAGAATATAGTGTTTTGCTCAATGCCGATGGCACAATTCAACGCATTATTCCGTTGAGTAATGCAGCCGCGAATCATATTGACCGTACCAATATTCCTGTCGCTGGTACTCAGTTAGTATCTGCAACGGAAGGGGTAGGGAAAACAAATGTTCATTTAGCATTTAGCCCAAATGGTACAGTTAAAGCTTCACTACAATAAGTGACTTGCCGCAGCGTTTGTTGAGATGACGCTCCATGCGATCGCTCACAAACGTTGCGATCAAAGTTTACTTTAGAGATGAAAATCACATTCTCCTGACTCCTGATCCCTATTTTCTAGCTATGTTTATTAAGCTGATAGTAGTTTTCTATTCAGCCTGAACTCATTGCTAGTGTCTGTACCTCACCTATCTTCTCAAGCTTTTAACCTTAACGTGAACGTTAAAGGAGAAGGATTTCCTATTCTTTGCCTGCATGGCCATCCGGGATCGGGAAGTAGTATGTCCGTTTTTACCGATTACCTCTCCCAACGTTTCCAAACGCTGGCTCCCGATTTACGGGGATACGGAAGTAGTCGAACTCAGTTTAACTTTCAGATGACGGATCATCTCATTGATCTCCAAATGCTACTCGACCGTTTTGAGATCAATCGCTGCCTAGTACTCGGCTGGTCATTAGGAGGCATTTTAGCGATGGAACTAGCGCTGAGGCTACCCGAACGAGTCAGTGGACTCATTTTAATTGCCACAGCCGCTCGCCCACGAGGTAATCATCCCCCCATTAGTTGGGAGGATAATCTTTACACTGGGATCGCTTCACTAATCAATCGGGTACGACCGGGATGGCAGTGGAATATTGATACCTTCGGCAAGCGATCGCTATACCGCTACCTCATCCAACAACACACTCCCAAAGCTTATGAGTATCTTGCTCTTGAAGCCATGTCAGCCTATCTACAGACTTCCGCCATGGCCACACGAGCGCTTAACATAGCTCTCAGAGCTGGGTATAATAAACTGTCTGACTTAGAGCAAATCTCCTGTCCTTGCCTCGTATTGGCTGGGCAGGAAGATCGGCACATTACAGCACAATCTAGTCAAGAAACAGCCCAACATCTACGCCATTCTCAATGGCACTGCTACCCCAACGTAGCTCACCTATTTCCTTGGGAGATTCCCGCTCAAGTGATCGGAGATATCGATAGATGGATTGAACAGAATCCCCAAGTTATGAACGACCTGCCGATGGCATAAAACTTTGGCATTGATTGAGGGTGATCTCATTAGATCCCCATTGCTGCCTCTATATATAGCCTCAGTGACTAGTACATCACGGCGGAAATAAAACTACATTCTCGCATTGCTGTAACGCCTACAATATAAGCATTTTGAATTCGTGAATTTTGAATGCGTGAATTCCGCCTAGCGGTACTAGGATGGCTGACCACTAAACGAAGGGATCGGTGGCCGTTCAAGTTGCTCCCCCGGTTCATCAAAAATAGTCAGGTTGTCGGGTTTGCATCGCTTGATGGCGACGGTAATCCCTTGAGCGCCTTCGTTTTCTAAATCTTCAATGTAGCCATTCTTGGCTTCGTGAGCTTCTTGGTCGTTAAGGAAAGGCCCGAAGTAGTAAGTGCATCGGGGGTTGTCAGTGACAATTTCAACCCAGAAAGCCAATCCCAAGAAGTGGAGAATCTTGATCAAAACTTCCTTCATGCTTTTTGCCTGTATAGGGAATTCTCTTTGTTTTTTGGTAACGCAATTTTTACACTTTTTTATACTACCTTACACTTCTTTTTTCAAAGTATTCTTTGGCAAAGTATCTAGGTAGAGTACATCAGACCAGCGCTGTCGATAAGTTTCGTACAAAGCGATCGACGCTGCAACTGAGGCGTTAAGGCTTGGGGTCTTGCCCTGTAGCGGAATTGAAACCAAAATATCGCAGCAGTGTTGCGTTCTCAGGCTCAAACCATTACCTTCGGAGCCTACCACTAATACTACCGCGCCAGAAAAATTCACGGTGTGTAGTATGTTACCAGTTTCCGCCGCTAAGCCATAAATCCAAAAACCAGACGCTTTTAGCTCCTCCAAGGCTCGAGTAAGATTGACGACTCTGGCAATGGGAAAGGTTTCTAGGGCTCCGGCGGCAACTTTCATGACAGCCGAGGTGACTCCAACCGCTCGACGTTGAGGAATAACTAAGCCTTGAGCACCTAATGCCTCTGCTGTACGAATAATTGCCCCCAAATTGTGGGGATCGTTGATCCCATCACAAGCGATAATTAAGGGTTGCTCCGTCAGCAATTTCGCTTTTTCAATTAAGTCAGTCAAGTCTAGATATTCATGGGGTGCTATTTGAGCAGCAACCCCTTGATGGTTGGCTCCCTCTGTAATCTGGCTAAGGCGGCGAGGTTCGACTTCATCAATGACAGTTCCTTTGGCCTTAGCTTGGTTTAATAGAGAATGGAACCGGGGATCGTAGCGCAATTGAGGAAGAATCCAAACCCGATTGAGCTGACGCTGATTTTCTAAGGCCGCAAGAACAGGATGCCGTCCATAGATTAAGTCTGTGTCCTCTGCCTCTTCTAATGGAGGTTGGGTCGGTATTAATTCCTCAGTAGACACAGCATCGAGAGTCGGTGGCTTGGGGTTTGGGGTACGGCGAAGTTTGGGATGATCTCGTTTGGAGTGATGAGGCTTTCCGGGCTTCCCTTGCTCAGAGTAACGCTTCTCTTTGTGGGGAGAGGTTTCATGATTACGGGTGGAAGAAAATTTCCCTGCCTCACGGGAGTCGCGGAAGGGTTTCCCTCTCTTTGGCTTGCCGGATGTGTGAGGGCGGCGGTCTTGCTGAACCATTGTATTAAAATTTAATGACTTCTAGTGGGGATCGAGATCGAGGTGTGCTAACAACTGGGTTAGGCGTTCAGGATCACTGAGATAAAGGTATCCTAGTAACGTTTCTAAACTGGTGGCTTGCTGATAGATTTTAGGAGAAAGTCGCCGGGGAGCTCCTGTAGCAGCGTTACGTCCTCGACGCAATATTTCTAGTTCGGGAGCAGTAAGGTAAGGTTTGAGGGAGCGTAACATATTAGCCTGACTCTCTGCTCGGACTTGCGCGACTACTTGTTGATGATAGTCACCAAGACGTTTGGGTGGCAGCAAATACCAGGTTCGGATGTATAGCTCATAAACAGCATCTCCTAAATATGCTAAAGATGCCGGTGACATTTGTTGGATAGGGGACAAAGAGGCAGTGGCGTCACTCAATTGCTTGAACCGGACTTCTGCCCAAGTGAGCGCCGACTGAGTTGCCCAACTATTTGAACTCTCTTCCTCCTCTGATGTCACAATCCAAAACCAATGTATTCTTTATAAATTTTAGCGTTGTCTAGAACAAGAACAGTAGGGTTTACCCCAACAAAACAAAGGCGGGTTGGCAGCCCGCCCCCTAATCTCTTTCTTGAGGTGTTGTCAACTGCTCTTGATATTTGCCAAGGCATCCTCAACAGAAGGTTGGAGCGAGAGAAACTTCTCCAAGCGTACCAGCTTGACCGTTTGGGTGACGCGAGGATTGGTCACAATCTGTAAGCTTCCTCCTGCGCTTTGTGCCTTCTTGACTAGTTGTACTAAAGCCCCCAATCCGGAACTGTCAACAAAGTCAATCTTGGAAAGGTCCAAGATTACGTGTGCTGGTGCCTCATCAATACAATTGCTAATCACCTTACGGAACGTAGCTTCCGAAAAGGCGTCTAACAAACCCGTGAGGCGGAAAAGTTGGCAATTTTCCCTGACTTCGCGAGTGCCCCTTAAGCTGACTGTCAGGGTTAGTGGCTCAGGAATAACACCCTCCTAGCTGTAGCGTACTAAACATTAGCGATTTTGACTGATCCACCGCTAGGCTTATTGCTCTAGCGAGGAACTTTCGAGCCGATCATAGCCTCTAGAAACAAAGGGACGCTTTTTAGTCTAAAAACTGAAAAAGCATGGTTGTTCCTCGCAGATCGATTCTCCAGCAGAGATTTTGGTGTTTACCACCCCGATCATCTAGCTCTTAGCTAGACTGATCGTCATTGAAAAAAGTTCCGAAGTTGCCTAAGGCTTCTTGCGGATAGACTCCTACGCTGTATGCAATAGTATAGCGAGAAGTTCCCGTTTAATTTAAAGTACCTTGGGTTTTTTGGCAAGCTTTTATAGTTTATTCATTCTGCTTTACTGAGCTGGAGTGGTTCGATGGGAACGCATGGATTGCACAAACTTCTCAAACAGATAATCAGCATCATGGGGGCCAGGGCTGGCTTCGGGGTGATACTGCACTGAGAAGAAAGGCAATGATTTATGCTGTAAACCAGCTACAGTGCGATCATTGAGGTTGAGGTGAGTAATTTCTACCTCAGCATCTAACGTATCGGCATTGATGGCAAAACCGTGATTTTGGCTGGTGATTTCTACTTGCCGTTGTAAACCCGCCGGGTGATTTAAGCCTCTGTGTCCGAATTTGAGCTTAAATGTTTGGGCTCCCATCGCTAAACCTAAAATCTGGTGTCCCATACAGATACCAAATGTTGGTTTAGCTTGCTCTAAAAGAGCTTTGGTTGTGGCGATCCCGGCACTGACTGCCGATGGATCACCCGGGCCATTAGAGAGAAAAATCCCATCAGGATTATGTTTGAGAATCTCCTCCGGTGGCGTATCGGCGGGAACAACAATGACTCGACAGCCATAGCTAGCTAAACGCCGCAGGATATTGCGCTTGATTCCAAAATCAATGGCGACAACCGTTAGGGGTTCACCATTGCTGGCATCGGCAATAGGACGAAACTCCCAATGGTTCTCAGTGGGATCAGACCACTCATAAACCTCCTTGGTGCTTACTTCCGGCACTAAGTTTAAGCCTGCCATACTAGGAGCCGCTACAACACGCTGTAGGAGCTTTGCCGGGTCGAGGATTTCCGTAGAAATCGCCCCATTCATCGCCCCCACCGATCGCAGTGTACGGGTTAATGAACGGGTATCAATCCCGTAAATTCCAGGAATATTGTGTTCTTTGAGATAGTCGGGAAAGGACTTCGTGGCACGCCAGTTACTCGGCCGCCAACAAATGTTACGAGCGATCGCACCTCGGATATGAGGATGTACTGATTCTTCATCCTCTGGATTAATACCCGTGTTCCCTAATTCCGGATAAGTGAATGTGACAATTTGGCCATAGTAGCTGGGGTCTGTTGCTACTTCCTGATAACCCGTCATGGCAGTGTTAAACACTACCTCCCCAATGGCAGTACCAGTGGCTCCAAAAGACCAACCTTGGTAAGATGTCCCATCTGCTAGGACGAGTAGGGCAGGGGTAGCCGTTGAAACAGGCATAAGTCGATAGTTGTTATTTGTTGTTAGTTGTTTGTTATCCGTAGAAACGCGAAACGGACAATTCAACCAAGCCCATATTATCTCACGTCTAACTCAGGCAAACGGGAGTTGTTGTGGGTCAATTGTGAGGAGGTGATAACAACATAGGGAGTCAGGAGTCAGGAGTCAGAGGTCAGGGGTCAGGAGTTGGTTATGTACAATCCGTTCATGGGCATC
>CAZPRJ010000009.1:15547-46833 GCA_964588805.1 uncultured Microcoleus sp. | reverse complement strand
TGCACCCCCGCACCCCCGCACCCCCGCACCCCCGCACTCTAAAAACGGTAGGTTTACACTGGAAAATGGACTGTTCATGAGCCATTAACGCCCATGCCTTCTCAGGATCGTGCAGCGCTTCTACTGCTTTCTGGAACTCTAGTACTGGTCAATACGGCTTGTAGCCGAGTCGATTCTCTATGGCGTCCTAACGCATCAACTCAACCGAATATTGTTTCGACTCCTACTCCTACCCCCCTGGTATCGGTGAGTCTTTCACCAACAGCAGCACCCACTAACTCCCCGACACTGACTCCCCAAGAAGCTTATGAACGAGCAATGGATGCTGCCTATAGTGCTGCTACCCTCGCTCAGTCTGCCCAGTCTGTGATTGATTGGCAGTTAGTGATCACTCGCTGGCAAGAGGCTATTGATCTTTTAAAGTCAGTACCGTCTTCGAGTTCGTATCACAAAAACGCTCAATCCAAAATTGCTGAATACCAACGCAATTTACGGGTTGCAGAACAACAATCCGCTCGCCCTGTATCTAATTCGGAATCGCCAAAGGCTATTGCCATTTCCCCGCAAACGACTGTTCAACCTTTAAGTCCTTCCCCAGGTCAAACACCGAGTACGCCAGCACCAAACCAGAATTCCAAAGCCAACCCTAATAATCAACAAGTTTTTCAAGCACCCATCAAACGCCGCCTTCGCGGGACACCTGTAGTCGATGTGACCTTCAATGGCACCCAAACTTTTGAAATGGTTGTTGACACAGGGGCGAGTGGTACGGTGATTACTCAAGCAATGGCTAAGAGTCTGGGTGTTGTTCCAGAGGGCGAAATCAGAGCGAATACTGCCAGTGCTAAAGGCGTTAAATTCAGCACCGGTAAACTAGAGTCCATTGCGGTGGGTGGAGCTGTAGAAAACAACGTCCAAGTCGCCATTAGTGGGCCTGATTTAGAAATTGGACTGCTCGGACAAGATTTCTACAGCCACTATGATGTTTCAATCAAACAAAATGTCGTTGAATTTCACAGCCGTTAAGACATTCCACAGGACGCACGACAATCCCAAAATTAAGGGGCGAATAGCCGATAAGAAACGTAGCTTTTGAAACTTTGCAACTCCCTGATTTTGTTGGCGAGCACCGCTTGTTGGTAATGGATTGCTATTCGTCCCTATCCCTAAAGTGGATTCTTCCTTGACTCGTTAGTTAGATGGTTTTTTGTTTTCGGTTAGTACCCAGGCCGTTGATATATCTTCCACAAACGTTTTCCGATATGCCTGCTGGAGCTGTGCGTTGCCAACGACTTCTACCTTGAGAGTGGGATGATAAACACTATCAAGAATTTCGTGTCCGTAGGCAACCACTTGACCGAAATCCCCTGTTGAAAGATGACGCACAAAATCCCCAATATTATGCATGGTGTTCATAGAGGGCGACAATCATTCATTGGTTTTCAAAACACACCATAACCAAGGGATCAATAGCTTGCAATATTTATTAATATTTTTTGGGAATTGTTACAAATTGATATACATATTTCAGAAAAAAATATGGGATATGTGGGATCAAAATATCCCTCCAGGCTACGAACTAGAAGCCTAGAGCTTGAATAGCGGTTCCGTTGGGTCGAAACATCCTGAGAAACTCAGCTTATGCTCACTTTCTCTGTGAGATTCTCCTCGAATCAAACTGAACACTCTCAGACTTACGTAGTCACCCTACTCTTAACCTCGCGAGTGGGAAATCCCCCTAAGCCGCTAGGCATTGGGGGATGCTTCGGCAAGCTCAGCAACAGAGAACGAGTCAGGATGTTGATTTGTGTGCCTACAATGTAGCTGTAAAAATGTTACAATAATGGGGGTTGCTGACCCGCCCGAATGACTAAGAGGCCACCCTTTGGGTATAAAGTATGTACTCGGCAGAGATCGGGGAAAGAACATGACCACTGGTTAGTAAGGTTACGTCCTGCTGTAAAAGACAAGCCAAGCCATGTTGTACGAAAAAGAATCAACCTGTGGAAGATGGGTTGCTGAGGAGGCTTCACCCTTTGAGGTGATAACGGTCGTAAGGCCAGAGATGCTGTGTAAGACCAAATGATACTTGTATCAAGAGGCAACGGCAAATGAGACAGGAAGCTGCTTGAGAGCGTTAGCTCACTGGCAGTACTTCACTTTCCACTCTGCAAGAATTTGACGAGTTGTTCTAATTTTGACCAAGCGGCACCGCTATTCATGACATCTGTAGCAATCTCGATCCCAGCTTTATGATCTTCCCAAGCGATCGCACCACCCACTTGTAGGGCTAAGGCAGCATTTAAGGCCACAGCGTCCTGTTGTGCTTGAGTTCCTTGGCCTTGCAAAACATTTCGCAAAATAGTGGCATTTTCCTCCACATCTCCACCCCGCAATGCGCCTGTAGGTGCAGGGGCTAAACCTAACTGTTGAGGATTGAGGGTTGAAAGTCGCACTTCACCTTGTGACAACAAAGCTAAATCAGTTTCATCTGCCAATCCTGCTTCGTCGAGTTTTTCCCGTCCATGTAGTGCGATCGCATTAGGAGTCCCCATAAGACGCAAGGCATGGGCAATTGTTGTGATAACTTGGGGTTCGCATACCCCAACTACTTGCCCTGTGGGACGTAAAGGATTCACCAATGGGCCTAAAAAGTTAAAGACTGTCCGCACTTTCAACGTTTGGCGCACAGGTGCAACGGCCTTGAGTGCTGGATGCCAACCCCTAGCAAATATAAATGTCACACCCACTTCATCCAATGCCGCATGGACTTTTTCTGTTTCGGCGGATAAATTGACGCCCAAAGCTTCCAAAACATCGGCAGAACCTACGCGACTCGAAGCCGAACGATTGCCGTGCTTAGCCACCTTAACGCCTGCGGCCGCCGCAACAAAGGCCACCGCCGTAGAAATATTAAAGGTTGAAGCTCCATCGCCACCTGTACCACAGGTATCAATCACGGCAGTTTCGTGGGTGATGGGTACTGTCTGCAATGATTGAGATTGTAAGACTTGAGCCATCCCTGCTAGTTCTTCTGCAGATACACCTTTAGCCTGAATTGCTGCAAGAATAGCCCCCGATAAAACGTCGGGAATCTCTTGATTGAGCCAACCATACATAAGCTGGGAGGCTTGTTCTGTTGATAACGATTGGCGATCCAGTAATTGTTGTAGCAGGCTAGACCAATTTGGTGTAGTTTGGGCAGGTACAGTAGCAGAGTCAATCATAGTCAAGTCAAATCAATTCATTGCGTCAGTTATCGGGCAAGCATTATGAGCGCATCACGAACTACGCCTGGTTTGAAAACAGACGCAATAGAGATCATCATCTCATTAATGCAGTTCAATGCAGAGGCTGATGGCAAAAAATATCCTCTGATGTGCTTAAGTGATGGGTACAGCGACCTTCTTAAGAATCTCGAGCGGGCTTTGCTCTTTGAGAAACTGCATCTGTTGGGAGGAGCGTACCACAAGAGTACCGACAAATCCTAATGAATTAACCGGGATGGATTCAAACTCGGCTTGCGATCGCGGAACTAGTAACATCCAATTTTTTGTGGACAAAAGATTATACTCACCTTCTTGCCGAGAATGACTTGCAGTATTCTTGTGCAGCAAGCCCACCACCTTAAGCAGGGTATGATAGCAATTCAGCAAATAGGATGCCGCTTCCAAGAGGGATTCCATCCGATGGGAATCTAGTTTGACAAGGGCGTGGGTAAAGGGAAAGTCAGGTATTTTCCCAACAGAGTCTTCAAAAACAGCCGAATTAATAGCAGGTTCAATCGGTAACTTGGCTCCTTTGGGTGTAATCGGCAGAGGAACCAGTTGTAAATGCTTGTGTCGCTGACTCGCACCGGCGGCCTTCCCCCCGTTATAAAAGGCTAAACTGTCAAATTCAGTTAGACAAGCCCACATTGCCTCAAAATCCTGTAAATTCAGCAAGTTTTCCTGTTCCTCAAACGTTCGCGTCACGATCAGTAAGTGATGGTCGAGGACGTTATATTTGTTTAACAGACACAAATGGGTTTCTGAGATATCTGTTACAAATAGGTCTTCGTCGTAGGGGAGGAATGGGTTAAATTCTTTTTTGGATGTAGTTTTTTTCTCTTCCTGCTTTTTGTTAGCAGCTTCTTTGCGGATTAAATTAGGCAAAATCCGAACCAGGAAGTTAATACCGCTTTGCTCGACAAACTCCCATTCTGTAGGGATGGGTTGAAGTGCGCCGCATTGAAGTGCGTGTTCGGTTCGTTCTGTTACCTTTGACCATAAGGTGCCGGGTTCTAGACGTAGTGTTTCTCGTATATTCGGTTCTTTGTGAGGCATAATTCCACCTCTTCTCAATAGGCAGCTTGAATGTTCAACAGCTTAACCTAGTGATGTTGAGGCTGGGGATACTGTCGGAGCAAATTCGCTGAAATTTACTTATGGGACTTAGGCAAGAATGCTACACATAGAGAGGGCGCACGTCAGTGCGCCCCTACCAATGGTGGTTAAACGAAATCAGTTTTATTGGCTCTAAGCAGAAGCTTTTTGCTTTTGGGTTTGTTTCCGATTTAAGCCATTTAAGAACATTGGCACAAACTTATCCATAAACGCCTGGGGGTCGCGCTTCCACGCCCGTTGCGCTGCTTCGATTCGGGTCATTTGCAGCTCAGGAGCAAACAGAGTTTTCGGTAGACGCTCCATTAGGTACTGGGGGCGCTCCCATACGGGTAGGGTATTGACCACATCCAAAAGATTACTCATCCGACGCAGTTCCGCACCAGCTAGGATGTCTAATCCTGATTCAAAGGCGGCCTGTTCAATGGCGGCATATTTCCGCTTAGCTCGCTCCACTTTACGCCGATGTTCCGGGCTTTTATCCGCCATTTGGGCTAACCAGCGATTACCCCAACGCACATGGCCGGCTTCTTCAGGAAAAATTCGTTCGATGGTTTCCCGAGTTTTGATATTTTCTTCGGTTTGTGGCGCTTGCTTCAAGGCATGGATATGAGCTGAGAAATATTCACAACCCCGCTTTTCTGTAACATTAATCGCCGCTAGAGACGAGATCACAAAATCATCGCGGTCTTTTTCCGGGTTTTGTTGGTCGCTGTCGAGTAACCGCTCAAATTCGTCGATGTAGGACACTCCGGGCGGTGTTCCAATATCCGAACCTAGCTCGATTAATAAATCCGTTAACCAATAGGCATGGCGTGCTTCCTCAGCAATGTGATGGGATAAATCCCGGATTAACTCCTTGGGTTGTCCATTGAGGAGTTCAATCAGATCAGTGAGGTCTTTACAGCTACGTTGTTCGCTGTAGCGGTAGCGGTTGAGAGTAATGAGGTGGATTTCGCGATCGCGTACCACCTGCTTCATGATGTCACGGGCACTGAGCGCGTTGTTTAACTTCCGGGGATAAGCAACCATCATAACGTTATTATGTTGTTTTGTAAAGTTATTTCCTTAATCGTAACGCTGCTTTTTGAAATTGAAGCAGCGTCTATCCAAGTTGATGTAGGACTTCTGACCCAGTTTTATGCAGCCAACTTCTGTTTATGAGCAATCCAGTATTTGCTCACAAAATGGTTTTGAGTTGTAATCCTTTCAAAACCGGCGGATTGCAGACGCTCGACCAAATCATCATGAATGTAGTGTCTGTAGTACGGTTCATGGAACATAACTGGAAAGTTTTCCATCATGGGTACAAAATCTGGAGAATCTATTGCCTGCATGGAGTCACAAATCACAAAAACTCCTCCAGGTTGAGTGACTCTAAATGCTTCGTCAATCACTCGTTGACGCACGGAGGGTGGGAGTTCGTGGAAGAGAAAAACACAACTGACTCCATGAAAATAGTTATCTCGGTAGGGTAGCTCCTCTCCCCTGCCCTGTACAAGCTGCGGTAATGCTCCTGGCACTTCAGATAAGAGTTGATTAGCCTTGCGTAGATAAGCGGGAGACAAATCTACACCATATAAAGAGGCTTGAGGCAGAGCGGCTCGCATCATTTTTAAGGTGCGACCGGTGCCGCAAGCCACATCTAAAACCCGCATTTGCTGGGTTGGAACTGAATTAAATGCTTGGAGTCCTTCCTTGAGGGGAGCTAGGATTCTCCGCCGCATCGCATCGGCGGCACCATTAAAGAGAATTTCTACCTGTAAGTCATACAGGTTGGCCGAATGTTCGCTTAAGTAGCCATCGGTTTGGTAATGGAAGTTGCGCCGATAGTAGCTGGGATAATCGTTTAAATCAATCTTCGGTGAGAAATCCTGAAATTGATTGCCGTGCGTTCGCTCCCAGGTTTTAGGCAAATCTAGACAAATTTCTGGATAATAGCGCAAGAAGTCTTGCCAATCGTTATCAAACAGCAGCGACGTGGGATAAACACCCTGTTCAGCCTCTTGCCAATCTGCTTCAAGAATTTGCTCGAGCCTTTGCTGTAATTGCAGTAAAAGCTCTGGAGAGATGGATTTAGTTTTGAGTTGAGTAACCGGAGGATTAACTAAATTTAGTAGCTGGGTGCTCAGGTTTTTATGAGCCAGAGCAAAGATGCTTTTGCCCTGCTGAAAACCTTGATAAGCTAGCTTCATTAAAGGGTCAGACATGACAATTCCTGAGTTTAGTTGAAGCATTTTTGTTAACTGTTGTGTATAATTGTAACGAATACTTGAGAAAATTTTTCTCGCCCAAAAGTAGAATTCTCTAGAGGTCGGCCATAAAAAAGCCACCCATAAAGGTGGCAACTATAGCTAATTATCTATTTTGGGGTTTGTAGTAAGAGCTTTAGCCCAAGGTCATGAGTCCACAAGCCCTCACTAGGAACTAGCAATAATATGCCAGTTGCCTTTAGCCCTGTTTATTAAGGACTGAAATTAGACATCGTAGTAGAGGGCGAACTCATAAGGATGAGGACGCAAGCGCATCGGGTTTACTTCGTTGTCTAACTTGTAGCTGATCCAATTTTCGATGAAGTCTTCGGTGAAGACACCCGTGCTGGTCAAGAAGCTGTGGTCTTTCTCCAAGCTTTCTAGGGCATCGTCTAGAGAACCTGGTGTAGAAGGAATCTTGCTCAGTTCTTCTGGGCTGAGGTCGTAGATATCCACATCTAAAGGATCGCCGGGATCGATTTGATTCTTAATGCCATCGATGCCAGCACACAGCATGGCCGCAAACGCGATATACGGGTTGCAGGTGGCATCAGGGCAACGGAATTCCATTCGCTTGGCTTTAGGATTGGGGCCAGACAGGGGAATGCGAATGGAAGCCGAACGGTTTCCTTGGGAGTAAGCCAAGTTCACAGGGGCTTCAAACCCAGGCACCAAGCGCTTGTAGGAGTTGGTGGTGGGGTTGGTGAATGCCAGCAGTGCAGGCGCATGCTTGAGCAATCCACCGATGTAATGCAGTGCCATCTGGCTCAAATTGGCGTAGCCATCGCCCCAGAACAAAGGCTGTCCGTCTTTCCAAATGGATTGGTGGGTATGCATCCCAGAACCATTATCGTTAAAGAGCGGTTTGGGCATGAAGGTAACGGTTTTACCGTACTTCTTGGCAACGTTTTTGATGACATACTTGTAGGTCATCAAGTAGTCAGCCGCCTCAATAATGGGTGCAAAGCGGATACCTAACTCATTCTGTCCACCGGTGGCCACTTCGTGGTGGTGCTTTTCAATGGGTACTCCACATTCACCCATCGTCAGCAGCATTTCGGTACGCATGTCTTGCAGCGTATCGGTGGGCGCAACGGGAAAATAGCCTTCTTTGTAGCGAGGCTTATATCCGAGGTTGCCGCCGACTTCTTCGCGGCCTGCATTCCAACGACCTTCAATGCTGTCTACGTAGTAGAATGCTTTGCTTTCGGTTTGGTCGAAGCGGACATCATCAAACACGAAAAACTCGGCTTCTGGCCCAAAGTAAGCAATATCACCCAGCCCTGTGGACTTCAGGAAGTCAAGTGCCTTCTGAGCGATCGTACGAGGGTCGCGGCTGTACCATTCCCCCGTGCGTGGCTCTTTAATGCTACAGATCATGCTCAGGGTTTTCTCTTGCATGAATGGGTCGATCCAAGCCGTTTTTGGATCGGGAACCATGGCCATGTCAGATTCGTTAATGGCTTTCCAACCCCGAATACTAGAACCATCGAACGGAACACCATCTTCAAAGGAACTCTCGTCGATTTGATCGTAGTAGAACGAGCAGTGCTGCCAAATCCCTGGCATATCAATGAATTTTAGGTCGATAATTTTGATTTCCTGGTCTTGAACCATTTTCAAGACATCTTGTGGGGTTTCTGGCATGAAAGACTCCTGTTGTCAGTTCAATTTGCGTTGAAAAAGGGCAAAAATGAATTTAATCTTATGGCTGGCAGGGGATTAGTGAGTCAAGAACTGTGTCCCTCGATATCGAGTGGATAAAGGGACGAAATGGGGAGTAGCGGCTGGGCTTGTAGCCCGATTCATCGAGAATTACCCAATGAATAACAAAATGTTTATCCTGGAGTTCGTTTGACTGTAACAAACTGGATGTAATGGCTACGCCCTTTATTAGATCAGATAACTGATTGTTGGGACGACTTTTGTTTTCTTCACTGAGAATTCAGAATTCAGAATACTCCAATCATGAATGAGGGATAATCCCGCAAATTATGCAGTGAGTCTCATCCTTGTTTCAAGCCCCTGACTTTGAACAGGAAGTAATTCTATCGTCATCATTCATCGCTGACTGTTCCCCCTTAACTCTCTCAACCAATGCACCTGACTCATCCTAGGGAGAGAGGGAGGGAGCTTTTGTATTCTAGGCTACAGATTTTGCTTTCTCATTCTGCGCTTGCCCAGAAAGGTTAAAAAATGTAGCAATTTTAAGAAAGTATTGCTTAATACATTACCCTATAAACCGTATGTATCATAAACTACACTTTATTTTAGAAAAGGAGGAAGCATTCCTCAGAAATCAGGGTTTTGAGTTTCAGGTAAGGCTTGGCTCAAGGATGGCAACGTCTGCTACAGTGCCGACTGATGCTCCGACAACCACTACAGGAGACACTTTCTAGAAACTTACTGGGTGATTGATGCTTTTGGGGGTCAAGGCTGTGTGATTATTAATAAATGCAGAACTTACACGATAGCTTTCTCATCTTCTCGGCTCCCTCCTATAGAAGGAGAGACTATCCGAGAAATCTTGGATCTGCTTGCAGCAGAGAAAGAATAGTGGGAAAAAGTAGAAATATAGGGCTGAATAGTTCTTTTTTTCGTTAACTAATGTGTAAGTTCTATCAATAGAGATATACAGATTGTTGTTGGGAGAACAATATTAATGCGCGATGCAGTCACAAACCTAATTAGGAGGTATGACGGCACTGGTCGTTACCTAGATCGAAATGCGATCGATTCACTCCAGTCTTACTTTGCCACGGGTACTGCACGAATTGCAGCCGCCGCTGTAATTAATGGGAATGCAGCCGCTATTGTCAAGCAGGCGGGTTCGCAGCTATTTGATGAAGTACCGGAACTCATCCGTCCTGGTGGCAATGCCTACACGACTCGTCGCTATGCTGCTTGTCTGCGGGACATGGACTATTATCTGCGCTATGCCAGCTATGCGCTAGTGGCAGGGGATACCAATGTTTTGGATGAACGGGTTCTGCAAGGGTTGCGAGAAACTTACAACTCGTTGGGTGTTCCCATTGGCCCAACCGTGCGGGGTATCCAGATTATGAAAGACATCGTTAAAAACATGGCTGCAGAAGCCGGTGTGGAAAATACTGCGTTTATCGATCAGCCTTTCGATCACATGACTCGGGAGTTAAGCGAACAGGATATATAAGCGCCAATTCAATAATTTGCGGCGATCGCTTCTTGGCGTGGAGGCGATCGCTTTTTTGTGGTGCATTTTGGATTACATCCGTGCATAAGTCCTCGTCGTTGAGAAATAGAAGAATTTGGAAGCGAATTGAAAGGACTTTTGCGATGCAACTCAAGCAACTTGGACTCACGGCATTAGTAACTTTTTTAACAGGTGTCTCGACTCCAGCTTTAGCTTTAACGGCTAGACAACAACCTTTGGGAACTCAGTGGCTCAAACGTTCACCTCAGCCCGGAACTGAGCAATTACAAGCATTAGACTATGAATTCGACCAATGGTTTAAACAAGGTCGGACTTTACTCCAGCAAGGGAATTATACTGAAGCGTTGAAGGCGTTTGAACGAGCCGTTCGCATTAATCCCAAAAATCCTCTAGCTTGGGAAGGACGGGGTAGAGCCCTGTATGAATTGAAGCGTTATCAAGATGCAGTTGCTGCCTATCATCGGGCACTTGAGTTCAATTCTCAATCTATTAGTGCGTGGGTAAATTTGGGAAATGCACTCGATGATGCAGGTAAGTCACAGGAGGCGTTAAATGCTTATGAACAAGCCCTTCAAATTGATAGTAATAGTGTCAGTGCTTGGTACAATCGGGGAATCACTTTAAGACGATTGAAACGGTACGAAGAAGCCGTTGCTGCTTATGATCAAGTCGTTAAGCTTAGACCCGATTATGAGAATGCTTGGTACAATCGCGCTAATGCCCTAATTCAATTGAAACGCTACGAAGAAGCTATTGATTCCTATGACCAAGTCATCGCTATTAATCCAAAAAATGAATATGCTTATTACAATAAGGGTATTACTCTTAGAAAGCTAGAACGTTATGAACAAGCTCTTGCCGCTTTTGATCGGGTGGTTTTACTGAACCCAGATGATGATAAAGCATGGTACAACCGAGGCATCGTTTTAGAAAATCTTAAACGCCAAGATGAAGCGCTGACAGCCTTTGACCGAGTGGTGAAGCTCAATCCTAAATTAAGCAGTGGCTGGTTTAAGCGAGGGAATGCGTTGTTTAAGCTTGAGCAGTATCAAGAGGCAGTAGCTTCTTATGATCAAGCAATTGCCCTTGAGCCCAGTGCAGAGAATGCTTGGTTTAATCGAGGACTGGCACTAGTCAATCTGGAACGTTACAAAGACGCGATCGCCTCGTTTGATGAAGCATTACGAATTAATCCTAATAATACTCAGGCTCAAGAAAATCGCAATCGATTACAACGGTCTATGGGGCGACGCCAAGAACCAGAAGTGGTGTGAGGGTCTTGAAAATAGGGTGTGGGGGAGAAGAGGACAGACATATTCCTGACTCCTGACTCCTGACTCCTATTTTCAACCTAGATCAAGTCAAGCTTAAACTGGTATGAAGAAACTTTTCATCCCTCATCTCTATGGAACCCACCAACGATTTGTCTCCCAAAACTGAAGCCTTACTCCATCGGATGGCGAGTTGGAGTAGCCCATCTGTGGAAGATTTCAAGGATATCAAAGCTATTGAATCAATTTGGGAGCAACTTCTCTATACGCTGTTAACCCATTGTCCCGATAACTGGGAGCGTCAGCAGGCACTGGTGCGATTGGAGGAGGTTAAGATGTGGGCTAGAAATTCAGTCACCCGAAAAACGGATAAGGAATCAAAGTAGCTAATTGTTCGGTGACTGTATCTTCGCTAATCTGGATTGTTAGTATGACTGGCAAGTTTTCTGCCTTGATCGCTTGGATTTATGATCGCAAAACTAGTTTTGAAATGAATAACACACAAGCACTAGCAAAACTTAAAGCCGCTATGCTCTCAGCTCAGACGTTAGGGGAACTGTATGCTCTAATGGAAGTTTACTCCTATCAAGAGTTTATGCACATTTATGAGCAGTTGCCGTCCCAGCAGCAGGCAGCAATTGACAGGATTTGCGATCGCGACAGTCAAATCCAAATGGCAGCGACTACTACGATTCCAGTTTAAGAGGTCAGCATGGGGAGTTAGAATGGCTTGAGCACTGGAGCAGGCAATGTCACGATAAATACACTACCTTCACCCAACTTAGAGCGCACCGTCACACTTCCCCCCATGCCTTCAACTAAGGTTTTAACAATCGATAACCCTAATCCACACCCTCCATTAACGCGGGTGCGAGCTTCGTCTACTCGATAGAAACGCTCGAAAATGCGGGTTTGTTGGGGTAGAGGAATGCCCTTACCTTTGTCACACACTTGAATGGTTGCCTGTTCGCCGAGATGTTCTAACTGGACATGGATAGGTTGATCAGGTTCGGAATATTTGACGGCATTATCAATTAAGTTGAGTAAGACTTGTTTGAGGCGATCGCGATCAGCTTTGATTTCGATTAGAGGATGAACTTGTTCCACTTCGATGGCGCGATTACTATATTGTTCTGCCATCCCGACCACCTCAATGACCAGATCATTGAGAATAAAAGGTTCTAAATTAAAATGCATCCTCCCACTATCTGCCCGTGCTAAGTCGAGTAAATCCTGCAATAACTGAATCGTGCGATCCGCTTCGGATGCAGCAATGCAAAGAGCATCACGCTGGGGTGGAGTCAGATTATCGCCCCGTCGCAGCGTACTCTGTAGATACCCGGAAACAATGGAAAGAGGGGTTCGCAACTCATGGGACACATTGCTGACAAATTCCCGTTGCTGCTCCCAGGCATCAAACAGGCGAACTAGCATTTTATCGAAGGTGTAGGCTAATTCTCTCACTTCACTGGGCGCTCGATCCAAGTGTACCTGTGCCTGCCCCAAATCGTCTGCGGAAATGGTTTGGGTAAGCTGACTCATGCGGCGTAGTGGTTGTAGCGATCGCTGAATATACCAGGCAATTACCACTGTAATGGCTGCAATCGAGAGAACACTAGCAATCCCCAACGTCTGCACTAAACTCAAAAACATGACCCGATCATGGGTAATATCCTTCGCGACATAAACCTTGCCTAGGGTTGTCCCGTTAACCCGTAAAGAATTACCGCAAGTCACCCAATAACGACCTTGAACTTCATACACATGAGGATGAGGGTCTTGGTGTAATTGAAATAATTGGTATTCTGAATTTGCATTTAATCTCGAAGATTCCGAGACGATTGTGCCATCGGGACGCCGTACCCATAGCAACGTCTTACCAATCGTCAGGTTATCAATTGCTCGTTGTATACCCTTTTCTACAGGCACCATATCGCTATAGATTTCCACATCACGGGGAAAACGCTCAGCAACAGCCTTGATGCTCTGTTTATGCGCTGCCACCAATATATATTGCATCTTCCAACTCGTCCAAATGGCAACACTGCCCAGCCCTACAGCCGAAACCGCTGCGATTCCTAAAGTTAGCCGCACTCTGAGCGAATTGGGGTCAAGATAGTGCAAGATTTTGCCCGTTTGTTTGATTAAACGGTGGGAAAATGTCATCGACCCTAAAAATTATGACTCATGACAATTGATTTAGCTTGAGTGTAACGGTAAATTCTGAGAAATTCCTGAAAACTGCTTAGATACTCAATGAAATTTTAAAGGGATAACTAACTATTATGAATCAAACACTGGACTCAAAAACCTACAACAAAAGGATAAAAATTTAGTTGTTCTGGTACAATGGTCAGCTCATCGAAAGTAGCACTCTAGAACTTGCTATTGATGACCCTGGATTAATGTATGGTGCTACCGTTTTTACCACTCTGCGAGTTTACCAACAATCGCTGAATCATCCATTCACAAATTGGCAAAATCATTGCGATCGCCTCAGTTTTAGTTTACAAACATTTGGGTGGCAATGTCCTAATTGGCAGCAGTTGCGAGAGGGAGCCCAAGCGTTAATTACAGCTTATCCTGTACTCAGAATTGCAGTTTTTCCTGATGGGCGCGAGTGGATTACTGGACGTTTTTTACCTGCTGATTTACGCCAGCGTCAACAACAAGGCATCACCGCTTGGCTGGCCGATGCGCCTGAATATCAGCGATCGCTAGCCGAACACAAAACAGGTAACTATCTTTCCGCTTGGTTGGCCGGACGTGCAGCGCGTCAACATGGTGCGGCTGAGGCGATTTTAGTGGACGCTTGCGGGAACTGGTTAGAGACGAGTACGGGTAATCTCTGGGGTTGGTATCAAGATTGCTGGTGGACACCGGCTTTAGAAGCCAATTTTTTACCGGGAGTGGTGCGATCGCAAATCATCAACCAGTTAAAGTCACAAAACTACATTGTTCAGGAAGCCCGATGGAATACAACGCAACAATTCAAGTTTGAAGCGATCGCCTATACCAATAGTGTGGTGCAAGTCATCCCCATTCACACTATTCTCACCTCAAACGAGTCCCTCGTTTACGATCCCTTTCATCCCAGCTTAGAGCTATTGAAGCGTCTTTGGCAGGATGTCGCCGAGCCTTAACAAAGTCTGAAAGCCTCATCCAGGCTCATTCTCATAGGTTTGACCCCTGCCTATCAGTAGTTAGGCATATTACTATAAAAGGTAATAACTACGAGAGTCAAATGCTTTTCTGGAGCCAATTTCGTCAACTAATCCTGAGAGACGTTAACATTAGTTAATATAAGAAACTTGGTTCGAGGTTCCCACATCCTAAAGTCTTAGGAGGAAATGAAGTAGTGAATAAGAAGTGGAGAAACGCAGGGCTATACGCACTCCTAGCCATAGTAGTGATCGCCTTGGGAACAGCCTTTTTAGAAAAACCCTCCCAAAGCCGGGAGACTTGGAAGTACAGCAAGCTGATCCAAGAAGTTCAATCAGGCACCGTAAAAACCGTCAAAATCAGCGCTGACCGGACTCGGGCACTAGTCACCGCTCCAGACGGCAAGCAGGTTTTGGTGAATTTACCCAATGACCCTCAGCTCATTAGCATTTTGGCAAAAGAGAATGTCGATATTTCTGTGCTGCCTCAGAGCGATGACAGCTTCTGGTTTAGGGCGTTGAGCAGCCTGTTCTTCCCGATTCTGCTGTTGGTTGGGTTATTTTTCTTGCTGCGCCGTGCTCAAAGTGGCCCCGGTTCTCAGGCCATGAATTTTGGCAAGTCTAAAGCCAGAGTTCAGATGGAACCGCAAACCCAAGTCACCTTTGGCGATGTGGCGGGTATCGATCAGGCGAAGCTGGAACTCAACGAAGTGGTTGACTTCCTCAAAAATGCAGATCGCTTTACGGCAGTTGGGGCAAAAATTCCCAAAGGTGTGCTACTGGTTGGCCCTCCGGGAACGGGTAAAACCCTCTTAGCTCGTGCTGTGGCTGGCGAAGCGGGTGTGCCTTTCTTCTCCATATCCGGTTCTGAGTTTGTAGAGATGTTTGTGGGCGTGGGTGCTTCTCGCGTTCGTGACTTGTTTGAGCAGGCCAAACAAAATGCTCCCTGTATCGTGTTCATCGATGAAATTGACGCCGTGGGTCGTCAGCGTGGTGCTGGACTCGGTGGCGGTAACGACGAACGGGAACAAACCCTCAACCAATTGCTGACTGAGATGGATGGTTTTGAGGGCAATACGGGCATCATCATTATTGCCGCCACGAACCGCCCCGATGTTTTGGATGCAGCCCTGTTGCGTCCGGGACGTTTTGACCGTCAGGTGGTGGTAGATCGTCCAGACTATGCGGGACGTTTTGAAATTCTCAAGGTTCACGCTCGCGGTAAGACGTTAGCTAAGGATGTGGATTTAGAGAAAATTGCTCGTCGGACGCCTGGATTTACCGGTGCGGACTTATCCAACTTGCTGAACGAAGCGGCAATTTTGGCAGCACGTCGCAACCTCACTGAAATCTCGATGGATGAGGTAAACGATGCCATTGACCGGGTGTTGGCAGGGCCGGAGAAGAAAGACCGGGTGATGAGCGAGAAGCGCAAGACGCTGGTTGCTTATCATGAAGCAGGACATGCTTTAGTCGGTGCGCTGATGCCGGATTATGACCCGGTGCAGAAGATTAGTATTATTCCTCGCGGTCGTGCTGGGGGTTTAACTTGGTTCACACCGAGTGAAGATCGGATGGATACAGGTTTGTATTCCCGCTCTTATCTGCAAAATCAAATGGCTGTGGCTTTGGGAGGTCGCCTCGCTGAAGAGATTATCTTTGGGGAAGAGGAAGTGACGACTGGTGCCTCGAATGATTTGCAGCAGGTGACTCGCGTGGCCAGACAGATGGTGACTCGATTTGGGATGAGCGATCGCCTAGGGCCTGTGGCTTTGGGACGCCAAAATGGGAATATGTTCTTAGGTCGGGAAATTGCCTCAGACCGGGATTTCTCGGATACGACGGCAGCAGCGATCGATGAAGAAGTTCGTAGTCTAGTGGATGAAGCCTATCAACGGGCTAAGAATGTGCTGGTTAGCAATAAGCATATTCTCGATAAGCTTGCTGAAATGCTGATTGAGAAAGAAACCGTCGATTCTGATGAATTGCAAGAGTTGCTGGCTAATAATGATGTTCGCATTGCTGCGATCGCCTAGCACAACTTGACGGTTAACTCATCGCTAAATTGATTTGGTTGTAATTGCGATAGTTTAAAGGGTAGTGTAACCATGCACTACCCTTTTTTGTGCGACATTTTTTGGCATAGGAGGTACACCGACTCATAAGCTGTTGGGTATTATTGCGCTATGAGGTTGGCGGGTGAATAGGGGAGTGGGGGATATTAGGATGAGGGGAAAAATTGCCCCTGCCTTGTACAAGTCATCTCGTTGCAGGAAGCATAGCTCCCACCCTGATAGGTTAATGGGTCATTCTGATCGTCAAGTTAATCAGGTTTCTGTAGAAAAATGTCCGGCTGAAGTAGGTGAAAACCATATTTTTTAAACTACGCTTTTATGATAAATCTTCCCGGTTATCAACTATTCGCGCCCGTTTACGAAAGTGCCAATACGCTGGTCTATCGCGGCTTTTGTTCTGGCGATCTACAGGGTGAGAACCATGGCCAATCGGTCATTGTTAAAGTCCTTAAACCTGACTACCCCACTCCAGCAGAACTCACCCGTTACAAGCAAGAATATGAAATTCTGAGAAATCTGAATTTCAAGGGAGTCGTTAAGGCATATAGCTTAGAAACCTATCAGAATACCTTAGCCATCATTTTAGAAGATTTTGGCGGGTCATCTTTAAGACTGATGATGGATGAGCGGTCTTTTACTCTCTCTGAATTTCTGCACATTGCTATTCAGATCGCCAATAACTTAGCCAATATCCACGCTGTCAATATTATTCATAAAGATATTAATCCCTCCAATATTGTTTTCAATGCCCAAACTGGAAAACTTAAACTGATTGATTTCGGAATTGCCACCCGCTTAACTCGCTCTAATCCCACTCTCAAAAACCCCAATGTTTTAGAAGGGACTTTAGCCTATATGTCACCCGAACAAACGGGTCGTATGAATCGATGTTTGGATTACCGTACTGATTTTTATTCCCTCGGCGTCACCTTATACGAACTGCTGACTCAGAGGTTACCCTTTGCAACCACTGATCCGATGGAGTTAGTTCACTGTCATTTAGCCAAACAACCGTTACCTCCCTCTACCCTGAATTCAGACATTCCTCAGCCTGTCTCCGATATCGTCATGAAATTGTTGGCTAAAAATGCTGACGAGCGATACCAAAATGCTTGGGGAGTTCAAGCGGATTTAGTCGTATGTTTGATGCAGTTAGAAGCGAACGGAGTGATTGCGGATATTATTCCCGGTGAAAATGACATTTCAGACCGCTTCAAAATCCCACAAAAGCTGTATGGCAGGGAGCAGGAAAAGCAAATTTTACTCTCTGCTTTTGAGCGTCTAGTAGGAAGACAGAGCAAGGAATGTCAAGGAACCAATGCTTCCAATTCCTTGTATTCTATTCAATCCAAACTCCAAAATACAGGACACTCATTTCGATCCGATAGCCAAGCTTTAACGAACCTGCAAGCCTCAAAACTTTCCCAACCTTATACCCCAACATCCCCAATTGAAATAATCTTAGTCGCGGGTGGTGCGGGAAGTGGCAAATCATCACTGATTCAAGAAATTTATAAACCGATTAGCCATCAACGAGGTTACTTTATTTCAGGCAAATTTGACCCTGTTGCCCGCAGCATTCCCTATTCTGCCCTGGTTAATGCTTTCCGAGAATTGATTCAACAATTATTAGCTGAAACTGAAGCTCAAATTCAACAGTGGCGAAAAAAAATATTGACGGCTTTAGGTCTAAATGGGCAAATTATTATTGATGTTATTCCTGAAGTAGAACTGATTATTGGTAAACAACCTATTGTTCCAGAACTAGGAGCTAAAGAATCTCAACATCGGTTTCATTTAGTATTACAAAAATTTATTCAAGTCTTCGGTTCTCCCTCGCATCCTTTAGTTATCTTTTTAGACGATTTACAATGGGCAGACTCCGGCACAGTAAAATTAATTGAATTGCTCATGAAACAGGGTATGGCAGAAGCTACCGATGAAGCCAACGCTGCTATCACTCACCAGTATCTGCTTTTAGTAGGTGCGTATCGGGATAATGAAGTTAGTGCGGCTCATCCCTTGTTGCTTATGTTGGAGAAGCTGCGGCAGGAAGGAGCGATGATTAACACTATTAATTTAGCTCCTTTGGCAATTGAGCCTATTACTCACCTGATTGCTGATACCTTACGCAAAGACATGAATTCTGTCAAAAACTTAGCAGATTTGATTCATAAAAAAACAGGGGGTAATCCTTTTTTTGTTAATGAATTTTTAAAGATATTGTATGCAGAAAACTTAATTAATTTTAATTATGACTACCTAGGTTGGCAGTGGGATATTACTCAAATTGAAGATAAAGATATTACTGATAATGTCGTTGATTTACTGATTGCTAAATTAAACAAATTCCCTATTTTAACTTTTAAAAATCTACAATTAGCGGCTTGTTTGGGTTCAGAAATTGATTTAAATATCCTCGCCAACATCAGTCATCAAACATTATTAGAAATTTCCTCTCATCTAACGCTTGCCGTTGACTTTGGATTGATTTTACCCATTTCTGAATTAAATGCTCAATTGTTAGTTACGAGTTATAGATTTGTACATGATCGAGTACAACAAGCTGCTTATGCCTCGCTTAATGACTCGGAAAAAAAAGAAATTCATTTAAAAATTGGTCGCCTTTTATTACAGAATCTTGAATCTTCAACTCGTTCAGAAAAATTATTTGAAGTTGTTGATCATTTAAATTTAGGTATTGGCAATGACTTTGAGCAAATCAGTCAAAGAGAAGGTTCTGAAATTGCCAAACTCACTTTGATAGCAGGGCAAAAAGCTAAGGCTGCAACCGCCTATGAATCTGCTCTTGAATATTTAAAATTTGGCTTAAATCTTTTAGGTCAAGAAAATTGGGATACTCAGCATCATTTGACTTTTTCTATTTATGAACAAGCCGTAGAAATTGCTTATTTACAAGGGGCTTTTGAGGACATGGCACGATGGGCAAATATTGCGCTACATCAAGCCAAAAATAATCTGGAAAAAGTTAGAATTCATGAAATCCAAATTCAAGCTTATCGAGCCGAGTCCAAACAACGAGAAGCGATTCAAATTGGGTTACATATTCTAGAGTTATTGGGTATCTCGATACCCGAATCCCCAACTTCATTGGATATTCAATCGACGCTGGAAACAACGAAGGCTAGCCTATCTAATCAAGCTATCAAACTCAAAGATTTTATCAACCAGCCTGTAATGACAAAGACTAATAAATTAGCAGCCATGCGTATTTTATCTAGTCTTTTTTCATCGGCATTGATAGCTAATCCAGGTTTATTAACCTTAATTGTATGCCAACAAATTCAGTTATCGATACAGTATGGCAATGCTCCTCTCTCAGCATTTGCTTATGCTAATTATGGATTAATTTTAAAAGGTACAACCCAAAACATTGAACAGGGATATCAATTTGGACAACTGGCTTTAAGATTAGTAGAAAAATTTAAAAGCGAATCTTTAAAATGCAAAGTATTTTATATTGTAGGAGCTTATCTAATAATATGTCAAAGAAGTATAAGTGAGTGCTTTCCTTTATTGCAATCAGCTTATAAAGTAGGCATTGAAAATGGAGATTTAGAATATGCAGGTTATGCAGTTTTTTATCAATCGCAATATATATATTGGCAAGGATTAGAACTTACAAAACTAGATAAAAAACTAGCCCATTGGAGTCAGGTACTTACTCATATTAAGCAGGAAGCATCCTTAACTTGGAATAAGATTTTTTGGCAATCAGCTCTCACTTTTTTAGGAAAGTCTCAGAATTTGTATAGCTTAGAGGGTGAAATTTATCAAGAGGCGCAAATGCTGCCAATACATTTGCAAATTAATGATAGAACTGGGCTTTATTATTTATATCTCAACCAACTGATACTGTGCTATTTTTTCAATAATTTTATTGAGGCTATAGTCAATGCTGAATTTGCTGAAGTTTATTTAGATAATGCCATCGGTTCATTTGCTATACCTCAGTTTTATTTTTATGACTCTTTAGTACGACTGGCTTTATATTCAGGTGTTCAACACTCAGAACAAAAACAATATCTGGCTAAAGTAATCAATAATCAAAAAAAAATGAAAGTATGGGTGCATTATGCCCCTATGAATTTCCAGCATAAATATGAATTAGTAGAAGCTGAAAAAGCAAGAGTTTTAGGAAATTTTACAGAAGCAATGGAATTATACGATCGTGCCATTGCTCTAGCCAAGGAAAACGAATTCATTCAAGATGAAGCCCTGGCTAATGAACTCGCAGCTAAATTTTATCTGGATTGGGGCAAAGAAAAGATTGCCCACGTTTATCTGATCGAAGCTCATTACTGTTATACTCGCTGGGGAGCATTAGCAAAAGTTAAAGATTTAGAACAGCGCTATCCTCAGTTAACCCAGTGCAGCGCAAAGACAAACCTTTTACAAAAAATTAATTTAACCACTAACATGACTTCTACAGGGAGTAAGTCGGACGAAATCTTAGACTTTGCCACTGTGATGAAAGCTTCCCAAGCTATTTCCAGTGAAATAATCTTAGATAATTTACTCAAAAAAATTATCCAAATTAGCATTGAAAATGCTGGGGCTGAAAAAGGATTTTTCTTAAGAAAAAAAGCCGCACAATGGAGGGTTGAAGTTTCGGGAGTCGTTGTTCTTGATAAAATTACTTTAACCCGAGAAGTTCCTAACCATGAAGGCGATCCAAACTCAGATACAGTTATAGAGACTGGTCTTCCTAATACAATTATTAATTATGTCAGTCGGACACGAAAAAGCCTAGTTTTAGGCCATGCAGCTAAAGAGGAGAAATTTACGGGAGATCCCTACATTTTAACTCATCAAACTAAATCAATTTTATGTACTCCCATTCAAAGTCAAGGTAATTTAATAGGCATTCTTTACTTAGAGAATAATTTAACAACAGATGCTTTTACACCTGAACGATTATCTGTGCTTAATATTTTATGTTCGCAGGTGGCTATTTCCTTAGAGAATGCTCAACTTTATGAGGAGTTAGAGAACTATTCTCGCACGTTAAAACTCAAAGTTGAAGAGAGGACTCACGAACTAAAGTTAGAAATTCGTGAACGCCAATTACTGGCTGAAAAGCTGCACGCTTCTGAGCAAAAAATCCGTGTAGTCTTTGAAGCGATGAGCGACGTTGTATTGGTCATTGATACTGCACGAAAGATAGAAGTCGTACCGACGAATACAGCAGCTTTATACCAGCCTGAACTGAATATTATTAGTCATACCATTGAGCAATTTTTCCAGAGTGATAGTGAAAGTTGTTGGCGACAAGTTCAACGTGCTTTAGATACACAGCAGGCAATTAATTTTGATTATAGTTTGAACTTAGGAAGTCAGGAGCTTTGGTTTACAGCTTCTATTTCCCCCATGTCAAATCACTCTGTAATTTGGGTAGCCCGCGATATTAGCGATCGCAAACGAGCAGAGGAAGCTTTACGTCAATCAGAAGAAAAGTTTGCTAGAGCCTTTCGCTCAAGCCCGAGTGCAATTACTCTTACCAAACTCAGTGATGGTTGCCATATTGAGGTTAATGACAGCTTCTGCCACTTTACAGGTTATACCCGTGAAGAAATTATTGGTCGGACAGCACTGGAGTTAAACCTGTGGGTTAATTTGGACGCACGAAGCCAAATGGTTGAAACTCTTAATGAACATCACAAAATCCATAATTATGAATTTGATTTCTGTACCAAGTCAGGAGAAATCAGAACAGCGCTTTTATCCGCAGAAATAATTAGATTTTATGGGCAAAATTGCCTAATTTCTGTCAGCCAAGATATCACAGAACGCAAGAGAGCGCAGGAAGAATTGAGAAAGAGTGAAGAACGTTGGCAATTAGTTCTGCGAGGGAATAAAGATGGAATTTGGGATCGAAATCTTATCACCGGTGAAGTCTTCCGATCAACGCGCTGGAAGCAAATGCTCGGCTATGAAGACACTGAAATTCCTAATACTTGGGAGGCTTGGAGTACACGTATTCATCCCGATGATTTCGAGCGGGTAATGGCAGCTAATCACAGCCATGTTCATGGAATTATGCCCTACTACTCCGTTGAATATCGTTTACGGTGCAAAGATGGCAGTTACAAATGGATTCAAGACCGAGGCCAAGCCCTATGGGATGCCCAAGGAAATCTGGTTAGAATGGTTGGCTCTCATACAGATATTAGTAAGCGAAAATTGGCTGAAGTCGCCCTGCAAAAAGCTAAAGAACAAGCTGAAGCCGCTAACCAAGCTAAAAGCGAATTTCTAGCCAATATGAGCCATGAATTACGGACTCCACTCAATGCAATTTTAGGATTTTCTCAGCTTATGAACCGTAGTGACAACCTCAATGCGGAAGAAAAAGAAAATCTCAGTATCATCATGCGAAGTGGAGAACACTTGCTCACCCTGATCAACCAAGTCCTGGATTTATCCAAAATTGAGGCAGGGCGCATTACCCTCAACGAGCAAAGTTGTGATTTGTTTCGCCTGTTTGATGATTTAGAAGATATGTTTCGCCTGCGAGCAGATGAAAAGCACTTACGGTTATGCTGCGAACGTTCTCCTCATCTGCCTCGATACGTGAAAGCCGATGAAGTGAAGTTACGCCAAGTGTTGATTAATCTGCTCAATAACGCTATTAAATTTACAGAAACTGGAGGTGTATCGGTAAGAGTAAAAACTCAAAATTTTCTGAGTGGCTCTGAAGTAAAAACTCCCACAACCTCTCATCAATCCCAAGCAAGCATTCTCTTTGAAATTGAAGACACAGGTATTGGTATTGCCCCTGAAGAAATCGAGCATCTTTTTGAAGCCTTTGTACAAACAAAAACAGGCAAAGCATCTAAAGAAGGAACAGGTTTGGGTTTAGCAATTGCTCGCAAATTTGTCCAACTCATGGGCAGTGATATCACAGTTCATTCTCAAGTAGGGTGTGGCTCTTGTTTCAAGTTTGACCTCAAACTGGATATCATTGAAACCCCAATTATCCCGACTAAAACACCAACCCATCGAGTCATTGCCCTCGAATCCAACCAACCTTGTTATCGAATTCTGATTGTGGATGACCGTTGGGAAAATCGTAAACTCTTGATGCAATTACTACAGCCTCTGGGTTTTGAACTCAAAGAAGCTAGCAATGGCATTGAGTCTGTAGAAATCTGGGAAAGTTGGCAACCGCACTTAATTTGGATGGATATGAGAATGCCTGTTATGGATGGCTATGAAGCAACCCAAAATATTAAACGTCATACCAAAGGGCAAGCGACGGCTATTATTGCCTTGACTGCCAGTACTTTAGAAGAAGAACGAGCCGTTATCCTCTCGGCTGGCTGTGATGATTTTGTCCGAAAACCGTTTCGAGAAGCAGAGATATTCGACACAATGCATAAGCATTTAGGGGTGCGTTATATCTATGACGAATTACCAGATACTAAAACTAAAAATATTGATAAGGACAGTATGATTACTCCATCCTCTTTAGTTGCCTTGCCATCACAGTTACTTGCTGACTTAGAACTGGCAGCAACTTGTATTGATATGGATCGAATTGAAGGACTCATTACTGAAATTCATGACCTTAATCCAGCGATAGGAAATAAGTTATCTGCGTTAGCAAGTGATTTTAAATATGATGAAATTGCCACTTTAATTCGTCAATCTGCTCATTAAAAAATTAAAATATAAATTATCTTAACCTTGATATCTTACTCGAATGCCTGATAATTCACCCCTCAATCCTAAAGCCAATATCTTAGTTGTTGATGATACGGTTGCCAATTTGCGTCTTTTAGTCAACATTTTGATTGAACAAGGGTATAAAGTTCGCCCTGCTGCTAATGGTTCTATGGCACTTTCAGCCGCACGTACTGAACCTCCTGATTTGATTTTACTGGATATTTTGATGCCCAATATGGATGGGTATGAAGTCTGTGAACACTTAAAAGCAGATGAAGCCACTCGCGAGATTCCTATTATCTTTATCAGTGCTGTTAGCGAAATTATCGATAAGGTAAAAGCCTTTGCAATTGGTGGAGTAGACTATATCACTAAACCCTTTCAAGTCGAAGAAGTTTTAGCGCGTGTAGAAACCCATTTGTCTATCCGAAACCTACAGCGCAGTCTACAAGCTAAAAATGAAGAATTAGCCCAAACATTGCAAACGTTACAAGCAACCCAAGCTCAACTTATAGAATCTGAAAAGATGGCAGCATTGGGAAATTTAGTGGCTGGAGTTGCTCACGAAATTAATACACCTATTGGAATTAGTGTAACCGCAGCCTCTGTCTTAGTAGAAGATACTCAAGAATTTTCCATGCGTTATCAAACTGGCCAAATGAAGCGCATAGACTTAGACGCATTTTTAGAGACGGCGATCGAAAGCAGTAATATGATTTTAGCTAATCTCAAACGTGCTGCCGAACTCATTCAAAGTTTTAAACAAGTGACGGTTGATCAATCCAGTGAAGTGCAGCGCAGCTTTAAGCTCAAAGATTATTTAGAAGAAGTTTTTTTATCCTTAGTGGCGGAACTTAAAAAAACAAAACATAAACTCACCCTAGAGGGGGATGAAAATCTTAGCTTAAATAGTTACCCTGGCGCTTTATCTCAAATTATTACTAACCTAATAATGAACTCTCTCAACCATGCCTACGATGAAGGAGAGACAGGAGAAATTCGCCTTAATTTTCACCAAGAGGGTCAACGAATAATCATTCAATATCAAGATAATGGTAAAGGTATCAGCTCAGACAATATTAACAAAATTTTTGACCCTTTCTTTACAACCAATCGCAGTAAAGGCGGGACTGGATTAGGCTTGCACATTGTTTACAACCTCGTTAATCAAAAACTCAAAGGTACGATTCAATGTGAAAGTCAAGTTGAGATAGGTACTAAATTTATCATCAATTTGCCCATGGAATAAAACCTAATCAAGCAATTAAATAATACATGAATTAATGGTTCAATTATACCTTCAGTTCTCTGCACTATTTCTCTACTTATATTTAACTCTAAAAATCCTGAGGTAAAATCAATGTCAGATATTAATGAAAATCAATTTTTATTTCAAAAGGATGATGATAGTGAAGAAATAGTATTTCTGGATAATTCCGAAGAACTAGACCAAGGACAAGAGGCTTGGAAAATCCTGATTGTAGATGACGAGACAGAAATTCATAAAGTAACAAAACTTGCCCTTAAAAATTTCAAATTTGAGAGTAAGCCCTTAACCTTTTTGAATGCCTATTCGAGTGACGAAGCGAAACAAATTATTGCCGATAACCCAGATATCGCCATGATTTTTCTGGATGTAGTCATGGAAAAAGATGATGCGGGTTTAGAGGTAGTGGACTATATTCGTTCGTTTTTAAAAAATGAATTTGTACAAATTGTATTAAGGACAGGACAACCCGGAAAGTGTCCAGAAACTGTAGTCATTTTAAGTTATGATATTAATGATTATAAAACTAAAACTGAACTGACTAAACCTAAATTATTAACTGCTGTTGTGACAGCTCTGAGAACCTTTAGCGAGATTAAAAAACTCGATACCCTCAAAGCCGAAATGGAAAGGCTTGCCCAAGAAAATGCCCAACTTTATCAGCAAGCCAAGAATTATTCTCAGATTTTAGAGGCAACAGTTGAAGAACGAACGCGAGAATTACAAGCAAAAGAAACTCGACTAGCAGAAGCTCAAAAACTAGCCCATCTGGGTAGTTTTGAATGGGATATTGCCCTCAATCAAATGACCTGGAGTAATGAACTTTTTCAAATTCTTGGGCTGAATATTGAAGAAAATCAGCCCAATCAAGAAACAGTGCAAAACCTAATTCATCCTCAGGATCAGGAGAGTTGGGGAAAATCCTTAGAACAGACATTAGTCTTGGGGCAAGATAACGAAAGTGAATTGCGGATTGTGCGTCCAGATGGTTCTCTCCGCCATCTTTTTGTCAAACGACAAATCACTAAAAATACTGAAGGAAAAGTGATTAAAGTCTTCGGTACAGTCCAGGATATTAGCGATCGCAAAAAATCTGAAGCTGCACTGCAAAATGCCTTAAAAGCTGCCGAGGTCGCTAACCACGCTAAAAGCGAATTTATCGCCAACATGAGCCATGAACTTCGCAACCCCCTCAATGGCATTCTAGGCTACGCTCAAATCCTACAGCGCGATAAAATAGCCACTCCAAAACAGCGAGAGGGCATCAATATTATTTACCAATGCGGCACCCATCTCCTGACTTTGATTAATGATTTGTTAGACATCGCTAAAATCGAAGCTCAGAGAATGGAACTCATCCCTATTGAGTTTCATCTTCCCACCTTTCTTTTTAACATTCAACAAATTTTTCGGCTTCGCGCCGAACAAAAACAACTAAATTTTTCCTATCAACCCAGTTGCCAACTTCCTACTGCAATTCGTGCTGACGAAAAACGATTAAGACAAATCCTAATTAACCTCCTGAGTAATGCCATTAAATTTACGGAAACTGGGAATGTAACCTTTAAAATTGAACGGTTGCATAATGAAGAAGGGGAAGGCGGTCATAAAAAAATGCCCGAAAACTCCCCTAATATTTCATTGCCATCTATCAAAATTCGTTTTCAAGTTGAAGATACAGGTATTGGCATGACTTCCGAACAATTAGCTAAGATATTTCTACCGTTCGAGCAAGTCGGAAATAATTTACACAAAGCTGGAGGAATTGGTCTAGGCTTAGCCATTACCAAAAACCTCGTTTCACTTATGGGAGGTGAACTTTTGGTGGAAAGTGCTTTAGGAGAAGGGAGCATTTTTCGCGTCGATATCCATTTTCCCCTTGCTTCCAACGAACTTGAGGGTGTCTCTGTACAATCTCCTGAACGAATCATCGGATTTTACGGAAATCGTAGAAAAATCTTAGTCGTTGATGATGCTGTTACAAATCGCTCTGTAATTACTAATTTGTTAGAACCTCTCGGTTTTGAAGTAAGCGAAGCTGCCAACGGACAAGAGGGAATTGAGCAAGCCAGTCAATTCAAACCTGATTTAATTATCACCAATCTGATTATGCCCGTCATGAGTGGTTTAGAAATGACTCAACGTCTACGTAGCTTACCTGAATATCAAGCCATGCAGGTTATTGCCACCAGTGCGTCAGTGTTTGAAATTGATCGCCAAAAAAGTCAACAAGCAGGGTGTAATGATTTCTTACCAAAACCCATTCAATCAGAAGAATTGCTAAAAAAAATACAGAACTGTCTAGGCATCGTTTGGATTACAGAACCCCTAGGAACAACGTTAGCAAACTCCGAAGAAACTGATGGATTCATGGCTCCACCTTCCGAGGAATTGGTTACTCTATACCAAGCTGCTCAAATTGGAGACATCGCCGAGGTGGAGGTGGAGGCAACACGTATCCAACAATTAGCTCCTGAATATGCAGCATTTGCCAATCGATTACTACAACTCACCCAAGAATTTGAAGAACAACAAATCCTAAACCTGGTCGAACACTATATTTCACAGTCAGAACCATGTTAACTGCCGCACCCAGCATCATCTTAGTTGTTGACGACCATCCCACCAATCTCAAGATGCTTTTTAGCTTCTTGCAAGAATCCGGCTTCAAAGTTTTGGTAGCCAAGTCCGGAAAAAGTGCTCTGCAAAAGCTGAAAAAGATTGTGCCGGATCTGATTTTATTAGATGTGATGATGCCTGGATTAGACGGCTTTGAGACTTGCCGCCGTCTGAAAGCTTCGGCAAAAACAAAAGATATTCCCGTTATTTTTATGACGGCTCTTTCTGAGTCTATTGACAAAATTAAAGGGTTAACCGTCGGAGCGGTTGATTATATTACTAAGCCATTTCAACAAGAAGAAGTTTTAGTTCGCGTCGAAAATCAAATTAAAATCCGAAAACTACAACAACAACTAGAAGCTCAAAATCAAAAACTGCAGCAGTCACAGGCTTTACTAGAAAGTGTATTGAGTGTTTCTTTAGATGGAATTGTTGTTTATAAAGCCATTCGGAATGAGCAAAACAATATTATTGATTTTAAATGGATTCTGCTCAACCCTTCGGCAGAAGCAATGCTCAAAAATCGATCCACTAATCTGTTAGACAAGCGCCTATTGCAGGAAATGCCAGAGGTTCGAGAAATCGGGTTATTTCAAGAATACGTTACCGTTGTTGAGACTGGAAAAGCCCTAGAAACTGAACTTTGTTACAATTACGAAACCCGTCAAGTTTGGCTGCAACTGGTGGCAGTTCGATTGAATGATGGTTTGGCCGTCACATTCCGAGATATTAGCCAGCGCAAGCGAACAGAAGCCGCACTGCAAAACTCAGAAGCCGAACTGCGTGGTCTATTTACTGCCATGCGTGACTTGGTAATCGTATTTAGTGCCGAGGGACGCTATCTAAAAATTTTCCCGACCGAACCTAATTTACTGTACCAACCGGCTCAAATTTTGCTAGGCAAGACATTACATGAAATTTTTTCTCCCTCCCAAGCCGATCAATTCTTAAATTGCATCCACAAAACATTAGAAACTCAAAAAACTCAAGACCTCGAATATAGCCTGACGATAGCAGAAACTCAGAAATGGTTTAGTGCTAAAGTATCGCCTCTTTCTGCCGATTCAGTGATTTTTGTAGCCCGAGATATCAGCGCTCGCAAACACGCCGAAGAAGCCTTACGCCAAAGCGAAGAACGGTTGCAACTCGCCCTTGATGGCAGTGACTTGGGGTTGTGGGATTGGAATATTAGCCGACAAGAAGCCTACCTCAGTCCGCAATGGAAAAGCCGATTGGGCTATCAAGTCGAAGAGATTGAAAACACCTATCAATCCTTTGAGCAACTGATTCATGCCCAAGATCTACCCCGTGTTCGAGAAGCAATCGCCAACCATTTTGCCGGACGTTCCCCCACTTACGAAGTCGAATTTCGGATGCGCTCGAAAACGGGGGAGTGGAAGTGGACTTTAGCCCGCGCCAAATTGACTGAACGAGATGAAGCAGGCAACCCAGTGCGGATGACTGGAACCCACAAAGATATCAGTGATCGCAAGGCGGTAGAAATCGCCTTACAACAAAGTCAAGCTCGTCTACAAAAATTGGCCGCCAATATACCCGGAATGCTGTACGAATTCATACGCCAAGTTGATGGCGCTTATGGATTTGCCTACGTCAGTACAGGTTGCCGAGACATTATGGAATGGGAACCTGAGGAGATACTCGACGATATCAACCTCTGCTTCGAGCAAATTCATCCCCATGATATCCCTCACCTCTACCACTCGATCGAAACCAGTGCCCGTATTCTAGAACCGTGGGTTTGGCAAGGACGCATCATTACCCCCTCCGGAAAACTCAAATGGGTTCAAGGTGGGGCTCGACCTGAACGCCATGCCAATGGTGATATTTTGTGGCATGGTCTGATCGTCGATGTCAGCGATCGCAAACAGGTAGAAATCGAACTCGAAACCGCCAAAGCCACCCTAGAACGGCAAATTCAACGAGTCTTGTTGCAAGAAAGAATTACCCAAGAAATTCGCTCCAGTTTAAAGCCCCAGCAAATCTTTCAAACCGCCGCCGACCAAATCGGTCAAGCCTTTGCGGCCAATCGCTGTTTGATTCATACCTACATTGAGTATCCCATCCCCCAAATCCCCTTTGTTGCTCAATACGAGCAATCGAGTACCGAAACCATTTCCTATCCTGACATTCCCGTAGAGGGTAATCCCCACGCTCAGTTAGTCCTAGCCCAAGACCAAGCCAGAGCCTCCGATAACGTTTACACCGACCCTCTGCTAGAGCCGTCCACTCATTTATGCCAGCAAATCGGATTGAAATCCATGCTGGCAGTACGAACCTCCTATCACCAAAAACCCAATGGTATTATTGCCCTGCATCAGTACGATTTCTTCCGACACTGGACGCCAGAGGAAATTGAAACATTAGAAGCCGTCGCTGCACAAGTGGGAATTGCGATCGCCCAAGCCAATCTGCTCGAACAAGAAAAACAACAGCGTCAAGAACTAGCACGGCAAAACCACGCGCTAGAGAAAGCCAAACTAGAGGCAGAAGCCGCCAACCGATCTAAAAGCCAATTTCTTTCCAAAATGAGCCACGAACTCCGGACTCCCCTCAACGCCATTCTCGGTTTTACCCAAGTGATGGCTCATGACGAAGCGCTCACCGCAGAACACCAAGATTATCTGGGCATCATCAATCGCAGTGGTGAACATTTGCTCGACCTGATCAATGACATTTTATCCATGTCCAAAATTGAAGCAGGTCAAATCAGCCTCAACGAACATCGCTTCGACTTATACCAACTCCTTGGCTCAATGGAACAGATGTTGCGTTTCAAAGCCAGTTCCAAAGGTCTAGAGCTAATATTTGAACGCGCCCCAGACATTCCTCAATACATCCAAACCGACGAAAGTAAATTACGCCAAGTTCTGATTAACCTGCTGGGTAACGCCATCAAATTTACTCAAATAGGTTATGTGAGGCTACATATATGTTTGGGAACCGAGAATTGGTACGTAGGGGACAATCAAGACTCTTTTTCTAATCCCGATTCCCAATCCCTAATTTTTGAAATTGAAGACACCGGACTCGGCATTGCCTCAGATGAACTCGGCAGTTTATTCGATCCATTTGTACAGACTGAAACCGGTCGTCGGTCAATGGAAGGGACGGGCTTAGGTCTACCCATTAGCCAACAATTTGTGCGAATGTTGGGAGGAGACATTAGTGTTCGCAGTACTTTAGGTCGGGGCTCTACCTTTACCTTCGATATTCGGGTAAATGTGGTTGATCAAGCGGATGCAACGCCGATATCATACGCCCAACGAGTTGTCAGTTTAGAACCGAACCAACCGCCCTATCGAATCTTGGTGGTTGAAGATGCCGCCGTCAATCGCAAACTGTTAGTTAAAATTCTGGAA
>CAZPRJ010000009.1:0-15537 GCA_964588805.1 uncultured Microcoleus sp. | reverse complement strand
GGGTTTGAGGTTCGCACGGCAGCGAATGGTCAAGAAGGACTTGCCCTGTGGGAAAGTTGGTCGCCCCATCTGATCTGGATGGATGTAGTTATGCCCGTGATGGATGGCTGCGAAGCGGCTCAACGTATTAAGCAAACTGCCCAAGGTCAAAATACAGTGATTATTGCTCTGACCGCTAGTGCCTTTGAGGAGCAGCGAGAAGCCGTGATCAATGCAGGTTGTGATGACTTTATCTCTAAACCGTTTCAACGGGAAGAACTGCTCGGCAAGATGGCTGAGTATTTGGGAGTGCGTTATATCTATGAACAATCGCAGCCGACGACTACAGGGGCATCTTCGGCACCGCATCAGCCGTTAACCCCAGAGGCTCTCAGCGTTATGCCTGCTCCTTGGGTGTTCAATCTCCATCAAGCCGCTCTCTATGCCGATGATGATCGGATGCACGAGCTGATTGAACAAATTCCTCCCGAGCACAATGCTTTGCGCCAAGCATTAACAGAACTACTCGATAACTTTCTCATCGAACAAATCATCAACTTAATAGAATCCGCTAGCTCATGAATAGCAATCCGGAATCACTTCCTCTAGCAGACCTCCTCGTTGTTGATGACACACCGGACAACCTCCGCCTTCTCTCTACAATGCTCAGTGAGCAAGGGTATAAAGTGCGGAAAGTGATGAGTGGGCAACTGGCATTAAGGGTGGTATCGGCAGCCCCTCCCGATTTGATTTTGTTGGATATTAATATGCCGGGAATGAATGGGTATGAGGTCTGCCAAAAGCTAAAAGCCAATACGCAAACGGCAGAAATTCCGGTGATTTTTATCAGTGCTCTGGATGATGTCTGGGATAAGGTTAAGGCATTTGAAGTGGGAGGGATCGATTACATCACCAAGCCTTTTCAGGGTGAAGAAGTTGTGGCTCGGGTTAGAAATCATTTAACCTTGCGATCGCTCTCGAAGCAACTCGGGGAGCAAAATGCCCGTTTAATGGCAGAAATTCGGGAACGCCAACAAGCAGAGGAAGCTTTGCGACAATCGGAAGCCCGAGAACGAGAAAAATCAACTCAGCTTGAGTTAGCACTCCAAGAATTGAAACGCACCCAAACTCAATTAATTCAATCGGAAAAAATGTCGAGTTTGGGGCAAATGGTGGCAGGGTTTGCCCATGAAATTAATAATCCAGTTAGCTTTATCTATGGAAATCTTTTTTTAGCTCGTCAATACTTTGAAGACCTATGCAACCTTGTTAAAATCTACGAAGAAACTTACCCGGATGCCACTCCTGAAATTCAGCAAATAATACTGGATTTAGACTTAAAATTTGTTATTGAAGATTGGAAAAATTTGATGAATTCGATGCAGGTAGGGGCGGAACGCATTCAAGAGGTTGTTCTCTCATTACAACATTTTTCTAGGCTGAATAAAGCCAAGCTAGAAAGCATCGATATTCACGAAGGTATCAATACGGCTCTTCGACTGTTGCAGCATCGCCTCCGAGCAGGCAATTATTGCGCTGGTTGTAGTTACTCCGCTAGTGTAACGCCCCATAAGGACGAATCAGTAACACCAACCGCTCAACCCGTCGTCCGAAACCTCAATGACACGGAATTTGAGCAACTTATTCATCAAGAAATTCAAGTCATTAAAGAGTATGGTCAACTACCACGAGTGAGCTGCTATGCTAATCAATTAAATCAGGTATTTTTAAATTTATTAAACAATGCTATTGATGCCTTAGAAAACCATCCTCTATCCCGAAAAATTACGATTCGTACTTCAGTTGAAAATAGGGAAATCAGAACGGAGACAGAAGAAAGGACAGAAGAAAGTAAAACGCCAAATCTTAAAAGCCAAGATTCCCCTTCTCGATTACCTCTTCCCCATTACTCCCATGTTGTCATTCAAATTGCTGATAATGGGCCGGGGATAAGTGAGGAATTAATCAAGAAAATATTTGACCCATTTTTTACGACAAAGACAGTCGGACGTGGTATGGGATTAGGATTAGCGACTTGCTACCAAATTGTGGTAGAGCAACATGGCGGTCAACTCAGTTGTGTCTCTACTCCAGGCCAAGGCACAGAAATTACAGTAAAAATTCCGGTTCAACCCGAATCCTAGCTTAGTACACAGAGTTATTAATCCTCATTTTCCTATGAGTCAGACGTTCATTGAGACAGGTTCACTCTCACGAGAGGTGTTTTAACTTCCCATCATTTGTTATCCCTAAAACAATAGCCTATAGACTTCGGACTAGAGATTTAATTAAGGAATAAATGGGTTTGATGAATGTAACGCCTCAACTAGGATTAGTGTGTATCACTTCATCTCAAGAAGTACGATACCGAACAGTGACACGCAAACGCTTGTTGCAATTGCCAGAAACTGAGCAAGAGACGACGCTGCGAAATTTGTATGCTGAAAACCTAAAACGGTTGAATCTAGCTATTAATTTTTGTCTCGCTCACCAAATTCAACTTTATCGACTTACTTCTAATCTTTTTCCCTTCGCAGATACCGAAATGGGGGAAATAATACTCAACGAATTTAATGAGGAACTCCTACAAACAGGTGAGCGTGCGCTAAATGCTAACCTTCGTTTAGTTCTGCATCCCGATCAATTTGTTGTCCTCAATTCTGATAAAGCCGAAGTTGTTGCCAATAGCATCAAAATTCTACAAATGCATGGGATGATTTTCGATAAACTGGGATTACCGCGATCGCCTTGGGCAATCATGGAAATTCATGGGGGAAAAAGCAATCGCGCCGAACAATTAATTTCAATTATCCCCAATCTACCTGATGCCGTTCGTACTCGACTTGCACTCGAAAATGATGAATACGCCTACAGTGGCGAAGAGATTTTAACAATCTGTCGTCAAGCTGGCATCCCAATGGTTTTTGATGCCCACCATCATGTGATTCACGAAAATTTAGAGAGTTACGACGATCCCAGTGTTGCCGAGATGCAGGCCGCAGCGAGTACCACTTGGCCAACACCTGAATGGCAATTAGTGCATATTTCCAACGGACGTGAGGCATTTCATGACCGCCACCATAGTGATTTAATTACCAAAATGCCAAGTTCTTATCGTCACGCCCCTTGGATTGAAGTTGAAGCCAAACTCAAAGAAGAAGCGATCGCAAAATTGCGGCAGGAATGGTTGCCAACCCTAGAATCTAAACCTGTTAGTTCTGTTGTAGCAAGCACTTTATAAATGAAATTGCATAATCTTGAGCTTTTCCAAAACCACAGGAGCGATCAAAATCAGTAATTTAACCAGCATCGGAGCAAAAAACAGACTGAGAAACAAGCAGATGATGGCAGTAACAACCGCCGACACCTTCACGATTTCTTCGTTCGTGTTAACGCTCAGGCAGATAGCTCCTGATGCAATCACTAGGCTTGTTAGTAAGGGCACAAGCATCAAAATCACCTCGATAGACTTGATTTGTAGATGCGGTGCGTTCCTTCGAGATTAATCTCTACTTCCGTCTCTCCACTTTCAGTCAGTTACTTGGCATGTGGGGAGATGAACGATTTACCTAACTTAATAAATTGTACAATTATTTATTATCTTGTCAACAGCATGACAAAAATCCTCGCCTTCTAGACCTGTTAACAAAGGAGCAAGCAAGGATTGGTGGTTCATCACATTAATTTTGATCAGTATCTAGTTTGTAGTAAGCGCTGTCTTCGCTTTGGAACTCTAGCCATTCCTACAAAACTTAAAGAGGCACAATATCATGAAAACGGGTTAAATCGAGTAGTCGTCGCCCATCAGGTTTTCTGGTAAAAACATCAACGAAGCGCATATTCCATAAAATTTCATCAGTCACATAATAATGACGAGCATGCACAGTCTGCGAAACCGTTTCGTCAATTCCTGTCAGAGTCACAATTAAATCCGTTTCTTCCTGCTCCAGTGATTCTGCTGTTTCTCCATATAAAGGACTGTTCTCATCAATAACATGCATGACCATCCAGCTTAAGGCAAAGATGCGCGTTTGGCTGCGAAGCAATTTGAGGTCATAAAACCGACGCATATAATGTCCTTCGCTCGTCACTTCATTACGCAGTAAGCTGAGTCCAATTTGGGCTTCTAGAATCTGATTACGGCGCTCGTTAGCAACACGTATCATGAGCGTCGGTAAACCGTTATGAGGCGTAATCACAGCCACACGACTAAACAGGACTTTTGCCGTAGGCCGAGAGAAACGGGCAAACATCAGTCCTGTGGCCATGGCGACTCCCAACAATCCAATCAGCGCTTCTAGGGAAACGAGGAAATTGGCATAGTCAGTTTGGGGATACATGGCTCCATACCCGATGGTTGCCATGGTCTGAACGCTGAAGAAAAAGGCATCTAAAAAGGAACCTGGACGAGCGTTCTTGATAGACTCTCCACCAGCAAGATACAAAAAGGCAAATAACGTATTTGTGGCAATATAACCAAGAACTATCAGCGCCAAGAACTGAGCCCAGCCAATCGTTAGCAGCAAATGGTACGGGTCACTCCAATGAGAGTGTGATACACCAGTTCTCACAACATCAAAGCGTCTATTTTTGATGATATCAAACCGTTTTTTTCGATTTGTTCGACGCATCGGAGAGAGCGTTCGAGGCGTTTTTTCCATCGGCTTTAGGGAAGGGGTGTGTAAGGGTTATGGGGAATGTTATAGGTTATAAGATGCTCCACATCTAGTTTGCACTAGCGTTGCGGATAAACATCTCGATCGCCTTTTCCTGATCCCTGACCCCTGACCCCTGACCTGTGACCTCTATTTTTCCGATTGGGTCTAAGGATGAGTTAACTTGCTATACGTTGCTCTAATCCGTCATGAGACGATGAAATGTCGTGCATAGCGCGATCGGTAGGAATTAAAGTCCAGTTAGCTTTGATCAGTTTTTGATAGGTTGCCCATCCCTTAGAACCTTGAGCAATTCTATAGTCTGGAACAGCAAATTCTCGGCAGGAGGTGTAGGGTTTCCACGGTTGATGAGAATGCGTTCGTAAGTGCAACATCTTGTCTCCCTCACAGCCAACCCTAGGCAACCAACACATTTGTCCAGGCATTCTGTATCTCCTTCGAGTTCATGATTATGGGTATCTGTTTTAGATACACCCTTGGAGAATTCTCTTGAATTTAAAGGCCAAGGATTCTCATAAAACCTAGCTTTTTTGTTTCAATTAAATGGATTACTAGGTAAGTCATTACAATCCAACGATTGGATTCATGAAGATAATCGGGCTTAAAATTGATTCATTCTGTATAAGAAATCACTTACAAGCCAAAACTAATTTAATGGACTGATTTATTGCAATAGCTTAACAAAATTTGTCTATCCTGAGTTTTATAAGTATTTTTTAACACAGGTCAAATGAAATCATATAAATAAAAATTGGTGCTTTGGTCAGTCCAAAAAATGAGAATTAGCCAACCCTTGTTTAGAAATGTCAACATTACCCTTGGGCTATGGATTGAGCATTGCGATCGCATTCTGCCTCACAGCAGTACCCCCAAGACCTAAAATTAGACAGAAGCCATGCGCTGGTCGCCCACAATAAAACCATGAAAATTCCCTGACTCCTGACTCCTGACTCCTGACTCCTTGACCCGTGACTCCTGACCTCTAGTGAAAGTTCAATGCTGCAAGCCATGTCCCCTTTGACCCTGGCATTTCAATTTGCTTCTCCAGGACCAATTCTAGTTGAGCTAGGGCCATTAACCTTGCGCTGGTATGGTCTTTTGATTGCCTCAGCCGTACTCATCGGAGTGACACTTTCCCAATACCTGGCCAAGCGCCGTAACGTTGACCCAAACCTAATCGGCGACTTAGCAATCTGGTTAGTCATTGCGGCCATTCCTGCGGCCAGACTCTACTATGTATTGTTTGAGTGGGAACAATACTCCCAACGCCCCGATCAAATTATTGCCATCTGGCAAGGCGGCATTGCTATTCACGGTGCTATTTTGGGGGGTCTTTTAGCCGCGATCATTTTTGCACGCCTGCAAAAAATTTCAGTCTGGTTATTAGCTGACCTCGTTGTTCCTTCACTGATTTTGGGTCAAGCGATTGGACGTTGGGGTAACTTTTTCAACTCCGAAGCCTTTGGGCGTCCGACTGACCTACCTTGGAAGCTCTACATTCCGCCCCAACAGCGTCCCCCACAGTTTATTAATCAGGAATACTTTCATCCCACCTTCTTGTATGAATCCATCTGGAATTTGCTCGTGTTTGCGCTGCTGATGGTTTTGTTCTTTCGTGACCTCAAACGCAAACCTCATTTGAAGGTAGGGACGTTGGCGTTAGTTTACATGGTGACTTATAGCTTGGGTCGATTGTGGATTGAGGGACTGCGAACCGATAGTCTCATGCTGGGGCCTTTACGCATTGCTCAGTTTGTGAGTTTAGGCTTAATCCTAATAGGTATTCTGGGTTTAGCTTGGCTGTATCTGCGGCGGCGTCCTTTACCCGATGTCGTTCCACCGGAAAATCAGCAGTGGGACACTCACCCGGAATGAGGAAATGGATAATTGACCTTTTTTGAATTCAAATGCAAAATCAACAAATTCAATTTCCTTCCCATAAAAAAAGCCCTAGAGTTGAACTCTAGAGCTGAACCAGGGTGCATCTACCATTACTTTATTTCCATGTAAGGGGGGCGTATCCGGAATAATTGGGATAACTTACAAATTTTTTTGGGTCAATTTGCTGATCTATCTGTCATGTCTGACTCTATTGCTTCAACCCAACTCACCAGCCCTCTTCCTCCCTTAGCACCAGCCGTCTACATGATTGGTGCAGGGCCAGGAGACCCAGATTTATTAACCGTCAAAGCCTACAAAATTCTTGCTCAAGCCGATGTGATTGTCTTTGCAGATTCCCTCGTCCCCCAGCAGATTTTACAGGGTGTCCGTCCCGACGCGGAAAAAATTCGCACCGGGAATAAAACCTTAGAAGAAATCGTGCCATTGATGATTGAACGAGTGCGATCGCAAAAATCGGTTGTTCGCCTACACTCAGGGGACTTAAGCCTCTACAGCGCCATCCACGAGCAAATGCAAGCCCTCGCTGAAGCCTCTATCCCCTGTGAACTAATCCCAGGTATCAGCGCCTTCCAAGCAGCCACCGCCAGACTCGGCGTCGAACTGACTGTACCAGAATTGGTGCAAACCATCATCCTCACTCGCATCAGTGGTCGCGCCTCAGCAGTACCCGAGTCAGAAGAACTGGCATCGTTAGCCGCCCATCAAGCTAGCTTATGCCTCTACCTCAGCGCCCGCCATGTCCAACAATCACAGTCAAAACTGCTAGAACATTACCCCCCTGACACACCAGTAGCCATTTGTTTTCGGGTGGGTTGGCCAGATGAAAAAATTTGGCTGGTTCCCCTGGAACAAATGAGCGCACTCACCCAACAGGAGAATTTAATCCGGACAACGCTTTATATCATCAGTCCGGCATTGAGGACAGTGGACAAACGATTACTCCCGGCAAGGGTTAGTCTGAGCAACGAAAGTCTCGCACAGACACCAAATTTAACCCGCTCACGTCTTTACCACCCAGAGCATTCTCATCTCTTTCGCCCTCCAGGTTCAGTTCGATAATCTAAAAACAAGCGTCATTAAAAAATCTGATGAGTCCACTAGTCTGCCCGAAATGTCGAGGATGCTTGGAGCAAGTGGTCTGGGCTGGTATAGAAGTTGATCGTTGTTTGAATTGTAAAGGTATTTGGTTTGATTCGGAGGAAGCTGAACAACTTAAAACCATTAAAGGTTCTGAAAGTTTAGATATTGGCGACCAAGCCATTGGAGACCAAATTAACCAATTAACCAACGATATTCGTTGCCCTCGTTGCAAAAATGTGAAGATGACTCGCCTAGTGGACATTGACGAACACTGTATTTGGTACGAAATATGCCCCAAGTGTCAGGGTGTCTGGTTAGATGCAGGTGAATTCAAGAACTTCAAGGACAATTTCAAGCCCAAAGGCGTTCTCAATCGTTTTAGGCAAGTCTTCCGCCCTCCTAATCCCTAGGAGAATAGGGGTCAGGGGTCAGGAGGGCTTAATGTTGATTCTTGGGGGCGGCGATTAGGTCACGATACCTATCTCTACTAAATTTTTAGCGAAAACCTAACTGCAGTTAGGTTATAGCCGTTAAAATCGGGGCAAATCAACACAAGCATACAATCCGGAAGTCATAAAAGTAATGAAATTCGTGTCCGATCCACCCATCGGTGTCAAAATCCGCAAAATGAAGCAACGGTTGCGGTGGCGTGACCCACTGATTTTAGAACGGGGAATCGACCAAACCCGGATGGTTTTGGATATCAATGATTCGGAGAATCCTGATTTTTCCTTTTTAGTCATCGGGGATAGCGGTGCAGGGCCGCATGGGGGTTACAATGCCCAACGCCAAATCGCGGAACAAATGCTCTTGCATCGCGATTCCAGTCAATTTGTATTGCATACGGGCGATGTCATCTATCTGGTAGGTTCTAGCGAGTATTTTCACAAAAACTTTATGGAACCCTACCGAGAGTTTCTAGTAGGTGGGGAAAATTACAAACATATTGACTACGACCAGATGGTTTTCAATCTGCCCTTTCTCCTCGTACCCGGAAACCACGATTATTATGACTTGCCTTGGCTGTTTGGGATGATGGCAGGTGGAACACGACCCCTACGCCGTTTGTTTGCATCAAAAATAGATTTTGATATTGGCTGGAAAGGTTCTAGTCAAGGTAAGGCGTATGCCAAAGCGTTTCTAGATTACTTAGCCCGGTTTAAACATAATAATGAGGAACTGGCGCATCATCTCGACCGGCATTACACGGCACATACAACAACAGGGCGTTGTTTGCGGTATGAACCGGGACATTTTACGCGATCGCCTAATCGTTACTATACCTTTCGCTTTGGAGGTATCGACTTCTTTGCTCTAGACTCCAATACCTTCAACGCCCCCGCCCCTCTACCCACCACTAAAGAAGGTGAAGATATGCGGCGTCAGCTTTGCCAACGCCGAGATGATTTGGAACTGGCCAAGCAGAAAATTATTGAACACTGTGCACAACTCGATCCGGATAACCCGGAAGAAGCGGAAATTTTGGATGACCATCGCGCTAAGTTGGAGCAATTAGAAGAAGATAAACTGGATATTCAAAAACAATTAACTGCCAACAAAAAGGATGTGACTGACTTTGAGCAACTCGATTGGCTCAAAGAACGGCTGATTGAATCTTGGTTTACCCACGATGTGCGCGGACGTGTTCTGTTCTTCCACCATCCACCCTACGTCACTGAAGCCACCAAGTGGAACCAAGCCCAAACGATGGAAATTCGCTATCATCTGCGCGATGTCCTAGATGCGGTGGCTAAGGCCGTTGGGGAACAGTCCCAAGGCCGTCCTATCGTGGATTTGGTGCTGACCGGTCATGCTCATTGTTTAGAACATCTCTACACCGAAGACACCGGACACGCCGATTCTCACATTCATTGGATTGTGTGTGGAGGGAGTGGATATAGTCTCCGTCGTCAACGAGTTGAAGGGCCAGATTTGATGGAGTTTGAGCGAAATCCTAAAAGTAAACATGCTCGTAAAGTCGCACAGTCTCGTCTTTTTGTCGGTCGTCATGGACACGGTTCTAAAAAGCGTCGTCCCTATTCCTTTATCCGCATTGATGTTAAAGCGGGTTGTCCTCCCAAGTTTGTTGTTCAACCTTTTATTACTGAGCGAATTGGACGAACCTGGAGTAATACTCACCTCGAACCGTTTGTAATTGGTCATTCATCCTGATTCCGGATTGATGATCAATGAGTCTGTATTCATTAAAGTTGCATCATTTGGATGGGCAAGATACCCATCTCACAAGTAACAAACATCTCCAAAATTCTCCCCTGATATCAAATCCAGTTAAATGGCCATATAACCTGTAAGGGCGGGTTTTGATGTCAAGTTATCGGTACTACCCAACGTTGATTGCTAAAATGAGCCCCTACGATAATCTAGGTATTCAAACGAATTTGATAGGACTCCTGACTTCTAGCGCATGACTTCACCTCCTGCCTTCCCTTCTGGTTCCTCAGAGGATATGATTACCCCTGTAGACTCGGCTCAACCATCGGCTTTAGACCTACCTCCTTTAGTGGATTTACGTCAGTACGACTCATCAAGATATGAGCGTGGGCGTCCCGGTTGGATGGTTTTACTCTGGTGGTTGGTGCAAGCGATCGCATTTCCCTTAAGTCTCCACACGTTCAATAACTTTCGTAAGTGGCTGCTACAGCGATTTGGAGCCAAAATTGGTACGGGTGTGATTATTCGGCCTACGGCTCGTTTTACCTATCCTTGGAATGTAGAAATTGGGGACTATAGTTGGATTGGGGATGATGTGGTTTTTTACAGCCTCGATCGCATTTGTGTTGGCTGTCATTGTGTAATTTCACAAAAATCCTATCTTTGTACTGGTAGCCATGATATTCAAGACCCAGGATTTGGCTTAAAAACAGCCCCAATTGCGATCGGGAATGGTGCTTGGATTGCCACAGATTGTTTTATTGCTCCAGGTGTCGAAATTGGAGCCAATGCTGTTATTGGGGCACGCAGTAGTGTATTCAGTAATATTCCTGCTCAACAGGTTTGCTGGGGTACACCTGCACGCCCTCATTATCAACGACAAATTCGATCATAATAAGTTAATAATTTGATGTTCTTGAACCTTTAAGCTTACTTCCTCCCTTAACCTTCCGGGCACTTGAAAATCAAGCTGTTATCTGTATTTATACAGGCTATATTTTCATACCTATCCCTATTATTCTTCTTTCTAACAGAATGTTGATTCAAAGAAGTCAGCTCAGTTTTTTATAGCTGTCACCATCAAGCTTAGGACATATTGAATAGCTGAAATGACCTCATATCAGTAGTAACCCTTCTGCCTTCTGCCTTTTCTATAATCACTCTGCCATGTATCAGCCATTCCCCAACCCACCAGAGCCTACAACAAAAGCTGAATTCGAGTTAGAATTGCTCAAACAAGAATATTTTTTCCTGCAAACTACAATAGAAGACTACAATAAACAAATTTGGGTTATTAAGTCTCTAGGTATTACTGGAACAGGGATATTACTTACTTTAGCGCTACAGCAAAACCAAGGATTAATAGCCCTAATGGGTTGTGCAATTCCTTTATTTTTCTGGATTCTCGAAAGCCAATGGAAGTATTTTCAATGCGGCTTCTATCCTAGAGTATTTGATATCGAAAAAATTTTAACTCTGGAATACAACTTCCGGAGTCCGGCAATATTTTGTGAATGGAATCGTGCCTTCAAACGCAAACCCAGCCCTCAAAAAAATGGCTATGTTTTGGATGGACTGTTCAATCCAGACGTATATGTAAGTTACGTGCTAGAAATTATTTTTCTGTTGATAGTCTCTATGATTTAACCTTCCTAGTGATTTGTGTCATTAGTTGTCCTGGGTTCGTAGTAGGTGATGAGAGCGAATTGAGCGCTTACTACAAACTCAGCTTAACTTCTCAAACTTAATGAGATAAACCACTACTTTGCTAGGGATGAGTCTGTAAGCCTTATCGAGCAAGCTCAAAGAGTTACCCTACAATGAATTTCATCCTTAACTACCCTTAACTCGGTATAATGCCTCAGTAACTTCTCCTGATGCCTCCAGCAAGTGATTGCAATCTACCCAGGCAGTTTCGATCCCATTACCCTAGGACACCTCGACATCATTGAGCGAGGCTCTAGGCTCTTTGAGCGAGTGATTGTTGCCGTACTCCGCAATCCCGATAAATCACCGTTGTTTTCTGTGCAAGAGCGAGTTGAGCAAATTCACCGATGTACGGAACATTTACCCAATGTAGAAGTAGACAGCTTTGTAGGTTTAACCGTAGACTATGCAAGATTGAAGAATGCTAAGGTGCTTCTGCGCGGATTACGGGCGGTTTCAGATTTTGAAAAAGAACTCCAGATGGCTCATACTAATCAAACCCTCTGGGATGAGATCGAGACTGTTTTTTTCGCCACTTCTAATGAGTACAGTTTCTTAAGTAGTAGCGTAGTTAAGGAAATCGCCAAATTTGGCGGCTCCATCGATCATCTTGTTCCCCAGCAGGTTGTGCTAGATATTTGCCGATGTTACACCGAGACCCATCCCGGAGCGACCCCCCCGACCCCAACGACACCAACAACACAGGTGAACCATCGCCCAACGGAGCGAGAGGCGTAGATATTCAGCGAGAACTCAGCCGCATCGAAGAGATTATTTTCGATAGCTGGCACATTCCGTTCACCGGACGCACGGTGGTGGATGAAGAAATCTTGTTGGCTCAACTAGACTTAGTGCGTGAAAATTTACCGGCCGCTGTTGAAGAGGCTGAAAAAATTGTCAACCAACGGGAAGACATTCTCCTGCAAGCGGAAGAATATGCCCAAGAAATTATGGAAGCGGCCGAACGGCGTGCCGACCAGATTTTAGATGAAATGGGTATCATTCAACAGGCAGAACTCGAAGCCAACCAAATCCGCAAACGAGTGCAGCAAGAATGTGAAGCCATTCAAGAGCAAACCCTGGCCGAAATCGAACGAATGCGCCTGCAAACTCAGCAAGAACTCGAGCAGATGCGGCAAATGGCTCTGACGGAGTGTGAGGATATTCAAAATGGTGCCGATGACTATGCCGATGCCGTTCTTAATAGTATTGAGCAGCAACTCAATGATATGCTGCGAGTGATTTACAACGGGCGTCAACAGTTGCATGGAGCGATCGAAGCTGATTATCCTCCCCCAGAAGCAGACCCAGGCACCACTGCCCCCCGTCCCTCCTCGCCTCCACCCAAAAAATGAGGGAGAGGTGCTTGTATGAGGCGCACTCAGGCACCTGGAGCTTATGTCCGCTCATTGGCTGCCAAACGTCGGTGGTTCAAAAAGTCTATACCCATTCTGGTTGTCTTCTTTGTACTAGCTCCCTTGCTCGTCTCTCTATTGCCTGAGGCTGAGGTGGGTATTTTTGTTTATGGAGTGTGTTGGCTAACGGCAGCTTGGTTGATAAAACAACGGATAGGTTTAGAACGTAGGGCGGTTAAAGCGGATAAGGGAGCCTTAGCAGAAGAAAAAGTCAGTCAGTTGCTGGCTCCTTTGAAGCGGCAAGGTTGGAAAATGAAATATAATCTCATGCTGCCTAACCGCCGTAGTGATATTGATGTCTTCCTTCTATCCCCTCAGGGTAAGGCGTTTGCTCTTGAAGTTAAGGGGCATAGTGGCCGAGGTGTAATTGTCTTTGATGAGCAAGAGCAAGAATTAAAAATTCGTCACGGTTCTTTGCTCAAATCATTTCCCGAAAACAAGGATTTTCTCCGACAGGTTAGGAGTAATGCTCGGGCTATTAAAGAGTATCAAAATCTGAGATGGGTAGAAGCTGTGATTGTTTTTCCTAATACTAAGGTAGATATCCCAACTCCCGATCGCCGAGTATTGAATGTTTATGTAGTAGAAGGTAGCTTTTTGGTAACGCTCTTGCACGAGTTAGCTCAGTCCAGCCGTTGAATCGGTTGATGCAGTTAAAGTAGTGGATGAGTGGCTGGATGCGTCAACGCGATCGCGGATGTACAGATTGCATCACCTCATATTAGTCAAAAGGAGTCTATCAAATTATGACCTACGATTACGATTTATTTGTGATTGGTGGTGGTTCTGGAGGAATTGCTACAGCGAGACGGGCCGCGCAATATGGCGCAAAAGTAGGTGTAGCAGAATTTGATAGATTAGGCGGCACCTGTGTCAATCGCGGTTGCATTCCCAAAAAATTAATGGTCTATGCCTCCCACTTCCCTGGCTTGTTCGAGGATGCCCAAGGTTATGGTTGGAGTGCCGTGCAAAGCAGCTTCGACTGGCAAACCTTAACGACTGCCATCAATAAGGAACTAGAACGCCTGAATGGGGTATATCTCAATATGCTCAATAAAGCGAACGTAGACCTGTTTCGGGGTTATGCCCGGTTCCTCGACCCCCACACCTTAGAAATTGATGACCGTAAAGTAACCGCCGATAAAATTTTAATTGCAGTGGGAGGACATCCGATTCGGCCTGAAATTCCAGGTGGAGAATATGCCATGGTGTCCGATGATATGTTTCTCCTAGAAAAGCAACCTAAGCGTCTGTTAGTCATTGGTGGTGGCTATATTGGTGTGGAATTTGCCTGCATTATGAATGGCTTGGGTTCCAAAGTTACCCAACTGATTCGGCGCAATCTCATCTTACGGGGGTTTGATGAAGACCTACGTTCGGGTGTGCAAGCAGGAATGGAAAATCATGGCATTCGGATTCTCACCCATTGCGAAGCCTCATCCATTGAAAAAACTCCAGAAGGACTGAAGGTAACAATGGAAAAAGACCAATCGATTACGGTCGATGCCGTCTTAGCCGCTATCGGCCGCAAGCCTAATTTGGATAATTTGGGTTTAGATAATGCGGAGGTGACGGTAGAGGATGGTGCGATTGCTGTGGATAAGTACAGCCAAACCAGCCAAGAGCATATTTTTGCTGTTGGTGATTGTACGGATCGTATCAATCTTACTCCCGTTGCGATTAACGAAGGCCGCGCCTTTGCCGATACGGTATTTGGGGGTCACTCTCGCATCATGAGTTATGAAAATATTCCCTCGGCAGTATTTTCCACACCCGAAGCCGCAACCGTCGGCCTATCGGAAGCGGAAGCGGTTGAACAATATGGTTCTGCGGCTAAGACTTACCGTGCCAAGTTTAAGCCTACCTACCATAGCCTCGGTGGCCGGGATGAAAAAACAATGGTGAAGTTAGTTGTTGAGGTCGATTCGGATAAAGTACTCGGTGCCCACATGGTAGGCGAAAGTGCCGCAGAAATTATCCAAGGATTGGCAATTGCCCTAAAGATGGGAGCCACCAAAAAAGACTTTGATGCTACTGTTGGCCTTCATCCGAGTGTGGCCGAGGAGTTTGTCAGCCTACGCTAACCCAGAAATGGAATTGGTAGGGTGGGTTACGAGTAGAGCTAACCCACCGCCTCTTTTGAGGGAGTCGGGAGTCGGGAATCGGAAATTCTAGAACTGCCTATTTCCCGTACTAAATGTATTCTTTGTTACTTATAAACCCGTAAAAATCCCGTAAATACAGATTGTGACAGTAGAGGGTGCGGAAAGAGGGTTTAAGCTAGGGAGAAAATTACGCCTGCACTTTCATTAGCCAGCTCATCTACTGAACAGAGTGCATAGGTTCCGGGCTGAACAGTAATAGTAGTAGTAGCAACATCTAAAATTTGCACAAGTTTCCAGTTACTAACATTTTGCTGGTAAAGTGTCCAAGCACGAATGGTCTTTGTGAGAGGAGATTTCCAAGTAAGTTTACCTTCTTTAAGCACTACTCCTTCCGGCAAAGCAGGCGCTACATTTTTGAACCATGACATCGTAGGAACCAATGCAAGTTGACACCCTCACCGTCCTGGAAGAACGGTGATTCCCTACCAGTCGAACAATTTT
>CAZPRJ010000008.1:0-152777 GCA_964588805.1 uncultured Microcoleus sp. | reverse complement strand
TGCCGGGAAAACCGATAACCTTGATTCAAAACCCGCCCTCAACCCAGAACAAATTCACCGATAACCTAACGATATGCGATCGCATCCAACAACAAACACCCCTACAAAACCCAACCCAATACAACAATGTAGGGGCGGGTTTAGCGACTAAATTGCCGAGAAAACCGATAACCTTGATACAAAACCCGCCCTCAACCCAGAACAAATACACCGATAACCTTTGTACAAAACCCGCCCTCACCCCTGGACTGATTTTGCAGCAAAAATCGTTAGCACTACTGGACCTAAAAGATAATGATGACCCAAGCATTCTAGTCCTGCCTCAGCCCCAAATTGCTCTCGTTGCTGACGGCTATAGAATCGGATGCCACCCGGTGAAAAGAAACAGTAACCCGTATTAGTTGCTGATGGAGCAATATAATCGGCTAAGTAAAAACGCCCATTGGGACGCAGCACCCGACTCACTTCAGCAAAAACCTGTTGCGGATGGGGATAATGCAAAAAGCTAATGGTATTAAAAACAGCATCAAATTCGCGATCGCCAAACGGTAAAGACTCCGCATTACCTTGAGTGTAAGTCAGCCGATTGCCGTATTTATTGCGTTGTTGCGCTTGCCGCAGCATTTCAGGAGATAGGTCTACCCCCGTTCCTTGTAATGTGGGAAACTGGGTAGCAACGCGATGCAAAAGCCGACCTGTACCACAACCCAAATCCATTACATTCGGTTGTTCCGGTAGTTCCACATACTCTAGCAACCGTTTGTGGACAGCTTGGTAAAACACCGTTGTCAGCAAAAAGTCGTAATTGGGTGCCCACCAATCGAAAAACTTGGCTTTTTTGCTAAAGACATTATTATTAGTCGTCATTTCTATCCTTCATTTCCAGCAGAACGGCGTAGAACGCTCAACAAAAGGAGTAAGATTAAAGCGATCGCGCCACCTCCTGCTGTAATTGCGATCGCCGATAAGTTCGCTTGACGCACGGCAATGGCCACATAAGCCCAAACGATAACCAACACAAAGGCAATATCGGCTCGCTGAATACTCACAATCGCTGCGATCGCTGCACCTACAATTAGTACAATCACTGTCCAGACTGCAGGACTTATCCCCCAACCTCCCCAACCCAGATGGTAAAGAGTTAATGCCACATTGACTATAGTTGCCACACTAATCCAAGCCAGGTAAATACTCAAAGGGATATTCACCTGCCACTTTTCTGTCCTTGACACTCGCGCTGAACCAATGCCTAAACGTAAATAAATCCCAATCAACGACAGCAAAATTGCCACCATTGCCACTAACGACAGGGTAAACAATCGATACAAAAAGAAAAAGACCCAAGCAATTTGAGCCAAGCTGGCCACAACTAAAAGATACCCCATCCGCCGCAGACGAGGATTTTGCCGTTGAGTGGGCAAGACTTGATAAACTCCAAACGTAATCAAACCTAGATAAATCAGCCCCCAAATTGCAAAGGCATAGTTAGCAGGAACAATCAAAACGTTTTGAAAGAAGGTATTAGAGATAGCACCAATCGTAAGTCCGTTTATAGGAGCAATATTTGCCCAAACATTAATGCCAAAAGCGGCTAGGATAGCCGTGAGGTTCAAAAATTGCCTACAAATGTCACGGTCTAGGTAGTTTTCAGTCTTATGTTGCATAATCTCAGAAAAATCGTTTTCGGAAGATTACCGCTCTCAAATCCCAGGATAAATTCTTAATCCTACTTCTCAAGCTTCCGAATTTGTGATAGTGTTGCTCAATTAACGCCAGACCTGACCGATTTTCCTAGAGTTAAGCATTGAGCCGTTAGCCACTGTCAGTCCTATTGCCCCAGTATGATCATAATCATCCATCCTAATCTGAGTCCGATATTCTCAGTGGGTCACTCCTGTCTTGGGATAAAGCCCTTTAGTAATGTGCTACAAGAGTAGTGTTCCTTGGCTATTCGCCAAAGGTTATGATCAAAAACAGATACCATCACTCATGAAAACCTTACTGCCAGTGAGTATGATTGATTCGTAAGGAATACGGCTGTCCTTCCCTAATCAGTTATGTATAACAAAGGGATTCCTAGGTTTTGTTATCTTATCTCAGCACTAATAACTTATCTTAACAAATGCTAAAAATTGTTCCAATTTTTGGCAACGTGGGGGTTTGTCCTGAACCATAATGGTTATCTAACGGTTTGAAATCTAAGATAAGACAACACTGAATTCAGGGTGTGTCAGGGAATTGCGATCGTTTACCTGCTACCACAACAACAAGCCATACCATCGGTTTATGAAAAAAGTATTTTTTTTATTGGGTGAATTAGTAGACGAGGACATCGATTGGATGATCTCTACTGGTCGTCGCGAGGAGGTTCCTGCGGGTACTGTCCTGATTGAGGAAGGTAAGCAGATCGATACCTTGCTGATTCTTTTAGAGGGTACACTGTCGGTTTCTGTTTCAGCCCTAGAGGGCAAAACCATCGCTCGCTTAACTAGTGGGGCGGTAGTGGGAGAGATGTCATTTGCGGATGCTCGCCCCCCTTCTGCTACGGTGCAAGCTGTCGAAAATTCTCTCATCCTTACGATCCCTAGGGCGGATTTAGTGGAAAAACTCAGGGAGGATGAAGGATTTGCCTCTCGTTTCTATCGAGCGATCGCCATTTTCCTTTCCACTCGCCTGCGGGGTACAGTCAGATACCTGGGTTATGCCAAGGGGCAGTTGTTACAAGAAGATAATACCTCTGAGGATCTATCTCCAGAAATGCTCGATAATGTTCCTTTGGCTAAAGCCAGATTTGATTGGCTATTGAGGCGTTTACGAAATACCGATTACGCGACTTTACCTGAATAAGTTTTATAACATTTTTATTACAAAAGAGAGCAATGACTAAAATCTAAATGCTCATTCTTAATCAGGGCTGCATTTGACTTGAATCAGTCACTATGAGTAGGGTTGTCAGGTCGAGTGATGGATTGACTGGATAACTTTATTAGGACTACAATTGGCAATTACTCAGGTGACTCTTAGCACATTACAGGCGTTTAGTCAAGATGTATCCCCGTACGCTTCAGGATGATCAGCCACTACAACTGCCACGACAACGGATTGAGTGAATGTTTTTCAGCTTTAATCCTGCCCCCTAAGAGATTGAGCGAGGCAGGCAAAAAATATTTGAGTTACTTCAACTGGGATTTATCCCCCAGCGTTTTTTATACACCAGGATTATCTTTTTTATCTACTTTTGGCACAAAATCAGGACGATCCTTATTTTCCCAACCAGCAGGACGCTTAGAGTTGTACCAAGCTATTGAGCCAATAGCAACAGCAGCAATAAAGCCCACAACATAAACAAGGGTAAACGAAAATGGAAAATGAGGCGCAGCTTCTACGCCGACTTCCAAAAATAAAGGCATAGTTTATTAAACTCCTTTTGGTGTTTTGGTTATCCTACCAAACCTTTAAGAAGTATCTATCATTCCTGAGTTGGATCTGACTCACCTAATAATTCACCCCAACAAATTTGACAGAGGAAGAATACGCTCCACACACCCAGACGTGGAGCGAAACATAAGTCGTCCTAATCTTTGTGGCGGACTACTTTACTAGTTCAGCTCATACTTAGTCATGTTAGCTAGTTCGCTGCAGGTGCTGGCGGTTCTGGGGGAGGTGCTGGAGCAGCCGGAGCGGTGTTTACTGCCGGTTGTGAGAGTTTTCTGGATGCGGGGGGAGCGGGTGGAACTTCCACGGCTGCGGGTCTAGACCTTTGTTGCGGCCGGGAAACAGGAGCCGAAGAAGAGGACGATGAGCGGGGTGCTGCATTCGTTTGGCTAGAGCGCCGCCGACGCGAGGAGCTTGCAGGAGCTGAACGGTTAGAACTAGAACTCGATGAGCCAGAACTGCGGCGTCTAGTCGATGAACTTGATGAGCCAGAACTGCGGCGTCTGGATGAACTTGATGAACCCGATGAGCTAGAACTGCGGCGTCTAGTCGATGAACTCGATGAACCCGATGAGCCAGAGCTTGCACTTCCGGAGGAACGACGCCGACTCCTGGAACTCCGTCTGGATGAGGATTGGCTGTCCCCACTTTGAGATGCCTGTTGAGAGGAACTCGAGCGACGCCGACGCGGAGTGTAAGAACTACCTGAAGAACGACTCGATGAGCTTTCTGTTGTAGCTGTGCTGCGATAACTCCTTCTAGAATTACTTCGGGTTGTTGTGTCAGAGCTATCGTCGTCAGATTTGGGGATAGGTTTGTGAATGGCTCGTTTAGGACGGATGGGTTCGGCTTTAATCGTGGGTTTACGGTTTTCTATTTCTTTGGGGCGATCGGGGAACTTCTCAACCTCCATCCCTTCGACCACTTTCTCCATAAATTGATGCCAGGTGTAAGCCGCCGTGGTACTTGCTCCTGATGTGGGCTTGTTGTCATCATTACCTAGCCAGACACCAGCAACCATTTGGGGAATGTAGCCAATAAACCACAGGTCGCGAGCTTCATCGGATGTACCGGTTTTACCTGCGACTTGCCGATCTTCAAGATTAGCAGCACGACCTGTGCCATTGTTGACGACATCGCGTAACATCCAGGTCATAATCGATGTTGTTTCGGCATCGATTGCCCGCTCACCCTTGAACTTTTCTTGGTAAATCACTTTACCGTGTTGGTCGATAATCCGTTGAATGCCGTGGGGTTGGGTGTGAATCCCTTGAGTGGCTAGAGTTCCATAGGCGCTAGTCATCTCTAAAAGATTAACTTCGGAAGCCCCCAACGCTAAAGAATAGGTTGATTGTAGCTGGGAGTCGATGCCCATTTTCTTGGCAACTTCGATAATCGGGTCCCAACCCACATCAATCAAGGTTTTAACTGCAACCACATTCACCGAATAGGTGAGGGCATCTTTGATATTAATCCAGCCTCGGAATTTGTCTTTGTAGTTTTTGGGTGTGTAGCCATCAACAGTATAGGGAGCATCCAGGTAGCCTCGATAGGGAGAAATTCCGGCCGCGATCGCCGTGGTGTAGACAAAGGTCTTAAACGTAGAACCTGGCTGGCGTTTTGCTTGGGTTACACGGTTAAATTGTTGGTCATAAAAATCCTTACCCCCCACCATCGCCCGAATCTTACCACTGCGCGGATCGATCGCCACTAATGCGGCTTGCTCAAATTTTTGCCAACGGCCTTCCTCGGCTACAGTCTCTTGAATGGCTTGTTCGGCGGCGGTTTGCCATTCGGAATTGAGTGTAGTTTCGACGATTAGACCCTTTTTAGCTAACTCTTTTTTGGGTACGTATTTGACGAGTTCTTGTTGAACGTAGTCGGTAAAGTAACTGGCTTGACGCTCAAGCCGCTTAGGATTGCTCCGTCTAGTAATGATGGGTGTAGCAATTGCTGCTTTAGCCTGCTCTGGGGTGATAAATTTATTGCGCTGCATTCGCCGCAACACTTCATCTCGGCGTTCTTTAGCCACCTTAGGATTAATCAACGGCGAGTAGTCATTGGGCGCAGCCGGTAATCCGGCTAACAGAGCCATTTCTGGCAGAGTCAAATCGCTTACAGGCTTACTAAAATAAACCCAAGCCGCATCCGCTAAGCCATAGGCACCGGAACCTAAATACACCAGATTCAGATATCTCTCTAAAATGGTGTCTTTATTGATATCACGCTCAATTCTCTGGGCCATGAGCGTTTCTTTGAGTTTGCGCGTTAGCGTACGCTCTTGATTGAAATAGACAATCCGAGCTAATTGCTGAGTGATGGTACTTCCGCCTTCGACTACATCTCCAGCCAATAGGTTAGAGAGGGCTGCACGGATAATTCCTTGATAATCAACCCCATGATGTCGTTCAAAGCGTTGATCTTCGGTGGCTAAAAAGGCTTGAATCTGGAGCTTGGGAACGTCCTTAACTTTGACCGATTCGTAGGTTGTCGGGCCGATTTGCTGGAGAATGGTGCCATCTTCGGCTTTGATAGTAATTGTGCCATCTCGGACATAAGTCAAGATATCAGCCGTTGAATTCGGAATACTGCGCTCCAGGCTCATCCAACCGATACCCAGTGCGATCGCTCCTCCGCCCATACCGAGGCTCAGCCAAAACCAAGGACGACGATGTAACTTCCTCGGTCCGGTAAACTGCTCGGCGATCGTACTTGAAACCCGTTTGCACCCGTTGAAGGCTACCCTTACTCCTTGTTGGCACTGTGATAAGAGTACGGATGGCGCTTTCGGTTGTTCGGTTTGTTCGGGTTCGGACGGGTGCTTGTCAGCAGACTCACCTTCTGGCGTCGGTTCTGTTGACGCTGTTGAGTTCAGTTGACTCGATAAATCTTTATGCTTTGGGATGAACTTTGACACGTTAACTCCTCAGTTACACCACAAGCCGCCTCAGCTCCTTGCCTATTTTAGGGCTTGGGATTGGGATTTGCTAAGATAGGGATTTTCTTTTGGTCGTAATCTAAACTTAAGATGCCCTGAAAGCCTACCATTGATAGATTAAAAATTCTCCAAGGCTTACTACGCTCTTCGTTTCGCATTGAGATCATCAACCTCATTGATCGGGCTGAAAACTGTTCCCTATTGGTCTTGACCAGCGAATCTGTAGGAGGCGACTTTTTTTTGAAACATGGGACTATCCCTTTGACATCGGTTCTTTCCTTAGAATGATCAAAAAAGTATATTAATTTTCAACACAGACACAAACTCAGATTTTATCTGAATCCATTTAAAAATAACACTAGATTAATCTAAGAAGTGGTGAAAATTTTATATCAATGAACACAGAATTGATCGACGCTTTAGGGTTGTTAGCTGGAACCCTGACAACCATTGCATTTTTGCCACAACTGCTGAAAACCTGGAAATCCAAGTCAGCTAGAGATGTTTCTTTAGTCATGATGATTACATTCTCCATTGGTGTTTTCCTATGGATTGTCTATGGAATTGCTATTGAAGCGATGCCGATTATTGCGGCCAATGTTGTCACCTTCACATTAGCCCTACTGATTTTGATTCTTAAAATTAGATATAGGTAAAGTTTTTTAATCTAATAAAACTTAATGATGTCTGTAACCCCTGCTGTATTTGCATCCGAACGACTGTTATTTACACCTGCTATCCCCAATGCAGGTGCAATTCCCACAATTTTTGCTTTTCCTAATGAATATAGTGTGGGAATTACAAGCTTGGGTTATCAGATTGTTTGGGCAACCCTCGCTACACGTTCCGATGTTCAGGTGAGTCGCTTATTTACAGATGTTCATGAAGCGTTACCCACACAACCGGAACTGCTTGGATACTCTGTATCATGGGAATTGGATTATGTCAATATTCTTAATCTACTTGAGCAATTAGAGATTCCACTACGGTCTATACAGCGTGATAATTCTCATCCTCTCGTGTTTGGTGGGGGGCCAGTGCTGACAGCGAACCCAGAACCCTTTGCTGACTTTTTTGATGTAATTTTGCTGGGAGATGGGGAAATCTTACTCAGTAATTTGATTGAGGCTTATAAAGAAGTTCGCACGGCTTCGAGAAAAACTCAATTGCGTCATCTAGCAAAAGTACCGGGCATCTATATTCCTAGTTTGTATGAGATAACTTACCATGAGCCAACAGGCGCGATCGCATCCATTGAGCCAGTCGATACCGAAATTCCTTCCAGAATCGAGAAACAGACGTATCGAGGAAATACCCTTTCTGCTTCAACGGTAGTCACGGAAAAAGCGGCTTGGGAAAACATTTACATGGTGGAAGTGGTACGCAGTTGTCCTGAGATGTGCCGTTTCTGCTTGGCCAGTTATCTCACATTACCCTTTCGGACTCCGAGTGCAACGGGTGCTTTGATTCCTGCAATTGTGCGAGGGTTGGAAGTCACAAACCGCATTGGTTTACTCGGTGCATCTGTCACACAGCATCCTGAGTTTGAAGTGTTACTTGATTACATGGCGCAACCCCAATATGAAGATGTGCGGTTGAGTATTGCCTCGGTGCGGACGAATACGGTGACACCAAAGTTGGCGCAAACCTTATCAAAACGGGGTACGAATTCTATCACTATTGCTGTAGAAAGTGGTTCGGAACGGTTGCGGCAGATTATTAATAAGAAGTTGAAAAATGAGGAAATTATCCAAGCCGCAATCAATGCCAAAGCCGGGGGATTAAAGAGTCTCAAATTGTATGGAATGGTGGGGGTTCCCGGCGAAGAAATGTCAGACGTTGAGCAAACGGTGACGATGATGGAAACTATTAAAAAATCTGCTCCTGGCTTACGCTTGACCTTGGGTTGCAGTACATTTGTCCCGAAAGCACATACACCCTTTCAATGGTTTGGCGTGAATTCTCAAGCTGAAAAGCGGTTGAAATATTTGCAGAAACACCTGAAGCCGCAGGGGATTGATTTTAGACCCGAAAGTTATAACTGGTCTGTGATTCAGGCATTGATATCGAGGGGCGATCGCCGGATATCCTCGTTATTAGAATTAACACGGCATTATGGAGATTCTTTAGGAAGTTACCGCCGTGCGTTTAAGGAACTCAAAGGACAGCTACCAGAACTTAATTTTTATGTTCATGCAGATTGGTCGATTGACCAAGTATTGCCTTGGAGTCATTTACAAGGGCCACTACCTATCGGTACATTAATTAAGCATCGAGAGACCGCCATTTCTCACTTTGAGCAACCTCAAATGGTAAGTATCTGATACCATTTCACATTAAATGTGTTACACATCGTCCCTCTAACACTGTGGTTTTTGGGCCTTATGTTAGTTTGGCTTCTCTATTTTCCAAAGAGTACTTGGAGATGAAGTCCTCCATAAGAAAGCTTTTAAGTATGAATCCTGATAGGCTGGCTTAATCCGTACTTTTTGTTGTTCTTGTAGATAAGAGAGTAATTCTTGGGACGAAGAAAATACGAATACATCACTGAACTTATCAGGAATGACTACTTTGTTTGGCTGGGAGACTAAGATTAGCCTGACATGTGGCTCAAGCCTGTAATTGAGAGGCATTAAGCCAAAAACTAGACCACCATCAGAGATGACAACTGGGTGGCTTGCTTGGTTAATGATACGAGATGACTGAATAATAAAATCGTCTTTACCATTCCAACGCTCTGTTTGAGAGGTGATTGTGCAAGAAACGACTCCAAGCGAAACGATTATTACTGTAAGAATTTGCCATGCTTTTACACGCAGCGTACTAGAAGATACTGTAATTTTAGTACCGAGTAAGTAAGCAACTGCCAGTTGAATACCTAAAATACAGGGAAATAAGTATCGATCTAGAGCTGAGCGTCTTCCTCCAAATACTAAATCTGGCAATACAAGACCTATTGCTGTTACCCCTGTCAAAGTCAAAACAAACAACCAAACTTTTTTAGGAGTATTTTTGCAAAGAAAGTAGAAGCCGTATAATACTAATGAAAAAATTACTATACCCAACCAAATCACAAATGTTTCCTCAGATAGGAATAGTGTTTTTTCATATTGAGTATGCCAATAAATAAATATATCACATAAGTTTTTTGCCCAACCTCCTAATAAATCTAAGAAGTGTGCTGGTTCATTTGTCCAGTCCGTCATGCTTTGGGCAGTTCCTAGATTGGTAATAATTACAGCAATCCAAGGTGTGAAACTTAAAATTGCAAAAGCTGTAGTCAATAGATAATTAGTCAGGGCCTTAGTTCTACGAAACTTTTCTGTAACAAAGACATAGATTGTATGGGCGGCTAAAACAAAAATACTAAATAAAAAGGTGTAAAGATGTAGGGCTATAGTTATTCCATAGATAAACCAATCTTGCTTTTTGTTCAAACGTATTGCCCGCAATAAAGCTGCACTTGACAGTAAGATCATCAATATCCAAAGCGTTCGAGGTCTGGCAACTTGAGCATGAATAATATGAACTGGTGATACACTAATCAGAGCAACTGCCATCCAAGCTACTGTTAAAGACCCAAATAGTTCCATACACAGCCAATAGATAGCCGGAAACGTTAATAGGCTGGTGAAGGCGGTAAAACTTCTCATGGCTACGGCAGAATTACCAAACCATTGCATCCAAACCCTAGTTAATACAAAGTAAAGCGGTGTGTGCTGCGGCGCTCCAAGCGCTGTAACTTTTAAGCTATCGATTACGCTACTTTTATCATCAATTTTCCGAAATTTTTCTATTTCTTGGGGAGTGATTATTGTATCTTTGGGAATTGTATCTAGTAATTCAACTGTATATCCTGCTGAGCGTACTGAGGTGATACATTCATCTCCATCAAAAAGTTTCTGTCCAAGGTTAATAAAGCGAAAGAATATCCCTAGTATTAATACAATAATTATGAAAAAACGTAGGTTTTTTGGGGGTAAGAGATGATTCTTTAATACTTTGAACATTAAATTTCAACTAGAGATAATTAGACATAAAATGCACTCCTCTAATTTTATGTCTTTGGATAGATGCGCGAAAAGAGTATTTACTCAAAATTCATAAAACCCACATTATTACTCTGGGTTAGCAAAGCGATCGCACCAGTGCCTATATGCAGGCAAAATTAACCTACACGAGCGATCGCACTACAGTTAGGCTGTCTCACTACTACTTGCTTGAGGCATCGCTTCAATCATTGCCCGAAGCACCTTATTGACTGACTCCGGTGTTGAGAAAACCTCGGCAACATCCTCATCCAAAACAACGACTGTTAGCTTTGGCTTTCCACTTGGATTAGCAAAACGGTTAGGCTTTGCTTTGTTGTAATCAAACTGGTACTCTGGCAAAAGCTCATCTTCAGAGTTTGAAGGTTGATCAAAAGGTGCTTTGTTCATAATCTTCACGCTCCCTACAAGTTGCTATACGGACACAAGGGTTCTCAATTGTCCAATTCTGCAAGAGCCACCTTCACACAATCCCGAACACCTTGCCAATCACGCTCTGATAATTGCCCAATGCAAACCAAGTTGGCAGAGGGAGGCAATGTCACAATGAAACTCCGAAAAACAGACGCAACCCTTAAACCTGCTGCTTGCCAATCCTGAAGCATGTAATCGGTTACGCCTAATGCTGTTGTCTGAGTCGTAATCAGCCCGACTATTACATCAGGGCGATTTGCATGATAGGTTGCCGAGGACAAAATGACAGCAGGACGACGTTTAACACCTGTGACACCAGGAAAATCAACGGTGACAACATCGCCTGGATTAAAAGTCACTCAGCTAACTCCTCGCTCTCAGAGTCACCTGTTGCAGCATATTGCAAGGAAAAGGCAACTAGATCGAGTTGATCTTGCTGTGTCCATGTATCGCTTTGATCAACAACATCAGCATTGTGCTGTACTAGATCGTTGAGAATCAGTGTTGCCAAGCGCAACCGCTCTGTTGGTGACAAAGTGCGAATGACCTGGGTATAAATTTCTTGGATGGTGGTTGGCATAACAAATCCTCCTGCCCCTCATCCTAATTTAAATCTGTAGCTGCTGCCTTGCAGATACTCTTCAGGTTACTTGACGTTTCCCATTATGGAAGAGTCGGCGGTATACCTCAAATATAGCGGACAGGGTTTTGCCCATGAGGCGATCGCACTTCCTACGCTTCTACAACATAGACAACACATAAAATAACGGCATGATGTCCTATATTTAAACCACGATGAATTTCATCACTGGTATCTATGTTGTACCACTCAGGCTTTGGTACTAAATGTCGATGATGATGAATGACTCTACAGTAATCTGACGGTCTTTCTCGATCCTTTTCGTAACGTTCAGGCAAGGGAACGTTATTCTCTGATTCGTAATCACTCCAATCAATCTGTAGCGTTGTGCCAATGGCAGGAACTTCACTATAGAATCGACCCCAACCTCCGCCAGGATATGGTGGTCGATTATACTTTTTCACATACTCCATGAACTGTTTTTCATTATCAACTTGTGCAATCTGGCATAAAACAGACATAATCTCACCTGATTTATGATTATTTTGTCAAAATAATTACCTGTACGCTTTCCTGGTAATAAATGCTATTAGTCTACCAAACCTTTGTTACTCCCATAGGAAGACCTACTCGCATGAAGAACCTAGCAAAAGCTTGTGACAAATGCTCACGATACGGAGGGCGTAAACGAAGTCTGGGTTGTCTTCTTCTCTGTAACAGAGACTCAAGAAAATTACGCGGTATAGTGTATACGTCCTGAAAGTCAACCACACGATGAGTCAGATTTAGTTCTTCTATACTTCCCTCATTTAACATCGCAAGGTTCCAGATATAACCATTTTTAATACCATCACAAAACTTGCCCCATGCTTTTGAATTTGTTGATTGACCGTTTTTCTGCATGGTCTCCTCCCAGCGTTTCTTATATTCTTCTATTGATAAATGCGGGCAGAGGATGACATTCTTTACTTTGTTGTTTTCAAGATCGCAAGCTTGGGTCATCACCAAGACATCAGCTTTAATTGCTTTAACTGCTGATTTCAAAGTTTCAGTTTCTTGATTATCTCCTAGTGGAATAGGATTGGAATCCCAAACAACCACAGGACAGCTTAAAATAATAAGCTGCTACGCAGCTTGATTGTATAATACAAAATTAGTATTAAACTGTTTTTAGCCACATATGCCGGCAAAAAATCATCTTTCTCAAGAACAAAAAGAACGCCTACTAAAAACGTTAAAAGAGCATGACAATCCTTATGTAAGAGAGAAAGTACTTATACTCTTGTTGATGAATGATGGAAAAACTTACCAAGAAATCAGCAAGTTTTTAAATATTGCTTATCCAACAGTAGCTTACTGGGCGGTTCACGGCGACCCCGATAATTTAGAAAGTTTTTTAGATGGTAGAAGAGAAGGAAACTTCCATAAAGTAACCGAAGAATATGAAAAACTGTTATTAGAAGTAATTGAAAAAGAGCCAGCCGAATACGGATATGAATTTGGGCGATGGACAGCAGCAAGATTGGCAACACACCTTGAGCAAGTGACAGGAATTAAGTTAAGTGGCTCTCAAGTCAGGAGGAGATTATCAAGAAAAAAGTACGTCTACCTCTGGGCAAAGTACAGCCTAGAAGACAAACAAAATCCTGAGAAACGTCAGATATTTAAAGAAAAATTATTAGAATATTTAAGAATAACTAAAGCTAATCCAGAACGTTTACAAGTATGGTTTTGGGATGAAAGTGGGTTTAGTTTAAGGGTGATAAGAAGAAAAACATGGGGGAAGAAAGGTCAGAGAAAGAAAGTAACAGGACAAAGAAGAAGAGGAAGAGTCAATATTATGGGGGGATTGCGATATCACGACAAAAAGAGAATAAACTTTGTAATTAAAAAAGGAAATGCTGAGGTATTCTACCAGCAAATCAAACTCTTGAATAACTGCCTTTTACAAGAATGGATAGAGCAAGGAAATAAAATTGAGAAGTTCCCGAGTGATTCAGCCAAAATCGTTATTATTCTCGACAACGCTAGTTTCCATAAAAGACAAGATATTTTAAGAAAGATTGAAACAGAGATGCCAAATATTATTCTGGAATTTTTGCCGCCTTATAGTCCAGATTATAATTTGATTGAACTGGTTTGGCATTCGGCTAAAGAATATATAGCTCATAGATTATTTGAGTCAGTAGAACAACTAGAAGAATTGTTAAATAACTTACTAAATGAAGGAGGACTTATTATTAAATGGGAACGGAAAATCAAAAATAAAGGTAACGCTGTTTATTAAATTTAGCTGCGTAGCAGCTTATCCCCTTGGGTTAGCTTGGTATTTGCATCCACTACTTCATACCAGGGGTCATTCATCATCATCTTCAAAGAAATAGCTGTCAATCACAATGTGAGGCTTCCAATCTGGTAGATCATTTACTTTAACTTCAATATCCTTTGAGAATAGAACTTGGGGCTTGTGCGATACAGTAAAAACATCTCCCCAAAAAGGTTTTTCTTCGTACAGCTCAACATCTTGAAGTTGATTTTGTGAGCGTGGAAGATTTTTCGATAATAACTGTGTTGAAGGGGTTAAAAATTTGCCACGACTTACTCTTGCTGAAGCTTGAACGAAACCAATATTTTGCCCAGAAATAGGTCGTGCTAATGTGTGTACAGCTATATCATCAGCATCGAACTTTTCTGGTTGCTCCTCAATGGTTCTAAGTTGGTATAAGCAAGGCATTAAAGACATACTCACTAAGCTTTGAAGACCTTGAGGAAGATAATAACTTTTAGCTCCAGTGCTAAGGTTCTTAACCGAAGTTTGCGCTATCGAATGCACAGAGCTAACTACTGCAATAGGACGACCAGGAAACTTTCTGGCTTTTCGGTTGATGAGAGTTGTTGAAGTTGTCTCTAACTCTCCGTGATTTCGCTCCAATTCTTCAAATTGGGAAACAATTGCAGTCATAGCCTTACTACCTCCGCTTCCAAATTTTTGTTTGAATCTCCTCGTCTGTTAAGTCACCAAATGCATACACAATCCATTCATGCGCTATATCAAACCAATTCTGCAATGCCTCCCGCGAAGTATAGCTTCCTATTCCCCGCACAGTAAGCTCGAATAAAAGACTTGGATAATTATTGAGAACTGCGTACTTGACTGATGCGTGTAATCTCCCAAGTTCATCAGGTAACTCGAAAACAGTAGCCCAGCTAATACTTTGAGGATAGGAAAGGAATCTCTGAGGATTTGCTTTCCAAGCAAAATCAGGAAAAACTTTGCCAATATCTTCAAGGTTTGACCAAGCATCCCCCTGTGGAATTTGATTAACGTAAGTTAGCTCATACTGAAGTGGCTGAACCTGTTTTAGCTCAGCCTCTGCCAAGAAAGCATCAAAGTTTGACAGATGCTCTTGAAACCCTTTGATAAGGGTTCCATATCTTGGATACTCACTCTCTGGGCTAATCTTTCTCCAGTTGTGGACAAATCGATCTCGCTGAATTTGGATAATTCTCGTCCCATCATTACTGATAAGCCAAACTCTTGGCAGTGGTGGAATGTTAGTGAGTTCCACCATAGGCTCAATATCTTGTTCACCAAAGATTTCTATTCTGGGAGCTATCGGAGCAACATCATCACAAAATGGGTATTCGGGCTGAAATCTTTGCCACAGCAGTCCAATATGAGGAGAAAGCAATCCCTCAATTGAGTTAAACAATACGCTGCAAGCCACTTCAGTGACGGGTGGTTGATCGTAAGATGGTAGTTTTCTGATGTCTGCTCCAACTATCACATCGACTGCTCCAAGTTTTTCAGCACGCTGCCATATAGCTTTATACCCTAATATCCAGACTAACTCAGTAATAAGCAGATTAATGTTAAGGTGGCTTTGCCTGTTGGCTATACCAATGAGCAGGCGATCGCACCTCACCCCCACATCTCAGAGCCACCAGTAAAGTAAAATTTTCTTTACACCCCGCATCTGCTCACCCCTTCACCCCATGCTCTGCGACTACCTGGTACAAATCCTGACGGCTCGTGTCTACGACGTTGCCCAAGAAACGCTCCTAGAATACGCCCCAAACCTCTCCGCACGACTCCATAACAAACTCCTGCTCAAGCGAGAGGATATGCAATCCGTCTTTTCCTTCAAACTGCGGGGTGCTTACAACAAAATGGCGCAACTGCCGCCGGATTTGCTGGCACAGGGCGTCATTGCTGCATCTGCCGGAAACCATGCCCAAGGAGTCGCCCTTGCTGCCCGTCAGCTAGGAACGCAAGCGATTATCGTCATGCCCGTAACCACACCCCAGGTTAAGGTAGACGCCGTTAAAGCCCGTGGGGGAGAGGTGGTGTTGCATGGGGATACCTACGACGATGCCTATGCCTACGCCCGTCAACTGGAGGCAGACAAGGGCTTAACCTTTATTCACCCCTTTGACGATCCGCATGTGATTGCCGGACAGGGAACCATCGGAATGGAAATTCTGCGGCAATACCAGCAACCCATCCATGCCATTTTTGTAGCAATTGGCGGTGGCGGATTAATCTCTGGGATTGGGGCGTATGTGAAGCGGTTGCGTCCCGACATCAAGATTATTGGCGTTGAACCCGTGGATGCCGATGCCATGCATCAATCCCTCAAAGCTGGGAAACGGGTGCGCTTGCCGAATGTGGGCTTATTTGCCGATGGGGTTGCGGTGCGGGAAGTGGGGGAAGAAACGTTCCGCTTGTGTCAGGAATATGTCGATGAAATCATTCTGGTGGATACAGATGACACTTGTGCGGCGATAAAAGACGTGTTTGAAGATACGCGATCGATTTTAGAACCTGCCGGAGCACTTGCGATCGCAGCCGCCAAAGCCTACGCCGAACGAGAACAAATCCAGGGAGAAACCTTAGTTGCCGTTGCCTGCGGTGCTAACATGAACTTCGATCGCCTGCGTTTTGTCGCAGAACGGGCAGAGTTTGGCGAACGTCGCGAAGCTATCTTTGCTGTCACAATCCCTGAAGAACCAGGCAGTCTGCATAAGTTTTGTGACTGTATGGGCAAACGCAACCTTACTGAGTTTAACTATCGCATTGCTGACGAAAAAGAAGCCCATATTTTTGTCGGTGTGCAAATTCAAAACCGTGCTGACGCCGCAAAAATGGCTGAAGCATTTGAAGGTTGTGGTTTCAAAACCTTGGATTTAACCGATGATGAACTAACGAAAATGCATCTACGGCACATGGTTGGTGGACATTCTCCTCTCGCGCACCATGAATTACTCTATCGGTTTGAATTTCCCGAACGTCCGGGTGCCTTGATGAAATTTGTCAGTTCCATGAGTCCTAATTGGAATATTAGTTTATTTCACTACCGCAACAATGGAGCAGATTATGGGCGAATTGTGGTAGGAATGCAAGTACCTCCCCATGAGATGGAAGAGTGGCAGGCGTTTCTCGATACATTGGGTTATCGCTATTGGGATGAAAATAAGAATCCGGCGTATAAGCTGTTTTTGGGGTAAAGCGATTTCATTAAAGGTGAAGCTGATTTTTTAGAATGGTAAATGAGCGATGCCAAACAAAATCCTACAGGAAGGTCAATCCTACACCTTTCGCTCTTACTTTGAAATGCCTTATGAGGCAGACGAAATCCTGGCGGAGTTTGGCTATTCACTCACGCGATCGCGACTCTCATTACCCATTGCGTCAGCAATACCAGAGCGACTACCAGAACTCAAGCAACGTTTAGAAGAGACATTGTTATTAATTAACCTTAGCAATGAAGCTGCTCGCCGGGAAGCACTTGTATTTCCGGTACTACTGGAAGCCGCTAGATTTTGTCAATGTCAAATCCGGATTGAATATTCTTTAATCGTCAATAATTGGCTTAAGGGTAATTTAGATTATCTGCTACGTCGAGAAAATACCTTTTTAGTGATTGAAGCAAAAAATGATGATTTATCAAAAGGTTTTACTCAGTTAGCGGTAGAACTCATTGCTCTAGCACAAGCAGAAGAACAGACTAATTTATATGGTGCTGTGACTATAGGGGATGTTTGGCGATTTGGACGCTTAGATACCCAAAACCATCAAATTATTCAAGATATAACTCTTTATCGTGTTCCGGATGACTTGGAACAACTCATGCAAATTTTGATTGGGCTAATCCAGGGCGATCGCTGATTTTATACTGAGTTTGATATAACTAATTAAGTTCGGGGTGGACATCTTTACCGCCCTCTTCACTTTAACTTTGCTTCTGCTGATATGCCTTTAACCACTTCTTCACAGGTGCCTTAGAACCAAGCTTGTTTCGCATATCCTCCAGAGACATATAAGGGCGTTGATCTGCAATTTTTTTTGCATATTCTTTGCCAATCCCAGAGATTGATTTTAGGTCAGAATTTGCATCATTAATGAATTTAAAAAACTCTTTAAACTCTTGAGGTTCCTCTACTGCTATCTCAATTTGAGTTGCGACTACTGTTTCTTTGCCTTGAGGTTTAGTAACTTTTTCCTCTGCCTGAGTCTCAGCTATTTCTTCTCTAGGAGGAGCCTCCGCTACTCTTTGATTGAGTCTTGACTGTAAAAGAAATTGCTCAAGAGCTTCCTCTGCCTGTGGTTGCTTCTTAGCAATAAGAAATACCCAAATTTTCTGAACTTTGGCAGCCTCAGCCGCTTGGTAAATTGGTAACCCAGTGAGTAATTGATACTGGTCTTCTTCCTCAGTAAGGCAAGCTAGAGGAAGAGCCAAGTTAATTTTATTGTGTCCCAAACTTTCAGCAATCTTATTAATCTCAGCTTCTGGAAGTTCTGAACTTACTTCAGGAATAATAATTTGATTCAGATAGAGAAGATAGGGTCTAGTTTCAAGCTCATCGTATAATTCTGCCATTTTATTTACTTTTTTTCTTGTCAATTTCTTCAATTCGTCTCAACAATTCATCAGTAATTTTAGAGAACATATTACCGATTTCACTAGGAACCTGATTATTTTGCTGAGAATAAACCGATACAGGTTGGCGAAAGGATAAAGCCATTCCTACATGGGTGGAACGCTTGACATTAGAAAAAACTTCAATATCCGGAAACGTGTTTTCTACTAGCGTTCTAATTTTTTTGTGAAGTTTAAGTGTAGGCTCTGTCATCATCGGGACTATACCAATAATATTGCCACGCTCTTGATTGGTCTTCTTTTGAACTGGTTGTGCTTTTTTTACTGGATTCAATATGCCATAAATTGAAAGATACTCCATCTGAGATGGAATTAACCAGTATTGGGCTGCGTATAATCCGTTGTAGCTAATAACATCGCTACTGGGAGGCGTATCAATAATTACAAAATCGTATTTATCAGATATAGTTCTAAGCCCTAATTCAAGCCTATTAAAAGCGTTGGGTACAGCAACGATATCCTGAGCTTTTGTTCTATAACTACTAGGTATTATGCTAATCTTACCCTGATAATTATTTTCCTTTAAGTACTTGTTAAACAAAATACTAGGGTATAGGTAGTTTTCACCATCAAAATCTTTTTTCGGGGATTCAATCAAAAAATCTATCAATTCTTTTCTGTCATCAAACGAATGTAAAATTCTCTCAATTTCCTCTAAGTTGTCAGCCTGTTCAATTTCCTCAGCTTTATTAACTCCCAACAAGAGGCTGGTATTCGCTGAATCATCCAAGTCAACAACTAAAACTCGTTTACCTTTCTTTGCGAGTTCATAGGCAAGATTCACGACTAAAGTAGTTTTACCCACGCCTCCCTTGGCAGCATGAATCGCGATTGTACGCATTTTGCGAACGCTGGTTTCGCTTCCATTTCTTTCGATTTCTCTCTTAAGTTCGTTAACATGGCTTGCTTGTGTTGAGGCACCTATAGCATTGGCTCTGAGAAGTCGCTCTGCACTGTCAAGAGCACGATAGGTATCATCATAATTAGCAGGAAATGTATGGTTGTGCGCCCATTTATTACGAATGTCCAGTAGCTCACTAACCAGAGCGCGTTCAGCTTGGCCAAGAGTGTTTCTGAATACTACTGTCCACTTACCGATCATCACCCTCAGTAGAGCTGAAACATCTTGTTGTAAAATTTGTGCAACAGTGAGCTGTAGGCTAGGGCTTTGCGGCACATAGAGCATTGCCTGCACAGTCCATTGCTGACTGTATCTAGAACGCATTTTCTGTTCAACGTAGGGGTACAAGCCCTGACATAGCAGCCCCAACGCTCTGCCAACTAGTTCGTGATTACTTGTCATTGTGAGATTGTAGATTAAACAAAAATAGTGCCCTGATACGACTAATCCTAAAAAAGGTAATCATTAACACTTTTTCTAGTTTGGCTCAAAAAAATTTCAACATCCACTCTTGTGGAGCAGGCGTCTCGCCTGCTATTAAGTAACGCCTATAAGTAAGAGGCGGGCAAGATGCCCACCCCACAAGAAATGGAATAATCATCAACTTGTAAGTTTGTAAGTTAAATGGAACATTTAAATCTAAATCTTCTCTTGTGGGACAGGCATCTTACCTATCTTGAAAACTCAATCATTCCTATTAAAAAATCCCCCACCCGAAGGCAGGGGATTTAACATTAATTACCTACAAAAACTAGGATTCAGTTACTCTCATTAACCGAACTTACCAGCCGTCGAGGCAATCAAGAACGCCGCATAGGTCAGAACATAACCAACTGTAAAGTGAGCTAGACCAACCAAGCGAGCTTGAACGATGGACAGAGCAACCGGCTTGTCCTTCCAACGAATTAGGTTCGCCAGAGGAGTGCGCTCGTGTGCCCAAACCAGAGTTTCAATCAACTCTTGCCAATATCCACGCCAGCTAATCAGGAACATGAAACCGGTCGCCCAAACCAGGTGTCCGAAGAGGAACATCCAAGACCAGACCGCCAGATTGTTCATACCATACGGGTTGTACCCGTTGATGAGCTGAGAGGAATACAGCCAGAGGTAGTCGCGCAACCAGCCCATGAGGTAAGTCGAAGACTCATTGAACTGAGCAACGTTGCCTTGCCAAATACCCAGATGCTTCCAGTGCCAGTAGAAGGTAACCCAACCAATGGTGTTGAGCATCCAGAACATGGCGAGATAGAAAGAGTCCCAAGCGGAGATATCGCAGGTGCCGCCACGGCCGGGGCCGTCGCAGGGGAAGGCATAGCCGAAGTCTTTCTTATCCGGCATCAGCTTAGAACCGCGAGCATCCAACGCGCCCTTGACCAGAATCAAGGTGGTGGTGTGCAGACCGAGTGCGATCGCATGGTGAACCAAGAAATCGCCAGGGCCAATTGTTAAGAACAGTGAGTTCGTACCATTGTTGATGGCATCTAACCAACCGGGTAACCAAACATTACCGTAGTTCGGCCAAGCTGTGGTAGCGATGCTGTCGGGATTGGACAACAGCACATCCATGCCATACAACACTTTACCGTGAGCAGCTTGGATGAACTGAGCAAACACCGGCTCGATCAGGATTTGCTTTTCAGGGGTTCCGAACGCCACAACGGTATCGTTGTGAACATACAGCCCTAAGGTGTGGAAGCCTAGGAACAGAGAAACCCAAGACAAGTGCGAAATAATCGCTTCTTTGTGACGCAGTACCCGATCCAAGACGTTCCCTTTGTTGGTTTCAGGGTCGTAGTCCCGAACCAGGAAGATCGCACCGTGAGCGAACGCACCCACCATGATGAAGCCAGCAATGTACTGGTGGTGAGTATAAAGCGCTGCTTGGGTGGTGAAGTCCTTCGCCATATAGGCGTAAGGAGGAATCGAATACATGTGTTGCGCCACCAAGGAGGTGATGACACCGAGCGCTGCCAGAGCAAAAGCTAGCTGGAAGTGCAAGGAGTTGTTCATGGTGTCATACAGACCCTGGTGAGGCAGGTTGAACTGGCCTTCACTCTTGCCACCCACTAGACCGGCTTTGGAATTGAGCATTTCTTTGATGCTGTGACCAATGCCGAAGTTGGTGCGGTACATGTGACCGGCAATGATGAAAATCACTGCGATCGCCAAGTGGTGGTGAGCCATGTCCGTCAACCACAGGGATTCGGTTTGGGGATGGAAACCACCCAAGAAGGTCAGGATTGCAGAACCTGCGCCTTCAGAAGTACCAAACATATGACCCGCAGTATCGGGATTCTGGGCATACACACCCCAGTTACCGGTGAAGAATGGGCCTAAGCCTGCAGGGTGAGGCTTGACGGACAGGAAGTTATCCCAACCCACATGCTGACCCCGAGATTCGGGAATCGCAACGTGAATCAAGTGACCTGCCCAAGCCAAGGAGCTAACACCAAACAGACCTGCCAAGTGGTGGTTCAGGCGGTGTTCTGCACTCTTAAACCAAGACAGGCTGGGGCGGAACTTGGGTTGCAAGTGTAGCCAGCCTGCAAACAGGAAGAGCGCAGACAACAGCAGCAGGAATATCGCACCTTGGTATAAATCACCATTGGTTCGCATTCCTTGGGTGAACCACCAGTGGTAGACACCGGAATAAGTAATATCAACAGGATTTGCTGCACCAGCTTGAGTAAACGCCTCTACGGCTGGTGCGCCGAATTGGGGGTCCCAAATCGCGTGGGCGATGGGACGGACATTTAATGGATCTTTAATCCACTGTTCAAAGTTACCTTGCCAGGCGACGTGGAACAGGAGGCCAGAGGTCCACAGGAAAATGATTGCGATGTGACCGAAGTGAGAGGCAAAAATCTTTTGATAAAGATTTTCTTCGGTCATGCCATCGTGAGTTTCAAAGTCGTGAGCCGTGGCAATCCCGTACCAAATCCGACGTGTGGTCGGATCTTGAGCGAGGTCCTGGCTAAATTTTGGAAATTTTGTTGCCATCTGTCTTAGGAAATCCTCCTCGCTGACACATGAGGCTTATGCTATGTTGCTGCTCATTTTCTGTCCGAGCGACCCCCTGGAACATAAGTTCCAGGTTTGCAAGGGGGTCAACGGCAGGTAGGACACGTATATTTACGTCCCACTTTATACTTTTTATCGCTTCAAAGAGCTGTTATCCACTGATCGCGATTATTCGCGCTAGGAAGAACGACCACGTTGTGACAATTCCTCCCAGGAGATAGTGAGCGACCCCGACAGCCCGTCCCTGAATGATGCTCAAAGCACGAGGCTGAATTGATGGGGCAACTTTTAGTTTATTATGCGCCCAAACAATGGATTCGATCAGTTCTTGCCAGTAGCCGCGACCACTGAACAGGAACATTAGGCTGAATGCCCAAACAAAGTGAGCGCCCAAGAACAGCAGACCGTAGGCGGATAGGGCAGTTCCATAGGATGTGATCACCTGAGAGGCTTGCGCCCACAGGAAGTCACGCAACCAACCGTTGATTGTGATCGCACTGGTAGCAAAGTTACCGGCTGTGATATGAGAAACTGTGCCATCTGGCGCGACTGTTCCCCACACATCCGATTGCATCTTCCAGCTAAAGTGGAAAATCACAATCGAGAGGCTGTTGTACATCCAGAACAGGCCGAGGAACACATGGTCCCAACCGGATACCTGACAGGTGCCACCCCGACCTGGACCATCACACGGGAAGCGGAAGCCCAAATTTGCCTTATCGGGAATCAAACGAGAGCTACGAGCAAACAGAACACCTTTAAGCAGAATCAGCACGGTGACGTGGATGGTGAAGGCATGGATATGGTGAACTAAGAAGTCCGCCGTACCCAGCGCAATGGGCATCATCGCCACTTTGCCGCCGACTGCCACAATGCCACCACCGAAAGCATAGCTAACGGGTTCTAAGGCATTGGGAGCTGTGTTTCCAGGTGCTAAGGTATGCAGGTTTTGTACCCACTGAGCGAAAATCGGCTGAAGCTGAATCGCTGTATCGGAGAACATATCCTGAGGACGACCAAATGCCCGCATCGTGTCGTTATGAACGTACAGACCGAAGCTATGGAAGCCTAGGAAAATGCAAACCCAGTTGAGATGAGAGATGATCGCATCGCGGTGACGGATGACCCGATCCAACAGGTTGTTTTGATGCATGGCTGGATCGTAATCGCGCACCATGTAAATCGCGCCATGTGCCCCAGCGCCGACAATTAGGAAGCCTCCAATCCACATATGGTGGGTAAACAGAGACAATTGCGTGGGGTAGTCAGTCGCGATATACGGATACGGAGGCATCGCGTACATGTGATGTGCCACGATGATGCTCAACGAACCCATCATGGCCAAGTTAATGGCGAGCTGGGCATGCCAAGACGTGGTTAAGGTTTCATAGAGACCCTTGTGGCCTTCACCCGTGAAGGGACCTTTGTGGTTCTCTAGTATTTCCTTCATGCTGTGACCAATGCCCCAGTTCGTCCGGTACATGTGGCCAGCGATGATGAACAGAACAGCGATCGCCACGTGATGGTGTGCGGTATCAGTCAACCACAAGCCGCCTGTGATCGGGTTCAAGCCACCTTTGAACGTGAGTAAGTCAGCATACACACCCCAGTTCAGCGTAAAGAACGGCTTCAACCCTTCGGCAAAGCTAGGGAATAGTTCCGCCATCTTGCTGGTATCCAAGATGAACTCGTGCGGCAAAGGAATGTCCGCCGGAGCCACGCCTGAATCCAACAGCTTGTTGATGGGCAACGAAACGTGGATTTGATGACCCGCCCAACCTAGGGAACCTAATCCCAGCAAACCAGCGAGGTGGTGGTTCATCATGGATTCCACGTTTTGGAACCATTCCAGCTTAGGAGCCCGCTTGTGGTAGTGGAACCAACCCGCAAACAGCATCAGGGCTGCCATAACCAGGCCGCCAATCGCCGTGCAGTAAAGCTGGAATGTGTTGGTGAAACCAGCAGCACGCCAAAGCTGGAAGAATCCAGAGGTGATTTGAATGCCGTGGAATCCGCCACCCACATCACCGTTTAAAATACCTTGACCCACAATAGGCCAAACCACTTGAGCACTTGGCTTGATGTTCGTCGGATCACTTAGCCAAGCCTCGTAGTTGGAAAACCGAGCGCCATGAAAATACATGCCGCTTAACCAGACAAAAATGACAGCCAAGTGACCGAAGTGAGCGCTAAAGATTTTGCGAGATACGTCTTCTAGGTCACTGGTATGACTATCGAAATCATTACCGAGAGCGTGAAGGTTCCAAATCCATGTTGTGGTCTTTGGTCCCCTAGCCAGGGTGCGGTCGAAGTGACCTGGCTTACCCCACTTCTCAAACGAAGTAGGCACCGGGTCTTTATCAACTACAACCCTAACCTTACGCTCTCCCTCAGGAGGGCTGATTGTCATGAGGAATCTCCTCTCTAGACAAGGAACGAAAAATACTCCGAAGGGGGAGTGTGGTGTTTTTGCAGTGGAAAGAACTCGTAATGATGTATTACGGCTTTCCTGGGGAATCGCAGTTCCCGCTTGAACATAGTTTACCGGGAATGCGTTCTCTAGTTGATGATATGACCAGCTTCCGAAACTCTTTGGATAAGCTTAACAATAATTCAAATATGAGCAAACCAACGGCTAGTTTACTTTTAGAGCAAAAGTACCCTGAAAAAAGTCAAGAGGAATTGACTTAAAATTTACAAAACACAATAATTGCCCGAGCTATATCTCAGAAAGGAGGAATATCAAAGCCATCTAGAAGCGCAACCTAGCGCTAATTTTGTTACCGTTGAACCTAGTAAAATTCCATCCTTACTCCAACCAATAATCTTCATAGAAACAAACTATATTTGTAGAACTCATCGGACAGGTTAATTAGCATCACCAATAAAATAAAGGGTCACTGATAAAGAACCACTTTCGGCTATAGTTCCTATGGGCAGGTTCGGTTAAGATGGATTGCCGGTGGTAAGTGGCAAACAAAAGGAGATCGCGTTTTGGGTAGGAATCGCCGGTGGACAACTGTGAGCAGACTTTTCTGTTTCTTAATGGCAGCCATGCTGGTATCAGGGCTGGCGGGATGTGGTAATCGAACCAATGCTACAACCCCACCCTCAGGAAAAGGTCAGGCAGCCCAGACACAGAGGGCAGGGCAACTTTCAGAAGTCGCACCGCCTTTGGTCATACAACAACTCAGCCAAGCCTTGGAAGCATACCAACCTCAAGTCACGATTATTAGTCCTCAACCAGATGAGGTCGTGACAGACACAACTGTGGAGGTTAACTTCCAAGTGCAAGACTTACCCATCTTCAAAGATTCAGGTTTAGGGATGGGTCCCCATTTACACGTCATTCTCGACAACCAACCCTACCAAGCGGTCTATGACATCAATCAACCCCTAGTCTTTGAAGATTTATCTCCTGGAACTCATACCTTGCGGGTGTTTGCCTCCCGTCCCTGGCACGAGAGCTTCAAAAACGAAGGAGCCTACGCTCAGACCACATTTCATGTCTTTACCCAAAGTAGCGATAACAACCCTGAACCTGACCTCCCTTTGTTAACCTATAGTCGCCCCAAAGGGAGTTATGGAGCCGAGCCTATCATGCTCGACTTCTACCTGACTAATGCTCCCCTGCATTTAGTAGCGCAAGAAAATCCTACCGATGACATCCCAGATTGGCGTATTCGCGCCACCATCAATGGAGAAAGTTTTGTACTAGATCGTTGGCAACCCGTTTATCTCCAAGGATTTAAGCCAGGTAAAAACTGGGTGAAGCTAGAGTTTCTGGACGAACAGGGCAACCCTGTACAAAATGTTTTCAACAATACAGTCAGACTCATTGAATACGAACCTAAAGGGACAGATACCCTATCGAAGTTAGTACGAGGTGAACTTTCTGTCGAGGCAGCGCGTGGGATAGTTAGCCCCAATTATGAGGCACCACCCGCACCCATGCCCTCGCCTCCCGTAGTACCAGTTCCTAGTCCCTCCCCCACTCCAACCGTCACACCAGAACCGATTCCCTCGGTTGTTCCTCCGGTTGAAGAAGTACCTGAAGAAGCACCGATTCCTGAACTTGAAGCACCGTTAGAAGAACCGACTCCACCGGTTGAATCAATTCCCATACCAGAACCGGAGGTATCGCCAACTCCTATCGAGGAAACGACTCCCACCGAGGAAACTTCCCCTACTCCTCTCGAAACCCCTGAAAAAACAGGGTGGAAAGGATTCTTTAACCGTTTCCGCCGTCCCAGTGCTGCACCGAGTCCTACACCCGAAGTTACAGAACCTGAGGTTCCTACGCCTACACCATTGGTGGAACCCGAAGAACCAGAACAGGCGCTTGAACCTGAAGTTTTACCCACTCCGATTGAATCTCCAACTCCTATCGAGGAGATGACTCCCACCGAGGAAACTCCCCCTATTCCTCCCGAAACCCCTGAAAAAACAGGGGTGAAAGGTTTGTTTAACCGTTTCCGCCGTCCCAGTGCTGCACCGAGTGAGACGCTTACTGCACCCGATGGATTAGAAACTCCGTCAACAGAACCAATGGTGGAACCGGAAAGACCTCAACCTGTACCAGCACCTGAAGAGTTAGTCATCCCCAGTGAACCTCCGACTGCTGTTGAGGAACCAGACATTACGCCTGAACCCGAAGCATCCGAAGAGGACATCGAAATGCCCCCAGTGATTACACCCGTACCGATTAGACCCATACAGCCTGCGCCACCGAAACAGACGACTAATTCGGAGTTGCCGCCAACATTACCAGAAATCGTAGAAACACCAACTCTAGAAGATTTTCAGCCGGAACCTGCACCTACTCCAGTCTCGGAATCTCCGACGGCTGATTCCCAAGCCACGGATGAGTTCTTAGAACAAGAAGTCCAATAGGCTGTCGGGCATTTATGTGCAATATGTGCAAATTGATGGCTAGCATACTTTGTGGAACGGGCTGGAGAGTCCATCTAGATTCTGCAAATTTAGATACACAGCCGATATTCGCTAAGGTAAAGAAGTGTCAACTAGAGGTTGAAATGTGAGCGATGGAATGATAAGCCATGCAAAATTCTTGCATTCAATCCAATCCATGCTGAATTTAAGGAAACAGTAACAATGACGCCTCGCGTCCGAGCACCAGAACTTCCCCAAAACCAAACCTGGTTCAATACCGACCATCCCATATCTCTTCAGGAGTTAAAAGGGCGAGTGGTGATTCTGGACTTTTGGACGTACTGCTGCATTAATTGCCTCCATGTCCTACCAGACCTCAAATATTTGGAACATAAGTACAAAGACAGCCTGACCGTTATTGGTGTACATTCAGCTAAATTTGACCAGGAAAAAGAAGCGGAAAACATCCGTCAAGCCATCCTTCGTTACGATATTGAGCATCCTGTTGTAGTAGATAATAATTTCCACGTCTGGCAACAATATGCAGTCAAGGCTTGGCCAACCGTTACAGTTATCGACCCCCAAGGATATGTGATTGGCTACCTAGCTGGTGAGGGAAATCGAGACATTTTAGAGCAATTGATTGACTCGTTAATCGGCGAACATCAAGCCAAAGGAACCATCAATCTCAATGAAATTGTTCATACCTTGGAGAAGCAGCGACAACCTCTCACCACACCCCTTGCTTTCCCCGGTAAGGTGTTAGCGGATGAATCAGGCCAGCGCTTATTTATTGCAGACTCTGGGCATCACCGTCTTGTGGTAACAACTCTAGAGGGTGAGGTGTTACACATCATTGGCACGGGAAAAGCGGGGTTAGCTGATGGTGGCTTCTCGGAAGCTCAATTTTCGGCACCTCAAGGTATGGCGCTGGATACCGAAAATCAACGGCTTTATGTGGCGGATACGGAAAACCACAGCCTGCGTGTTGTGGACTTGGAGAAGCAGCAGGTAACAACCCTGGCTGGGACGGGTGAACAAAGCCATCACATTCGTCCTCATAGCGGCAAGGCGTTGGAAACGGCCTTGAATTCTCCTTGGGATTTACAGATTGTAGGCGATCGCCTTTTCATTGCTATGGCAGGGCCTCACCAAATCTGGGAAATGTGTCTCGATAGCGATATTGTGACTACCTATGCTGGGACAGGGGCTGAAGCTTGCATTGATGGTACACGCAATGAGGCAGCTTTTGCTCAACCTAGTGGTTTGACTACAGATGGTCGTGAATTATATGTGGCCGATAGTGAAGCTAGCTCAATCCGAGGTGTGGGTTTAGTGGAGGATTTGCCTGTGCGAACCGTTTGCGGGAGTGGGGACCTCTTTGGTTTTGGCGATGTCGATGGGGACGGGACTCAAGTCAGACTCCAGCACTGTCTAGGCGTTGAATATACCCAAAATTATCTTTGGGTCGCTGATACCTATAATCACAAAATCAAACGGGTTGACCCCCGCAATGGTAGTTGTCTAACTCTAATAGGAGATGGAATTGCTGGTCATCAAGATGCTCAAGGCATCCAGGCTCGCTTTTGTGAACCTTCGGGCTTAAGTGCAATTGCTGCTCAACTTTATATTGCTGATACAAATAATCACGCCATTCGCCGGGTTTCTCTCGATACCCTTGAGGTCACAACTCTCAAGTTTCCCAGTTTGTGTGCTCCAGATGTCTGTATACCAACACTCTAATTTCTGAAGATGTCTAAAGGCTGACTAGCAATCGATTCCCTAATTGTGAATTGCGAATTGCTTAGCTTTCAGGTGTCGCCAGAATTCGTAATATCCGTTCAGAATCAGTCAAATCACCTACAATACGCCGAATGGGCTCAGGCCATACTCTCAGCAGCGTGGGTGTAGCGGAGATTTGATTCATCTCGGCCTGATCGGGGTGTTTGAACACATCGATCACTTTGAGGGTATAGGGAAAACGCAGAGAAGTCTCTAAAAGCTGATGCAAGCTCATGAGTGTATGCTCGGTTGCAGCACTGTGTCCTGATACAAACAAGCGCAAAACGTAGCCTTGAGCATATTGGGATTGCGAATCAGGCAAAATTCCGTTGGAGTCGCTGTGGGATGTTGTTCGTGCTGGCGGTAAGGGTGGAGTAACCTGCTCAAGAGTATCGTCAGTGGCAGGAACACGATCATTGACCGTTTCTGCGATTACGTCCCTTGGGCTAGTACCACTAGCGGCTAGCTCCAAATCAGCCCCCTGTAGGTCTTCATGCTCTGCTGCTTCATTGCTGCTACTGCCTTGCATCACGCTATCGCTCACACCAAGAGTATTCGTTAGTGGCAATGATGTATCCGTATTCGATATTACGCTAACAGAGTTAGAAGGAGTAGAACTGGATTCATTTGGCACTCTATCCTGCTGCGTGATTGTATCCTGCTTTGCAGACACATCCACGTCTGAGCTTGTAACTTCCATATCAGACAAGATGGATTCATCAAACCTGTTCATTGTGTTTTGAAGGGTTGTGACAGATGCCTCCTTACGCCTTAGGCTAGGGTAACTATCTGGATAAGTATAAGAAAACTGCTCTGTACGATCAAAGCGCACAACTAAGTCATGGTCTTCCCAGAGTTGAGGAAATTGATGGCGATAGGTTTCTACCACCATCAAATCACACAATCCCTCTTGACACGGAGCAAGTTGCCAAACCATGTTGACCGTGCCAAAGACGGCATTAAGTAAGGCTTGATGGTGTCGAACCAAAGGATATATTTCTGCCGATGTCCTTAATTGTCGCGTCCTCGGATCGAGCCACCGATCAATCGTTGCAGTATAGGCAGGCACTAAAAAATGAGGCGGCTCTGATAACCCCAACATTTCTTGCAGAGCCATACAAAGATGCAGATGCCAATGTCCCTGTTTACTAGGGTCAATACAATAAATTATGTCTCCCCCCGGTGTAAACAAAGCGATACCCTTAAATAACTGGGGGAAGAGTGGTTTGTGAGATTTCAAGGACTAACGTTGAACTGGAGCAAAAATCAAATGTGGGGGTTGAGGAAGCTCAAAAAAATCGTACTCTCACAATTTTTTAATGGTTCTTGCTCAACTCCCCGCCCTTTTATTGTATCGAGGGGAAACCACTAACCTGTGATTATCCCCTCATGAACCAAGTTTACAAGCTGGAGAATTTCTGCCAAGCGGACTAAATTCGGCCGCGTAGCATCATCGCCATTTCATTTTGAGTGGGCGACATTTCTAGTGCGGTTTCTTCCGTAATGCGTCCTTCCTGATAGAGATTAAACAGAGATTTATTCATGGTGATCATACCGTCATATTCACCCTCCTCCATGAGTGAGGCAATTTCGTCGTATTTACCTTTCTGGATATAGTCTTTAATCGTCTCGGTGTTCAGTAAAATGTCGTGGAAAGCCGCACGCTTACCATCGGTCGTCCGACACAACCCTTGAGCAACAATGGCGACTAGGGATTCTGCGATCGCCACCCGCAGCGCTGGTTGTTCCTCCGCACTATAGAGCGTGAAAATCCGCTCCAACGTTTTGATGGCACTGTTGGTGTGCAGGGTTCCCATCACCAAGTGACCGGTCTGAGCCGCTTTGAGTGCTGTATTCACCGTTTCTTTGTCCCGCATTTCCCCGACTAGAATCACATCCGGGTCTTCGCGCAAAGAAGCCTTTAAAGCATGGTCAAATTTCAGGGTATGGATGCCCACTTCCCGTTGACGAATCAAGGCTTTGCGGCTTTGATGCACAAATTCAATTGGGTCTTCGATGGTGATGATGTGTTTGGGCATCTCTTTATTTACGTAGTCCACCATTGCAGCTAGTGTCGTGGACTTACCAGAACCCGTCGGCCCTGTCACCAAAATTAAACCCTTGTGATAATGGCAAATATCTTTCAAAACGAGGGGCAGTCGTAGCTGTTCGATCGTCAAAATCGTTTTGGGGATTAACCGCAGTACCATTCCAGGCCCGCGAATCGAATCGAAAATATTGATACGAACCCTGGCAAATTCGTAATCGGCTGCTCCATCAAATTCTAGGTGGTCTTGAAAGCGACGAATTTCTTCATCCGTGAGTACTTCCCGCAACCAACTCATAAACGTGGCTTGGTCAGTCTCTGGATGATCGGTGAGTTCCATTTCACCCCGATTTCGGTAACGAGGTGTTTCTCGGACACCGAGGTGAACGTCAGAATACCCCTTGTCATAGGCGTATTGAATGAGCTGTGCCAAGGTGGGATGTCCAGGCGAAGGCCCGGTACTCCGTGCTGGCATGCGAGACTTATTTCCCGATGGGGGTGGGGGTGGGGGAGCAGGACGAGATGCACCAACTCCCGGACTAGAGGACTTAACCCCTGAAGACATGGGTACGGTTTGTGCGGGCGGACGATGTGTTGCTCCGGCGGCTGTCCCAGCACTAGCCGGACGCATTTGTGAGGCTGGAGGAGCCGGTGGCGGTGGCGGCGGTGAAATTGGACGGCGCTTTTCGTCTGTCATATTTCAATCCCAAGTTAGCTAGGAGAAGTGCTTTTACAAACTATATCTATAGTCTTCCCAAACTTTAGAGTTCGTTAGCATTCCCTCTCAACCATCTTAGATTGCCCATTCTAATTTAGCGGCTGTGGAGCAAAACGCCTAAAAGCTCTCAATCACTAGAATTTATCCTCAAGCGTGGCTAGGTGAAATTATGAGAAAATTCTCGTCAAATTATAAGAATTGTAAAGTGAAATCCGCCTCTTTTTCTGTGTTTACCCTTTTTCTAGAATTTTCCAACGGGGATGATTGACCTTAGAATCTGTAAACGTAAATAAATCAATAGTTCTGCCAAAGGGAAGATGAACCATTCTGTTGTGTGATTGAAAGGAAATTTTTGTAACGATTTTGAGACATAAATGTTTCCCCTTGAGTGTAAATTTTTTTGAATATAAGCTCATTATCTTGGAGAGTTTCTCTATACTGATTTTCACCCCTCTCAATTTTATTTAGAGAATTGTTCTAAAGGGTTTTCAGTAAATTGTTTTTTAATCATCATAAGGAGGAAAACTCATGCAATTAACCAATCGTGAGAATTTAAGGAAAAACGACAGTTTAGTAACGCTGAAAAGCTTTTTAATTTGGACGTTTACGTTGGCAGTTTGCCTACTGGTTGTTGGGTTTCCGTTGATTGTATTGATGGCTACCGTTGGTGCTTTTTTGGCGATCGCCTTGCAATCAGTATTACCTGTAAATGGCGTTCTGCTCGTAGCTGGTAGTTTAATTGGAATTAATGTTTTAACCGTTGTAGTTGGTGCAGCAATCCTGTCGCTCAAAGGGATTCACCCGAATGAAGTACATTGGCTCAACTGGCTGCATGGCGAACCTCATGCTCTGGATAAATCAATTTATGCCGCATGCCCATTAACTTGTGATTCAGTGCGGTAAATATCGGGGAAGTTTCGAGCGACTGTTGCTCAAGCTTGAGTGCAATGATTAAGTTTTGAATACAACAGTTTTGCTGCCCGGTAAAAACCGGGTTTTTTCATGTTTAAATTCTGTGGGGCTAAGGCTATAGGATTATTAAGAAGTGAAACGCTAAAGTCCAGCTAAGGAAAAACTTACTCCTGTGCTGGCTCAGTGAATAACGTGCTATTTAATGATTCTTCATGTCTCCATCTCCAATTCCCATTTGCATTACCCTTGGAACTCGTCCCGAGGCGATTAAACTGGCACCAGTTATCCAACAGTTCCGGCAATGTGTTGCCTTTAAGACTCATGTCATTCTGACCGGTCAGCATCGAGAGATGGTTGAACAAGTCATGCAGTTATTTGAGTTAAGCGCTGACCAGGATTTAGAAATCATGCAAGCGCAGCAAACCCTAACAGATATTACTTGCCGGAGTTTGCAGGGACTAGAAACCATATTTCAAACGCTTGAGCCGAAGCTGGTGATTGTGCAAGGGGATACGACCACTGCATTTGCCGCCACCTTAGCCGCGTTTTACCAAAAAATTCCTGTTGGCCATGTAGAAGCGGGATTGCGTACGGATGATTTGTTTAATCCTTATCCCGAAGAAGCCAATCGACGCTTGATTTCTCAGCTAGCACAGTTAAACTTTGCTCCTACACCCCTAGCAGTAGAAAATTTGCAACAGTCTAAAATTGTGGGGCAAATTTATCACACGGGTAACACAGTAATAGATGCTTTGCTAACCGTAGCGCAACGCCAACCTCCCTGTGAGGTGAAGAACTTGGATTGGGAGAAGTACCGAGTCCTCTTAGCAACCGTTCACCGCCGGGAAAATTGGGGAGAACCGTTGCGGGATATTGCTCAAGGATTTTTGCAGCTATTGGATAAATTTCCTGATACCGCTTTACTGTTACCCCTACATCGTAATCCTACGGTTAGAGAACCGTTACAAGCGCTTTTAGGTGGCCATCCTCGCGTATTTTTAACCGAACCGTTAGATTATGCAGAATTAGTTGGCGCGATCGCCCGTTGTTATCTTCTGCTCACCGATTCTGGAGGATTGCAGGAAGAAGCACCCAGTTTAGGTAAGCCAGTATTAGTCTTGCGCGAAACCACCGAACGACCGGAAGCGATTGCAGCAGGAACCGCTCAATTAGTTGGAACTAATCCTGAGCGGATTGTCACAACAGCCAGTCAGTTATTGAGTAAACCTAGTGCTTATGAGACAATGGCCACGGCGATTAATCCCTTTGGAGATGGCCATGCAGCCGAACGGATTTTGGAAATTGTAAAGAATTATCTGAGTTTGAGTGCCTAGATGCAGGTGAAAGGGGAGCTTCACTGAAAAAACTCTTCCAATTTCCAGAAAAAAGTTAAATCGTGATCGCCGTACCGTCAAACTTAGTGAGGGAAAAACAAGCGTCTTCGTTGTAGGTCAGCTTTTGCTCTTGCAAGATACCAATGGCGATCGCTTCACCTAATTTTACAGACTCCGTGTAATCAGTGCGCCAGTGAACGCCAGCCATATTGCGACCAATGGAGATATTAGCAGCAACTTTGTTCAACTCACCACCGACTGTCAGAACCTCTGTACCCGGGCCGCGAGTAGGAATATAAGAAATGAGTTGAGTGCCATCCGCATTCGGCACCATTGGGTTAGGCATCACATAGGACTCATCGAACCATGCCTTGAGAATCGTTACACAAGCCCCTGCTACAGTAGCGTGTCCTGCGCCGTAAGCAGGATGAGTGGGCGACCCCTCCGGGAAAACTTGTGGTAACAGGTAAGTGCCGTATTTATTAAACACTTCCTGAACGGCTTTTGAACTTAAAATCTCCTGATCGATTGGATATTTAGCGTTTCCCGTCAGGTGGTTATGAACTAGACCTCCAAAGGCTTCAGGTCGCAGTCGTCGATGAACGAACCATTTTTGATACCAAACTGCCTTAAGCGCTCGCGTGGCTACCTCCGTCACCAAGCTCAAAATATGAGGTGCCCCAAACGTTCCAAACCCATCTTGATTGCTTGAGGTCACATAAGGATTACCTGGATCGAAGGGAGCCTTCATATCCAGCAAGATTAAGCAGGCATTTAGGTAAGCTTCATAGAGAGCATCAAAATGAACATAATTCCCTAAATCCCGCATATTGCGGATATAGCGAGGAACCGAGTCGAATTTATCCTGACCGCTAAAATCAAAGCCATTTTGCACTGCCAGCCAGGTCTTGTAATCCACCATGTAATCTTGATGAGGGATTACTGTCTTCTGACGTTGATTAATTTTGAGTGTCCCGTATTGGATTTCTTTGAGTAAAAACTGAGAGATGTAAGGGCCAACCAAATCTCCAGGTGTAAAGCCTCGGAAAATTGTGTCTCGCGTTACCTTGCCCTTTGCCTTAGGCCCTCGGAAATCAGAGCAATCGGAGAGTTCCTTGGCAGCTTTTTCGATCTCGTTGTTGGTGCGAAAATCGGTAAAATTCACGTCTCGCAACAGTGCCATCCAATACAGTTCTATGGCCTCACAGGAGTTTTCTGAACCATCAATGCGAGGTGCAGGTCGAATGGCCAACGAATGAGCATCGGGTCCTTCTAGATCAAAGGCTAGCCCCGCCTGTGGATTTGTAAACCGCCGACAACCGATTGTTTGGTTTTTCTCTGAATCTGGTTCAGCGATTTTGTCTTTTGGGGGATAGGTTTCGAGCAATTCTGGTATCCCAGATTGGCTTTGTTGAGTTAACTCACTGTCTGATTGCAAAGATTGCACCAACTCAATTTTGCTGGCTTGAGTGCAACCTCTGGGAATCTTCTCGAAATCGTCAGGATTGGTGGTACACAGTGCCTTGAGCAACGCTTTATAGGCTTTGGGGTCTACCTCCCCCAGGTGGTTATGGGGTAAGCCTTTGGAATAGTTGGCAATATAATTAAGCTGGTTGTCAGAATTACGGTAAGCCGACTCCTCTCCGTTATTGAGCTGTTCAGGATGAGGGCGCAAAAAGGCAATTTCCGCCGCTTCTTCGCGAACTTTTCGAGCTAAAGTGCGGCGGCTCAATGGGTTTTTCACAGTTAATGTCTCCTAGAGGGATGGATGTGCAGCATAGTCTGCTAAACAGGAGGGTGAAGTACCAAAGAAATAGACCCCTGCAAAAATGTTGAAACCCCACCCGAGCCCTCCCCGTAAATTAGGCAGAGAGCTTAATTTTTCTGGCTTTTCCCCCGTTTCATCGGGCTATTGAGAAATTCGTTACCTCTGTATTTTGATCACTTCCATGAGGCTTTGACAGTACCCTTAACGGGTACTCTTGCTGCGGTATGTGCACTCTTGCAGCACAAAGAAAAATAGGAAAAAATCACCCATTGTGCAACTAGTTTTTTCTCAATCAACTCTGAGCGGCGATCGCTAATCGAACACCTGGAACTAAACGCAAACGATCCATCACGCTCACAACTCGACCGAGAGGGACGCTTTCATCGGCATTAAGAATGACAACTGACTGGGAATTGGGTGGAATCAAAGAGCGTACTGTCGGTTCGAGTTGATTTAACCGGATTGGCTGACGATTGAGGTAAATTGCACCATTGGGCAAAATTGTCACCACAATTTGAGAGTTACGTTGAGCTTCGGCAGTTGTGGCTTGGGGTAAATCCACTGGCAACCCCTCAGAACGAGTTAAAAATAATGTTGAAATTACAAAGAATGTGAGAATCGCAAAAATCACATCTACCATTGGTATGATGTTGATCTGAAACGGAGTCTCTTGTTCATCGGGAAGACGCATAATAATCTCTCCCCTGTTCATATTGATGACGGTAAAGGAGTTCCAATTGACCTCCATATTCTTGAATGCGTGCTAGTTGCCGCACGTACAACCCCCGGAAAGTGTTGGCAAACAAAAGGGTGAAGATAGCCACAATTAATCCCATCACCGTTGAGACTAAGGCTTCAGAAATTCCCCCCGTGACTCCCAAGGTACGGCTACCCCCCACATCTCCAAGACTCAGGGAAGAAAATGACCTCATCAAGCCTAAAATCGTTCCCAAAAGACCTAGCAGGGGAGAAACACTGATAATAGTTTCAAATACAGTATTAAATCGCTTGAGTGTGGGCAGTTCAGCTTGTGCTGCACTTTCTAGGGCTAAACGGAATTCCTCAGGAGTGGGATAGTCTAACTCTAAGGCTTCTAAAAAAATTCGGGCAATGGGTAGATTGGTATTTTGTTGTAACCGTTTGATAGCAGTCTGGGGGTCTTGGGGATAAAGTCTTAAAAAATCCCGCACCACCCGATGTTGCCGACGGTTAATTTTCGACCAAAACACGAGGCGTTCGGCAATTAAGGCGATCGCTAAAAGGGAAAATCCCAGTAAAGGCCATGCGACGATTCCACCTGCCTCAAAAAAGTTGCTAGTTGGCATTCACTCTCTTGCGTTACGGTTATTCAAACAGCTCAGTTAGTCTTCTGAGCTTATTTTATTCGTCTTCGATCACAACGAAACCAATCTGTTAACGACGACAGATAAAGTGTTATTCGACAACGTAGATGGGCAGTACTGGACTCGAACCAGTGACATCCTGCTTGTAAGGCAGGCGCTCTACCAACTGAGCTAACCGCCCGATATCATAATTAGGTTAACACAAAAAACAACAAAAATGCCCTCGGGTCAGACACATGATCGCATAACTCTCTGGAGCTTGCCTGTAGTAACGGGTTTAACGCTCGCGATCGCACGGAGTGGCAACCTCGCCTTAATCGTTTCCGGAGGGTTTCTCTTTAGTGGACTGATGTTCAGTCCTGACTTAGACCTAAAATCGCGGCCATTCAAGCGCTGGGGGTGGTTGCGGTGGATTTGGATACCTTACCAAAAAGCCATGCGCCATCGTTCACTCCTCTCTCATGGATTGCTCATTGGCACCACCGTACGGATGCTGTACCTAGCCGCCTGGACGATTGTATTAGGGATAATCATTTTGGGAATTGTCCAGCTATTTCGAGACGTGCCTTGGACTGGGCAAGAATTTGCTGAGTATATCAAGCGATCGCTCATTGAGTATCGCGCTGAATGGATTGCCTTATTTGTGGGTTTGGAACTCGGGGCGATGATTCATTCGGTAAGCGACTGGACGAGTACAGCTTTGAAGCGCTCTCGGCGTAAATCAAGGCATCCATCAACCACCCGTAAGCGCACCTCATCTAGGCGAACCTCCAAGAAATGATTTGTTATGGAATGCGATCGCCCCATCCCATAAATTACCTATAAATTACCGTAACGCTGTCGGGGTGGGTTTTGATAAACAGTTATCGATTTTTCGTGTAATTTCGTCGCTAAACCCGCCCCTACGTTAAATTAAATTTGGTATCACGCTTCAAGGAAATTGGTCACAAAAGAAAATCGATGATTGGCAAGGCAGAGAATCTCGTGAAGAATAGTGAAGTAATTGTTGGATATTTAACGATGTCTAGTTCCCAAGAGCAAACTCAGCCTTTTGTACAAACATCCACCTTAGAAGCACTGCACCAGCTAATCGATGTTGTTGCTAAGTTGCGATCACCTCAAGGCGGCTGTCCTTGGGATTTAGCGCAGACACCCCAAACACTAATTCCCTATGTGATTGAAGAAGCCTATGAGGTCGTCGATGCCATCCACAGTGGGAATAAAGATGCACTCACAGAAGAACTCGGAGACTTACTCCTACAAGTTGTTCTGCAAGCACAAATTGCCAGTGAAACACATCAATTTTCGCTGCAAGAAGTCGCTCAAGGTATCACCCAAAAACTCATCCGGCGTCATCCCCATGTTTTCGGTGATGTAAAAGTCCAAAATGCTGAAGAAGTCCATCAAAACTGGGAGCAAATCAAGGCGGCTGAAAAAGGAGAAACCCCTGCTCAAGCTCAACTTTTAAGCCGCAAACTCACTCGTTATGCGCGGACACTCCCTCCCTTAATGGCAGGAATGAAAATATCTCAAAAAGCAGCAGCAGCAGGCTTTGAATGGGAAAATGTGGAAGGCGTTTGGGATAAATTTAACGAAGAGTTAGCAGAATTTAAACAGGCACTAGCCCAACCGGATAAAGTGGAGCAGCAAGCAGAACTGGGGGATTTACTCTTTACCCTAATTAATATTGCCCGTTGGTATAAACTCGACCCCTCAGAAGCATTGCAAGGAACCAACCATCGATTCATTCAACGCTTATCGAAAATGGAAACAGTAGCAGACCGTCCTTTATCGGACTATACACTCGATGAATTGGAAACCCTCTGGCAGCAAGCTAAAGCTCAATTGGCAAAGGAACAATAGTAGATTATTGAAGATTTCACAGAGTTTAACCCTTGATACTCCAATTTTTTTCTATCTAAAGTTACAAACACCTTTCAAGAATAGACCATCTATAATAGTGGCTCTATGTTGGGATTGAAACTTCTAGTCAAAATCAATAGTAATTTCTCTCAAAAAAGATGTTAACAGTGGTTGTCGTTTGTAATGTACTGCTTTCACTAGTATGCCTATATGTAGCATGGCAGCTCTGGAAGATACGTCGGTCACTAACCATTGCAGCCGATGCCGTGACGGTTGCCGAACGGGCTACCTATGAAGTATTACATGGTGCTCCTAGAGCCATAGCCTTCGGGCAGTCAGGTATACGTGGGTGGAGAGGTAGTTATGAACGATTGGAACTGCAACGGCAACAAGTTCAGCAAATTTTGACACTTTTAGGTTTAGTACAAACTCTCTTGAGACAAACTACACGCTATTGGCCAGGAGTACGTCCCCAGACTCGAACTGATGCTTTGAAGTCGCAATTGCGCCTCAGGCGTCTACAGCGTCAACAACGTTTCACCCAGTGATATCCAATAGACAAATCCAAGACGCTTAAGCCTTGCGCTCAGGTAGAGAAGCATCATACGCCTGCCAGACTAATAATGAACCCCTACGCTACACAGCTCCCTACTTTAAGGAACTTAGGGAACATTGGTCAGGTTAATCACATCCTAAACGTGAAATGAGCAACGCTTAGCAGATAATAATCGAAGTGCAAGCCTAACAGACGGAGCTGATGCCCATGAATCAATTCCCCAAGTAGATTTACATAAAATTGGTGTAGGGAGAGAGGCTAGAAAATGTCAAAGAAAAGTAGTGGAGCATTTATTGGTGGCTTACTGTTAGGTAGTGCCATTGGAACAATAGCAGGTTTATTGATGGCTCCCCGTACAGGGCGAGATACACGTCAATTGTTGAAAAAATCTGCTGATGCTTTACCCGAGTTAGCAGAAGACCTATCAACAAGCGTACAACTACAAGCCGACCGCCTTTCAGAATCTGCTCTGCGTAATTGGGATAGTACCTTGGCTAAGCTTAAAGAAGCGATCGCTGCCGGGATTGAAGCGTCTCAACGGGAGACAATAGAGCTGAAACAGCCCAAGGCTGATGTGGCCAGTGAGCCACGTCCATCGGTTTCTGACCACCAACTGTAGGCCACTGTCAGTGATTGACCCTCTTTTTTGGTTAGGATTATCTATCCTACTCGTCGCCGTCAGCTTAACGGCTGTTTTTGTTGCAGCCATACCGGCCTTGCAAGAGTTAGGGCGAGCTGCTCGCAGTGTGGCAAAACTAGCTGAGACTTTGCAGCGAGAATTGCCACCTACCCTAGAAGCAATCCGTTTGACCGGTTTAGAAATTAGTGACTTAACCGATGAAGTCACTGAAGGAGTAAAAAGCGCCGGTCAAGTGGCCAAACAAGTTGACCAAAGCCTAAGTGGTGTGAAAACTCAGGCGAAAAATGTACAGGTAAATACCCGTGGTGTAGTTGCCGGAGTTAAAGCCGCCTGGAAAACTTGGAGGCGACCTAACTCAGGGCGCAGAGCCGATCGTCTTTCCCCTTCTCAGAGAATAGCTTTAGAGCTTCAAGAGCGTGAATCCTCTGGCTCACTGACAGAATCTTCGTCATTGGATAAAACCCATCGTGAGCATGAGACTGGCTACCGAAACAATGATTTAACCCAGCGTGAAGCTACTTATCCAGAAGTTCAAGGGGATGCTCGTTTACCCCAACAGTACGAAGACTGGGAAACGCAGGAGTAATGGTTAACCCTACAGCCGGGAGCGTTACGTTGAGGATAGGGTTCTATCGCTCCCCCAAATCCCCCACATTTTGATAACAAGAGAGTGTTTAGCTCGATACATTAACACTCTCACAATTGTGATAAGCATATCACCACTTCTATAACTCCACGAGTTGAGGGCGTTACGATTTCTCTTGGCTTTTCCTGGTATTGATCTCTAGTTCCTGTGGATCACCTTCATTTCAAAGAAGCTAAACTCAACCGCTCAATGTTTTGCGATCCCCGGTAATATTAGATTAAAGTAAACAAGTGTAAAGAAATTATGAGTTTGACCGAATCAGTTGTTTAAAGCTTTTTTATAGTGTCCACGACTTGAGAGTTTTGATAAAACCCACGATGCAACACTTTTTTCCAAAACGAATTCTGGTATCCCTAGCCGCCTTTTTCTTAGCCGTTTCCGTTTGGGCGATTGCGCCAGCCGCACAGGCTTTTGACAATCCCGACTTATTACCCGATACTCAAACCCCCATCATCGATCTAGCCAACTTTCTCCCCACACTTCAGGAAGAAGCACTCATCAAAGATATCGAAGGCTTTGAAGCGGAAACCGGCTGGAAATTAAGAGTTTTGACGCAATATGACCGCACACCCGGTCGGGCGGTCAAAGATTTTTGGGGACTCAACGATAAAAGTGTTTTATTAATTGCCGATTCACGGGGTGGAAATCTTCTAGGCTTCAATGTTGGCGATGACTTATATCAATTCTTACCTCGTACCTTCTGGGTAGAGTTGCAGACTCGATTTGGCAATCTTTACTATGTCCGTGACCATGGTGAAAACCAATCAATTGCCGACTCACTGGAGACGATTAAAACCTGCTTGCGTCAGGGAGGTTGTCGCGTCGTTCCCGGATTGCCCAGAGAACAGTGGATTTTGACTTTAATTACCTCTACCTTAGGTGGAGTGATTTGTGGATTTGCGGCGATTCCTCGCAAACAAGGACAACTGGTTGCTTGGCAATGGGCTTTAATTTTCTCTCCGCTTTGGGGCATTTTATTCATCGCCTTCGGAATTGCCCCAGTTATCTCTCGCACATCTGATTGGTTGCCCTTATTCCGTAACGTTATTGGTTTTGTCTTAGGAGCTCTAGTGGCTTACTTGTCACCCGTTATTGGTCAATCCTCAACCTCTGAAGAAACCTAAGTAGCCGATTGATGAATTACGACTATAGTGCTTGTCAGGAGAACCCTATTCCATTCTCCTGTAATTTCTATTGCTTATCGGCCGCCAGATAGAGAACCCAGAAGGTAGGATATCCTGCCTTAACTTGGTTGACTCAGCAAAATACACTGCAATGGGTATAGAAAACTGCTAAAGTTAGGTGCTGTAGCTGTGTCCTGTAGTACATTGAAAGCACCTCTCTACGTCATTCCCAAAAAATGAGTGGTTGAGAGTTTCATACTTGCGCTCCAGTACACGCCAAACCCAACCCATCACATTTGGCTTGATAGACATGATGGAATGGCATGTGACAGATGCCCAAAGTCTGGCAATAATTGACCACGAAGTTGGCGACCACATCTTTACCGCAGCGGAATATGAGATTGTGCGCCGCGTCATTTATGCAACCGCTGACTTTGAGTATCTGTCTCTGATTCGGTTCTCTGAGCGAGCGTTGCAGGCAGGGGCGGCAGCTTTGGCAGCTCGCACTACGATTGTCGTTGACGTACCGATGGTGCAAGTCGGTATTGCCCCTCATATTCAAAATACCTTTGCCAATCCTGTCTATTGCAGTATGGAGGCACTGACACGTCCTCAAAAGGAGAAGACACAAGCGGCTTGGGGTATTCAGACATTGGCGAGGCGCTATCCCGAAGGAATTTTTGTAGTAGGACAAGCACAAACAGCCCTAACCGCACTGATTGAGTTGATTGAAGCCGAGGAAATCAAACCCGCTTTAGTGATTGGAACCCCTTCAGGATTTGTAGATGTGGATGTGGCCAAAGACCGTTTGAAGGATTCGTTAATTCCTCATATTCGCATTGAAGGCCGTAAAGGGAGTGCGGTAGTCGCGGCTGCGATTGTGAATGGATTGGTAGATTTGGCTTGGCAAGCTTATGGGCAGGATAGTGGGGGGTTTAGTTAACATAATCCTACTTGTACGGATGGCTCTCCCGATATCGTAGGTATAGCTGTCGCCATCAAGCTTAGGACAGATTGAACGGCTAAAACGACCCCGTACCCGTAAAAAAACTTCTGCCTTGGAGCCCCCTGCCTTTTGCTATAAAATGTTCCAATCTTACAACATTTGAATCCCACCACTGACCGGCACATAAGCCCCTGTGATAAATCTCGCTTCCTCACTAGCCAACATTAAAATGGCACTAGCAACATCTTCGGGTAGTCCATTTCTTTTTAAAGGGATGGTTTGAGCTACTGCGTCTTTTTGCTCCTGCGGGATAAAAGCTGTGGCATCGGTTATCGTTAATCCCGGCGCTACCGCATTCACCCGAATTCCATGCTCACCTAATTCCAAAGCCAAAGACTTGATAAAACCATCTAATCCAGATTTGGCCGTCGCATGGGCGCAAAAACCTAGACTCGGTTGCCGCGAAACGGCACTACTGACGGCGATAATACATCCTCGCTTGTGTTCGATCATCGAAGGGACAACCGCTTTGCACGGAAAAAATGCTGCCTTGAGTTCTCCGAGGAGTTTTGCTTCAAAATCTTCCCACGGATGTTCAACAAATGGTGCGATCGCAAACGCGGCATGAGCATTAATCACTAATGTATCAATTGCCCCCAACGCCTCTGTGACTTGTTGTACCATGGCTTGCACTTGCTGAGCTTCACGCACATCGGCTTTAACCGCTAGTGCCTTACCTCCTGCTGATGCGATCGCCTCTACCACTTCTTGGGCTGCACCTTCGCTACTGTAGTAATTTACGCCTACTGCTGCACCCTGTTGAGCCAAAAGTTTAGCCGTTGCTGCACCAATTCCTCGACTGGCTCCTGTAATGAGCGCTACTCGGCCTTTCATCAACATAAAATCCTCTGACTTGTAGATTATTCTGAGTATGTGTGGCAACCCTGCTGAATTTCTATATTCACCCATTTGAGGCGCAATGGTTTAAGCTGATTTCTAGATTTTCAGGTACGCTCAAGAACCAGGGGTCTTGGCTCTCTTGTCGGATTAAATGATCAAGGCTATGATGTTATTTCTTAATTACAAATAAAACTTGCATGAGCTTAGCCGCAAAGCAGCTCAGAGTCTAGAACCTCACCGCAACCAAAAAAAAGAACTAGCGTTATTAATCGTTCACTAGCTAACGCTAGTTCTAGATACCCATTCTATGGACAAGAAAATAATAGGATTTATTAACTTAAAATTCTATTGTTTACAGCATCTTTATCAATTCTTTAAGGCATTAATTTTTCTTAAAACTTATTAACGTAAATATTCATAAAGTGTAAACATCAAGAGAATTCGAGAGTAATCGAGCAAACATCTCTCGATATTAAAAAATATAAATATTTGTATAATTAACTCGAACCTTTGTACAACGGAAAACGGTTAAATACATAAGTTAGTTTTATATAAATTTTCTTCGACTCCCCAAGTGTACTTTATACAAGCTTGACAGGGCTAACTCATGACACTGAGTAGGCATCAGGAGTCCTGATGAGGATAGATTACCCGAACAGGATTCCTGAGAGCTGGACGATATTGTAAAAATTTATAAAAAGGACTTACGCAAAATTGCCTATAGAGCATCAAGCGTAGTACCGAGAGGTTCCAGGATACACCTCGCCTATCGAGTTGCCGTGTAAGACCTATTGAAGTAGCACCAATAATACTCCATGCTCTCTCACATTAAAGAAATCGCTCAACAACTAGCACCTCGCCTAATTGAAATTCGGCGTCATATTCACGCTCATCCCGAACTCAGTGGTCAAGAATACCAAACCGCCGCCTATGTTGCCGGAGTGCTGTCCTCCTGCGGCATCGTTGTGCAAGAGGGAGTCGGTAAAACTGGCGTTATAGGTGAATTAGTTGGTCGTACAGATGAACGTCTAGTGGCCGTGCGAACCGATATGGACGCGCTACCCATCACTGAACGAACCCCTCTCGAATTTGCCTCCCGCAAACCCGGAGTTATGCACGCTTGCGGTCATGATGTGCATACTACAGTCGGTTTGGGTACGGCAATGGTATTGTCGCAACTTGGGGAATTATTACCAGGTAATACTCGGTTTTTATTTCAACCCGCCGAAGAAATTGCCCAAGGTGCCGGCTGGATGGTGCGGGATGGAGCCATGAATGATGTTAGCGCTATTTTTAGCTTGCATGTCTTCCCCTCAATTCCAGCCGGTTCTATCGGGATTCGCTATGGAGCCCTGACGGCGGCGGCGGATGATTTGGAAATCTTTATTATGGGAGAGTCGGGTCATGGTGCACGTCCCCATGAAGCGGTTGATGCGATTTGGATTGCCTCGCAGGTGATTACCACTCTACAGCAGGCCATTAGCCGCACTCAAAATCCTTTGCGTCCCATCGTCTTGACTATTGGGCAGATTAGTGGTGGACGAGCTCCTAATGTGATTGCAGACCAAGTACGATTAGCAGGAACAGTGCGATCGCTCCATCCCGATACCCATGCCGATTTACCGGAGTGGGTGGAACAAATTGTCGCGAGTGTATGCAAGATGTATGGGGCTCGTTACGAGGTGAATTACCGTCGAGGAGTTCCTTCAGTGCAAAATGACTTAGCATTGACTCAATTGTTGGAAGAGTCGGCCCGAGAAGCATGGGGAAGTGATCGCGTGATTGTTTTACCGGAACCTTCCCTTGGTGCAGAAGATTTTTCGATGTATCTTGAGCAAGCACCGGGTACAATGTTTCGCCTGGGGATTGGATTTAAGGATAAGCCGAATCCTCCCTTACATCACCCCCAGTTTGAAGTGGATGAATCGGCAATCATTACAGGCGTGGTGACAATGGCTTATACCCTCTATCAATATTGGCAAAAAGGCAGCCCATAGTTTCTATCGCCTGACAGATTAGCTCAATCCATATTTCAACTAACGTAGGAGTAGCTCAACAATAGGAAAAATCTAAAGTTATGGCATCCTCTACTCCCCTCCAAGGCTTGGAATTAGTTGATTGTGCAAGAGCTAATGCAAAGCAGGGAATTCAAACTGCCGCCCAACAGTGTGGCTATGGTGAGGATATCAACACCTTTAGTCGAGAATTGAAGATAGCTTGCGACGGTATGGGCATTACCCTGCATGAAATCAACGATTTAATTACTGAGCAAGATGCTTTGATTCAAACAGAAGGCGAAGTGGTTGCACCAGAGACTGAAAATATTTTGTAAAATTCAATCCATTTACGGCACAAAGAAGGATTAGTCATTGATTTTACGCTAATCCTTTTTTGCTGCTTTTAAATAAGTTGAATCAACCCCAAAATCAATTTCGTCGCCACAATTTAATTGTGCTGTCTGCCCCTCCACTGGCAATCAACTGGCCATTCGGACTAATTGCCACTGCCATCACCGAACTTGCTGACTCATCAGCGAGGATACCGAGTTGTTGACCGGTTTCTGGATGCCAGATTTTAATTGTCCCATCCGCACTGCCACTGAGTAAGGTGGGGGTATGTTTACTAAAAACCACCGAGGTAACTGCAGCCGAGTGTCCTTCTAGGACGTTCAGGGGTTCCAATGTCCCTAATTGCCACAACTTGACACTGCCATCCGTACAACCGGCTGCCAACATTTCACCATCTGGACTCATGGCCAGGGAATCAATCGAACTGACATTGCCGGTGAGGGTGAGTGCGGGCGAGGGTTTAATATCGCCTTCAGTGGTATCGAGTAAGCGTAGACTAATAATGCCATCACTGCCAGCACTGGCTAGAGTTTGACCATCGGACGAAAGCGCGATCGCAGAAATTTGTCCGTTCCACTGACTGAGATTACCCAAAAATTCTCCTGTATCCAGATTCCAGAGTTTGATTGTTTCGTCAAAGCTACCACTAATCAAGGTTTGACCCTCAGCCGCCATGGCCAGCGATCGCACCGAACTAGTATGGCCTTTGAGTGTATCGAGTAATTTCCCCGTATCCAGACGCCACAATTTAATCGTTTCATCAAAACTACCACTGACTAGAATTCGCCCCTCTGGAGTAATCGCAAGACACAATACACCTTTGGTATGTTTCGATAGGGTATGAATCAGTTCGCCATTGGGTAAACGCCATAACCGAATTGTTTTGTCAAAACTGCCACTGGCCAAAGTTTGACCATCCGGACTGATGGTTAGAGCATGAATCCAGTCGGAATGCCCCTCTAAGGTTTTCCAAACAGTCCAGTTTTGAGGAGAAGCTAAGACATCGGTTGGTGTTTCTGGAGGTACAGACTCTGGAGGTGATAAGTCAACTTGAGGTTCAGTTGCCAGAGGAACGTCAGGCGGCGGCGGGGGTAGGACTTGTTCTTCTAGTTCCTCCCTACCACTGGGTCTAAAATCGGGTAACTGGCGATGAATTTGAGCAATTTCAGCACTCGCTGAGGTGATTACCTCTTCTAGTTGCTCGACTCGTGAAGGGAGAGAGGTACTATTGAGGTATTGCACAACACTATTGAGAGATTCCTCTAAGCTCGTTAATCGCCCTTTGAATTGGACAATCTGAAGCGCGCTCGATTGCAGTTCTGGAGATTCGAGTTGATCTAAGTATTGGGGAATTTGAGCTTTTAGGGATGTGATCGCAGTTTGTAGCTGACGTTGGTTTACCGAGTACATTTCTTCATGCAATTGCCGTTGGAGTTGAGCCATGGCCGCTGTCTGCCGACGCTTCATTTGTTGTTCTAGGCGGAAACGATTGAGCAAGCTCAACAACAGTGCTAGAGACACCATTACTGCCGCATAGATGAGTTGCCCTGTCCACACCGCTATAACCCAACCGACAACAGAGCCAATCAGGCATACAAACTCGGCTATCTGGAGACGGTGCTTGAACATACCTCACTAAAGCCCCAAAACTAGGCTGGCAATATTGAAATAAATCAGAACCCCTAAAACGTCAACGACGGTTGTAATGAAGGGGGCTGACATCAAGGCCGGATCGAAACCAAAGGAACGGAATAGAAACGGCAACGCCGAACCCGCAATAGAGGCAAGGATAGCGATCGCCACTAAACTCACTCCGACTGAAAAGGCTACCATAAAATTCCCTTGCAGGAGATAAGCCCACCCAGTGGCCACGGTTCCCAAAATCGTACCCAAAAGGGCTCCCGCCAGTGCCTCCCGAAACACCACTTGAAAGACTCCCAAATCACGAATTTCCTCCGTATTGAAGCCGCGAATTACGACGGTGGAAGACTGTGCGCCTACATTACCGCCTGTGCCGGTGAGTAAGGGGATAAAGGCTGCCAAGGTTACGACTTGCTGCAAGATGGCCTCTTGAGAACGAATAATAGTACCTGTTACCGTATTCGTCAGCAATAAAACAAATAACCACACAACTCGTTTGCGAGCAACGGAGAATAAATTGATTTGGAAATAATTATCGCCTCCTGACTCCACACCCCCACCGAGGGCATAGATATCTTCGGTTGTTTCTCGCTCTAAAATGTCGAGGACATCATCAACTGTGACAATACCGACGAGGCGCTGTTCTCGATCCACTACGGGTACTGCCAAAAAGTCGTAGCGCTGAATCAGTCGGGCAACTTCTTCTTGGTCAGTATCCGTGTGAACATAGATCACATCGCGAGCCATAATTTCACCCAAAACTTGGGTGGGTTGAGAGGTAACTAAATCGCGCAGTGACACAATTCCTCTCAGGTGTCGAGCCGCATCGGTGACATAAAGGTAGTAAATCACCTCGCTAGCGTTGGCTAAACTCCGAATCCGCTCTAGGGTTTCGCTAACGGTTAACGCTTCCTGAAAGGAGATATATTCCGGCGTCATCAGGCGGCCGGCGGTATCGGCTTCGTAACCGAGCAATTGGGCTGTGGCAGCGCGTTGTTCTGGACTAAGTTGTTCAACTAAACGCCTTACGACTTTGGCGGGTAATTCATCAAACAACCGAGCGCGATCATCAGGCGACATTTTATCAACAATGTCGAGAAGTTCTTGACGCTTGAAGACTTCAATCAGTGATTGCTGTACGCTAGAGTCGAGATATTCATAAACTTCGATCGCTTCATCTTTAGAGAGCAACCGAAATGCGATCGCCTGCATAGCGCCAGGTAATCCTTCAATTGCTTCCGCAATATCCACCGGTTGTACAGGCACCAATAGCGCTTTCGCACCTTGAAGATTCCCTTGCTCCAGCAACATTTGCAACTGGTTACGAACAAGCTGACGCAGTTCGCTACGCGATATCGTCTGGAGGGGAAGTTGGTTTTCGGTCAATGCAAGCCCTCCTCTTGAGTAAAATGTGATATCAAATCCATTTGAATACCCAGATTATCGTAGGGGCGGGTTTAGGAAGCAACATTGGATCGTACCGATCACTTGGCATCAAAACCCGCCCTTACAGGTTATATGGCCATTTAACCTGATTTGATATGAAACAGGCTATCACCTGTTGTTGTATGCTGCCTTTAGTCTAGGGGGTTTTTGGTCAGGTCGCTTCGCTCCGATGCAAAATTCCTTGAGCAATTCAAGTTATCAAAAATGATTACCAATCATCCATCAGCGAAAACAAATAACAAATCCCTCCTTTCAGGTCAAAATTTGAGTTTGTGGATGAATTAACTGATAACCAGCATCCTTGATTTTTTGATTTCTAACTCTTGCATTGTAGGGTCGATGGCTTTTTAAGGAAGAATCCCAGATTACTTTTGGTAAGTTGTGTCGTTCAAATAACTGCTCGAGTAATTCGCGTCGAGTCAGATGAGAATCGTCTACTAGATTATAAATACCTTGGAGTTGATGATCCCGAGCAAATTCAATGGCATCAACAACATCATCTAAATGAATCCAATTGGTTGCTTCAAAGCCAGTTCCGGGGCAGGTTTTACCGGATAAGCGGCCATATATTTTCACTAATTCTCGATCCGGTCCATAAATTCCTCCAAGTCGCAGGATACAAACTCGGAGATTGTCATGGGCAGCCGAGAGTAAAACTTGTTCGGTTTGAGCGAGAATTTGTCCACACTCGTTTGTAGGTGCAACCGTTGAAGATTCATCCACCCAAGCGCCATCTCTATCACCATAAATGGCATAACTGCCTGTATAAATCAGATGCCGGACTGTTGGGGCTTGATGCAGGACTGAAACTAAGGTTTGAGCGGTATGAAGATAAGTTTCTTTGTAGGCACTTGTATGCTTAGCACCGATACTCAACAGTACCGTTTCTTGGTCTTTTAAGACTGATAGTAAACCGTCTGGGTTGTTTCCTGTGACTACCACAACTCGCTGTGCGTAGTCTTGAAGGATAACCGAGTGTTGGAGAGTGGTGGTGGTTGCTGTCACAACGCAGCCCAACTCATGACGCCAGTAGTCAGCGATCGCTTTTCCGACATAACCACAGCCAATAATAGCAACGTTCATTTGGCTAACTCTCTTGCATTCGTAACCATCCATGCCGGAGAGTCTGGCCTGACGCTACTCTGGAAATGAGCAACAATCTCCGGTTCCTGCGCTTCCAAATCTTGGTAGACAAAGCCCAAAATGGATAATCCAGCTTTTGGATAGATCTGATACCAGTGTGCTATTCCTGCATTTTGAGGGGCGTTACCCCAGTAGGAATTAACATTAACCTTTAACCAGACGTTTCCGGCGTATTGTATTGATTGCTTTTCCTGAGTGTCCATCGTCTGCGCTGCAATGTTTGACACAGTATTACTCATCTTTAATTTTATTCTGAAGGGGGAGTCAATGGTCGCTTATCTTTTCTTAATTTAGTTAAGGGTAGGTTGTCCCCTTAAAGTTTTTCATCTTACCGTTAATTGGTTACAGTAGCTCATCTATTTACTGATGAGTAAAAAAGAATCAATTATAGGAAATATAATTGATTTAATTTCTGATTTGTGTAGTTACAAATAAATACCTCCTCCGTTTTTATCAGCAGATGTGCCATTCTAGAAGAGCTAATAAAAACTGAATCAGGTGATAACGATTGCATGCGGTCAAATGAATTGCGCTTCTTAAAAATTGCTGAGTATACTGCCCTTGCTGCCTCTGTCGCTGGAGTTGTCATTTCAACCACCTCAAGACAAATTGTTTATGCGGCTGCTCCTTTATCTGTTTCTATCTTTCTGAACTTGCTCAATCGGCAACGCTTTGAGCAGCAAATGCGGCAGAGTATTACAACAACAGCAACTCAAACCGAACAACAACTTTCACAGTTAAATCGCGGCTTATTGCGTTTACAGCAGGAAGTAAGAAACGAACTGAATCAACAACTCCAACCACAGGAGGATAGGCTCCCAACTGAAGTTGAGCACATTGAACAGAGGCTTTCGGAATTAAGTTCTAATGTCTCCAATGAGATTCAAGGAATTCGCCAGCTTGTTCAATCTCAGACAGTTGGTGTTAATCCCACAGCACTTCAAAACATTCAGCAAAATCTCTCAATTTTACAAAATAGTATCGCTGCGTTTGAGTCTCTCAATTTAGAATTAGTGCCTCAAAATCTCTATCAACTCCAAAATCACTTTGAGCAGAGGTTTTCACAACTTCAAGAAAATGTTTCTACCCTTAGTCAACAGCTTCAATCTCAGCAATCTACTTTTGACCTAACAGCACTGAAAATTGCTCGGCAAGAACTCACTCAGTTACAAAATCGGATTATTTCTATAGAATCCCTCAATCTCAGGTCAGTTCTTGAAACAATTAATCAACTTCAAGGTGAGTATAACAATCTGCGAGAATCAACGACTAACCTTGACCAACGCTTAGAGAGTTTCGCCTCAGCAGATTGGATGAATAGCCTGCAAGAAGAGATTCTTCAAGTACAGACTGGCTTAGAACAATTGCAGACTGACTTGCAACAGCAACAAAACAACCTGCAAACAGAAATTACACAACTGCAAAACAATCTACAGGCTTTAGTTAAGCAGTTACCACCAATACCTGAACCCCCTGAACGAGAAATATTGCCAGAAGGGGTTAGGCAGGAGATAGAACGCATTGTCAACACGACAACTAATCGAGTTCCAGAGGATAATCAAGGAAATCAACTGGAGCTACTCGATCTCAACCTAGGTATTGATTTTGGCACTAGTTTTACTAAAGTCTGCTTTCGAGATATCGCGCGAGGACGTTCTGAAGTCGTTACTTTCAGTTTAAAAGAAACAGAGCTCAGTGAAGCACTCCTGCCAACTAAAGTAGGAATTTTACCTGACGGAACACTTTTGGCAGGACTTACTAGATCAGAATGGGACAGGTTAGAACAGTATCTTCAAACATCAGTAGAATTTATTAAGATGCGTTTAGCTGACCTCGACCTCTCGCAAGAGAGCGAGGAATGGCGGTTAGAACATCTACCAGAACTCGATCAACCCGAAACCGTTGAAAATCTGTGTGCTTATTACTTGAGTCGTATCATTACACGCGCTCAATCTTGGATTCGATCTAATAAATCTGAGTTAGTTCTGAATCAAAAAATTCAATGGTCTGCCAATGTTGGTGTCCCTGTAGAATACTGTGATTCACCTGCGATCGCACGTTTTGAAAAAGTTTTATCTCTCGCTTGGCTATTAAGTAATGAGCCACAGACTGAACTATTTACTCTTGAGAGCTTGGGGAAACATCTTAAGCAATTGCGTTTTCAGATTAACAACAATCCGATTGATTGTCATGCCATTCCCGAAATTTCAGCCGCCGTTTGGTCTTTTTTGAATTCTCGCGAAGCTGATGAAGGATTTTATACCTTTTTTGATGTTGGTGATGGTACGCTCGACGGTGTATCTTTTCGATATTGGCGATATGACGGTGAACCCAAAGTTGATTTTTACTCAGGTTTTGTCAAACCTCTTGGTGTCAGTGCTATTGTAAAACCTCTTGCTCAAGAACTCCAGAGACCAGAATTAGAGGTTAAAAGGTTTATTTTTAATTCTCCAGAATCAGACGTTACTCCATTAAATTCCACCAAGTCGCGTAAATCAATTCAACAATTAGTCGGTAGAGTTGTCATGGAAGGATATCAAAAACATGGTATACACAGACCTGTATTTAAAGATATTGTAGTTAAAAATGGATTAAGTATCTTTATTAGTGGTGGGGGTGGCCATACACAGTTTTACCAACAGACGATTGTCTCCACACATTCTGATTTCCAGCATCAAAAGGCAGGTATTCCTTTCTATACCCCCAGAATAATTCCTACTCCTAAAGACCTCTCGATGAATGGTTTGAATTTAGAAGTATTTCATCGCTTTGCCGTTGCTTATGGGCTATCTATTCCTAAATGGGAAGCAGCAGAGGTGAGATTGCCTAGTGTTATGGCTAATGCTGATTTAGAGGAATTACCCCAATCTCGCCGCCGAGATCGTTATGAAGATACAAGAGACTCAGATTGAAAAACTTGTTTTATTTATAGCCAGATTACTAGTACTAATTGGGGACTCTCATTGTAGGAAAATATAACATGAACAAAGAAAAAAATGCTTGGAATCCAAATGTAGCAGGGCAAGCTGTTCGCCTCAAAGCAAACCCAGGTCAACAAGGTATAACTACTGGAAAAACCCGCCAAGCAGGAAGCCGTCTGCTGGTACAAGTACAGTTTGGCCCCAATGAAAAATCCTACAAGCCCTACCATTTATTAGAATGTTGTGGAGAACCTGAAGGCATTCTAGATTTATTGGAACAAGGAAGGTTTGGGAACCCTGATGACTTGAGACGAATTCTCACTCTTGAGAAACTCAAAGGTCACTTGACTAATATTTTCTACAGTATGGAGTCGAGCAATACTGACTTTTACCCTCATCAATTCAAGCCTATCTTAAAATTTATAGAATCACCGGTTAATCGATTACTAATTGCTGATGAAGTTGGGCTTGGTAAAACAATTGAAGCCATGTATGCCTGGAAAGAACTTCAGGCGAGAGTTGATGCACGTCGCTTGTTAATTATTTGTCCAGCAATTTTACGAGAAAAATGGCGTAGCGACCTCAAGAATCGCTTCAATATTCTGGCTGACATTACAAATGCTCAAGAATTACTAGAGAAAGTCCGTGCTTTTCTAGAAACTCCCTCTCAACATTCATTTGCTTGTATTGCTAGTCTAGAAAGCTTACGCCCTAGCGCAAATTGGGCAGATGAAACAGTTAGAGGTAAAAATGCAAAAGCAGAATTGGCGAGGCTATTAGATAAAAATACCGCAACTGATGAATGGGGTATCTTTGACCTAGTAATTATTGATGAAGCTCACTATTTACGCAATCCAACAACCGCTAATAACCGGATTGGGCGGTTAGTCAGAGATGCTTCTCGGTATCTTCTTTTACTAACTGCCACTCCGGTTCAAATTGATAATTCTAATTTATATCAATTGCTCAAGTTAATTAGCCCTGATGATTTTTTCAATGAATCAATTTTTAAAGAAATGCTTGATGCCAATGCACCTGTTGTTAAAGCTCTGCGGTTAACTTGGAGGAATCCACCTGACTTAGTAGGGGCTAAACGAGAACTCGATAAAGCTTTAAAATCTAGTTATTTTGCTAGTAATTCTGTGTTAAAACAGATTCAACAAGAATTATTAAATACTGAAAAAATTGATACTCAAGCACGAGTTCGTTTAGGTTATAAGTTAGAGAATTCATCGCTCATCGGTCAATACATTTCTAGAAGTCGCAAACGTGATGTTCTTCCTGAGCGAGTAGAACGAGCTTCACAGACATTAGTGGTTTCCTTTTCACCTCTAGAAAAACAAATTTACGATTACGTTACTCATCAAATTCGACAACAAACTAAAGGACGGCAAGGAATTCCTCTATTCAAAATCATTACTCGTCAACGACAAATGGCAAGCTGTATGGTTGCTGCCCTACAAGCTTGGTCACAGCAAGGAATTCTCAATGAGATGATTCAAGAGAATGAGCTATTGTGGGAAGATTTTGGAGTGTCTCCACAACTCAGTGAAGATACAGACGAAGATGCTAATCTAGATATTCCTGATTGGCCGTTTCTGCCAGGAAAAATTAATTATGCTCAACTTGAAAAGCAGGATACTAAATATAAAGAATTGATTAATTTTATCCATAAGGAACTTAAAAAAAATCCAACTGAAAAATTCGTTTTATTTGCCTACTTTCGGGGTACGCTTCAATACCTACAACAGCGATTGAAAGCCGACCATATTCGCACTTGCCTAATTGTAGGAAACATCGATGATAAACAGGCAGTATTAGAAGAATTTGAAACGGGAGATGCTTCTATTTTGCTGTCTTCAGAAGTTGGAAGTGAAGGCATTGACCTTCAGTTTTGCCGATTTCTAATCAATTATGATTTGCCCTGGAACCCGATGAGGGTGGAACAACGAATTGGACGGCTTGATCGCCTAGGGCAAAAAGCCGAGAGGATTTCAATTATTAACTTCAGTTTAGTAGACACCGTAGAAGAACGAATTCTAGAAAGACTTTATGAACGAATCAATATCTTTAAAGAAAGTATTGGCGACCTAGAGAATATTCTAGGAGATATGACAGAAAAACTCCTCATTGAATTATTTGAGCCAAATCTAAGCGATGCCGAACGCTCTTGTCGTGCTGAAGAAAAAGCAATGGCAATTATTAAACAACGGCTTGAACAAGAGCGCCTGGAAAATGAGGCTATCAATATGTTTGCCTTTTCAGATTATCTTTTAGATGCAGTAACTAAAAGCCGTGAACAAGGGAGATGGCTACATCCAGAGGAACTACACTCATTTGTAGAAGATTTCTTTGCTCGCTATTACCCAGGCACAACTATTGAGCCAGTGAAAGATAAAAGCTATGTCTTTAATATCACCTTATCAGAAGATGCAAAAATAGATTTACAACAGTTTCTAAAAAAGCAACGATGTGCAACCTCCACAAGGCTAACTAGCTTGCCTGTAACTTGCTTTTTTGACCCGAAAGTTGCTGGTACAATGGGCAAGGATAAAGGCAAACCCAATGAATTACTAGACCCAACTCATCCCCTGATTCAGTGGATTCGAGAGCGTTATGAAGCAGTTGCACCGAAATTTCACGCGGTTTGTGCAGCTCATTTAGAAAATAATGAATTGAACCTAGTACCTGGGCGATATATCTATGTTGCTCATCGTTGGTCATTTACAGGATTGAGGACAGAAAACCAAATTGCATATAAAGTTGCACGGTGTGCTGATGGGCAGTTGCTCTCAGATGAACTATCTGAAGCTTTAGTTGCACAAGTAGCACTTCAAGGGCAACCTAAACCGAATGCTGTCAATTTGTTGGGTGATATGGATGAGATTTTAGCTGTTTACAGTGACTGTGATGACTACTTAGAAGAAGCATTTAATCGAGCAGCAGAAGATTTTGGGCTAGAAAATATGAATCGCTGTGATGTGCAGCAACGTAGCGCTGAAGACTATGCAAATCGCAGACGCCAAGAATTAAAAGAACGGATTGATCGGTTTAGGACTGAAGGTAAACTTCAGATGATTCCAGCAACCGAAGGATTGCTCAATAAAGTTAATCGGGAATTAGAGTTAAAGTTAAGAGCGATCGCACAACGGCGAAATATTAGCCTGGATCAAGTGCAATTAGCCGCAGGCGTTATTTTTGTTGAATAGAAAACAAAAAAGGTGAGCATTGCCCACCCTAAACTTGTACAATCAGAACTTACGCCACTAGGATATTATATTGAGTTCGTAGTGAGAACTTTAGTTCTCATTTCAAAGGGAATCGAGCCCTTACTACAAACAAAAAAACAACTTTTTTGTGACAATTGCGTAAGTTCTAACAATCGTAGACCCAAATTAACTCTGACTCACCGGCTCTTTCGCCAAAAACTTCTCCAACTCCGTCAACGCATCCGCATCCACTTTCGTTTGCATTGGACAGAACTTCGGCCCACACATCGAGCAGAATTCAGCCGTTTTGTAAATATCAGCCGGTAACGTTTCATCATGATATTCCCGAGCCCGATCGGGGTCGAGGGAAAGTTCAAACTGACGGTTCCAGTCGAAATTGTACCGAGCTTGGGAGAGTTCATCATCGCGATCGCGTGCGCCCGGACGCCGCCGTGCAATATCCGCCGCATGTGCTGCAATTTTATAGGCAATCAATCCATTCCGTACATCCTCGGCATCCGGCAATCCTAGATGTTCCTTCGGCGTCACATAACACAACATCGCCGTCCCGTACCATCCCGCCATCGCTGCACCAATTGCAGAGGTAATATGGTCATATCCCGGCGCAATATCTGTCACCAAAGGACCAAGCACATAGAAAGGTGCTTCCGAACACTCTTCCATCTGCTTTTTGACATTAAACTCAATCTGATCCATCGGCACATGCCCAGGCCCTTCCACCATTACCTGTACATCATGTTCCCAGGCTTTGCGTGTCAGTTGTCCGAGGGTTTTCAGTTCCGCTAGTTGGGCTTCATCCGAGGCATCATGGGTACAGCCAGGACGCAGGGAATCTCCCAAACTAAAGGAGACATCGTATTTTTTGAAAATCTCGATAATGTCCTGGAAGTGAGTATAAAGCGGATTTTGCTTGTGATGATGCAGCATCCACCGAGCAATAATTCCCCCACCCCGAGACACAATCCCCGTAATCCGGTTTCTCACCAACGGCAGGTATTCAATCAGAATCCCCGCATGGATGGTCATATAATCCACCCCTTGCTGGGCGTGTTTCTCAATAATATGGAGAAAGTCATCCGGTGTCAGGTTTTCGATTGTACCGTGGACGCTTTCCAGGGCTTGGTAGATAGGAACCGTGCCAATCGGTACAGATGAAGCGTTGATAATTGCCGTGCGAATCTCATCTAAATTACCGCCACCGGTGGATAAGTCCATCACGGTATCGGCACCATATTTCACCGCTAATTTAAGTTTATCGACTTCTTCCCCTAAATTAGACGAATTGGGAGACGCTCCAATATTGGCATTCACTTTACACTTAGAGGCAATACCAATGCACATTGGCTCTAAATTAGTGTGATTGATGTTAGCTGGGATAATCATCCGCCCCCGTGCAACTTCATCGCGGATGAGCTCAGTCGGCAAGTTTTCCCGTTGAGCCACATACTGCATTTCTTCGGTAATAATACCCTGACGAGCATAGTGCATTTGCGAAACATTGCTCTGCCCCCGACGCTTGGCGACCCATTCTGTACGCATGTATAGTTTCCTCAAATAACAGCTTCCCTCCGCTGGTATTACCCAGACTCAGGTTCTAAGGGACTATCTCAGCCCGATCGCTCAGGCACCCCTAGCTATGGTGGAAGATTGTATCATTAACCTGGGGGAGGCGCGATCGCTTCCATATTTTCTTTATGAACAGAGCATGAATCGTGTTGTTCTGTGTTACGCCTATTCCCTATTTTAAAGAAGGGGTAGTCATTACCTGGCAACGGGAACCCAAATTCAAGGAAGAGGTAGCCATTGATAAATAATGCCTTCATCTTTATTGGGAAGGAGAAAGCGTTTCTTATAAATGAGTACCCAAATTCAACGAATGTGTATCCATACATAAATAATGCCTTCATCTTTATTGGGAAGGAGAAAACGTTTCTTATAAATGAGTACCCAAATTCAACGAATATGTACCTATTCGTTATTATCATATTCACTTTCCTTTGGAACGGGAACCCGTTACCGATTAATGGAAACTTAAATTCAATCAAGGACATCCTAACGTTTGAAATTGCCCACAGTGTCGAAGTCTGAATGTACTGCATTCAACGTCTGCTGAAGTTGACTCTTGAAACCCGCGCAGGTGGGTTTTGTTTTTGTAACTGCGACTTCAGTCGCCAAGCTTATTCCTCTAAGCTGTCACGCATTTAAATTGGGTATCAGTAGCGACCAAGCTGGTCGCACTACAAGAATTCTGTAATTCTTGACAATAAGGTTTAAATGACGAACAGCTTACTCCGACGATTTCTGCTTTAAGGATTCAGAATGGGGGATAAATCGAGAACAAAACCAGGCAATATATCTTCACCAGAAAGTGTTGGCGGTTGGTCAAAAGAGAAATTAATCGTTTCTACATTCCTTGAAGGGCGATAAATTTCAACTAAAGGCGTTTGAGGGTCAATTAACCAACCCATTCGAGCACCATTATCCTGGTATTCTTGCATTTTTGAGCGTAATTCTTTTAAGGAATCTGTTTCAGAACGGAGTTCGATTATAAAATCTGGACATAAGGGAGGAAAGCGCTTCCTATCATCAGATGATAATCCTTGCCATCGTTCTAGTATCACCCAGGAAGCATCAGGAGAACGCTTGGCACTATTGGGTAATCGGAATTCGGTGGAGGAAGCAAAAACTTTTCCCAATTTTGTTTGGCGATTCCAGATGACAAGTTGAGCATTGATATCGGAATTTCGGATACCCGTTTCACCACCAGTTGGGGGCATGATGATTAGTTCTCCCTCAGCAGTAAGTTCCAAGCGCCATTCTTCATTTGCCATACACAGTTGATAAAACTGTTCGTCTGTTAGACCTACAGCAGGGGGGACTTTTAGCGTTAGAGTTTCCATCGGTTATCACCAACTGGGTTAATTTTATTATGGGTGATGCCGACAACAAGGCGAAAGTCTACGCCTGTTCATTTGGGGTAGGTAGCGTGGCTGCTACAACTTGATAGAATTAAGCTAAAAGTAAAACAGAACTAACGCCTATAAAAATGACACAAATCACCAGTTTTCATGAGATTCTAGAGAGTGTAGAGCAATTGCCTGTAGAAGACCAGGAAGCTTTGATTGACTTGATACGGCAGCGACTCGTGGAACGACGCAGAGCTGAAATTGCAACAAATATTGTCAAAGCGCAAGACGAGTATAAAACTCGGCAGGTGTTTCGAGGAACTGTTGATGAATTGATGGCTGAGTTAATGAAGTGAAAACTCTTGTCTTATCATCATCTTTTACTAGAGCTTTCAAAGCGGTGGTGCGGAAGCATCCAGAATTGCAACACAAGATTGAACAGAGACTTAGACTTTACTCTTCACGCATCTATTCAAGTACAGGTTAAGAGCGATCGCACATTGCAAGTAAGGGTTTACAAGTCTCTACAAGGTTTCTGGAATCAAGTCGAGGCGTACTGAAGGATAAAGTAATTGCGATGTCAACCATCAGGCAAATCCTTGCTGTATAAACATCATGGTGTGGGTAGCTAGATTAGAAATGCCGTGATGAATAAAACCAGGTAATCTCCTAAAATAACTTAAACAGATGACTTAGATTTCTTAGAGAAATTCCTTAACCACATCTGCAAGCACTTTCAAGAACAGATTCAAGTAGACTTGCGCTACCTTACTCCAGCACAAGCGCTATTCCAGCAGATGATTGACACAATTCGAGGTATTGTCGAGATTGAAGCTGAGAAACAAGCACAAGAGCGCGAACAGAAACAGAAAGAACGCGATCGCACACTCCAAGATACAATTCAATGTCTCGGTGTCGGTATAGGTGCTGCCTCAATCGTTGCCTCCACTACTGGCTACTTGACGCAAAAAGAACCAGTTTCCATGCCTTTCAACTCCTCCATCCATCCCTTCACGTTATCTCTCATCGTTAGCGTTGTTGCTGGCGGAATTTTCTATGCAGGCGCTTGGGTTATTAGTGTATTCATTTTAATCAATCCATCTTCTCATCGTCCAGCCTAACAGTAGATGTTTGCAAAGGTTTAATCTTATTCAATTGACGCAACCACATCCCCCCAACAACCGCAAACACCAACGACACCCAACCCGTTAACGGTTGCAGCAATAAGAAGCCACCGAGGGCAAACATAGCCCCAAACATCAGTAAAATTGAAGCAAAAGTTCGTTGCACATCAAGTCCCAAGTCCTGAATAGGTGCTAACCCCGTGCGATCGCGCTGACGCTGCCAGCCAATTCCACCCGGACGCACTCGGCGATAAAATTCATCCAATGTTTCATCCGATTCCGGTGGAGTTAAAAGCATTGCTGCCACCCATAAAACCCCCACAGTCACCGTAATAAACATTAAGCGCTGGCCAAAATCTTCAATCTGCAATGCAGGTACAACACTAGTCGTTAAACCCACAACAAAGCCACCTAAAATTGCAGTCAGTTCAGCCGCCGCATTAACTCGCCACCAAAACCAACGCAACATTAATACCAACCCAGAACCTGTACCAATGGCAATCACAAGTCGAAATACCGTCGCTACATCTTTCGCATAAAATGCCGCCACTGCACCAAAAGCTGTAACCAAAATTGAAGCAATCCGCCCCACAAAAACTAACTCTTCTTGGGTAGCATTGGGTTTAATAAAGCGTAAATATAGGTCATTCGTAACAAAAGAAGCACCCCAATTAATTGAAGTAGACACCGTACTCATAAACGCAGCGAGCAAAGACGCTACCACTAACCCCAACATCACAGGAGGCAAGAAATCCAACATCAATTTAGGGTAGCCTAACTCTCTATCTTCTAAATTGGGATAAACAACAATGGCGACTAAACCCACAACAATCCAAGGCCAAGTTCGCACCACGTAGTTGAGGATATTAAACAACCAAGCTGATTTTTCTGCCTCCCTTTCATCCTTAGCCGCAACCAAGCGCTGAATAAATTCCCCACCCCCATCGCTACGACGCCAAGACCACCACTGAACTAACATATAAGCAGCAAAAGTACTACCTGTAATTCCTGCCGCTTGATTCCATTGAATCCCTCCTGAACCTATATTTAGGGGGGTAAAAGACAAAACATCGTGTTGTGTCGCTTGTTGTACGGCGGGAATTAAGGCATGAATACCTCCCACATGATTCACTGCAACAACTGCCACGACAATTGCCCCCATCAATGCTAGGAAAAATTGAAAAAAGTCAGTGGCGACAACACCCCACAACCCTGCAAAACCGGCATAAATTAATACAAAAATGCTGACGCCAATAACACTCCAGATTTTCAGATTTTCTCCGGGATTGATGCCGAGATTCTGCCAAATTTGTAGGGCATCCACTACTTTAATCATGGCTAGCATGGCGTAACCGATGCCAATACAATTAATCGGTACAGCAAACAGAAACGCCTTCACGCCTCGCAATACCGCCGCCATCTGCCCCCCGTAGCGAAGTTCCGTGAATTCAGCATCGGTGACAACTTCTGAACGTCGCCACATTCGAGCGAAAATATAAACCATGATGATGTGGGAGATACCAAAACTCCACCACTCCCAGTTACCCGCAATCCCTCGGTTGCCAACGACTCCGGCAATGTAGAGGGGAGTATCGATGGAAAACGTGGTGGCGGCCATACTCGTACCCGCTAACCACCAAGGGAGCGATCGCCCCGATACAAAGAAATCTACCAAACTTCCCGACGCTTTGCGCGACAGGTACAGCCCTAAGCCCATGGAGAAGACGAGGTAAAGCAGTACAATTAGCCAATCAACAAGTTGCATAAATCCCAGAGTGAGTTGTGAGGGATTTAGCCATGATGCCACAGCGAGTGTTTATTCTGGAAAGGTTGATTGACTGACAAAAGTTGTATACCCTCACCCCCTCGCCCTCTGGGAGAGGGCGAGGGGAGCCAATCTACTCTTCTGGTTCCCTCTCCCCTCTCCTAGAGGGCTAGGGTGAGGGCTTTCGGAGTTTTGGCTGAGAAGTTCTGTCAGTCAACCACCTGAAAAGGTGAGGACGGATGTTCTTCTGCATCCCATCTTGTGAGTTTGATGGCAATCCCTGCTCGAACTTTATCGTTATAGATATTAAAGCAGATACTTTCTTGACCCTTCCAAACTGATAAGAGCCTCCCTTACTGTCAAATATATTTAGTTTTTACAATTAACTTAATTTTATCAGATTTTAGATAACAACATGACAGTTTCTCTATCTGTCACAAAATTTTCTACTATTTCTAAAGTTAATTTTTACTAACTAAATTTCTTGAAACGCTGAACTCAAAACTAATTGCTATTCACTATTCGATTGACTCAAGAGATTCATCTACTTGCTAGTTAATAGACACTTACCAAAACTGCCACAACTTAAAAAATCAATCAAAAATTAGTGAATACATTCGAGATAACTTGACTGTAGGAGGCTACACAAGTTTCTTACAACTCAAATTATGGCAGTTCAGGAAAATCCGACGATGAATAGCGCTTATATTAACAGCATCGGCAAGTTTTTACCGGGTGAACCAATAGACAATGACCAGATGGAAGCCTATCTAGGCAAAATTAACGGACGTTCTTCTAAAGTCAAAAATCGCATCCTCAAAAGTAACGGAATTCAACAGCGTTACTATGCTCTCGATCAGCAGCAAAACACAACCTATTCTAATAGTCAGATGGCCGCTTTTGCTGTACGTGATGCTTTATCGCAAGTTAATTTAGAAACATCTGCGATTGATTTACTCGCTTGCGGAACGAGTTGGCCAGATTTGTTAGTACCTGGATTTGCCAGCATGGTACACGGTGCATTACCTGAGTTATCACCGATAGAAATTGTTTCTACACAAGGCGTTTGTTGTGCTGGAGTGACAGCATTAAACTATGCCGTTTCCCAAATAGAGCTAGGAAAAAAACGGACTTCGGTAGCCGTTGCTTCAGAATTAGCATCTCGTCTATTTAAACATACTCATTTTGAAACCGAATCAAGAATATCAAACGGTGAACACTTACCATTTGATACAGAATTTCTACGCTGGATGCTTTCCGATGGAGCGGGAGCATTTTTAATTCAAGATAAACCGAACATAAATGGCATCAGCTTAAAAATTGAGTGGATTGAACTCGTTTCTCATGCTAATGCCTATCCACTCTGTATGTATGCTGGGACAGAAGATGAAACAGGACAAAAAAGTTGGATGGATTATCCTTCTTACTCTGAGGCCGTAGCGGCTGGAGCGATTAATTTACGGCAAAATATCCGACTTCTTGATAATGTAATCAAACTAGGTGTTGAAGGTTGGTTAAAACTGATTGAATTAGGCAAAGTTCAACCGACCGAAATTGATTGGCTTCTCTGCCATTACTCCTCCCACTTTTTTCGGGGAAAAATTGTGGAGCTATTAGATAAAGCTAATTGCATGATTCCTGAAGAAAAATGGTTTACTAACCTCTATACAAGGGGGAATACGGGTTGTGCGTCGATTTATTTGATGCTAGAAGAGTTGTTCCATTCAGGTAAGTTGCAACCCGGTCAGAAAATTTTCTGTTTTGTTCCAGAAAGTGGACGGTTTACAACTGCTTACATGATGCTGAGTGTAGTGCAGGAATCAGGCCAACAAAGCATTTTACCTACCCTCACAGCTAGCTCACCAATAACAACCGCTACATCTACCCATTCCCCTTTAAGTAACGCTAATTTAGACGATTCAAACTCAGTTGCAGCCGATTTACTGCGTCAGTTAGCCCTGATTTGGCTAAAGTTTGAACGCCAACTCCGTTCTGTACCTATTGTCCGCAAATTGTATCGGGGTGAGTTTACCTTAGAAGACTACAAAGCACTGCTGAGAAATCTACGTCCTCAAGTCGTAGAAGGGGCGCGTTGGATTGCCCGTGCGGCGTCAAATATGACGGATTTCCGATTGCGTTCTACCTTTATTGGACATGCTCAAGATGAGCATCGTGATTATCAAATGTTAGAACGTAATTATGTTGCCGTTGGCGGCCAATTAGAGGAGATTGTTCAGGCAGAAAAAAACCTAGGTTCTGAAGCACTATCTGCATTTATCTTCCATCAGGCATCGCGGGAAAATCCTGTTGACTTGATTGGCAGTATGTTCATTATTGAAGGTTTAGGTAATCAACTCGCTGGACAGTGGGCATCTCAGATTAAGCAAACCTTGCATTTGCAGGATGAACAAGTGTCTTTCCTTGCTTATCACAGTGCGAATGATGAATCCCATATTGGCAAATTAGAAGCCATTATTAATGCCGATTGGATGACAGCAGAAATTGCCCACCGTATTGTTAAAACTGCTCAAGTTACAGCCCGTTTATATCAGCTTCAGTTAGAGGAGATTCAATAATGAAGAATCCTATTGATTGCCAAGAAGTGCAGATTAATCAACTAGAAAAAACACCCATTAAGGACAAGGATTCTTCTCAATCTAATATTCAATTCTCCCCAGTTTCCCCTGTTCTAGAAGCAACGCCAATACCTCAAATGGACAAAGCACCGTGGACTCCACAACCTCACAATCGACACAACCCGAATATGTGGGATGCCTTGTACTTGGATGAATCTATCCCTGTAGATGCTGTAGCCAAAGCTTATATGATTCGGGATTTGCAGAGTTGGACTCGCAATTACTTGTTAATTCCAATTAAGCTTGTGGCTAATCTACTACTGGCTCTAATTATGACCTTCAAGCGCTTACTTCCGTTTCAATTTAGCGCTTACACCCTCATGCATCACTCAGCCGCATTTTTTCTCAAACATTTTGTCTCACCGGAAGCTTGTTATTTAATTGTGCGTCATATTTGTCTGGGTTCTAATATTGTCAACTTTCTGATTGATAATGGACCCGATCCCACTATTGAAAAATCCCAGCTTTATCCCTGTACTGTTGATGACTTAGCTAAAAATGCTTTCTTAGAACATGACCTAATTCTCTATAACTTTGTTCTTGACTACAACCAAGCACAGCAAGCTAATCCTCAATGGTTGGAAGAGGTAAAACAAAGGGGGTTGAACTATGACAGTATTCAACCTGTAGAGATAAAGGTAGATTTTGAACGAAGGCTTCCCTGGAAAATCCTTGACTTGGAATCCGCTATTGAACTGTTTAAAGTATTTTACTCTTTGTGTCTGACCAGCGATGAATTTGCACGAGCAGTGCTATCATTACAATTTGATGAAAACTTTGGAGTTTATGTCAGTGCCATCACGGGTGATTACCACTGGAACCATGTCATTACTAATCGGCATCCTTTGGCTCCCAATAGTCCTTTTCAGGCCGCTCGTGATTTAATGTTGCATGGAATTGTCACTGAGTATCTCCACCGATATCTAGAAATCCGCAAACATCTAATGGCGAAATCATTTGGATGAGTTATTCGTAAATTTCAACTGAAAACAACGAGTCGGTTCATTCTCAGTTATTCATCATAGTATTGAGATACAACAGGCATACCTTGCTCAAACAAAGAAGATACGGAAAATTGCTTTTTTATTTTTTTCTGGGTCTGAGCCTAGTCCTTCTAGGTTCAGGTGTTTTCTTCTATTATCAATTTTTACAAACGGCTGAGGGGAACTCTCCCACTAACTATGAAACTTATATTCAAGCACCTTTTAATCAACCGAGTTATTATCCTATAAATCAACCCATTTCATCTCGTCTCTATCAACCCATCGGAACATGGATGGGACGATTAATTTTACCACCAAAAGAGCAACGTCAAACGGTTAAAGGTGTTTTATTTGAAGTTCATCATGCGGATACTGCCCATCAAAATTTAGTAGGAAAAATAGTAAATTTAAGGTGGAGCAATGATGCTAAGGTGCAAGACTATGTGCAGGGTGTCACCCAGGATGTTCGTTTTAATCAACAGACAAAAAACAGTAAAAATCAAGGAAATTTACATCCCGATCGCCTGAATAACTTGCCGTCTGTTGACCCGTTAGAATCCCTAGCTGGAGCCAGACCGGATGATAATGTAATGGTGATGTTAAAAGCGCCTATTCTTGTAGAAGAAACCGAAAGCGATCGCCCAACCTTACTTCTGACTTACGAACCGATCCAAATTACAGGTCGTTATTATGGCTTAGTCACCATTACCCAGAAGCTTAAAGATACAGATACATTTTTAGTCCATCACTTTAATCCCAATACCAAGCAATTTGATGGTTCAAAAGAAATTGTTCGGATTCCCCAAGTTCCACCCGATCGCCGGGGAGTATTTCGCTCCAAAAACCAAGGTTTAGAAAAATCCCCTCTTAACTCTAGTGGTTGGTATATTTATGGGGCTAAAGATGCCAATGGTATGTTTGTAGCACAAGCGATCGCACCTCGCGCCTTATTTCAACTCCAGCCCAACAAAGTACAATTGGGAAAAAAAGCAGCCATTAAATACATTAATAAACAATACTGGCGAAACACTAAAGCCCAGAAAGGTAAAGTTAAAACCGTTCTCCTCGACCCCACTGTAAAATCAACTCATCAAGCCTTATCTCAATGGCGAGAAGGCGACCAACTCATTGTTCTGCATACCTTTGGCGGCATTGGTGGGAAAAAAGCAGAACCGGCTCCTCTGGGTGTAGTCACCGGTCATTTTGTCTATGGATTGGCGCGTGTAGTGCGGGAACCTTTAACACAAGAATTACGCTTTGATATTGAGTATCGACAAGTTTATGCCCATAACCCCGATGGTATTGTATCAGGGACAATGACTTGGCCGGGTTACATGGGCGATTTGCAGCGAGGTTGGTTAGGGAATCGCCCGGTTTCCGATGTTTTAGTCAAACTGGATGCGGTGACAGAAGATTATGACTTTGATGGCATCCAAGTGTCACCTCTAAAAGAATTTACCCACCAGATGGATATTATGATGGCACGTTATCGAATTGGAGACGGTACAGGTGCCTCTGTGGTGAAACCGGCTACTTCTTGTGTTCAGGATGCTAATCAGGCGCTGTATACCACTATTAAGCGTATCGAGGCCACCATCCAAACCAATCCCCAGATTCAAGACTGGCTCAAGCGTTATCCCGATCATCCTCAAACTCGACGCTTTGAGAAGTTGGTAAAATTGGGGCGATCGCTAGAACATCAACTCGTGCCATTAGGAATTGTGCGCTCTGATTGGCGCAAAAATGCTCAAATCCTGGCAGGAACCGAAGCCAAAACAACTTCTACGAGTAATTTCTTGGCCGCCTTGACGACTTGGCGAACGGTACTGCCACGACGAGCCCACGATGAAATTGCCACAATTTTTCTCAAAAACGGAGCACCAGTCTGGTTACTCCGCACGAATCAGGTGGGTGGATTCGATGCAAAAATTGAGCCACTTGCCCCCACTGCCTTATTCGGTCATCGTGTTCATTAAACTGGAAAATAAAGTTGAGACTACCCACGCTTCAAGCGCAGGTAGTCTAAAGGCTTAATTGAGGGTTTCCAAATCAAAAAATGTCCTTGTAGGGGCTCATTTTAGAATCAGCTTTGGGCAGTACCGAAAACTTAATATCAAAACCCGCCCTTACCCAGAATTGGTATTAGGATAATTTATTTTTTGGAAACCCTTAACCAACGGCCTCATAATTGCGCCAGACACCGACAAGGACACCCTGCACCTGTACACTATTCGCCATCACCTCAATGGGTTGATACTTAGAATTAGCAGGCTTGAGTGTAACCTGCACCCCATTACGGTAAAACCGTTTCAAGGTTGTGCCATGTCCTTCCACCCGTGCTGCGACAATCAGACCATTCTTCAATTGCTCGGGGTCGGGAACGGGTCGCATAATGACGAAATCGCCTTCTGCAATCAGGTCTTCGATCATGCTGTCTCCTATCACCCGCAGGGCAAAATGTCCAGGTTTGCGGAATGTAGAAGACACATCAAGGGATTCAACGCTATCGGTAAAAGGTTCCACCAATCCCCCTGCTGCGATCGCACCTAAGATGGGGACTCCTGTCGGTGCATCCGCTAGAATCCGAATGGTACGAGCCTTTCCTTCCGACCAGTCGATGTAGCCTTTTGCTCGTAAATGCTCTAGGCGACTCTGAACCGGTGCTGGCGATCGCAAATTCATCGCTCGCATCATCTGCCGAATAGACGGCGCATGCTGTGAGGTGTGAATATAGTCTACCAGCCAATCGTACAGTTGTTTTTGCGCTTCTGTCAGGGGTTCCATAATCCTACAAAGGTGTAATACATCGTTTTGAGTGCGCTGGTACTCTCCGGGAACCGGAGAGTAAGGAAGCGCAGTTTCACTTGTAATGACGAAGGATTCGTGTAGAGAGTATTGGCATAAAACCCAAGTCTTTTGACACCAATGCTTCGCCTATCCATGAGTTTTGAATTACCATGATTCATCACTCATCAGGCTCGTGATGATTGTTACCATCTATAGAACATTGGTACTACTAAAACCCCTATTCTGTCCAGTGGGGGCAGATTTTCTACCATTTCTTTTTTCATCTGATCAGCTACACATCCTCGTTCGATCCCCTTTATTGACCTCTCTCCCCATTCTCATATCCCGATGTAGCTCGCATGAAGGTGAAAGGGTATTTTTCCTGCCCGAGTGGCTCATTTAATCAGCGCCTAAAAGGCTGACGAGTAAGGATTTTTGCGCGTGCATTCGATTTTCGGCCTGATCCCAAATGCGCGAGCGCGATCCCTCCATCACCTCATCAGTAATCTCTTCACCTCGATGTGCGGGTAAACAATGCAGGACGATTACTTCTGGATCAGCACTCGCCAACAATTGTTCATTCACCTGATAAGCCTGAAAAACAGGAATTCTCTCATCAGCAGAATCCTCCTGACCCATACTTGCCCAGACATCAGTGTAAACGACATGGGCACCCTTAGCCGCAATCGTGGGATCACTCGTCAGCATCACCTCCGTTTTACCCCCAGCAATCTGTCGCGCCTTCTCCACAATTTCCTGATCAGGTTGATAGGTCGATGGCGTCGCAATTCTAACGTTCATTCCCACCAGTGCACATCCCAACATTAAAGAATGCGCCACATTATTGCCATCCCCTAAATACGTTAACGTCAGACCAGATAATGAGCTAAAGCACTCCTGAATGGTCAATAAATCCGCTAACACTTGGCAGGGATGCTCTAAGTCAGTTAAGGCGTTAATAATTGGAATCTGAGTATATTTAGCAAAGGTTTCAAGTTCCTTCTGATCAAAAGTGCGAACTGCCAGAATATCTAGATATCGATCTAGAACCCTGGCTGTATCAATCACCGGTTCTCCTCGCCCGACTTGTGTAACATTCGGATTCAAGTCAATCACTTGACCCCCGAGTTGATACATCGCGACCGAAAAACTGACTCGTGTTCGCGTCGAAGCCTTATAGAACAGCAACCCTAACACTTTACTACACCGTACCTTTAGCTGACCTGTTTTCAACTGAGCCGCAATTTGCAATAGTTGGTGAAGTTCATCAGCGCTGAGATCGGCTATACCCAGTAAATCTCGTCCTTTTAATCCCTCCATCTTTTTTCCTCAATGGTTCAATGTATTAACTCTTGCTAGACCAATACACAATGCATATAGGGCAACAAGGTGCGCTTTTTTCCAGACTTTAGCTTTTCAAACCGCACTGTCTTAAGAACCTATCAGATTTTTTTAAAATTAGATCAATTTTTTGAATATAGTTTTAGAGCCATAATTTCAGTATATTATAAAACAGTTTTAACTTATTTATTTAATATTGAACACTTTATATTGATCGGACAGCATTTTAGTTGAAAAATACGAGTTAAAATATTTGCATAATTCATTAAATAACGCTTATTTCATTTAATTGTTTACCTGAAAAAATGAATTAAAATCAATTAGAAATCAATTAGCTATTTTCAATAAGCCAACACATTTATCATCGATGAATAACAATAATCAATAAAAAACAATCAAATTTATCGCACATACAATTAAAGCCTAACTTACAAAATCCAATCTGACTTAGTAGCTGCACCCTTTAAATGTTAAACTCTAGAAAGTATAGAAGTGAATTAAATAATTTGAGAGATTATTTCTTTTGGTTATAAGTCTATGCAGCTACAAAAAAGATGATAGATGCAACTTTTCATGCTATCACCAAAAGTATTTATCAGATAAAACAAAATTTCTCGGTTAGTCAAGGCTGACACACAGGGATTGAACGTGGAAGATAGAGAAATGGGAAAGTTGATAGATTGAGTCATAAAAAAATGATTAGCGAACAGTGAGGAGGACTGGCAGGAAGGATGAAGAGCAACATTCAAATACATCAGCGCGATTTTGATCTAAGGTTTTGTAATCGAACCCAAACATGGGAATGGGTAAAGAGGAAGAAGGACGTTGGGAATAAAGCAGAAATTTTCTCAAGCGCCTCAGTACCCAAACGAGGAAACTTATCAGTGAGTTTGGGTCTGGTACTGGTAAATTTGGGCTTGTTAGTGACTCCAGTTGTGATACCGACTCCGGTGCAGGGAGCAGAACGGATTTATTTATCCTATGGCCCCTTAGAATTTTCATTACCCGTCAAGTCGCTGGCGACTTACGCCAAAGAAGGCAAAATTGATCGCGAATTCGCGGCCTATGCTAGCCGTCTCGATCAAAAACAACTTGAGCAGCTTCGGAAAATTTTGGTGACTCAAATCGATGTCAAACCCTTGGCGATCGCCCAGTTCCTGTATTCAGCTCAAGGCGAAATTATCTTAGATCGAGTCGGTCAGATTATCGAAACCAAAGCAGGGCAACCCGGTTTCTATGCGATTCGAGCCGCACTCATCCAATCCGCAGCCTCACCGGAAGGATTAACGCTGTTAAACGTGCTAGAGAAATTTCCCACCTATGGCATCCGCATCAACTCAGCACGCGGTTTTCAGGTGATTGACGAATTATCCAGCCTGATTCAGCAAACCGGATTAGCGATCGCCGCCGTGGAACGACAATCCCTGGCAGAAGCCTCTACCCTAGAGAATGCATCCTCCTCAACCTCCGAACCCCAAACGATTAACTACTCCGAACTACCGGACTTACGACAAAAAGGCTCAATCCCCTACTCCCAACAAACCCTGATGCTCAACGACCTCAAGCGTCAGCGCAGATTTCCCGTCGATCTCTACCTACCCGAACAACAACAGGGACAAGCCCCCCTAGTGGTCATTTCTCATGGTTTAGGGTCAAGCCGGACAACCTTTGCCTATTTAGCCAATCACTTAGCATCCTATGGCTTTGCCGTGGCTGTTCCTGAGCATCCAGGCAGTGATTCCAAACAATTGCAAGCCTTAGTTAATGGGCTGGCTAATGAAGTGACTCCTCCGGCCGAGTTAATTGACCGACCCTTAGATATCAAATTTTTACTAGACGAACTCCAGCGCTCATTTAGCAAGCGAATCAACCTGCAAGACGTGGGGGTTTTGGGTCAATCTTTTGGAGGGTACACCGTTTTAGCCCTCTTGGGAGCCGAAATTAATTTCGAGCAACTGCTGAAAGACTGTGGCCCTTCAAATAATTCCTTGAATTTATCACTTCTTTTACAGTGTCGGGCTCTAGAATTGTTACCGAGAGATTATCAACTCTCCGATGAACGCATCAAAGCCGGAATTGCCATCAATCCCGTAGGCAGTAGTATTTTTGGACAATCTCAATTTAGCCAGATAAACGTTCCGTTAATGCTCGTTGCTAGTAGTGATGATACGGCGGCTCCTGCATTACCCGAGCAGATTCGACCTTTTACTTGGTTAACGACTCCTAACAAATACCTGGTTTTGCTCAAAGACGGAACCCACTTTTCTACCCTAGGAAAAACCAACACGGATGTACCTCTACCCCAGCCGGTGATTGGGCCTGACCCATCTATAGCTCAGAACTATATAAAAGCTCTGAGTTTGGCGTTTTTTAAAACTTATATTGCCGACAATCCAGACTATCAAGTGTATTTAAATGCGGCCTACGCTCAGTACCTCAGTCAGTATCTAATTCCGTTAAGTCTGGTTGAATCCCTAACATCTGGGCAACTTCAGCAGGCAACTGAAGGGGAAATTTCTACTCCCAAACCTCAACCCTCTCCTGCACCCTGAAGGTAGGGGAACTCTCGAAGCGGGGGAGAATTAATGGATAGCCTCGCAATTTCCCCTGTCTCCTGATCCCTGACCCCTAACCCCTATTTGCAGGTTAGGTTTATTGAGTTTTTGAACTGCTGAAATTTACCCGTCGTTTGATCTGCACCTTCATAACGAATTACAAAAAAATGTCTTCCTCACTCTGGCCTTACATCACTCCTGGTATTCCTGACGAACTCTTCGAGCAGTTACCGGGTATTCCTTTGAGTAAGAGAGAAGTTCGATTACTTTTGATTTCGGCTTTACGCCTGCGAGCAAATTCCTTGTTGTGGGATATTGGCGCAGGGACAGGGACGATCCCGGTAGAGACGGGGTTGCTGTGTCCGCAGGGCAAAATTGTTGCTGTGGAACGAGATGAAGAAGTGGCGAATTTGATTCGGCGCAATTGCGATCGCTTTGGAGTCCGTAACGTCCAAGTCATTGAAGGTAGTGCCCCAGACTGTCTGAAAGACCTCCCCCAACCGCCAGAACGGGTTTGTATTGAGGGAGGTCGTTTCGTTAAGGACATCCTAAGAGAAGTCTGGCGCTACTTGCAACCGTCCGGACGAGTGGTGGCTACGGCGGGTAATCTAGAAAGTCTGTATGCCCTATCTGAAGGCTTGGCCGAGTTACAAGCTCGCAATATAGAGGTAGTGCAATCGGCCGTGAATCGCTTAGAGACACGGGGAAGTCATCAAACATTTGCCTCCCTGAATCCAATTTTTATTCTCAGTGGTGAGAAACTTGATTAGAACGCTGTAGTAAGCTACGCTACATCAGAATAGTTGGCAACTGAACAATGCACCAATTTGGTGAACCTGTTCAGCTACTCCCAATTGAGCAAAATGGGCTAATTTCGTCATCCAGACAGATGGCGGCTCAGCCTAAATTTCGTTACGTTAAGCAACAGTAGAATAATCCTTTGGTGTGAGAGAAAATTCGCCTGATTGCTCTACCCTAACCCATTCCCTAACGACAGTTAAGCCAACTGTCACTTATATTTAGCGTCTTATGCCCTGGTCTCGAATCTTAAGTGGAATTACTGCCATCGCCGTGGCGATTAGCATGATTGTTCTTGGCGGATGGTACTTTACCGTCGGCTTCTGCGTTATTGTCTATCTGGGTCTATTGGAATATTTTCAATTGGTTCAAGCCAAAGGAATAGCACCCGCCGCTAAAAGTACCATCGCGGTTAGTTTTCTACTACTAATTACGTCTGCTGTTTCACCGACCTTAACGGATGCGCTGTTTCCGTTAGCTGGAACTTTTATCTGTTTTTACCTGTTATTTCAGCCCAAGATGGCCAGCATTGCTGATATTGCCTCTTCCATTTTAGGGTTACTCTATGGCGGGTATTTGCCCAGTTATTGGGTGCGGTTGCGAGTGGGTTGGAGTCAGGTGTCTTCATTGCCGGCGGATGCTGTAGCCAGTGCGACGAATATCCCATTGAGGGGATACTGGCCTCACTCGTGGGCTGATTTGAGCGCCCTACCGGAAGCGTTAACGGCTACTCTTTTGGCCTTTGGCTGCATTTGGGCTGCAGATATTGGAGCTTACTTTTTTGGTAAGTTTTTTGGTCGGACTCGCCTTTCTCATATTAGCCCTAAAAAGACAGTAGAAGGGGCAATTTTTGGTTTAGTCGGTAGTATAGCCGTCGCCTTAGTGGGAGCTTGGTATTTACACTGGCCGAGTTGGCAGCTTAGTGGCATTATTTTTGGGACGTTAGTAGGAATTGCTAGCCTCCTAGGGGATTTAACCGAGTCGATGATGAAACGTGATGCGGGGGTGAAAGATTCGGGACAATTAATTCCAGGTCATGGGGGGATTTTAGACCGCACAGATAGTTATATTTTCACCGGCCCTTTGGTTTACTATTTCTTTACTCTTCTCTTGCCTTTGTTGCCGCCATTTTTGTAATTGAGAGCAGTTTTTTTCATCCTTCATTTAACGACTTTTGGCTGATGTGCAGATTTCTCGTCACTTAGTACCAAGCCGAAGTTGAAAAAATCATTAGGAGAAAGATTTTATGACTATTGATTCAGAAATTCTGCAAACTGTATCGACAATGCCTGAGCCTTTGAAACAAGAGCTTCTACACTATGCTAAATATCTAATTGAAAACTACTCGAAAGATATTACCTCAGCTCAACTTCCTCAAAAGAAAAAACGCAAAGCCGGACTGCTCAAGGGCAAGATTTGGATGTCCGATGACTTCGATGAGCCGCTAGAAGATTTTAAGGATTATATGTAGATGTTGCTAGATACCCATGCTTTAATCTGGTTTCTTGATGACGATCCTAAGCTGCCATCAATCGTTAAAGAAAGAATTCAGACTTCAAGTTTAGTGTTTCTCAGTATTGTAAGCCTTTGGGAAATTGGGATTAAACTAGGGCTTGGAAAACTTAGTTTCCAGTTTGAGTTTCAAGAAATACCAGCTTTTCTACAACAACTTGAGATTGTAGTTTTATCGATTAAATTTTCTGATGTAGAATGCTACCTCAAACAACCACTACATCATCGCGATCCCTTCGACCGAATGCTAATAGCACAGGCTATCAACAACTCTTTAACTATTATTAGTCAAGATGCTCAGTTTGATGCTTATCCGATTCAGAGATTATGGTCATAGGGTCGAAGCTCTAATCGATACCGATAGAGAGCAACCGGCCGCTCTAACACTTTAAAATAATCTCTATCTTGAGGTGAAAGATAAACCGCCGTGATTTGGTCAGCCTCAATCACTAAATTAGGCGATTTTTGTAACTGATAAGCTGTTGTTGTTTCCACCTGATTGAAATAAGGTTGAGGCGTTCCCCGAAAAATTTGATTAGAAACTTCAGTGGCAATAAATTGGTGAGATCTTGGCATTTCAGACGCCCGACCTGTCACAATTGAAATTAGTTGACGGCTACTGGGTAAAAAAGTAATTTGGCGATTAGGAGAATTGGGATCGACTTTCACCGATTGAACCCCTGCATCCCCTAAATAAGCCTTAGCAATATTCAATCCATTAAATGCTCGATCTGCCACCACCATAGGTGCCTGGGCAAAGCGAGAAATAGAGGATTGCCCTGAACTTTTTAGGGTAAGAGGAGGTAAATTTGCGATCGCAGATGAGGCAGGATTAACCGATTGAAACCGCACCACAAAATTAACAGGTTCATTGAGATAACGGCGATTACTTTCAAACCCTGGCGTCACCACCTCTGGCGCTAACGGGGCTACCTGTTCAACTAACGTACTCGTAACGTTCCAAGTCCCCTCCATCCATTCAGGATAAATCAAATCTCCTTCTGCTACAGTCACAGAAGGTTTATTCTCCCAGTTGGGAAAGTCTGCCAAGCGATCAGCTAACTGTCCTGCTCGTGCTTCACCACTCCAAAGCAGTAAAACTACAACCAAACAGAATCCTAAAATTCCTCTGATCATTACGGCAACCCACCTGACCTTTTTGGAATTGGAGCGAAGCGACTAAGGGAGTTGTGCAACAGGTTCGGGTTCCCAAACTTCTCCATACTGTTCTCGCAACGCCTGCCATGCTTCTACCTGTCCGGGCGCATATTCTCCTGGCTTCCCCCATTGCAGAAAGGCACTCAATGCAGGTTCTTCTTTTTCATCTAAAAAGCGAATCGCATAGGTTGTAAAATTTCCTCGTTTTGATTCACCTTCTTCAAATTTCACCTTTTTAATTGCATCCATATTTAGGTGAAATTCTAAGTCATCTTTATGCATATTTGCGTACTTACCTTTCGGTAATTCTGCATAAAACAATTTTTCTATCGTTGTTCTTGCTTCTAGAACTGCGGCACTACTGGTCACAATTAAACGTAAAAGTCCGAGGGTTTCACAAGCTTCCAAAAATTCTTTTAGCGTTGCAGCCATAATAAAAATTGTTATTTGTTATTTGTTATTTGTTGTTTGGTAGGAGGTTTGTGAATTAGGTTGGGCGTTTTTTCTTGTGAAATCGGCATCTTGCGCGTCCCAATTATGCAATTTAACACAGATTAGCTTACTAATTCCTAACCACTTTCTTATTGCTGCTCGTACTTTTCATATTCCGCAACAATACGCTGGACGAGAGGATTGCGGACAACATCTTTCGTCGTGAGTTTACAGAAGGCAATGCCCTCGATGGAACTCAGAATTTTTTGAGCCACAACTAATCCTGATTTTTGATGAGGTGGCAAGTCGGTTTGAGTGATGTCACCCGTAACAACCATGCGTGAACCAAAACCTAGACGGGTGAGTACCATTTTCATCTGAGCTGGGGTTGTATTTTGCGCTTCATCGACAATAACAAAGGCATTACTGAGGGTACGCCCTCGCATATAAGCTAAAGGTGCAACTTCAATAACGCCCCGTTCCATCAAATTAGGAATTTTTTCAGCGTCGATTAACTCATACAGCGCATCATAGAGAGGGCGCAAAAATGGGTTAACTTTTTGCTGTAAATCTCCTGGCAAGAAGCCCAACTTTTCTCCTGCTTCTACGGCAGGTCGGGTTAAAATTAGACGTTCGTACTGATCAGCCAGTAAAGCTTGAGCGGCAAGAACGACGGCGAGAAAGGTTTTTCCCGTACCTGCTGGCCCAATGCAGAAGGTTAGATCGTGAGTTTGTACCGATTGGATGTATTTTCGTTGCCCAAAGGTTTTGGCACGGATGACTGCACCGCGACGGGTACGAGCGAGGATGTCTTGTTGTAAGTCCTGTAATTCCCCCTCCCGATGGGTATCCCACGCATCAATAGCAGTCTGGATATCTACTTCCGTGATTCTTTGAGCTTCATTCCAGTATTTTTTTAGTGATCGCACCACAAATTCAGCGCGTTTCACTAGTTTTTCTGTACCAGAAATCAGGAGTTCTTGCCCTCGCAGGACTAGGCTTGCACCTGTTTTTTGCGAGAGGATTTTGATATTTTCCTCCCGATCGCCGGCAAGTGCGATCGCGCTTTCATTACTCGGTAGCTGAATCGTCTTTGATACTACGTCACTCATGCCAACTATGGGCTGGTAAAAGTTGAAAGTTGCTAGGTTGAGAGGATTTAAAAGTTGGGCAGTTGACTCTTTGAACGTCGAAAGTTCAACCTTAAACTGTCTATCCGACTCTGCGGTTTGTATATAAGCCAACTTTCTCGCTTTCTAACCTTCTAACCTATCACTTTCAACTCTAGGGCTAAGAGCGGAATTTGGGACTCGATCTTGGCGCGGGCGAACGACGAGATGGCCCTCGCCTGGCATTCGATCTCCCGCTAGAAGGACTTTCGCGACGAGGACTTTCGTCGGGTCCTTCGTAAATATCCAAATGAGCGAATTGGCCTGCCGTCTGAGCCACGGCTTTAATAACCGTCCGAATCGCTTGTATGTTGCGACCGCCTCGACCGTACACTCGCCCCTTATCGGAGCCTTCAAATGCCAGACGAATCAAGACTCGCTCGTTAGCATTTGACTTCTCACAGTCTACCTTTAGCGAAGTCGGGGACTCCAAAAACGGCTCTATCAAAAATCGCACAAGACCGATATAGTCGGGGCTAGCATCTTGAAGCGAAGCAGGAAATGTTTCAGGCACGGGCTTGTTCGAGGACATTGGCTTTCCTCAGAATGCTTCGCACGGTTTCAGTAGGTTGAGCGCCATTTTGGAGCCATTTTACAATCTCAGGAACCTTCAGCCGTGTTTCATCCGTTCGGGGATTGTAGAAGCCCAATTCTTCTAGAGGGCGTCCATCACGACGTGCATCACTTTTCACCGCAACAATTCGGTAGCTGACTTCACGTTTTTTGCCGTATCGTTTTAACCTCAGTTTGACCATATTTTAGAAATAGTTCACCTGTTTGATTTTAAGCGATTTCACAGAAGTAGGGATAATAGTGGCCTATAGCCTATGGACTGTTATCTGTATTTTGTCCATGTGTTGGAGCTTCAATCCCCCTCTCAAAGCTAGGTCTGACGGTTAGGAGAGCAGGGGTAAGGGTTTAAAGCTGACCAAATCCCTTTTTCTTTTTCTCCTTCTTCTTTTTCTTAGAACCACCGCCCGACGAGTAACCACGCCAACCCGGTTGAGTCGGTTGATTACCACCCATGCCGCCAAACATACCTCCCATCCCTGCCATTCCTGGCATCTGGCCTTGGCTCATTTGCTGCATGAGATTTCTCATTTTAGTAAATTCACTGACCAAATTGCTCACATCTCTCTCCGCAAAGCCAGAACCCCGTGCAATTCGGCGGCGACGCGAGGGAGAACTAGCCAGCAAATCGGGATTGCGGCGTTCTTCGGCCGTCATAGAATTAATCATAGCTTCCGACTGCTTCAGCTTGGCTTCTCCCATTTGCAGTTGGTCAGCATTCAGCTTGCCCATCCCCGGAATCATCTTCATCAAGCCGCCCAGAGAGCCCATGTTCTTTAGCAATCGCATCTGCTTTAAGAAATCGCTAAAGTCAAACTGAGCCTTCATCATTTTCTCTTGCATCTTCTCGGCATCTGCCAAGTCGATTTCTTCTTGGGCTTTCTCCACTAATGTGAGGACATCCCCCATCCCAAGAATCCGCGAGGCCATACGGTCAGGATAAAACGGTTGTAGCGCTTCTACTTTTTCCCCCACCCCGACAAATTTAATCGGTTGCCCAGAAATTCGCCGTACCGAAAGGGCTGCACCGCCACGAGTGTCACCATCTAACTTGGTGAGGATGGCACCCGTAATCCCGATTTGCTCGTGGAACGTGCGGGTGAGATTAGCCGCCTCTTGACCGGTCATGGCGTCCACAACCAGGAGGGTTTCATCCGGTTCGACGGTTTGCTTAATTTGGGCAAGTTCCGCCATCATATCTGCGTCGATTTGCAGGCGTCCTGCCGTGTCGATGATGGCTGTATCCACGCCTAATTCTTTTGCCCGTGCGATGCCTTGACGGGCAATTTCCACTGGGTTGGCATCTTTACCCATTTCAAACACCGGGACATTGATTTGTTGACCGAGTGTTACCAACTGGTCAATAGCTGCCGGTCGATATACGTCTGTGGCAATTAACAAACAAGTCCGGTCTTGCTTTTGTAGGTGTAAGGCGAGTTTGGCCGTTGCGGTGGTTTTACCGGTCCCTTGTAACCCAGCCATCAAAACAATCGTGGGGGCTGTGTCGGCCTGAGCTAGGGGTACGTTAGTTTCCCCCATCACCTGCACCAGTTCGTCGTAAACAATTTTGATAAACTGCTGGTCAGGACGGACACCAGAAATAACTTCAGCCCCTTGTGCCTTTTTCTCGATTTCGGCAATGAAATCTTTGACGACTTGCAGGTTAGCATCTGCCGATATCAGTGCACGGCGCACCTCTTTGAGGGCGTCTTGTATATTGGACTGGGATATTTTGTCTTGGCCCCGTAGTTTCTTCCAGGCTTCTTCTAAGCGTTCGGCTAGGGCATCAAACATAAGTCAAGTTCTTGTAAATGGTTATCTTTAATTAAGCGTAGTATTGTTGGTAGTCTTTTGACAGGCTCGAGAATGACCAGATTGAGGCGAGGCGCGACGAGCAAGGTAGCGATCGCAATTTCATCTATTTTGTGCTGAGATAGGCAAAACTGTGGAAAATCGATTACTCCAGAAGTTAGAGTAAGAAAAGCATCACGCGCTTCCAGCGCACCACACAAAACATCTCCCCCTCGAACCTCTAGTTTCCAGCTTGCTAACCCTTCCTAGAAGCGAGCAGGGTGCGTTCTCCTCAACCCAATCCTAGTTAGCTCAACGGATAGGGCAAAACAAAACTGTCAGCCTTAATTTGTGTGGGAATAATTTGGAAATCGGTATAAAACACCGATCGCTGTTTGGGGTTGAGTCAAAGCAGTGTCAGCAACCTCGATTGAGCCAGTGCGTCTATATTTTTTGTCGATTGCAACTGGGGTTGCACGTCAGCCTATCGTGAAACGCTACCCTTAATTATTTTTCCATGTCTACCCGTAAGCCAAGCTCTAACTTGGGCAAACAGAATCAGGCACAGGGGTTAAATCCCCGTGGAAAGGCAAAACGCCCGAAACCTGATGCTTCTTCAACACCAGGACTTCATCCCACCCATAATTGTGTTCATCAAGCCACAGAAGCTGACGAGGAACTGAACGGTTCCCCCTTGCCTACCTCAGAGCATTCTGACAGCCTGCAAGCTGCTTTAAACGGGTTCATGCATTTTCATCACCACAGCCAACTGTTGATTGCAGTGGTAGAACCCGGTACATTTATCCTGCGCTATGCCAATCATTACTTCTGTAAAATCACGGGCATTGCAGAAGCAGACTCAAAATTAGAAACCCATGAAATTCAATTAGCTGACTACTTACCTGACTTAAACAGTGCAGCGATCGCATCCTTGTATCGGTATCATGTTCTGCATTTAGTACTCCGAGATATCTACCACGTTCAGGTTCCTAGTACTCGACTTTTAGAGCGCTGTGTAATTGTTTCATTAAAAAGTCCTCTTTATCCCGAAACTCGATTAATTGAGTTAGCCTTGCGCTCTGAGCAACTGACGATTTCACGCATTGATTCCCAAGTCGATGAGTTTGCAGATGTGGATTGGGAGCCGTTTCAAGGGGAAGAAAGCTCGACAACATCCATTGATGCCACTCAGTTAGAAATTTGGATACAACACCTGTGTTTAGATAATTATCAGATATCAGGACAACTCCTTTTAGAAGGGTCAGATGTTACAGAAAGAGAGACAGTTCGACATATTATTGGACTGTTGATTGAACGAGATTCGATTCTTCGTCCCGATAAATTTCGCCGGATTAATAAAGGATTGCGTTCTCTATTTCGTGCCACCCATAGCCTGATTCTGAGTACAGAAAATGACCAGACACGGCTGTTTATGAGTACCGAACGCAAGGAGTTAAAAGCAACGGTGTACTCCCTTGCCTCGCTCACTCATTCGCATTTTTTGCGAGCGGCTGATGCCAATCGAGTTTGGAATGTTTCGGATTTAAGTCAAGATTGTCAAACGGACTGTGAGCGATCGCTCTTAGATCGAGGCGTTCGTTCCATGTTACTAATTCCTTTAGTCGTCAAAGCTGCCAGATCAGGCAAGGGTTCGCGACAACTTGCCGGAATTGTGGGGATTATGAGCGATCGCCCACATCATTTTGATGCACTAGATTGCAAGTATGCTGAAGAATTAATGCCTGCATTTACGGCCGCCTTGCGCCAAGCGATTCAGCAGCGTTTTACTAATATTCATGCCTCGGTTGAGTGGCGCTTTTTGCAAGAAGCTGAACGCCGCAGTTGGGGTTTACCCGCAGAACCGATTGTTTTTGCCGGTGTTTATCCTTTATATGGCATCTCCGATATTCGCGGTTCGTCAGAAGAACGCAATCGAGCAATTCAATCGGATTTATTAGAACAATTTCAACTGGCATTGGATGTCGTGGAAGCCGTATGCCAGTTTCAAGACAGTTCTCTCGGCCAACAATTACGACTCGATTTACTTGAATATATTGAACAGCTTAAAGAACGAGTAACCGTTGATGCAGAAGTCACCGCGCTGAAATTTTTGAGCGATCGCCTAGAACTCTACCTAGATTACTTTGCTCAATGTGGTGCTGATGCCCTTGCGGCTGTGGAAACCTACCGTAAAAGTTGCTACAACGACCATAAGTCTGTGTATGTCTCCCGTGCCCACTACGACAAAACCATTAGCCAAATTAACACCAAACTCAAAGAAACCTGGGAACAGTGGCAAGTTCGGATGCAACAAATTATCCCCCACTACTGTGATGTGGAATCTACCGATGGCATTAATCACATGATTTATGTAGGGGAATCCATCGATTCTAAATTTATGATGTTCCATCTCCGCAGTCTTCGCTACGAACAGCTACGCGCCGTCTGTGACTGTGCTCGTACTGCCTTCCAGTTTCAAACTCTCTACAATACCCAGATGGAAGTCACGCATCTGGTTTTAGTGCAAGACCTGACGGTAGATATTATTCATGACGAAAATACCGAAAAACTGTTTGAAGTTAGAGGAACCCGTGATATTCGCTACGAAATTGTCAAAAAACGGATTGATAAAGCTGTAGATGAAGACTCACGCACGCGCATCACTCAACCGGGAATGTTAACTTTGGTCTATTCCACTGAGGAAGAATGGTCAGAATATCAGCAATATCTGCGCTACTTAGCTCGTGAAGGCTGGGTGGATGCAGAAATTCAATCCGGCACCGTTGAACCCTTACAAGGTATCACGGGTCTAAAATTTGCCCGTGTCCAAGTGTTACCGAATTCTCATTTTTCTTCGGATTTAGCAGCACAAGCATCAGTCACTTAACAATTCTTAGTCTGATATTGGTAATTAAGAATGAGGTTGAAACTTTTTTACCATATTCTTTACATAACTTAATTAATCTCTCATCTAATGTTTTGCTTCCATTAAGCTCCTGAGAGAACGAAGAAAAGTTTTTTTATCAATCTATGTGTTGGTTATTTAGGGAGTTTCAATGTTGAGCTGGCTTGTCATCCATTGAGGTCTTGACAGGTGTTTTGACTTATGCATCTAAAAAAATGAAGTTAAGAATTATTAAAATAAGCATTTTGTATCTTTTGTTACAGAAATTCTGTGTTAGATTTAAATTGTCAGAGAAATTCATTCCATCACAAGACTTAAGCAGAGGAGAATCTAACAATGTCTACTCAAGAACAAGCTCGCGCTTTAATGATGCGTCACCACCACCTCATCAAAAATCGCCAACAATCCATGCTGAACCGTACCGCTGCTGAAATCGGTCTAGAAATGGAAGACGGCGAATACTGGAACCATATTCAAGGTAAGCCCCATCCTAGCTTCCGTGCTAGCTATGACCGCAGCAATGCATCACTCAGCTAAGATGAGATGACATCTATTTTTTTCAATGCGTTGAACTCTCAAACATAGGTAAATCACGCGTTTAATTAAATCAGTCATGAAGTATTAAGCAAGGCGTTCTTTGTAATCAAGAATGCCTTGAATTTTTTTTGTTAATCGGCCTCTGTCGGAGTTATGGCAGAAGGCAGGAAGCAGGAGGCTTTTAGGTTGTAGGACTTACGCCAGTGTCACAAAAAATCTGGTTGTTTGTTTGTAGTAAGAGTTCGATTCCCTTTGCAATGAGAACTAAAGTTCTCACTACGAACTCAATCTAATAGGCCAGTTGCGTAAGTTCTGATGTTTATTACTTAATATGTGGCCATTCCATCGGTTAAATCTGTCTTCAACTTTATGGCGACAGCTAGATTGATGGTTATTGGGGATGAAATGGGCAGGATGAAAGGTATAGTGTATTTTTTGCTTGAAACTTTATCCTGCTCATGAAGCGTTTTTCTTTCGTCTTACTCTCGTGTGTCGCACTTACCCTAGTTTTGTTCGGTTCTGAGGGATTAGCCGCAGTCTTTAGGGCGAATCGAAGATTATCGGGTTTTTCGCCAGATAGCCGTTACTATGTCTACTTAGAAAGTTTTCAAAATCCTGTCACAGAAGTCCCTACAGCAAAAATCCAAATTATGGAAGTGGCTAACAATAGTTGCGTCAGGAATGGTTGTCTGAAAACGGATTATGACCACTCTGCATCTAATTTAACGACTAAAGCAGCGGGGGATGACTTACTCGAACAAACGGCACAGCTTAGGTATGATTTAGAGCTCACTTTACTGAAGCTGGGAATTCGACTGCCCATGATTGTGCGTAAACCCAATCCTGATGGTAGCGAAATGTATCAATTTTTGATCAATGACCCCAAAAAACCGTTGCAGATTACTCTCAAGCAACAATATAAATCGGCGGTGAAGCCTGGGGGGAACTTTAGTACTGAGAAAGCGTCGATGCAACTGGTTGTAAATTACGATTATCGTCAACTCACCTTGGGTAGTTTGGAGGATTACCGCGAACCTGTGCAGAAGTATGCCATCAGAGAAGTTCGTTTATCCCCAAATCGACGTAATGTGGTGGTTTTAATTGATATGACTCAGCCAACCTATGAAGGATTAGTCAAAACGACAGTAGTACAGAGTTTTCCACTTCCTAGATGAGGTCATATCGCGGTTCTCAGTTGGATAGAATACATCTGATATTAAGGGAGTCAGGAGTCAGGAGTCAAAACTGTAATTTAAAATTATCCATTTTGCCTTTTGATACGCTACTTCACTTAGCGTGAGAATCGCACTTATTTAATTGCCATCACAAAACATGAGCCGGGTTCATTGCATAAGGTGATGAGCTCTAGAGGTAGTTGAACTTGACAGTTCTTAACTCCAAATGTGATGAAACCGATCAAATTCCCACTTTACTCCACACTGGTGCTGTTTGCGATCGCGGGATTATTGGCTTTCTCTATCCCTCTTCCCAATACCGGAAGTTCATCCAATGCTATTTCTGAAATGTTGCAATAAAAGCACGTTACCCATAAAGATACATAAGGAAAGATGGAGGGGTAGGGAGCAATGCATAACCTGTGTTCAATAAATTGCTTCGTTACTCCAACATTCATAACAATACTCACAAGATATTAATAGAACCTCACCGATTTAGTAATTTAGGCAGAAAAATTCAGTAATTTTTCTGAGGTAAGTTCATTAAAGCTTTGGTTAGGTTGGCGGAAACTTATCAGTCTTCAACTCAAAAACATGGCGTTATTTGATTTTGAGCGCATTAGCCGAATTATTAAAGCTAACGTGAACGATATCAGCAACACTGTATCTCAAACGGGGCAAGTTGTTGTAGAGACAGCTACGGGAGTAGGTGAGGCAATCAGTGAGGCAACTGTACAGGCAACTCAGACAGTAGTGGAGACAGGGGTAGAAACTGGAAAAGCCATTAGTAATACGACTGTACAGGCAACTCAGGCCGTTGTAGGGACATTTGTAGGAACCGGAGAAGTAATCAGTAGCACTGTATTCCAAACTGGGCAGGCTATTGTAAAAACAGCTCCTCAATTGTATGAGGAGCGTTGTGCTGCTGTTGCTGAGGAATTAGCCAAAATAGGTTTTAAAGATTGGGATAGCTTTGTTAGCCAGTGCCAACAAGAATTAGATAGTAATGTTATCAAAAGTCAGGATTGGCTTTACCACAAACTACTCAATCCTTTTGCTCCTTATGAGGCAATACTTACAGATAAAGATATTAAAAAAATTCGAGCTTATGATGCTCAATATCAGTGGGATAAGTGGGACTATGCCTTTGTTGGAGCCAGTGGCGTCTTGGCATCTCTAACTGATTATTTTCTAGTTTCCATCCCCCATACCATGAAAATCGGTGAATATGTGGGACAAACAGGTAGCCCTCTTACGGAATGGATTCAAAAGTATAACATTCACAAGTCTGATGATTGGTTTGCTCAATGGGCGCGGCATCTAGAGGAAGTCTGTAAAGTTCCCTATGATGCAATCAATATGCCTGGAATGTCCCCATCTTCGCACCGATTTCAGAGTTTAGGCCATGACCCAGTTTTTGGTTTTATATTTGGTGTTTTGGACATTATCCGAGGGACAATTACAGGTTTTTCTTATGATAAATTAAGTGGAAATCATTCGTTTTTTAGCGAGGTCAGTTGGTCTAACAATTCACAAATTGGATTGATTGAAGCCATCCTACGCCAAATTGGACATCTTATCTCCGATGCCTTTACCCCAATGGGATTACCAGCTCCTTTTATGACATTGATGCAAGGAATAAACGTTGGCAGTATTGGGGATAAAGGAAGAACAGTGGGTGAAATAGCGCGTTGGATGTATTTAAACGGCTATGACTTTCGACACTTTTTAGTCTCTGGAATTACGCCAGCCACAATTGAGATAGTTCTTCGTGCCTACATCATGCTACGGCACTACTCCGAACATGGAGAGACCAAATTCTTACTTAGTTCTCATCCCAAGTATCGTTCTATGCTGTTAGCAGCTCATAGCATTGCTGCATTAGGAAATGTAGGCAAGATTGTGTTAATGGAAGGTAATCCTTTGGCGATTAATCAAGCCCAGTGGTTAGCTCTTATTCGTTACCTCATTCCTAGCATTAAATATTGGGTATTCGAGCAACATCATCTACGTTTGGAGTACTTGAAGCAACTCAAAGATTCTGAATGGGAGATGGTACTCCACCATAGCGATAAGGCACTTGAGAATATGGCCGAAAAAACTGATTCTCCAGTGATTACTTTAGGTTAATATCATGTCCGGCTGATTAACCTTCATACAACCAAGTCCAAGGGCGGGTTTTGATTGTTAATTATCAGTGTGCCAAGCTAACTTATTACATAAAGTGAACCCCTACATCTATTGTGGGTGATTTGCCGGACATCATATAACCCGTTTTCTAAAACTCAAAAAATAAAGGGTGGACTCATCATCCACCCTATCTGTAGAGCATTATGCCTGCTCTAACACCAAAACAAAACTTTTACAGATTAGACCCTACACGGTTGCTGCCTTGGGTTCTTCTACCAAACCCCCATCGGCTGTAATCACCGTAGTTTCTGGTGGATTCGTTTCAGGATGATACAAACCTGCTCCAATGGGACAACCCCGGTAAGCTAAAACATACAATTCTTTCAAATCCCGAATCAGGGGGTAGCGTGGATTTGCACCCGTGCATTGGTCGTCGAACGCCTGTTCTGCCATTTCCTCCACTTCCTCATAGAAGGCTTTATCGGCTTCAGGTAGCGTCTCTTTAATTGTAAGAGGAATATCCAACTCTTGCTTGAGATTTTCCACCGCTTCCACGAGATTTTCCACCTTCTCTTCTTCCGTATTACCACCTAATTGCAGGTAATCAGCAATGCGAGCATAGCGCCATTTGGCATTCGGATACTTATATTGAGGGAAAATCGCTTGCTTAAATGGCACATCTGTGGAGTTGTAGCGGATAACGTGGGAAATCAGCAACGCATTCGCTAAACCGTGCGGGACATGGAAAGTAGAACCCAGTTTGTGGGCCATGGAGTGGCAAACTCCTAGGAAACCATTAGCAAACGCCATCCCTGCCATCGTAGCAGCATAGTGTACTTTCTCCCGTGCTTTCGGGTCATTGGCACCATTTTTGTAAGCACTGGGCAAATACTTAAATAGTAAGCGGATTGCCTCTAACGCCTGCCCATTGGTAAACTCCGAAGCGTACACCGAGACATAAGCTTCTAACGCATGGGTTAAGGCATCGATACCCCCGTAAGCGGTGAGTTTTTTCGGCATATTCATCACCAACTCCGGGTCTACGATCGCCATATTCGGCGTTAAGCTGTAATCTGCTAAGGGGTACTTAATCCCAGTGCGTTCATCCGTCACCACCGCAAACGGTGTCACCTCTGAACCCGTGCCCGATGTCGTGGGAATCGCCACCATCATCGCCTTCTGGCCTAGAGTTGGCAAATCGTACACCCGCTTACGGATATCCATAAACCGCATCGCCAACCCTTCAAATTCTGTTTCTGGTTGCTCATACATCAGCCACATGACCTTTGCAGCATCCATCGGTGAACCGCCACCAATCGAGATAATCACATCCGGATTGAACGTATTCATCAAAGTCAATCCCTTTTTAACCGTTGCTAACGACGGGTCAGGTTCAACATCATAGAAGGTATCATATTTCAGCCCAATTTCCTCGAGCACATCTTCAACTGCACGAGTGATTCCCAAGTCGTAAAGCGGTTTATCGGTGACAATAAATGCCCGTTGTTTCCCTGCTAACTCCCGTAAGGCCGTAGACAAACAACCATACTTAAAGTAAATCTTCGGCGGAATTCGGAACCACAACATATTTTCCCGCCGTTCCGATACCGTTTTCACATTAAGTAAGTGTTGGGGACCGACATTACCACTAATAGAATTGCCTCCCCAAGTTCCACAACCTAAGGTTAACGAGGGGTCAAGTCGGAAATTATAAAGGTCGCCAATGGCACCTTGAGACGCAGGCGTATTAATTAAAACCCGTGCCGTTTCTACCCTAGATTCATACAGGCGGATATGTTCCTTATTAGATGGCGACGTGTAAAGGACGGCGGTATGTCCCAAGCCACCAAACTTAATTAGTAAGTCCGCTTTGTCCACTGCATCCTCGAAGTTTGTAGCGCGGTACATAGCCAGGATGGGAGACAATTTTTCGTAAGCGAAGGGTTCGCTGCGGCTAATTTCTGCTACTTCCCCAATCAAAACGCGAGTATTAGAAGGGATAGAAATTCCAGCTAATTCTGCTAGCGTTTCGACCGATTGACCGACAATTTCAGCATTTAATCGCCCTTCTACAATAATTTTGTGCCGCAGTTTTTCTTTTTCTTCATCATTGAGAAAATAAGCACCACGTTCAGCGAATTCTTGCTTAACTGTGTCATAAACCTCATCCACAACAATGACTGATTGCTCACTAGCACAAATCATGCCATTATCAAAGGTTTTACTCAACAAAATTGACGAAACCGCCATTTTAATATGTGCCGTTTCATCAATCACGGCTGGGGTATTTCCAGCACCCACACCTAATGAAGGATGACCAGAAGAATAGGCCGCTTTCACCATTCCAGGGCCCCCCGTCGCCAAAATTAATTTGATGTCAGAATGCTGCATCAGTGCTTGAGATAATGGCACGGTTGGTTCATCAATCCAGCCGATAATATCATCCGGTGCCCCCGCTTCTACAGCCGCTTCTAAAACGATTCTCGCCGCTTCACTGGTAGATTTTTTGGCTCTAGGGTGAGGAGAGAAAATAATTCCATTGCGCGTTTTTAGGGCAAGTAACGCTTTGAAAACAGCCGTTGATGTGGGGTTAGTGGTGGGGACGATTCCGGCTAAAACCCCTACCGGTTCAGCAATTTTTTGGAAACCAAAAGCCTCATCTTCTTCAATAACACCGCAGGTTTTTTCTTGCTTGTATTTGTTGTAGATAATTTCGGAAGCAAAGTGGTTTTTAATCACCTTGTCTTCAACAACCCCCATCCCCGTTTCTTGCACTGCCATCTTAGCGAGGGGAATTCGAGCAGAGTTGGCGGCTAGTGCGGCTTTTTTGAAGATTTTATCGACCTGTTCTTGAGAGTAATTCTCGTATTTTTCCTGAGCAGCTTTAACGCGGTGAATCAGGTCTTCTAGTTCTTGATTGTTGGTGACAGGAGTTTTAGTTTGCATAAGGTTCTTGGATAATCTTCGTGGTGAGAATTAGATTCTGGATGTCTGTCAGTTTTCTTGGTTCAAACCCAATCTGTTCTTTTAGGTAAACTTAAGGGTTTGCAGTCTTTTTTAACTCATCCCAAATCGTGTTGTCATCTCTTATCTTTCCATTGAATCAATGGGAATATTTCAAGTTGAATTTTACTCTGCAAGATTAAGGTTAACTTCAAATCAATTACGTGAAATGCACCAATCATTGGAATTTTCGACAATAAAAGCATCAGGGATTACAAATCAGAACAATTTTTCCGCTTACAGCCGATTGGTCTAATAACTCATGGGCGCGAACCGCTTCAACTAATGGTATTCTTTTAGCGATAATGGGTTTAATTTTTTGTTGAGCGAGTAACTTTAAAAGCTCAATTAAATCCTCGCGAAACCAATTAGGGTGGTGTTGTTTGTAAGTTGCAATACTGTAAAAAATTGCCTGATGACCATCAGGAAGGAATCGCAAAAGAGTCAACAGAAAGAAACTCGACGCCGCGATGAAGAATTTACCTTGCTTGGCCTTAACGGCAGATGAAACACCAAAATTAATTAACCGTCCCTCAGTCCGTAGTGTTTGATATGAACGCCACAAATGATTACCCCCAATCGCATCAAATACTGTATCCACACCATCACCCACAAGTTCTCGAATGCGTTGGACAAAATCCTCATGTTTGTAATCAATAGGAATTCCCCCCAAACGAGAAACAAGTTCATGTTTAGGCTGAGATGCTGTTCCGTACATCTGCAAATCAATCAGTTTACCTAGTTGCAAAAGTGCTGTCCCCACACCCCCGGCTGCACCGTGAATTAAAATGCGTTTTCCGGGCTTAACTTCAGCAATGCGATATAACATTTGAAAAGCAGTTACATACACTAAAGGCAAGCAACAAGCTTCAATCGGGTCAACTCCAGACGGAACAGGAACTAACTCTTGAGCTGGTAAACAGATATATTCGGCATAACCGCCAGTAATGGTTAACGCTACCACCATTTGCCCCAATTCTAAAGTAGAAACACCGGAACCAAGTTCATCGACAATCCCAACTATGTCATAACCCGGAGAATGGGGTAAAGGCGGTACATTTGGATACAATCCTTCGCGCATCAATACATCTGTAAACGCCGCACCCGTGGCCAAAATTTTCACCCGTACTTGTCCAGAAATCGGTTCTGGAATGTCTTCTTCCACGACTTGCAAGACATTTGGACTGCCATGACGGGTAATAACAACACGTTTGGATTTCATCGATAACCGCCTCCGTAAATTTAGCATTGAGGTTGGCGGCAGGCATTACTGCACCACTAAACCGTGCGATTGAAAAATATCTACAGCTTGCTGAATTTGTTCTGCTGTTGGGGGTTGGGTGTGTTTGAGTTTATAGTCATAGCCTAGCTGTTCCCATTTATATGCGCCCATTTGATGAAAGGGTAGCACTTCGACTTTCTCAATATTGTCCAAAGATGCAACAAATTTGGCTAATTCCTCAATATTGTGTACAGGGTCAGTGAGATTGGGGACTAAGACAAACCGAATCCAAGCCGGTTTTTTGATCTCACTTAAATACTTAGCAAATTTGAGGGTAGGTTCAAGAGAAACTTGGGTAACTTTTAGATAAATTTTGGGATCGAAGGATTTAATATCTAATAAAACCAAGTCCACTTCATCCAAAACTGGTTTGGCCACATTCAAGTTCACATAGCCAGATGTGTCTAGTGCGGTGTGAATCTCCAATTCTCGGCAACGTCGAAAAATTTCTTGGACAAATGCTGGTTGCATTAAGGGTTCGCCCCCGGTAACGGTGACACCTCCGCCCGAAAAGCGCATATAGGAACGATATTTCTGAACCTTTTCTATCAGTTCATCAACGGTTACTACTTGGCCTTCTTCGACTTGTTGGCAATCGGGATTATGACAGTACAGGCAGCGCAGAGGACAGCCTTGGGTAAAGATAACGAACCGAATACCAGGGCCATCGACAGTGCCGCAGCTTTCTAGAGAGTGAATGCGCCCAGTTATAGTCATGATTAGAGAAAATTTTTAACACCAAGGAACGCTGAGGTATTCGCTCCAGGACGCAAAGGTTTTGGTGAATCTTTGCGTCCTCTGCTTAGAAATCTAAATGCGTTCGTGGAAGGTTCTTTGGATGACATCCAACTGTTGTTCGCGGTTTAATTTGATGAAGTTAACCGCATAACCGGATACCCGAATGGTTAATTGCGGGTATTTTTCTGGATGTTCCATTGCATCGATGAGGGTTTCCCGATTGAGGACATTAATATTAATATGATGTCCGCCATCGTTGAAGTAACCATCGAGCATTCCGACGAGGTTATTCACTCGATTGTCATCGGTTTTCCCTAATGCTTGGGGGACGACAGAGAAGGTGTAGGAAATGCCGTCTTGGGCGTGTTCGTAAGGGAGTTTAGCGACAGATTCTAGTGCAGCAATCGCGCCATTAGTATCTCGTCCGTGCATGGGATTTGCCCCTGGTGCAAAGGGTTCTCCGGCTTTGCGTCCATCGGGTGTATTTCCGGTCTTCTTACCATAAACCACGTTAGAAGTAATGGTGAGAATAGACTGGGTGGGTACGGCATCGCGATAGGTTTTTTGCTGACGCAGTTTATTCATGAAATCTGCCACTAACTGCGCGGCAATACTATCGACTCGTTCATCATTATTCCCATATTGGGGATAGTCGCCTTCGATTTGGTAATCAACAGCTAAACCGCTTTCGTTGCGTATTACCTTCACCTTGGCATATTTGATGGCCGACAGCGCATCCGCTACTACTGATAATCCCGCCACTCCACAGGCCATCGTCCGATAAACATCACGGTCATGCAACGCCATTTCTAGACGTTCATAACAGTATTTATCGTGCATATAGTGGATGACATTCAACGTGTTGATGTACAGTTTTGCCAACCAATCCATCAACTCATCAAACTTGGTCATTACCTCGTCATAATCCAAATATTCTGAGGTAATTGGTGCAAAGGCAGGGGCGATTTGTTCGCCTGCTTTCTCATCCTTCCCACCATTGATGGCATATAGCAGCGCTTTCGCTAAGTTGGCACGCGCCCCAAAGAATTGCATCTGCTTGCCAATTCTCATAGCAGAAACACAGCAAGCAATTCCATAATCATCACCATAATCCTCCCGCATCAAATCATCATTTTCGTACTGAATTGAGCAAGTTTGGGCTGAAACCTTAGCGCAATACCGCTTAAAGTTTACAGGCAATTGCTCAGACCACAGTACAGTTAAATTCGGTTCTGGTGCAGGGCCGAGATTGGATAGGGTGTGCAAAAAGCGGAAGCTAGTCTTTGTTACCAACGGCCGCCCATCTAAACCCATACCCCCAAGGGATTCCGTAACCCAAGTGGGGTCTCCGGAGAATAATTCGTTATAATCCGGTGTCCGCAAGAACCGCACCATCCGTAGTTTCATCACGAAATGGTCAATCAGTTCCTGCGCTTGGGCTTCTGTGAGTGTACCGTTGTTGAGGTCGCGTTCGATGTAAATGTCGATGAATGTGGCCACACGTCCCAAGGACATAGCCGCACCATTTTGTTCTTTAACTGAACCCAAGTATCCAAAGTACGTCCATTGAACCGCTTCTTTAGCATTCGCTGCCGGTTGGCTAATATCAAAACCGTAAGTTTCGCCCATGGCTTTGAGTTCACCCAAAGCGCGAAGTTGCTCAGAAATTTCTTCCCGTAACTGAATTACAGACCCGTCGATGGCATCGAGTTCCAAGGATTCGAGTTGCGCTTTCTTATCGGCAATCAACCGGTCTACACCGTACAATGCCACTCGTCGATAATCGCCAATAATCCGCCCTCGGCCGTAAGCATCGGGTAAACCAGTGATAATTCCCGAATGCCGCGCCTTTCTCATAGCACGGGTGTAGCCATCAAACACGCCATCGTTATGAGTTTTGCGATACTTAAAAATCTCTTCGGTTTGGGAGTCGAGTTGGTATCCATACGCTTCTAATGCTTTCTTCGCCACTCGGATACCACCAAACGGCATAATTGCCCGTTTTAAGGGCTTGTCGGTTTGCAAGCCCACAATTTGCTCTAATTCCTGAGCAATGTAACCTGGCGCGTGAGAGGTAATCGTCGATACAACCTTGGTATCGGCATCTAATACGCCTTTTTCCCTCTCCTGTTGCATCAGGAATTTTACTTTATCCCACAAGGTTTGAGTCTGTTCTGTGGGACTTGCTAGAAAAGATTCGTCTCCGATATAAGGGGTGTAATTCTTTTGAATAAAATCTCGAACGTTAATTTCCTCTGTCCATGTGCTGGCAGTAAAGCCTTCCCATTGGTTTAAAGTCATATTGCCAAACCCAGTTCTTCGATAGGGTTTACTCCTACTTTCTACCTTAGCAATTTAACTAAGAACCGTAAGTATTTGTACTGACAATTAAACAAGTTTTTAAGGTTTCCTGGCTGAAACGAAGTCAACAGTAATATTACAGAATAGTCTGCTATATCAGGATTTCCGGGTCTTGTCAATCTTTGTTTAACTAAGATAAGATGAGAATAGAGTACTTTTTTTAAAAATTACTTTATAAAAAGAATAAGCAAGTATAAAGATTAGTTAAAAATATGAGAAAAGCAGCAAATTTATTGTTTTTATAATCGATTTTTTTTATGTTGCATTCTATTAAACTTTATCATTAAAAAACTCCCCCAACCTGGATATAGGAGGTCGGAGGAGAAACTACTCTATCTAGCCGAAAACTTGAAATTGTGCGTTTACACACCGACCAAATCGCGAGATTCTAGCCCGGCGAGTTGCTGTGCGATCGCCATTCTCGCTTCTAACTTCGCTACACTAAATTGGTTACGCAGATATTCTAAATGTGCGATCGCGCTCGCTTTTTCCGACATCAAGCGCATCAATGTATTCTGCGCGGTTTGGTACTCCTGATCGACACAAAGCAGTTCAAAACGACGGCTTCGGCGCTGGTCTTCATTTTTCAAACCCTGCTCAAAAGCAGCAGTACGGTCAGCTTTCCCCTCTAGACGGGCAATGTGCTGATTCACCGCAGTCATTTGGGAATCTAATTCATTAACAACCTCTGCCGCTTGTGCGATCGCGGCAGGATACTGGCTCAATTTCATCATCTAGTTTGTACTTTGTAAAGAGTGAACAGTCATGCCCTTTCGTACCATTACCCATGACCGATTACCGACTTATGCCACTAATTCTGATGGGTGTGGCTGGGGAGTTGCGACTGGCATATCAATGGCAACTCGCTGGGGTTGGGGTAGTGAGGCTTTTTCTAAGACTTTGACTTCAATATTGACAGACACCAAATAAGAACCCGTTTCGTCTCCCACAGCTTCAGCAATCAAATCGGCAAAATCTGGGCGTCCTGCTGTGAGAGGGTCGCGCACGATATAGCGATCCCAATCGTATTCGGCATGGGGATTGATGCTGAGGATATAGTGCTTCATCATGGAGGAAAAACCTTGCAATTTCAGGGAGTTCAGGTGTTCACTGACGTTCAAATCCCACCTCTCTATTATAGTACACTTGTACTTTGATTGGGGAGTGGAGAGAAGGTAGGCAACGCCATCACATGTCATTAGTTCTGATAGGTTCCGTAGTGGCGATGAGAGCAAATTGAGCGCTTACTACAAACTTTTCAGGCGATGAGCGAGTACTACCCACTCATTAAATCTTTCACAATCGACGGCTTCAAATCCTTCCTTGATTAAAGCTTGATTGACTTCATCCTCATAATCGGTTGTAAAACCGGCTGTAATTAGGAGTCCCGTTTGTGCATCACTCCGACACAGTGCACGCTGATAATCCGGAGCGAGGGCAATATGCACCCGTGCCAAGATATTGGTCACAATCAGGTCAAAAGTCCCTGTGGCGTTGATGGTTGGCACTGAGTTGAGTACCTCCCCTCCCATCCAATGTCCCAGGTCGCTTCCCTGTCCTAAACTCCCTTCCTTTACCGTTACCTGTTCCTCAACTTGATTGAGATGTACGGTATCCTGGGTGGCCTGTACAGCTATAGGGTCATTGTCTAGCGCTAAAACACGGGCTCCCAGCTTTGCCATCGCTACAGAAAGAATTCCCGAACCCGAACCGAGGTCAAGAACATTAAAGTTGGGTAAAATGTAGCGTTCGATTAATTTGAGGCATCCTCTAGTGGCTGGGTGAAGTCCACTGCCAAAGGAGAGGCTTGACCCCAGACTTAAAGTAACTTCATCGGCGACATTTTGATGAGTGGGCGCATCAGTTCCAATCACGACGAATCGTTGCCCAATTCGATGAACGAGGGAGTTACCTCCCTCTACCAGTGCGGGTTTTTCCTCAACCACTGCTACAGCAAGCGCACTAGTCATTTTGGTTCTGTGTAGAGCTTCTAGCCGATGAGCAATTTGTTCCACACGAGTGTTTACCCTGACATCATAGGGTAGATAGAAGCGAATCGTGAATGAAAAGGGGGAGGGTTTTATCTCCGGGCTAGTGAAGTTAAATTTCTCTGGTTCGGCGTAGTTGGTGATACTGATATTCCCCCTATAATCTGTTGCGGCAAGTAGCGTACTGACCCAATCAACCGCCTCGCGTGTTGTATCGATACTCAACTCCATCCACGCCATCTGTTACTCCTTTGGTCTTCGCTACTGCCGCTCTAGGATAAATCCTAATCTGTACCTTCGGACTAATGATTCTGCGAAGCAGTTTTACCATCCTGTGACCCTTTCATCGCGACAGAGTTATTGAACCAGACTTCTTGTTGAGGCATAGGAATCGAAATTCCAGCTTCATCTAAGGCTACCTTGAGGCGTCGGCGGAATTGTCGGGCGACATCCCATTGTTTTAAGGGCTGAGTCTTAATCCAGACTCGAATAATTACACCCCGACTACCAAAGTCATCAACACCTAAAACTTCAGGTTTATCGACAATTTGCTCCCGCCATTTAGAATCGTGGCTCATATCCTCGGCAACTTTCTCGATCAACTCCAATGCTTTATTAACATCCGTGTAATAGGCAACTGGAATACTTAAGTCGGCTCGCGACCAATTGCTCGACAAGTTAGCAACAATCTTGATTTCACTATTGGGAATTGTGATTAATCGTCCCTCAGCATCTCGTACCTGAGTAATCCGCAAATTCATAGTTTCCACCAGTCCGCCAACGTCACCGACTGTAATCACATCACCCACTGCGTACTGGTCTTCGAGAATAATGAAAAAGCCATTAAGTGCATCTTTAATTAAGCTTTGAGAGGCTAAAGACAAGGCCACCCCAATAATCCCTGCACCAGCCAGCACTGGGCCAATATCCACACCGAGTGTCGAGAGTGCTACTAAAATGCTAATGGCCACCCAGATGACCGTAACAATGCCTTTTGTCACGCCAGAAATCGTTGACAGCCTTAATCGTAAACGTCGATTTGCTTCTGGAGTCTGTAAGTAATTATTGGCCAAAGCCGAGGCAAATTTATCGATCGCAGCATAACTCAGGCGAATAATCACATAGGTGACTACAAGGATTAGCCCGACTTTCACCGGAATTTTGAGGCTACGCAGAATCAGCAATTGAATGGGACGTGTGTAAGGAAATAGTCCCAAAATGAACAGTGTTCCTCCCCCGACAATACCAACTTGTGCCAGTTGAAACAGTCGATGCTGAACTTCTTTGACATTCCACTCGTGCTGTTTATTCAGTTGCGTTGTAATGGGTTGAGCTTGGGAGGTATCGGAAGGGGTGAGTACCTCTTTTGAGCGCTTAGATCGCTTACCCCAGTGATAGAGGGCTAAACTTGCAATCAGCATAGCCGCACCCGTACCGATAGCCACTGCCCCTTGGCGGGAAAGAAACTCAGGCTGGCGTTCTTCTTTTGCCCTCTGTAGCTGTCGTTCTAACTGAGTTACAATCTCCTCAGCTCTCATCTCGATACTATCGCCCCCGAGTTTGGCATCCAAATCCGTTACACTCATCAGGCGGACTGGTTTTTGCTCACCCACTGAGACATAAATATTGGGTATGGCTCCTTCTCCTTCGGGTTGTTGTTGGAAAACCTTTAATTGAGCTTCCTCGTTTCTGAAGTAATCGTTACTAACCTGATTCAATCGCTGCTCAATATCGCTAATACGTTCATCTAACTGCGATTTGGGGGCAGCAATCTCAAACAAGCATCGACCATCAAGACGGATACAACCGATAGCCTCCTGATTATTGGGGCTTTGATTGAGCAGATTAGGAGAAGGAATGTTTAACGGGTTGAGTTGTTGTAGGAAGGAAGGTTGCGCTTGAACTGGAGATACAACTCCACTGCTTAGAATCATGGCTCCGGCGCTAAGAGCAGCAATGGCTACCCAGCGCATCACCCCAGATTTTAATCGCATATTCCATATCCTCCAATAGACACCAAGCTTTAGGGATAAGGCTGGTACATAGAATACCAACTATCAATATCCCACGCTTAACATATCTTTATAAATATGTGAATGCTTATTCCTTAAGAGAGAAGTCATAAAAACAGAGGGAAGGAGAAAGAGGTAAAGGTTTTGTTCGCTCATCCCTTAGTTTTTTAACCTTTGCTCTTGTTCACTGATCCCATGTCCTTTTTCCCTATGTACCAGTTGGCCAACTGTCCCGAAGAAACCACTGCAAACCCCCTCAAATAGTCGGAATTTTATTAAAAATTAAGAGTCATTTTAAAGAGTTGCATAGAAACCCCCTAGAAGTATCTAAACGCCTTCTATAGTGAAAGTATCAACAGTCGGAGATACAAAATATGCCAATAGTTATAGGTGCTGTTTTATTCGGTTCTTTTGCTTTAATCAGCTTCGTGGTTGCAAAAGAACCGCAAAAGCAATCGAAACGAATTACAGGAAAAAGACGCTCGGCTAGTCGGACTAAATAGTGTAGAAATAGGACATGAACCATGCTGTTATTTAACAACAATAAAGGAGAACATCAAAACACAACATCATCTAACTCTGACCCTACAGCCCTAAATCAAGATGAACTCGCAACAATTCTGCGTATTGCTGAAGGCCACAGTTTATCCCATAGTGACCAAGTTAAACTCGTGCGATTGGCTCAAAGACTGAAAAAGCAAGCTTACGAAAAGTCGCAAAAAAATTGAATCGTGTGGCTAAAATTTAGCTCTTAACTGGGTAGAGAAGCATATAATTGAGCGATTAGTGGCTTCTCGATCGCAAATCGGTTTCCAGCGCTTATGAGTAAGATATGACGAGGAGCGATCGCTAATCTTCAATTCGGTAGCTCAGTTAAAACTTAAAATTACAGGCAGGATGGCAGTTCATTCATCTTTGGGTCAAATTGTAGCGATGGGAGGTGGAGGGTTCTCAATGGAACCAGATAATCCATTGCTCGATCACTACATTCTGGGATTGGCAAAGCCAGAAAAACCAAAAGTTTGCTTTATTGCGACCGCGAGTGGTGATTCTGATCGATATATTGTTAAGTTCTACACTGCCTTTGGGCAGCTATCCTGTCAACCCACTCATCTATCTTTATTTGACCTTCCCACATCCGATCTCAAGTCTTTTATTCTTGAACAAGATATTGTTTATGTGGGTGGCGGAAATACCAAAAGTCTCGTCGCACTTTGGAAGGAGTGGGGACTCGATCAGATATTGAGAGAAGCTTGGAACAATGGCATCATTCTCTCGGGTTTGAGTGCAGGCTCAATTTGTTGGTTTGAAGAAGGAGTTACAGACTCAATTCCAGGTTCGCTCACGGCTTTAAAGGGAATTGGTTTACTCAAAGGCAGTCACTGCCCTCACTACGACGGAGAACCCGAACGGCGGCCTGCCTACCATCGGCTTTTATCCGCAGGACTCATTAGCGAAGGATATGCTGCGGATGATGGAGTGGGTTTACATTTTAGGGGAGAGCAATTAGAAAAAATTGTCAGCTCTCGCCCCAATGCTAAAGCGTATCGGCTGGAAAAGACAGGCCAATCCGTAACTGAAATAACTTTACACCCCCAATACCTGGGTTCTGAGACGTGAATCAAAGTTCTGGTTGGTACTCTACAGTCCGGCCAGGATAACCCTTTGCTCCTATCCTGGATGGATGTAACATATTTTCCCGGTTAGCGCTTAATCTCGATTAGTGAGGATACAGGTTAATCTAGTGAAGCGTTTATTGGAAAATCTGGTTCTATGACTGCAACTTCCACTCACCCCAAACATGAAGTCCGAAACCTTGCCCTTGCCCCTCAAGGGCATCAACGCATTGAATGGGCAGGACGGGAAATGCCTGTGCTGCGGCAAATTCGCGATCGCTTTGCCAAAGAAAAGCCCTTAGCTGGGATTCGCTTAGTGGCCTGCTGCCACGTTACCACTGAAACCGCCCATTTGGCGATCGCACTCCAAGCCGGTGGTGCTGATGCGGTGCTGATTGCCAGCAACCCCCTCTCGACTCAAGATGATGTTGCTGCCTGTTTGGTGGCCGATTATGGCATTCCTGTCTTTGCCATGAAAGGGGAAGATGCCGAAACCTACAATCGTCACGTACAAATTGCCCTTGATCATCGCCCCAATGTGATCATTGATGATGGTAGCGATGTGGTGGCAACCTTGGTGCAAGAACGCCAAGACCAAATCAGTGACCTTATTGGCACCACCGAGGAAACCACAACGGGAATTGTTCGCCTGCGTGCCATGTTCAAGGATGGGGTATTGAGCTTCCCGGCCATGAACGTTAATGATGCGGACACCAAGCATTTCTTTGATAATCGCTATGGTACTGGGCAGTCTACTCTGGATGGTATCATCCGTGCTACCAATGTCCTGCTGGCCGGGAAAAGCATTGTGGTTGCGGGTTACGGATGGTGCGGTAAAGGCGTTGCCCTGCGGGCACGGGGTTTAGGAGCTAACGTCATTGTGACTGAAGTTGACCCCACTAAAGCCATTGAAGCAGTAATGGACGGGTTCCGAGTCATGCCGATGGCAGAAGCTGCACCTTTAGGAGATTTGTTTGTCACCGTTACGGGCAACAAGCACGTTATTCGTTCCGAACATTTCGAGGTCATGAAAGATGGGGCGATGGTGTGTAATTCCGGTCACTTCGATATTGAAATTGACCTCAAATCCTTAGGTGCCAAAGCATCAGAAGTCAAAGAGGTGAGAAATTTCACCCAACAGTACAAACTCCCGAATGGTAAATCCATCATCGTCTTGGGTGAAGGGCGTTTAGTCAACCTCGCTGCTGCCGAAGGACATCCCAGCGCTGTAATGGATATGAGCTTTGCCAACCAAGCTTTGGCTTGTGAGTACTTGGTGAAAAATAAAGGTAAGTTAGAACCTGGACTTCATTCCATTCCCGAGGAAGTGGATAAAGAAATTGCACGGCTGAAGTTGCAAGCAATGGGCGTTCAAATTGATACTTTGACCTCAGAGCAATTGGAATACATCAATTCTTGGACTTCTGGAACTTAAATCCGGAGTTGGGCAGTCTTGAGTAATGGGTGTTCAGTCATGGAGTCGTGATGATACCCATTGATTAAAGATAGAACTAAGGCAGGAATGCCACTTTTAGCAAGGGCGCACGTCAGTGCGCCCCTACCGATGACTCCAACTCCATACTCAGGACTTTATTCCTAACAAAGCCGTGGATCGACTTTCTCATGATTTACACCGCTTTTTCTTTGAGGAAAAACAACCGTCCCATGTGAGGGTTGCTGATATCCTCACCATCGGTAGAGTGCGAATATTTGGATTATTATTCGCTGTACTCGGTTTAATTTTGGCTTTACCTTTGCCCCTATTCGGTCTGGCTATCCCGTTTGGACTCATGCTATTAATCGGGGCAATTCAGTTAGTAATGGGTGCTAAAAGTTTTTGGATACCGCCAGGATTAGCCAAAAAAACGATCGCGCTAAAGACGGTTCAAGGCATAATCAAGCCAGCACTTCCTTGGTTGCGACGAATAGAAATGTTTTCTTGTCCCCGAATGCTTTATTTGTGTAATAGTTTTAGGGGGCGCTTGACTATGGGAGTGGCGATTGCGATCGCAGCAATTTTTGTCATCATGCAGCTACCTGGACTGAATACGATCGCAGGCATTGGCATTTTGATGACTGGGTGGGGTTTACTGGTAGATGATGGTGCAATTTGTCTAATGGGTTTGGCGGTTTGTGGGGTTGCAGATATTATGGGTGCTTCCCATGCGATCGCATTTTTAGGCGGGGGTTCTAATGCTTGTGAGTGGTTCTAATTCATTTAAAATTCTCGCATGGGAAAATCCACTGAGCCAGTAGAGTCTGTTAGCGCAGCGTAACGCACGAGTTCTTCTAACATAGATGAGTCCATAAAACCACCATAAAGACGTTTTTTGCCCGGATATTCTCAATGAGTAATGAAGTTTCGATTGACTCAAATATACTCTTTACAAAGTTGAAATAAAAATCTAGTTATCCCCATTTCTATTCCCTTTAAAAACTGCTAGAGTTGAGCAAATTTAGTGATTTAGGGAACCCCCTAAAATAAGGGAAATTTATGGTGACTGCTTAGAGTGAAACTCCCTATGGCAATTGGGCGCTATTTGTGCTAGCTTTTGCTGAATCGTCTTGTTTTCCCATCCCTTCGGATGTATTGCTCATTGCTTTGTATGTTGGTAAATCCTTAGCCGCTTTTTTGTTTGCTAGTCTTTACTCAAATTGTTCTAAGTACAATGGCTCGACTCTCAGTAGAATTACAGCGCTATTTTTTTGAGGAAGAACGCTCCCCTCAAGTCACGTTAAATGAAGTTCTCCAATTGGCCGGAGAGCGAATTTTTGGTTTTTTGCTCGTTATCCTTTCCTTGCCATCAGCGTTACCCGTTCCTGCGCCAGGTTACTCGGTGCCTTTTGGCATTCTTATGCTAATTTTAGCGGTTCAGCTCATTGCAGGTGCCCAACGTCCCTGGCTACCCCCGAAATGGGTGGAGCATCCGATTGAATTGAAAAAAGTACAGGGTATTTTAAAAGCTGGGTTGCCTTGGTTGCGGCGTATTGAAGGAATTTCTCGGCCTCGGTTGAGTTATGTCTGTACCAGCTTACCCGGTCGGGTCATCATTGGAGTTGCGATCGCGCTGATGTCCATTTCTATGATGATTCCCATTCCCCTAACCAATACCTTACCGGCTATGGGAATTTTCATCACCAGTTTTGGCTTAATTGAAGATGACGGTGCAATTAGTTTAGCAGGATTAGTGGTGTGTCTGATGGGAGCGATGCTCACTACTTCAGTATTAGTGTTTGGAGTTACCGCCGTTCGTGAGGGAATTAACTTGATTAAATCGTGGGTCAAGTTTTAACACCAAAGCTAATGTTTTTGGATGCTAAGGAAAGAGATTTTTAAGGCTCTAATTCCTGATAACTATCGAGGTAAAGAGTATAAGTCTACTGGAGTGGATTGAAAACTCGCTTTCCTCACCGACAGGAGTTACACCACTAGCTATAGAATCCGCTACGGGTAGGGGCAAGGCATACTTTGCTCCTACAAAGATGGTGTACTAAAGCAGAAAATGCGTAAATCCTTACTGATTCAAACAACTCTTTACGTCGTACCCAGGACTACTCATGCAGGAATGGATTACTAACATCATGACTTCCCTTGGTTATTGGGGAATCGGATTGTTAATGTTTGCAGAAAATCTTTTTCCTCCCATCCCTTCAGAATTAATTATGCCTTTTGCTGGATTTACAGTGGCACAAGGCAAAATGAGTTTTGTACCTGCTGTTTTGTCAGGGGTGGTTGGCACAATCTTAGGAACATTGCCCTGGTACTATGCCGGCAAATTTTTGGGTGAAGAACGTTTAAAAGGTTTAGCCAATCAATACGGCAAATGGATTACCGTATCCGGTAAAGATATCGATCAATCTACGCGATGGTTTAATCGATACGGAAAAAAAGCTGTGTTAATTGGCCGTCTTGTACCAGGGGTTCGTACTTTGATTTCTCTCCCAGCCGGCTTAAGCGATATGCCATTAGCCTCGTTTCTAGTTTACTCAACGCTGGGTACAACTGCCTGGGTTATGCTCCTAACATTTTTAGGATATATGCTCGGAAATAATTATGAGCTGGTGAACGAGTATCTAGGCCCAGCTTCTAAATTTATCCTAGTGTTTTTACTCGTTTTATTCGGAGCTTGGATTCTCATCAAAAAACGAAAATCCAAGCGCCAAAAACAGCCCTAACTAGGATTATCAATGCTCCAATATTCCGAGGTTAACTCTGATTGTAAGGAGGTAGATTAGGCCCTATCTTGGCTTGAACATCCACATCCCTAACCCCTCGAATTTGTTTAGCCAAGGGTTCAATCTGTTGCAGGTCTTCTTGAGTTTGAACGTATCCCGTTACCGTCACTAACCCTTCATTGGCTTGAATAGCTAGCTGAGACATCGGGAGATTAACCTCTAATTTACTACGAACTTCGCTTTGTACATTGCGGTCAGAGCGTTCTCCCCCTTGCCGAAAGGCATTATAGCGTTGCTCTCGAGCACGAATATCCGAATTGGCTTGAGCTCTCCGCATTGGACTGCTTGCATCGCTTTCGTTTCTTAAAACCGTGTCTAAGTCGGGGGCCTCATTCACATTATCAATAGAACGAGTGGCATTGAGGCTTGTCCGGGCAACATTAGCACAAGCTCCCATACTTAAACCTATAGTACTAGCGAGTAATACTATTGTTAATTTTTTGATTTTCATATATTTTTCCTCCTGGGTTCTTAGAGATAAAAACTGTAATTTTAAGTGAATGCTTGGTGTTTAAAATACAGCTTTATCTAAATCAATTCAGATGATGATTATGGTGTGTTACCGTCTGTCTCGATGGTCGAAAATGTGGGTCTTCTACCGCCGCTATCGGGAAATCGGTATTATCAGCCTCGAAATAGTTGGGAGCCTCGTAAATTCCCCATTCATCCATTCCTTGATATTTGAGAATTGAGATAGCTTCGCGAATTTCCTCATCCGTTCCCTCAACGACTACTAAATAATCTCCACGTAGTAGCCGCTCATGATAAGCTCTAGCTTGTTTTTCGGGAATCCCTAAACCGATAAGTGCGCCTAGTAATCCACCGCTGAGTAAACCAATACCACCCCCGGCTAACGTGGTGACGACAGCCGTAGTTAGGGCATCCGCTAACATGATTGGCCCAATTAAAGGAATCGCTAATGCACCAACACCCACAAGTACACCGGTAATCAGTCCAATCACAGTACCCGTCGCCGCACCACTGCGAGTACCTTCCCCTATACGATTGCCAGCACCAGTTCTCTGGCTATTTTTCTCCTCTAACTCTCTGGCAATCACAGAAACCTTGTGTAAAGGGAAATTAGCTTGTTGAAGTTCTTGGAGTGCTTGTCTTGCAGCTTCGCGGCTTGTAAAGATAGCGACAGCACGTTTATGTTGATGTTGATGTAAAACCATGTTTCTCTCCTTCCTGCAACAGCCTACAGCTCAGTAGGCAAATTAGGACTTATATTAATAAGAAAATCTTATAAAAAAAAACTAATCTATTCCTCAATCAATAGGTGTAGCTTCCACCTCTATCCATAGATAGGCCAGATATGAAATAAAGATGAGGAGTGAACATCAATCAGATGAAGATTCAATTCAAAACTTGAGTGACAAAGATTGGAACCTTGCCAGAAATTTAGACCCCAAAGCTTCGTTCTCCGGTCAATTTATTACCACTGAACCCCTAGGAAAAGGAGGTGAAGCTGACGAACAGAAGGTTTGGGATGTCATCCGCGATACCTTTGCCCAGAGGGATTGTATTGGGTATTGGCGCTATCCGATTTTTTCTAAAGTGGGGAAATCGCGCAAAGAACCGGATATTTTGATTGCGGATAAAGAACTCGGTCTAATTGTTATTGAAATTAAAGCTGTGACGATTGACCAAATTTTGGCCATTGTCGGTCATCGCTGGGAGTTTCAAAACTACTACACCACCAGCAGCAACCCCTACGAGCAAGCGGAAAATCAGCTCTTTGCTTTGTTGGGATATTGCGATCGCGAATCTTCCCTGCGCCGTCAAGTTAGTGGTCGTGCTTTAGTTTGTCTGCCCCTCATTACTGAAGACGAATGGTACAGCAGTGGCTTTTACCAACTTCCGAGTTGTCCGCCTATCCTGTTTCAAAATCATCTGAGTCAGGGGTCAGGAGTTGGGAGTTGGGAGTTGGGAGTCGGGAGTTCAAAACCTCAGTCTCTGGTCGCGCTAATTGAGCAAACTTACCCTGTAATTAAAGGTTCTAAGCTCTCGCTGAAACAGTGGAAATTGCTGCAAGCTGTGATTAGCGGGACTCCTGTCTTCCGCAAAAAACGCTTTACCCCCTCTTACCAACGGGAGGCCAGGCCACACTCAACTCAACAAACCCGTGCCAGTGTCCTGACTGAGGTACGGCAACGCCTCTCGGAATTTGACTTACAACAAGAACAGATTGCCAAAACTATTCCTCCAGGGCCGCAACGCATTCGAGGCATTGCAGGGTCGGGTAAAACTGTGCTGCTGTGCCAGAAAGTTGCTCATATCCACTTAAAGCATCCGGATTGGGATATTGCTTTTGTTTTTTTTAGCCGCAGTCTCTATCACTCGATTGTTTCCCAAATCGATAAGTGGCTACGTCGCTTTAGTGGGGGAGAGGTGGGATATGACCTAAAAAATCGGAAATTACAAGTCCTTCACGCTTGGGGGGCGAAAAATCAACCCGGACTCTACAGCACGCTTTGTAGAGCGGTGGGAGTTAAGCGGATGACGGTTAATGATACTCAAAGCAATCGACCGAATGAAGCTCTTGCTGAAGTATGCATAGACTTTCTCCAGCATACGGTCGTCCCTACACTCTATGATGCCATCTTAATTGATGAAGGGCAAGACCTAATTGTGGATGAACCGTTCAAATTTGAAGGGAAGCAACCTTTTTATTGGATGGCGTATCAAGCCCTACGGCCTGTTGACTTGGCACAGCCTGAGCAACGCCGTTTAATTTGGGGTTACGACGAAGCGCAAAGTTTGGAAAGCTTGAAGATTCCGAATGCGAGTGAGTTGTTTGGGGAGGAGTTGGGGCATCTCGTCACGGGGCAGTATGGGGGTGGCATTAAAAAAAGTGAGATTATGTATCGCTGTTACCGCACTCCTGGGCTGATTCTGACTGCCGCCCATGGGATTGGCATGGGGTTGTTGCGGTATGGGGGGATGCTGACGGGGATTACCCGTGCAGAGGATTGGCGGGCGATCGGGTATGAGGTGACGGGGCGTTTTATTCCGGGTGAGCAAATTACTTTGAAACGCCCACCGGAAAATTCTCCTAATCTCGTGCCGGAACTTTGGGAGGGATCGGTGTTGGAGTTTGTGGCGTTTCGCGATCGCCAAGAAGAATTGACGGCACTGGCACATAACATCTTCTACAATCTCCGCCATGATGGACTCAAACCTAGTCGTGAGATTTTAGTGATTGTTTTGGGTTTGGGTTTTGAGGCGATGAAATTAGAGACGGCAGTGGCAGAGTTTTTGATATCTCAAGGGATTGATATTTATATTCCTAGTACTCCAGATTGCAACATTCTGCAAACTGATAAAGAACATCGCAATCCGAATAAGTTTTGGTGTGAAGGTGGGGTTACAGTGTCGCGTATCCACCGTGCGAAGGGAAATGAGGCGGATATGGTGTATGTGGTGGGGTTGGATAATGTGGCGAAGGATGAGAGTAATCTTCAGCTACGAAATCAGTTATTTGTGGCATTAACTCGGGCAAAAGGTTGGGTGAAGTTGAGTGGGGTGGGTTCTTATCCTTTGTATGAGGAAATGTGGCGGGTGATGCGGGGTGGGGATACGTTTACGTTTACGTTTAGGCGTTCTCCACAGCGAGAAATTGGGGTGACGGATACGAGTGAATTATTGAGGCGATATGACACTGGAGGGAGGAATTTTCAGAATGCAGATTTGACAGGAGCACAGTTAGCTGGGGCAGATTTAAGGAATGCTAATTTAATTGGGGCAATTCTTAGGAATGCTGATTTGAGGAATGCTCAGTTGGATGGGGCGAAGTTAGTCATTGCGGATTTGAGTGGTGCTGATTTGAGAGGTGCTAATTTACGAAAGGCGAAATTGGTAGGGGCAAATTTAAAAGAGGCGCGGTTGATTGGTGCAGATTTAAGTTGGGCGAAGTTGGGGAATGCAGATTTAAGGAATGCTCATTTAGTTGGGGCGAAGTTGGTGGGGGTGAAGTTGAGTGGTGCAGATTTGAGTGGGGTTGATTTGAGTGAGGTGGATTTGAGTGGTGTTGATTTGGAGGGGGTGAGGATGCCGGATGGGAGTTTGGGGGAGTAGACGCGAGCACCGATATTTTCCAGATTTTGCTAAATTAAAATAATCGCATACTCATAGGGCTTACCAGATAAATCTGATCTATATATATCATGGATGAAGAGAGCCTTTTTAATCAGGATTTAATCAATACAAAGATATGTGAATTCCAAGCCACTTTAAGTGATTATTCAAATTCAGAAAAATTAATCGTACAAAAATACATAACACATGGAACACCTTATCTATTTAAGGATGATGAAAGTTTATATTTCGATTTAAAACATGAAATTGCAAATCATTTTTCAGAAAATCCTGAAAGTGTACGTATAGTAGGTTCAGCTAAATTAGGTTTTAGCATAGCTCCACATAAATTATGGAATAATTTTTCTCCAGAATCAGATATAGATATAGTAATTATTTCCAAAGCAATATTTGAAAATTTTTGGTGTGAGTTATATGATTTTAATATTGAATTGACAAGCCGTAACTATAAAGATCAAAACCAGTATAATAAATTTTTAGAATACTTTTTCAAGGGGTGGCTAAGACCTGATTTATTTCCTTTTACATATCATCGCAAAAACGAATGGTTTGATTATTTTAAGTCTATCTCTTATGGAAAATATGGTTATCAAAAAATAGCTGCTGCCGTTTACTATGATTTCAATTTATTTGAAAAATATCATATAAAAAATATAAAAAGACTTAGAAGTGGAGTTTTATCAAATGGCTGAACTTGGCATCGCAACAAATAAAAAGCTTTTAGATCTGTTCAACATGATGAAGAATAATAGTTTAATATTAGCTCCATCTTTTCAAAGGAAACTGGTATGGAACGATGGGCATAAAGAAAATTTTATTGAAACTATTCTTTTAGAACTTCCATTTCCTGAAATTTATCTTGCAGATGGTGAAATTGATCTTGAAACTCAAACTTCTCAAACACTTGTAGTGGATGGACAACAGAGATTGAATACTATTTATCAGTATGTTACTGCATCTTCTAATTTTACAATCAAAAAAATACCAAAATTTAAGGATTTAACTCCAGAAGAAAAAACTCGATTTTTCGATTATAAAATTGTTGTTAGAGATTTAGGAAGAATTGAAAATGGCAAAATACGTGAGATATTTAAAAGAATTAATTCTGTACAGTATGCATTAAATGCAATAGAAATCAGTAATTCTCTATACGAAGGCGAATTTATTACAACAGCCAAAGAAATTTTAAACAAAGACGAGCTTTTCCAAGAAATCAACTTGTTTAGTGAAGACCAATCTTCTCGAATGAAAGACTTAGAGTATATATTACTGATTATGTCAACAGTAGAAGAAGGGGGTTATTTTACTGGAGACAAAGAAATTGAAAATTACGTCAAAAGGTATGATAATGAATATTCAAACAAACAAATACTTTTAAATGATATAATCGAAGTATTTGAATTGTTTAAGTTATGCAATATTCCAGCAGATAGCTTATGGAATAAAAAATCTAGCTTTTTTACATTAATAGTCGAACTCACAAAATTCAAAAAAAGGCATAACTATTTACCTAATAAACAAACTCTGCGTAGCACTTTAATTTCTTTGGAAGAAGAATTGCAAAAACATAAGCATGAAGATGCCAATAAAAATCAATTTGCAAGATACTATTATTATACGCACCAAGGTACATCTAGTAGGAAAGGGCGACAAGTTAGAGGTCAACTATTACAACATTTTCTTGAACAAATTGATATGAATAAAAATTAACCATCCCTCATCTTAACTTGAGCCATCCAAGCCGCAGTCCCAAACACACCAGCTTTTCATAGCAGGAAAACTCAAATCTGCATCCAAGTTTTCCCAATGCAATCCGTAACCAGATGGAGTAACTTCAACCTCCGCTAAATCCTCTGGAGAAGCACCCGCCAAACCTTGCGCTAATACTGGGGGAAAGCTGTAAATCGCCCCACTCTTCAAATTGATGATGATGCGTTAGCGAAGCATGCCGTTAGGCTTATCGCTACTCTGGTCATAGTATGCCGACTCAGCTCTAGGTTCAACTGCATTCGCAATTGTTGCGGCTTCTCTTGCTTTTGCGATCTTAGAAAACATGAACGTGACGAGGTAAGTACTCGTTCAAGTAAATTCAGACAAGTTTTGCCATCTTTCCTAAGAACAGTTGGCTTAGTTAGATATTGTAGTAGGGTATATCTGAGCAGCGATTGATAGAATATGACATCCTACTCCCTGAACTTACCCGATGAATTAAAGCAAGAAGCCGAAAGCTGGGCATCTCAACAAGGTATTCCCCTCGAAGCGTTCATTTTGGACGCTGTAGCTGAAAAAATAAAGTCTCTCAACCAGCAACTTAACGACCCAACATTTCCTCATATTACCTACCATCGCGGTGCTAGCGGTCAACTTTTACCCATTTTGTGCGGGACTAATCTACGAGTACAAACTGTAGTTATTGCGGCTCAACAATGGGGTTTATCCTTAAATCAGATAGCTGCTGAATATGATTTGAATGAAGCACAAGTCAATGAGGCTCTAGCATTCTACAATGCCCACCGTGTAGAAATTGATGAAGCGATCGCTGCTGAACAAGCTCTAGAAGCAGCTCATGTCTAAACTACGGCTGCACCTAGACGCCGATACATCTATTAAAGCTTTACATACTGCCTTAATTTCTTGCAGTCATGATGTGACACGCACCCCCACTGAATGGATGCCTTTGGATGCCAGTGATGAAGCACAACTATTAGGTGCAACAGCTCAAGAACGGTGTATTTTTACCTTTAATATTCGGGATTTTATCGTTTTAGCAGAACGCTATCCTCAACATAATGGCATTATCCTAGCTGCACAAAGCAGTTGGACACTATCAACTCTGATATCTGCTCTAGTTCGCTTGCTATCAGAAACCCAAGCAGAGGAGTTGATTGGACAAGTTCGCTGGCTGAATCAGTGGCGAATCTGACAGCCGTGTTAGTTTTAGTTAGGGTGTAGGGAACATAGGAGCGCGATCGCTACCATGCCTGTTTAAAATAGCAGAATGCGAAACAAACTTCCCTACCTGGATTTCATCAATCAAGAACTTCAACTCCCTAAAACAGATGCTACTGCACCATTAGTCATCGATCTATTTGCTGGTTGCGGTGGCCTAGCACTGGGTTTTAAAGCGGCAGGATTTAGAACAGTTGGTTATGAAAAATTAGCAGATGCCTGCGCTACCTATCGGCACAATTTGCTTAGTTCCTGTCATCAACTCACTTTAGTACGCCAACCCAATTTAATAGATGCAGCAGATGTAATTATTGGAGGCCCACCCTGTCAACCGTTTAGCGTTGGTGGACATCAACTGGGACTTAAAGACAGCCGCGACGGTTTCCCAATCTTCATTGATGCTGTTAACCGATATCGTCCCAAACTAGCTTTGTTTGAGAACGTGCGGGGAATGCTATTTCGGAATAAAGCTTACTTTGAAGAAATTGTCACAGCTCTCAGAGAGCTTGGCTATATCGTAGAATGGGATATCCTCAACGCTGCCCATTATGGTGTTCCTCAGCGAAGAGAACGTCTGTTTTGTATCGCCCACCGAGGAAGGTGGACATGGCCGAAAAAGACACATCTAAACTCACCCTATACGGCTGGTGAAGCATTGGGAGAACTAGCATTTATTGCACCACCTAATTCAAAATTTCTCACTCCTAGCATGGATGAATATGTCAAAAAATATGAGATAGCTTCTAAATGTATTAAACCCAGAGATTTGCACCTTGATGCTCCTTCTAGAACAGTCACTTGCCGCAATCTGAGTGCTCCTACCGGCGATATGTTGCGGATTAAATTACCCGATGGACGTAGAAGAAGGCTAACTGTTCGTGAAGGAGCTCGTCTTCAAAGCTTTCCCGATTGGTTTGAATTTAAGGGCAATGAGGAAAGTCAATGCAATCAGATTGGCAATGCAGTCCCTCCCATCTTGGCAAAAGCTTTAGCTTGTTCGGTTAAGGCATATTTAGACAGTAGTGAGCAACCAGCATCAGAGGAATCACATTTGCTCAGTCAACCTATACAGCTATCTCTCTTGTCACTGATTGAGACTCATGATTACCTCGTCACGAATCCTCATCAGTTCAGAAAAGCATGAAAGAGAAAAGCGCGATCGCTCCTCTTTTGTTACTTACCTAACAGAAGGCAAGCACATCCTAATCATTCTTCATCTTATTTAATCCTTTTGCAGTTCTGCCTCCATCGGCGTCTCTTTAGTTAGAGAAACATCTTTTAAAACCTCTTCCTTTTTCTGCAAATACAGCTTATTGAGTTCTTCCTGCCTAGATTTATCAAAAAATTTTCGTCCCTCTGCAAACAACTCTTCTTCCTCTTCCTTTAAATGATGAGACAGCACATCTTTAAGCGCCTTAACTTTCGCTTCCCATTGCGATTGGGTCACATCAAGTGTATTTAACTCCACCAAAAGTTGATTAGAAATCCTATGTTCTTCAATCCCCTCTCTCACTTCCGATTCTAAATCCTCAATAGGCAAAAAACATTCATAAACCACTTCTTCTTCTACAACTGTGTGAGAGTGGAGCGTTTTTTTAAGCTCTTGCAAATACTTTTGTTTCTCATCCTTGGCATCATGAGGTAAATCAAGTATTTGGGCGAGTTGACTTCTCAAGCGATCGTGTTCATCGGTTAAGGTTTCAAAAATTGCCATAATTGCAGTTCCTGATTAGTAACTAGAGCATCAACGGTTTAAACAGCCCCAAGATTATCATCCTAGATTCACTTCAGTCGTCTCCAAATAGGTTGAGATACTGTCATCACCAGACATCCTAGGAGAGATTTTCTTGTTGCAAATTTTATAATTTTTCCTTGTAGAAAAATCCTTATTCATGGTATTGTGATAATGTTGCAACTAAACGGAGATGCCTCCATGAAAATCCATATCGATATCGACTTACAACCCCACAAAACCTCCGAATTGGAACGATTAGCCCAGTGTGCCAAAAACATCTATGCTGCCATCAACCTGATTGAAGAACAGATGGAAAACTACCTCCAGCGACTCGAACAATTGGAGCAAATGACAACCCACATTGAACCCCCTCAACAGGAGAATTAAAATCCACAAAAAAATATATAAATTCTGCCCTCAAATTCGGGGGCTTTCTTCGGGTGGGTTTCGACCGATAATTGTTAAATTATTAATGAATAATTCTTAATGCATGATGATGACAAGCATTCTATTCCCGCTTGCGAAATACAGCCTTTTGTTTATCCTATTTGCCACAACCCCCAGTAATAGCATGACCGCAGCTAACAATGGATTAGGGTTGCAATGCTCAAAATCTCGTTCCTCCTCTGTGCAAACATCCAACCCAACCAAAACTGTGAACAATCAAAAATTTCAAGCTATTGCTGATGAAAACGCCAAGGTAGAAACAGTGGCTTCTGACTTCGAGTTTATAGAAGGGCCAGTTTGGCATCCCGATGGATTTCTTTTGTTTAGCGATATCCCTGCCAATACTATTTATAAATGGACACCGAATCAAAAACCTACTGTATTTCGTCGTCCTTCAGGCAAGGCAAATGGTAATACTTTAGATCGAGAAGGGCGCTTAATTTCTGCCGAACATGAGAACCGCCGTGTATCACGTACTGAGAAAGATGGTAAGGTCGTCACAATCGCGAGTCAGTATGAAGAAAAACAGCTTAATAGTCCCAATGACCTTGCTGTTCAATCGGATGAAAGTGTTTACTTTACTGACCCCCCCTATGGCATTCAATCCGAACAAGAAGAATTAGGGTTTTATGGAGTCTATCGGATTGCACCGGATGGAAAAGTAACGCTGCTAGTTAAGGATTTTGTGCGTCCTAATGGTATTGCTTTCTCACCCGATGAGAAAAAATTATATGTGAATGATTCAGAACAAGGCCACATTCGTGTTTTTGACGTAAAGCCAGACGGGACTTTAGAAAATGGCAAAATTTTTGCTGAAATGAAAGACCCTAGTAAAAACGGTGTACCGGATGGGATGAAAGTTGATGAACAGGGTAATGTTTATAGCACCGGGCCGGGTGGGGTGTGGGTGTTCTCTCCTGCGGGTGAATTACTAGGAATCATTGAAGTACCCGAAGCTGCAACTAATGTTGCTTGGGGTGATAAAGATTACAAAACCCTCTATATTACGGCAAGCAAAAGTCTTTATCGTATTCCGTTAAAAATTCCTGGCATAAAACCGGGACAAGGATAAGTTATAGGTTAAATCTTCAACTTAATCTTTAAGGGCGCACGTCGGTGCGCCCCTACGATGGGGCTTTATTGAGTTGAACATAGTTGCATATATACGAATTTATAGCTGTTCTAGTAGCAGTTTTTCCACCGCAGTACGTGTTGTGGAGGCATTTACGTCACTGGATGCAAGTCGATGCAAACTCCAATGCACAGTATGCTGATAGCGGCTACCTTTTTGCAACAGATTTAGGGGAGAAAGAAGCTCTAATTCTACATAATACGCTTGAGCTTCGCCACTATTAAATACTTCTACTGGAAAACCGTGATTTAGTGCACCGTCAGGGTAATTCCCTTTCAAATATTCTGCGCGTTCAATCATAGCAACACCATTTTTGATGGAAGCAACGGCTACAGTTGTCGCATCAACACCAATTTTAAAAACGTTTTTGGTTGTAGCAACTCCAACCGAGGGACGTAACTGTAATAAACTAGGCATAATCTGCACAATAGGTGACTCATGCTTGGGAGGGTCAAGCCAATAAAAATTCTGTTTGTATGCGCTATTGGGGTTAAGGGGTAGAAAGATGGCATCTGGAGGTTGAATTTGAGTAACATTCCAAATGGATAAAAGCAACGGTTCTGCTTTCACTTTTTCTACCGTTTGCGCGATCGCAAAATCTCCATTATCCTCAAACCAGAACTCGCGCACTATCCGCGCCCCTAAACCTTTTGATACTGGACTCGTCATTTGCAAGTGCTTGTTGGCTAGAATCCTTGCCGTGTGAGGGTTTCCATCCCAAGCTGAATCGGGAGGCCAATTACGCCCTACCATTGCCGGCCACCAGAGTTGCGGCGCTGGCCAAGTTTTATCACCGCCCCAATTTTTCCACTCATTCTCGCCGTAGGTTTTGGGTGTTGCCTTCCATAACAGATTAGAATCGCCCACAAAACCATAATGCATAACTCGCCCAATTTCTGGGACAATCACAGCTTCAGTCCGCCCATCACTCAGACGAAATGCATTGCGTCCATCGTAAACTATGCGCGTAATTGTACCGACTGAAATTGGTTTTTCCGAACGTGTTATCTGAGCAAAAGTAAGACAAGAAATAGCAATCACTACTAAAAAGATGATGCCAATCCTATAAATAAAGGTTGATTTCTGCATTGAGTACAGTGTCAAGTTTGATTTGGGGGTACTTATTCAGTTTGTAGTAAGGGCTTTACCCTTTTTCGCAGTAGGTTTCCTGCATTAACTTAACCTACATCTATTGCATTACATTAAACTTGCCATGCCACTACAAGAATTTAGCTCGAAGTTTACATCTAAGCAAAAGTACTTTATTTCTACTTTTATAGAGTAAATGACCCCGAAAATATTAATATAAGTTGATTTGAGTTAAGAAAATTGTACTTTTCTCATTTTCATCGTGATAATTCTGCTATTGTTCATAAACTACCTTAAAAAAAGTAAAAAAGATGAAAGTTTCACCACCCAAAAAACACCTAGGTGAGTCAGTTGCTCTAAGTGCTGTTTTCGTTGGTGCAAGTATCGGCATCATTATCCTGATGCTAATTCAAAGCGGTGCATTGCAATAAGCTATTGTACATTTAATTCGCAAGTATAAAATATTGAGTTTTTCAAATCCCCTAAATTTTATTAATGGGGATTTATTTTTATATTACTAAGATTCTATTAATCCTCAGTTTCAGCAAAATTTACTCGATTATAAAGGTCACTAAAAGGAAGTTGAAAATCAATAGAGCTAAGAGATAATATTGAATCTTCTGATTCCGATTCAGTAAATAACCATTGCCCCTCAGCCGTTTTAGCATATTGCATGACATGATATTGGGATTGGTCTATTAATATATATTCCTTAAATTCAGGAATTGAGCGATAATACATGAATTTATCACCTTGGTCATAATTTTTAGTCGATTTAGATAAAACTTCTGCAATAAGCAATGGATTCATAACCGTAGTTGTATTGGTTCCTGTATAAACAGGTTTGCCTTGAATAACCATTACATCTGGATAGGTATACTGGCGATAACGAGGTATCCATAAGCGCACATCACCAATATAGATATCGTAGTTTTGCGTTCTTAAACCAAAATTCAAGCAGGCATAGAAATTACCAGCAATTTTATTATGATTGGTTGTCCCTCCGGTCATAGGAACAATGTCTCCATCTCGGTATTCATGCTTATAATCTGCTGCCTCCTCTAGTTCTAAATATTCTTCGGGTGTGTAGTAACGTTTTGAAGTTTGTACTTGCATAAAAGATATCAGCTATTGTTCTACTTTTAATAATAATTTTTTAGCATCAATGTAGTCATGTTCGCCAACCTTGCCGATGAGTTGATAGCCTAGAGCAAAACTCACAAGCATAGGTGCATGAATCAGAATCAACCCCCATCAACCCCCAATAACTCCCCATTATCCTGCCTCTACGATACACTGCCCCAAAGTAGAGTCAGCTTATTGGTAGGGCGTGACAAGGAACTACAAAGCTTACATCAACTCTTGCAGGAAAATGACTCAGTGGCGATCGCAGGTATGGCAGGTGTTGGTAAAACTGAACTCGCTTTACAATACGCCAAAGCTCATTTAAACCATTACACAGGGGATATTTGCTGGTTCTATGCCCGTTCTGATTTAGGATTACAGATTGTTGAATTTGCGCGATCGCATTTTGCCAATTTCACCCTTCCCGATAACCTAACTCCCGCCACTCAAACCAAGTATTGCTGGGAATATTGGGCTTCTCTTCTAAGTTCCGAAGGAGAAAACAAGGAGATTTTAGTCATCATTGATAACGTCACGGACTATTCTCAAATACAGCCTTATCTTCCTCCTACTTCATCCCCGTTTAAGCTACTTATCACTACAAGAGTAAAACTAGAAGCAGCTATAACTATTCTTCCCTTAGAAGTTCTTACCCCATCGGCTGCTTTGGAGTTGTTAGCCTTTTATATTGGCAAATATCGTGTAAAAAATACTAGGGGAAAACCCTTTGGAACGAACTCGAAACGGCAACAAAATCAGCAAAAACTAGCGGCTTCTCCTACTCCTCCTGACAAAGGAGTTGCCCAACAGCTTTGTGAATGGCTGGGTTATTTACCTTTAGGAATAGAATTAGTGGGAGGTTATCTCCAGCAAGAGCCAAAATTATCCTTAGAGAAAATGCGATCGCGCTTGCAAAAATCCCTCACCTATGCAGGCAATCCCATCACAGAAAATTCATCACTTCATGAGAGGGTAGCCGCTGTCTTTGAATTATGTTGGCAACAATTAGATGAAGAAACTCAAGATTTAGGGTGTTTACTCAGTTTATTTGCTTTAGCCCCCATTCCTTGGACTCAAGTAGAAAGCGTTCAAGGGCAGCTATATTTACCAGGTGCTTTATTTGGAAAATTACTCGATGCCTCCCAAGCTGAGGGTGAAGCTGAAATCAAAACTTTGGTGCAAGATTTACTTGAAAATTGGAAACAATCTAGAAACCAATTAGAATCCTTTTATCTGCTCCAACCCCTAGCAAAGGAAACTTATCAATTACAGCCTTTAATTTGGGAATTATTTCGAGAGAAACTAGCTAACTTAGAGTCATTAGAAAATATAAAAAGTGCATTTGGTCAAGTCATGGTGGCAGTAGCCAAACAAATTCCCAGCTCACCCACTCACGACTTCATTACTACCATCCTTCCTGCTATTCCCCACCTGGAACAAACTGCCACAACACTAAGGAAATTTTTGAGTGATGAAAATCAGCTTGACCTCTGTGAAGGTTTAGCCTGGTTGTATCAAAATCAAGGATTCTATGACCAAGCTGCACCTTGGTGTGAACAAAGTTTAACACTCGCTCAATCTAGCTTAGGCTCAGAGCATCCAGATATTGCCCCTAGACTCAATCAACTCGCCTGGATTTATTATGCTCAGGGACGCTACTCAGAAGCTGAACCTTTATCCAGTCAAGCATTAACGATTTGTGAACAACAATTAGGTTCAGAGCATCCCCTAACCGTTGCCACTCGTAAAAACCTACAAGCCCTCGGTGCTGTCCTTAACACAGGGAGCGGGGGAGCGGGGGAGCAGGGGAGCTAGGGAGCGGGGGGCAGGGGAGCCAGGGTGCAGAGGCATAGAGTATGGAATATAAATGCAGTCTCCAGTTGCAACCTACCCTGACTGCCGAGTTAAAGTATGGCTCATCAAAGCCTGTTTAAGATTGTGCATCCGCATCTTAAAAGTGGCTTCCAAACTCCAGCGAATCACCGTAGCATCTAATAATGGATTCAATTCAAACTGAACCAAATCAACAATGCGCGTTGATTGGGCTGTAATCGCCATAAAACGATGGGTATGTTCCCAAAAATGGAATGGTCCACTCACCTGTTCATCTTTAAAACAAACCGGTGGGTCCCAATGGGTAATTTTAACTTTCCAATCGACTCCTGCCCCAAACAGCTCAAACCTGAGAGTCAAGTCACTGCCTAAACCCCAAGCCGGGTTGGGTTCCTTGAGATGAACCAAAGGAAAAGGAGGGATTATACGCTCTAGAAACCTCACATCTTCGTGGGCTTCCCAGACTTCTGCCACTGGCAGAGGGATAGTTTCGGCTAGCTCAAATCGTTCCAAAAGATCTGTTTCCCACAAACATTCTTACGCCTATTAATAAATGTACTCCAATTTTCCTTATGATTCCCACTCAGGCTTTGGGTCGCTAGTACTGCTGACTTCCCCCTTTTTAGGGGGGTGAGGGGAGATCTTCTGAGTGTTGCACGGTTTTATGAAATTGGTATGAGTTCTGGTTTTTCTGCTGAACACTCACCCGCTCCGATTCGCAAGTTGGTAAAATTCGCTTGATTGTTCCCCAGGATATCCTTGAATTATGTCAAATCAATCTCCTATTCCAGTTGTTGTCACCGGAGCCTGTGGAAAAATGGGCCGCGAGGTCATTAAGGCAGTTTCTCAAGCCGAAGATATGACCTTGATGGGGGCGATTGACCGCAGTCCCGAATTCATCGGTCAAGATATCGGTGAAATCATCGGCTGTGGGCCGTTGGAAATTCCGGTGATGGACGACTTGCAATCGAATTTAGTTCTTGCCACCCAAGAAAAAGTGCAGGGAGTAATGGTCGATTTTACTCACCCTGACAGTGTTTATGATAATGTGCGGTCTGCGATCGCCTACGGAGTTCGTCCGGTTGTCGGAACGACTGGATTAACGCTAGAACAAATACAAGACCTAGCTGACTTTGCCGAAAAAGCCAGTACAGGTTGTTTAATTGTTCCCAATTTTTCGATTGGGATGATATTGCTGCAACAAGCTGCTGTGCAAGCCTCCAAATATTTCGACCATGTTGAAATTATTGAATTGCACCACAATCAAAAAGCGGACGCGCCAAGCGGCACGGCGATTAAAACCGCTCAACTTTTAGCAGAAATGGGAAAAATTTATAATCCAGCGATGGTTGAAGAATCTGAAAAATTACCAGGTGCTAGGGGGAGTGTCGCAGAAGAAGGAATTCGGATTCATAGCGTCCGTTTACCCGGATTCATCGCCCATCAAGAAGTAATCTTTGGTTCATCTGGGCAAATTTATACCCTGCGTCACGATACCACAGACAGAGCTTCATTTATGCCTGGTGTGCTGCTTGCTATTCGCAAAGTAACTCAACTGAAATCTCTGATTTACGGATTAGAAAAAATCCTCTAAACCTAAACTATGCTAATTCCCATCACCCGCCAGAAGTTTGAACAAATGGTTCCGATTCTCGCCACCGGAGCTCAGTATGCTTATTTTTGGGGTAAGTTTCCTGATGTTTTGAAACGTGTCCTGATTTCAGTTATCGGGGTCGTTGGTTTTTGGATCATAGGAAGCTTCTTTGGAGATACATTTCATAATTTGTGCTTGTTATTTGCCATTATGGCTGGGCTGTACTGGTTATGGGGGCCTATTTATTGGGCAACATTACGCAATATTGAGATGCGTCGCTACCCCTATAGTGGCTTCTGGCGTGGTGAAGTGGTTGATATTTATGTCACTGAAGAATTAATTGGCCAAGAGGAAACGGTTAATAATCGGGGTGAATTAGTCATCGTTGAAAATCGAGAACGGCGCTTAAATGTGGAAGTTGAGGATGAAACGGGATTTGCTACAGGTTTACAAGTTCCGTTGCGTCGAATTCATAAGGGAATTAATCGGGGTCAAGAGGCAGAAATGTTGGTTTTGTCGTATCAACCAGATTTAAGAAATATTGTTAAAACCAGTGATATTTATATCCCCAGTTTGAATCGTTATGTGAGTGATTATCCTTACCTACAACGCGATATTTTTGCTCAGGTGAGTCAGACGCTGAGCCGATATGATCAAGAGCCTGATTATCCAGAGGAGCGTGTGAAACCTAGGCGGCGCAAGCGTTAAAAATTAACGTAACCTTTACTCTGCTTAAACCCTGAGGGGGCGACACGCGCCCCGTAAGCCATATGTTGTAAAGGTTGGAGCAATAAAGACCAATTTCTACCTAACGTTTTACCTCCGCTGGTTGGCTAGCGGAGGTTTTTTTAGGGGGGTGATGCATATAGGCTCCCTTTTCTCAAAGGGGAAGTATATCAATCAGACTGAGCTTGTACATCCTGCTCAACCCTAGGTGCAAAAGGATTCGTATATAAATCTTGGACTTGTTTCCAGAAATTGGGAAACGTTGCTCCTGTGGCAAAGAAAGCTCCGATAATAATAATCAAAACTACTTCTAAGAAAGATTTATTTGAACCTAACATTGTTCTTGATTTCCTTAAACTAATTTTTTTTGTAGATATTCTTTCAACTTGATAATTTAACTGTAGAAAATTGAGTTAACCTTTAGAGGCTGTTCTATGCAACTTTCTCAAATTGATACCTGTAAAGAACAATTCCTACTTGATTTAAGGGATTTAGTTGGATTCAAAGATAGACAATCTAGCAACTGGCACTCAGACTCCAGAACTTTTCAACTTTTCTTGTTTCAGAGTGTGTCGCTCTAGCATCATTTTGTTCGTATCGCCTGTACAGCCCTCCAAAAGAGAAGTAAGGCTTTCCCCCAAATGGGTGAATCTATCAGGTGAAGCCATCTTTTTTCCGTAGACTTACGATCATCGTTGTATCTACCGCTAGTTGAGAATGGCTGTCGCTCAGGGCTAGATTAATGCAAAGATTTGGTGAAGTATCCGGAATCCACGCTCAAAAAGATGAGATTTCGTAAAGCAATGGAGTCAGAACTCCGTAATATCCCTGAGAAGTACAGTGTTTTCCTGGTGCATTTCCGCAAGTTTACTGTTTTTCGGAGACGTTATTTGAGCTAGGATATCAACGAATTGTGGATGAAAAAGTCAATGAAGTCTATACGATTCCAAAAATTAATTTCTTTTTTGCAGGATGATTTGGCGATTCCATCCACTTCTATTGATTTGGCGGTACGTCAACAACCTGATACTCCCCATTTGTTACCCATGATTCTTTGGCAGTATGGATTGGTAACATTAGAACAGTTAGACCGCATTTTTGACTGGATGGAAACGGCCTAACAGGTTCTTGGGAATTTCAAAATGAACTAGGCTTTCTGAATCCTCTCACTGCAAATATTTTACTTTTTGCAGGGTCGTCCTCAAAAAAGGTGGAGAAGAGAACGTCCCCAGTTACTGGATCGACTGTGGTTCCAATCGTTCCAGTTAAAGCGGCGGGTGAGTGATAGGTGATTCCGGATATAAAGTCTTGACGGGTATCGGCTAGTGGATCGCCATTGGCATCGATGGCATAAATTGAAACTTTAGCTGTGTCGTACTCTGTCATTAACAAGCTATCTCTAGAAAACCCTGGATTCCCAGCCTTGATATAGACAAAACTATCAATTCCGCCACTCAGTTGAGTGCTTTTGAACGGTGGAACAATATCATACGTCCCCCAGCGATTTTGAGTAACAGTCGTGTCATAAAATAAGTTATCCGTGTAAGACGTAATTTTAAGCCGACTCGCACCCGGAAATCCTTCAGGAACAAAGGTTAAAGCACCCACAGAAGGAGAGATAATCAGAGAGGTTAGATCTGTTTGTTTATCAGGTCTTGTGCTTCCCAGCTTAATTTGCCCAATGCTATTATCATCATAAGTGGTATAGAACAATACATCTCCTTTGGGGCTAGAAGTTAAACCCGCATCAATACCGCCTTTACCAATTCCAGGTGCTTTGGAAAAGAAGGAAGCGACTCCTAGAAAACCCGTGATGTGCTTGCCTTGATTGCGCTTAACTCGAACCGAATAAATTGCTGATTCTGGAGTATCAGCCGAACCTCCAATTAAGAGAATATTGGGATTGTTGGGCATAAATGTTAATCCACCGTATGCAGGTGGAAGTCGTTGCACTGAACCCAAATTAACCAGGGAGTAAATATTGGAAAAAGAGGGGACAATTCTTGCCAATCGTGCTCGACTTACCACCGCCTGCCCTTTACCTGCAACGATTAGGGCAATGCATACTGCTAGAGCAATAGCAATCGATAACTGTTTGCGAACAGTCGGGGGAATCATACAATTTACTCCTTAGGAAAAGAATAATGAAGACGTGATAGTAGATATTTTGCATCCATGCGATCGCAACCATTCATCCCCTGCAATCGCAAACCTTGATGTAATAACGTCTGAGGTAATTTTGGATGTTGTAGATGCTTAAGTGTGTCGGCTTCTCTTGCTAGAGATTAGATTATACTCACTGACTTCCGAAAATGGCGATATATCAGGGTTTAACATAAATTTCTGGTTCTCAGTTAATGGGTATTAATTAAGTCTTATATCTCAGGACTCACCGTTCGCTCATTTGGATGACCCAGTAGCCAAATGAGCGAACGGTGAGTCTGAAAGCTTAAGCTATCGGTGTACACCATCACTATTGGTTAAGTTTTCTTCACTCCATCAGAATCTGTGCACGATTGTCTCGTACTCAATAATTGCTTTGAGGAGATTGACTTTCATGAGTGAGAAACGATTTATACCAAGTTGCCGTCAAAGAGGTAATCTATCATGCTTCGCTTCAGTGCGTTCGGCTCAGCATCTCGGAGATTCTTCGCTAGGCTCACAATGTCATGATAGAAGGCAACTTGGTATTAGTGTACGCTAACTTCTGCCTGCCCTAATTTTCTCTGCTCACAATGAATTCGCCCTGCTTCAAAAGGGGGGAGTATAAGGAAGTTGAACGATTACTTAGAAACAATTACCCTTTCTCTCAGGAGGAGGAAAGAGACTGTTTCCACGAGATTTATTACAAGGTAAACAAGCAAGTCGTAAATTTTCTAAGGAATTAGAACCGCCACAACTTAGAGGGTATAAATGGTCAATGGTCAACTTATCTTCTGAGAAAATACAGCGACACCACCAACAACAAGAAGCATATTTAGCAATGAGTTTTTGCTTCTTGTTGCGCTTCTGTTTATGACTCATTCTGCCCATCGGTACACTACCTTATTTTTTGGATTAGGTTTACTCGCTAGGTCGGTAAATCAAGCATCCAGTACCAACAGAGTGTTACTCAAGGAATTTTCAAAAGATGAACTTTCCCAAAAGCAAATCACATCCAGTACACACCTGATAAGGGTTTGGCTGGATGTGGGTTAATGTCTTAACCACACTATTTCCTTACTTTAAGTAAAGAATTAATAAGCAAATTTATCCAAGATATCGCTCAATATTCCACAACTTAGCTGGGTATTTAGCTATATATCGAGTAGATCTGCTTACTAACTCCTTACTTGAAATAAGGAAATACTGTAGTTGAGACAGCAACCCACGTTTTTAAGTTGGATGCTGATACCTCAGCTATCTTTCTAGAAGCTAGCATTCGGTCTTAAATAAGTCAAATGATTTTAAAAAACTTAATACTACCTCAAGAACCTTACAAACTTTGAGTTTCAGCAGATGGCTGTAAGGTATGAAATTGTGAATGTAACCACCCATACCACCCACCTAATCCTTCTCCTGTTACAGCAGAAACCTGGAAGATACGAATATGAGGATTCACCTGTTTTGCATACTCAATACAACGTTCAACATTAAATTGTACGTATGGCAATAAATCTGTCTTAGTCAAAATCATGATATCGCTAGCCCGGAACATGTGAGGATATTTAATGGGTTTATCTTCCCCTTCAGTTACGGATAGAATCGCAACTTTGGCATTTTCTCCTAAGTCAAACAAAGCAGGACAAACCAGATTCCCCACATTTTCAATCATCACAATTGAATTCAAAGGAGGACTAAGTTGTTGCAATCCACGTTCCACCATTGCTGCTTCTAAATGGCAACCTGTTCCTGTATTGATTTGAACAACTTTACATCCTGTTTCTTGGATTTTTTGGGCATCATTTGTTGTTTCTTGATCACCTTCAATGACATGGATAGATATCTGATTTTTTAAATCATTAATGGTACGGGTTAAAAGCGTTGTTTTTCCTGAGCCTGGAGAACTGACTAGGTTTAAGGCTAGGATATTACGTCCTTTGAACCAACCTCGATTTTGAGCGGCAATTAGATTATTTTTTGCAAGAATGTTTTCTTCTAAAGAGATAGTCGTACTGTGAATTTTGGCATGAATTTCAGGCGCTTCCTCATGATAGTGTCCGTTCTTGTTTTCTACTTGATTATCACTTTTATGAGCATGAGTGTGAACATGAGAAACGACAGTGCCATCCGGCAAAGTATGGGTATGAGAATGGTGATGTTCGTGTCTATTGGTAACAACTTCACCCGTTGCAGGATTGGTAATCGTTGTTTCTCCATTGTCAGAGCAACCGCAAGTTACACACATATTTCTTCTATCTCCATTTCTCTTATTTTTAATTCTTCGCCCGCTATTAAATTGAGTTCAACACTTCCACATCCACAAACCCCAAAGGGTTGTTCCAGGGGAATCTCTGCACCACATTGGCGACATTGCCCTAATCCTGGAATTTCAATAATTTCTAAAATAGCCCCTTCTAAAACCGTACCTTGGCAACAAACATCAAAGCAAAAGCGTATAGCATCCGGCATAATCGCCGAAAGCTTACCAATTTCTAAGGATACCCGTTGTACTTTGGCATCTTGGGCGTGTTCGGCAACAATCGCTACAATATTTTGAGTAATTCCTAGCTCATGCATATAGTTATTGGTTATTATTGGTTAGTTATTAGGTTTTAATCCTGAATCAGCACCAATCCCTAATCCCTAACAACCGACTTTAAGATAAATTATCCTGTTCACTTGATAGCGTATCTCGGTAGAGCGATATTTCATCCACTCTCATCTCAAAGGGTGTTCCCATCCCCATTGGGGGAAAAATACGAATTTTTGCTCGGTTTGAAAATTGTTCCAATTGATGACCAATATTAACAAGATTATTCAATACACGCCAATTCGTAACCCGATCAGGACAAACAATCACTAAGGTTAAAGCGCTGGCATTGGTGGTGATGTACCACTCACAAGTTGATAATAACTCTTGTACATTGCGATCGCACCCAGTATAAAAACTTTTACCCGTTGACTCTTCTAGTTGCCGACGCAAAATTCTATCAAACTTTGTTGGTTTAGATGGAGGTAAATCATCTGGGGGAAGGGTAGGATTGTTCATTGTCAAATCTCCTGCGTTAAAGGCCAATGGCTATGGCATACAATACGGCTTTATCAGTTTCTAAAAATTTCGGAGTTTCGTCATCATAATAAGCACCAATACCACTGCAACCGATTCCTAAAGAATGGCTCACTAGATAAAATCGTTGCCCTAAAAATCCAGCAAATTGTAAAGCGGTTTGATAATTTTTTATAATTAGAAACCAAAAATAGAGTCACAGTACTATCTCGGGCAATGGCTGTTTCTTTATTAAAATTAAGAGGAAATTGCCTGTAAAACTTTGGATAATATTTAAACGGAGTCGGTTGCGTGGAGGAATCCACATAATTGGGGTTCATTGCAACCGAAAGATAGGAGTGCTTAGTTGCGTCGTGGTACTCTTGCCTAGATGACTTAATTTGCAGCATTCTTAAGCATCCTGAATGCGTCTATGGTACTGGCAAAATCTATAGCTTTGAAGTCATCTAAATTTTTTAGTTCTCGATTAGCGCCTGCATCGATCAGTAATTGCAGAACTTCTGTCTTTCCGGCTGAGGCGGCATACATTAAAACTGTTGCGCCATTGTCATTCAGGTTATCGATATTAATTTGCGATTCAAGTAACAGAGTGACTAAATCCAAATGATTGCCGAAACAGGCAAACCACAGCGCATTATTGCCGTCATAATTGCGGATATTGATGTCTGCACCTGCATTCAGCAGTTCCTGGACGACTTCTATATTGCCTTCTTTAGTGGCTTGGATTAAAGCCGTATGGCCATTATCGCCCTGGTAATTTAAGTTAGCTGAATCATATCGATGGGCTAACATCCAAGCTTGGGTTGCTTCACTCAGAGCTAGCCTAGTTTCGCTCCGTTGAGATAGTTGGGAATTCATCGGTTTGGTTGGGAATGATGCCAGTTTACTCTCTAAAAATATTTTTCCATGTTCTTCTAGTAATCCAAGTTTTTTTTAATAGATCTATAAGATTTATGCCTATAATTTTGTCGGATTGTAAACCTACGTTTTGAGGCTATTAATTGCAACAGATTCTTATTAATTATCAACAAATTCTCGGTAACTGATCGCCAACAAGCATATCCATAATGCGTTCTGAACCGAAAACAGTTTGTAACAAAACTACGCCTGGGGGTGAGGCGATCGCTTCCCCAATCACACAAGCCTCTCGTCCGGCGGGATGGGATTTCATAGCAGTAAGAACGGCTTCTGAATACGCCTGGGGAACAACGACAACCAACTTACCTTCATTCGCCAAATACAAGGGGTCTAAACCCAAAATTTCACACATCCCCTTGACTTCCTCTCGCACAGGAATAGACGACTCATGCAAGCGAATTCCTACATCCGAACTCAAAGCAAACTCATTCAATACCGTCGCCAACCCTCCCCGTGTCGCATCTCGCATGGCATGGACTTCAGGACAAACATTGACGATGGCATCCACTAAACCATGCAATGGTTGACAATCACTCTTAATTTCAGTTTCTAAGGCCAATTCACCTCGAGCGATTAAAATAGCAGCACCATGATCACCCAACTGACCATTAATTAACACCACATCTCCAGGTTGAATATTGTGGGCAGAAATAGAAATCCCGGCACGAATCACGCCCACTCCCGCCGTATTGATAAATAGCTTGTCAGCCGCCCCACGATGGACAACTTTTGTATCACCTGTAACAATTTGTACCCCTGCGGCATCGGCTGCGGTTTTCATACTTTGGGCAACTTGCCGCAATGTCTCAATGGGCAAACCTTCTTCTAAAATGACGCTACAAGTCAGATACAACGGTCGAGCACCACTGACGGCTAAATCATTCACCGTCCCATTCACCGCTAAGGCACCAATATCACTGCCTGGAAAAAATAAGGGATCGACTACATAAGAATCAGTGCTAAAAGCAAGTCTATCGCCTTGCGCCCCCAGTGCAGCCAGACTCAAACAAGCCTGATCATCTAACTGGGAGAGAATGGGGTTATCAAAACTCCGCACAAAAATATCGTCAATCAAGTCACGCATCGCCTTGCCCCCACTGCCATGCGCTAAGGTGATGGTAGTATCTCGAACTTTATTTCGGCGGCGGCGAGCTTGTTCGACTTTTTGAAATAGAGGATGTTGTTCGGTCATGGGTAGACCCGTTGATAGCAGACCTTGTTTTTAGCCATGCCCGCTCAACTCCTCGTCAAGCCAGGAGTTTACAGTCAGGATTTTTCATTTAAATGGCTTTATTGACAATAATACAGGAAAGTATCACAGTTGTGAAATTTTTAACCCTTAGATGAAAATCTTTTCCCCTGACCCCTGACTCGTATTCCCAATCTACTGTTTGCGAACAGCAATAGTATAAGAAGGCCGCTGCTTAGCTTCTCGTCGAGTCTTAACCACACGAAAATCGTGATCAATATATAAATGCTCGAACTGAGGAGTCATCAAAAACGTTGTTTTCAATTTTTTAGCCGTACTTCGATCAAGATTTTCCAGGGAAGGTGCATCTAAAGACTCTCTGGTTTGAGAAGATTGCCTGATTTTAGCATTGATCACTTTTGTAAACCAGTCTTCGGCTTTTTCAGTACTTAAAGGAATTCCTCTTATCCGAAATGCTTGTTCTATTCCAATATTTTGGATGTACCACTGACCGTTTCGGACTTCAAATTTTTGCAGCACCATGAAGTCATAAGCTAGCAGAATAGAGGACAGTTTTCCTAACAGGACTTACGCAACTGTCACAGTGAACACCCACTTAACCTACGCAAGCATCATGGGAATTGACGGGTACTTGAGCTGCTCAATCAGGTAGTTTGAGAGCAATCCATGCTTGAGTTGGTAGACAGTTTGCCCAGTTTTATAGGCTAAGTCTTTGAGCCGCAACCAAACCAGCATGGCGCAGCCAATGTGATTTCTCTGAATTCATGCTTTGCGACATTGGCAAGATTCCACACCAGTTAATTGCTTCAATTCTCGATGAAACTCCTCAATTTTCCAGCGGATACCACACACCTCTTGTACAGCATCCGTAGAATCTTGAGCTACGTCGTTGGTAGCAACAAATTCCGTCTTGTCGGTGGAGACAACTACTCGGAAAAGTTTCACCTTTTTATTTTTCGGAAAGGTCTATTGCTCCTGGATGAATCAAGTTGAACAGTGGTTTAGTATCCTGCAACGTAAACGCTTACGAATTGCCGATTTTGCCGACAAAAAAGTCCTGGCGGAACGCTTGGCGGCATTCATTCGTGAATGGAACGCGATCGCTCATCCGTTTAATTGGAGCAGCAAGTCAGTGGCAAAGGTCATGGCAAAGTGCGAACTTACCCAATCTGATTTGGCGATCGCGGTCTGATTTCCGTACCCCTTTTCTGGCGAGCTGTACTAAGCTTTTAGGTAGCACATTTGTATCATTGTCAGATATCCTGAGTTGTCAGGACAGAAATCGTATAGATTCTGATTGATTAGCATCTGTTGCTCTTTCTACTAAATGAAGCCACTCCTGTCGTAGTTGAGTGCGTTCACCTAGCTGCTGGAATTCATGAGGCCATACTTCTGATCGCACATCATCAAGGAATATTCGCCACTCACTTTCTACATCTGCTGCACGAAATATGCGATCTAAGAATTCTTCTACTATGGCAAAGGCAGCTTGACTCGGTTCACAAAGTAAATCTTCTAATGCGTTTTCGCATTTATACATGGCTTCAGCATGAGCTGTCTTGAGATTGGCAAAGACTTGTTGAGCATCAGGAGTTGTACCAAGCTGTTTAGTTGATGGTTCATTAGGGGTGAGTCCGTCTAGATGTTGGCGAATACGATGCTGTACAAATCCCCGATAAGAAATCTCAAAATCTGCAAGCATTTGGAAACCAAACTTTACTTTACTCAATTGGCCGGGTATCAACTCTTCAGGGACTTGCTCAGCGAGCACGTTAATAAATTCATACCCTCTTACTTCGGCCAATCCTCCTAAACGCCCTCGATCAATCAATACTTCTGCCACTTGGGATTTCACCCGATTTATTGATTGCTTTAATTCATTATCTAAAGACAGGAAATGCTGCGAGAGGTGAGAACGGATTTCATTGAGATATTTTGCGTATGCAATTCCATAACTCTTCTCAATATTATTTCGTTCCTCAATCTGCTCAATTGATGGAACTCCAGTATCGTTTCGGCACGCTTGAATAGCAGCATCTACCTGAGCTTTGAAATCAGTATCTACCTGATCACGCCTCTTTCTGAGTTCCTTCAATAGTTCCTCAAGACCATTTGTGAGTTCTTTCCAAAGCTGATTGAACAAGGGTACAAACAGCCGAGAATCGCTTACACGGTGCGTTGACTTTCCTAAAACCTTTTGTGCCTTGTCTAACTCAAATTTAACTGCACTCTGAAGTTGACTCAAACGCTCCTGACAGGAGGATGCATATTGTTGATCAAGAGCGGTAATGTGGCCAGCTAAGTACTCTAGAACCCGATCTAAAACCTTGTTTGCCTCTTCAGAATTGGCACAATTAGCGATCGCCCACTCAGAAACGTTAATGTGTTTCTTGGTAATGTCCCCCTCCAAATCTTGGCAGTTTCTCAAGTTATCTCCATTCTTGGAGTCAGCACCCGTTTGGTTGAGAATCATAAAAGACCACAACTTGAGTGGCAAATCAACCAACGCCGTGCTGGCCGTGTCATACAGTCGCACGTCTACATCAGCCCAGTAATCACCAGACGACTTTGGCATCCGAACAAACAGAACTGCATCAACGTCCTGGCCTAGCGTTTTTACCAACCGTTCCGCGTCGCCAATTCCCGTATCACCCAAACCAGGCATATCAACTAAGGCAATTTGGCCGACCTCAGCGTTGGGAAAGTTGCAGACAATCTTGACTTCTCGCACCGCCAAATAATTGAAATAGATGCGCTCACCCGCTAAATTGTCTTGAGCTACATATTGCCGAATTTCATCCCTAGCAATGTGGCGAGGTGAGAATTCTCGCAACAAATGGCAATACTTTTTGAAATTTGCATGATACCCGCTCAGGTGTTCATACATGGCTCCGTACTCAGCAAAGCTGCGAAGGTCTTTAGGCAGTGGAGGTAGTGGCTGGCGACCAAAATCTTGAATTGTTCCTGGCTTTGCACCCAAGCGAAGCTTCTCATAATAGGGGCTGAGAACTTCATCCAGAAATGATTGCTCTGAATAAAACCAGACCTCACCATGAGTTTCCACACTTGGATTGTGGTGAATCGTACTCCGGACACCAGTACAGTGCTGCCTGTCCCCATCTGGAATCTCAGCCGCCGTCAGTCCCGTTAAACTCTGCAATAGGCGACTCTTTCCTTGCCGTGCCCGTCCCACAACCCCAATATTGAGCGTGTCACGAGAAAAACGCACTCTCAGCTTACTCAATGCTTCTAATTCACTGGCAATACTGAGTTGAATCGTCGAAAAATCGATTTCCTGTAACTGTCCTCTAATCGTTGAATCATCAATCCGCGTCAGCAATTGATTGCGGTTATCTTCAAGATTGAGCAGTGCTGAGGCAAGAGACTTCAGATTGTCCTGTGTGCCTGCGATTTTGTCAGCCAGAGGGCGACGTTTGGCAATAATGTCAGTAATTCTCGCAGTCCTATCCGTGGTTTGTACATACATGCGGCAGCGTTTTTCACCAATGCTTGGGGATATGCCTAGAGCATAGAAAAGCAACACCCAGCAGGGGAATGTGGAATATGCTGAACTTAAAGACGTATTGCAAAACGAAGTTCGGTGATTTCACCGTTGCCCTTATCCTCTCGTACAACCAGGAAATAAGCTGTTACGCATCTAATGTTCTTGTTGAGGCTGCGGGGGAGCAGGGGAGCAGGGGAGCAGGGGAGCAGGGGAGAGGGTTTGACTTAGTTGATTAAGGACTTAGGCATTTTCTGTCTTAATACACCATCTTCGTAGGGCAAGGCATGCCTTGCCCCTACCTGTAGGATTCCATAGCCAGTTGCGTAAGTCCTGTTATTTTTCCTGTTCCTCTTGAGCTTTCTGTTTCGCTTCCTCTGCCGCTTTATTCGCTCTGTTCTTAATCTGAGTACTTATCGCACTCGTATCCACCGAGACATTGGCCGCAGGCCCTGTACCAATCAAAACGGTTGGACAACCCATCGTAATTTTATTGGGCGGCCCCACTGCTTCTACCACAGTATTGCCCAAAAAGCAAGCCGGAAGTCCATTAATAATCACTGAAGTACTGCCATCCACCACCACACCCGGCCCATGAGGAGGTATCGGTAACGGTGTAGAACAAAAATGTTTATCTGCAATGCCTGCCAAGCCGGAAATTAAACTGCCTACTGCTATGGCGATAGAGGCTTTGGTGGCATCCTCGGCCGCTTTTGCTGCCGGATAGGCGGGAGTTCCAGCCGTCGCCGCTGTTGCCGACTCGACTGATTTAATTACGGCGTCAGTGGCTTTCCTCACCGATTGGATGCTTGCACCAACGGCAGCCGGTACACCTCGCCAAGCGGGTAAACCTCCAATCAATACATTCGGGCTACCGGGGCCTCCCGTCAAAACAGGAGGAAGGGGATGGGAAACAGAGTCGGTGATTCTAGCTGCAGGTTTACCCATAATCTCTCCTGTTTTGTTTAATTGAGTTTAATTGGCAGACCTTGAACAGTCACGGGGCCGGTGGCACTGATAGTGATACCAGTCGGTGTGATTTCTATCCGGTTTGCACCAACCGCTAAACTTATTTTCTGAGGGGCTGTGATTTCAATCGTCCCAGTGGAACTTAGAGTAATCTTCCGGCTTTGGTCATTCAGTTCACAAGTATGGCTACCACTGGTTGTCATTAAAATCTTTTTGTTCTGATCATCCAAGCGCACCTTATGGTGTCCGATGGTTTCAATTTCTGCGAACTCTTCAGTATCGTTAAATCGCAACCAATGCCCCGCAGAAGTCCCCGTCTGGATATAATAACCCCGCTTTTCGCTGCCTTTATCTTCATCAACAAACCACGCCCAATGGCCGTAACGGGTTTTGGCAACCCGCAAGCGGACGTTTCCTCCCATCACCGTGTCCTGTATCGCTCTGGGTGTCGGGTCTTTACCATTCCAAACTCCGCCGATTACATAAGGATGATGGATATCACCATGTTCAAACGCGACTAACACTTCATCGTTGATTTCAGGCAACCAGTACATTCCCCGATTGGGGCCAGCACCGGGTGCCACTACTCGCGCCCAGTAGCTAGCGTGTTCTTCGGTGAGGGTGGGAAACTTGACCCTGACTCGTCCCCAACCCTTAGGGTCATTGTTATTGGTGACAATGCCAACTAGGAGAGTCTGTCCAGCTTGGAGGGGAACTTGAGGCGAAAGGATGGGCGGCAGATTATCACCCCGTAATCCCCGCACGGTGAACTCTGTGGTGTAAACTCGTTCATTGAATAAATGACGGGTTTCGGTCACGTAATAATCACCACTGTACTTACCCAAATCTTTTAGTTTCACGACTCGCCCCGGCCGGATTTGGGGATTTCCCTGTGCCCTAGCATCGGCGTGGACGAATTCTCCTCCTAACTCATTGCAGGCAGATTGAGCTATAGTTCTGGCTTCTAGGGCATTGAAAACGGGCTGGTCTACTACTATCATTTTGGGCGTGGGTGGTTTTCCTTTAAAGCTGGTACTGGTGTGAGAGCCTTTACCATAATCTGTCTTTGTAAATACCTGTCCGTTACTCGCCGTCTCTACAATCGGCCGTTTTTGGCTATAGTCCCACCCCCGAACCTCAACCTCACTCACCTGTTCGGCACTGCTGACTCTCACTCGGAAACTATGTACTTCTTTCAACCACTTGAGCTCTAAAGAATTATCAATTTTGGGTTTGCGAAAGTTTAGCTTTCCATCTTGAACAAAGAACTCAAAACCATTTCGGGCTGCCCGTTCTCTCAAAAATTCTAAATTCGTTTGATTTTCTTGAAAAACGTAACCATTAGACTCGTTAATATCTCCGTAACCATAAGGTCCCCCTGTCTGGTCAATTTTGCCTGTAGGTATTCCCACTTCTCCAGCAATTTTCTTGACAATATCGGTGTCACTCATGTTCTGGAAGGAACGATTGTAGCGGCCTCGCCAGAGACGGTGGGAGATATCATAGCCGCGAATGACCATTGGCGCTTGGGACTCGCTAGTAAAGTAGCATTCCATGGCCGTGATTTCGCCTTCGAGTACATAACCCTGTTCCTCTTGTTCAAATTCCCTTGCTTCTGTGGTATTTGAACTGAAACCAATTTTAATTGTTTTACCAATTTCAAATAAGTTTGCATGCCGCCAGGTTTGGTCTTCTATACGCCCTGGAAAGTAATCATTTTTGATGACGAGTGTGAACATTCCGGGCAGGTGCAGGCTTTCTTCAACGGAGATTTGAAGAATATCTTCGATTAACCCCGCAGAAGCTCTTTGGTTATCAATCTCTAAAATCGGTTGGGCTACGTAAGTAATCGGCATAAGGTATCCCAGGAAGGCTCGAATTTATTTATCATTCAAAACTGCTTCTGGATTTGCCTATTCCCCAAAGGTCGAATTAACGTCCCCGGCGACTAGTGCGGGTATCTCCAGAACGGTTGACGCTAGCAGGAGTCCCTAGTCCGGGTTGAGAGGTAGATTCATCGACTTCTTCTAGTGTTAAGTCAATTTTGGCGCGGACGGGTGTTCCATCCGGTAGAAACATCGTTAGGGAATAGTTGAGATGGGTCACAAAACAACGGATATACTGTTGGGAACCCCAAGTAAAGATATAAGTAGGTGGACGTTTTTCTCGGCCTTCTCCAGACTGAGCAAAATCAACGGCTTGAGCAAAGGGTTGAATGAGGGGAAGAACGCTGGTGCCATCTTCATAAGTATCAAAAATAATATTATTGATGGTGAGGCTGGCGGCTTCTGGATAGGCGAAGTTTACTTTAGGGAGTCCTCTACCGGTGCGAGCACCGTGGCTTTTGTTTAAATTAATATGTTGTGAAAAGTTCAATTGATTAGGATTGAATTGAAATTCGATGGTTCCTCCACCATCTGTAGAAATGAGTTGAGCTTTGACCAGTGGCATGATTTTTACAACAAAAATGGATTTAATTTTACCAAGGGAATCGGAGGGAAGAATAATTTCCTCGCCTCTCTCGCTCGATTTCTAAGCGTTGTCGGATGGAATGATAAATTTCACGGGCAAGGATTTCTAGACTATCGGAATTGTCTTCTAATAATGTTTCCAATTCATCTTCATCTTCTCTCTGTAAAGGTGTTGTAAAATTAGACTTGGCAAGAGCTGGTTTTAAATTATTATTTTCTGGTTTAGTTTGGATAAAGGAATGGTGTTTTAAGTTAGACTTAGACCTATTTATTATATGATTTTGATGCGATTCTTCAGGTTTATCATGGCTAGAATTAACAGCTATATTTTTATCCTGGCTTGGAGAAAACTGTTGCTCTGAAGTGCGTTGAATGGAAGGTGCAGTATCACCTATTAAATCGGCTAGACTTGACCAAGAATCGGGAATAACTTGGTTGATGATTTGATGAGTTGATTGACTTTCTAAATCATTGTTGTTTGTTGAATTAGGTGGAAATGAATGAGGAGGAGAACTTCTTTCGGATTTTTCTGTCTTTTTCTGAATAACAGGAGGTAAGGATGTATTGATAGGTGATTGGTTATTGGAAGATTGAAGATATTTTTTTTGATTTCCCCATATTCTCATATCCTGAGATGATTGCCCTAGAGGATTTGCAGGGCGAATAGAATCTTTTTGAGCTAAATTTTCTATGACAGTTGGAATTAAGGGAGTATGATTTCCATCTTTCAACAGTTGAGCAACAGTAATATTTGAATCTGTGCCAATTTCAGTTTCAGTTATCGCGGGTTTACTTTCAGGTAATGCTTCTGGTGTGGGAGTGGGTGAGGAAACAAATTCTGTTAATTCTGTTTCATTGGTATTGTTAGTAGTATCAGGCGTAATCGAGGCGCGATCCTTAATTGTTGTTTCAGTGTTTTCGAGAGTTGTTGATTTTAATTGAAGCTTGACTTCTGCTGACTCAGAAGGTGTTGGTAATTGTGCCGCTAAAGTCGGTTTTTCTACTGATGTAGTTTCATGAATTGTGGGTGATGGTTCTAATTTTGATTGGATGGGAGTTTCTGATTCGCCTATATCTAAAAGAAGGCTTGGATAGTCAGTCTTTGTCAGGTTGGTTTGTGTTGTAATCTTTGGTGTCGGTGATAGGTTTGATTCAAGTGTAGAGGAATGTGCGATCGCGTCGCTAGCTGGTAAAGTAAACTTGGGTGGTTGCGATTGTGTTGGAGTCTCTGTTAAAGGTGTGCTTGTTTCTGTTGATGTATCCGTTTCTAAACGAGGTTGGAGGAAGGCTGATTCATCTAATGGGGTAGCTTTAGGAGAAGGGGATACCGCACTAATTGGTTGAGTTTGTAAATTGTTTTTAGTGGTTTCAGAATTAACTGGATCTAACTCAGATTGTGCCGCAGGTGATGATTCAATTGGTAGATTTGCCTGTGTTACTACTGTTTCTGTAGATACTAATTCCTCAAGGGTAGGCTGGTTTTCCTCTTCTGGAGTCTTCTCACTGCCATCCGTTTGACGCTGTAAGGGTAAAGAAGTTGGTGATAATTCAGCAGTGGAAGATGTATCTATTGATGTTACTTCTAGTGGTGCTGATGATGGGGAAGGTATAGATGAAGTTGAAACAGTAGGTGATTCAGTTGGTACATCTTGAGTGATTTGTGAAGTAATTTCTGCGGTTTCGGGAATCTCCTCACTGTTGTCAGTTTGACGCTGTAAGGGTAGGAAAGTTGGTGATAATTCAGACGTGCAAGATGTATCTATTGATGTTACTTCTAGTGGTGCTGATGATGGGGAAGGTATAGATGAAGTTGAAATAGTCGGCGATTCAGTTGGTACAGCTTGAGTGATTTGTGGAGTAATTTCTACGGTTTCGGGAATCTCCTCACTGTTGTCAGTTTGACGCTGTAAGGGTAAAGAAGTTGGTGATAATTCAGACGTGGAAGATGTGTCTGTTGATGTTACCTCTAGTGGTGCTGATGATGGGGAAGGTATAGATGAAGTTGAAATATTGGAAGAGTTAATTTGTACAGAAACGGAAGAAGGCGAAACGGGTTGAGTAATTCCATCTGATACTAAACTATTAAAAAACGGATGTTCTTGAAACATCAGTTCAGAAGAATTATCCTCTAATCCCTCTGAAGAGGGCAAGTTCCAATTTTCCAACCCTGCAATGGATGTTGCACCTAAAGGATGGAGGAATTGCAGTTGTAATGTTGCTTGCCCTAATGGAGATGATGGTAATAAAAACTCATTCAAACCAAGAGGTTCTAGGGAGGTTATTTCTTCCTCGATAGCATGGGATGGGTTGGAATTATTGAGAAGTTCAGACACAACTAATTACTACCAAAATATCCATCTCGCTGTCGTCCATTTAGCACAGTAGCACTACTACTACCTGCCCGAACAATTTTTAAGCCTTCGTAGGCTAAAGTTAATTCTTCAATTGCAACGATGTTACCATCTGCTTGCAACGAAGGTGCTTGCCAACCAATAGGAATTGCACCAATTAATGTCCAACACTGTAGGGTTTCTCCAGATTGGTTAAAGACGGTGATATTGACGTTACGGCGTTGTTTCTTTCCAGGATTTAATATCTGACTCACCCACTCCCAAAAGACTAAATCATCAGTCATCCCTCGCTTGAGAGTTACTTCTGAAAATTGAGGTTGCCCGAGAAAAATCCGTTGCTGTTCGTTGACGCCTCCTTCCAAGTAAGTCTCAGTATTGACTTTGACACTTAAACCTGAACATTCGCTAAACGATGCACTAATTTCGCTTTCAATCCCGACATAAAAGCGATTAGTTGTAATATAATTAAGTTCATGGGTAATATTGCCATTTTTAGACATCAAAAATATCCCCCATAGTTTCTACTGCGTTCTCTTTGTTGGCGTAAATCTTCTTGTAAAAGTTCGTAAACGCGATCGCTTAATTGTCTCTGCAATAACGGGTCTTTCAAAATCTTAGCAGCAAGTTTCAATACAGCCTTTCGTTTTAGATTATCATCTTCACTAAATTCTGGTGCAGCATACCCAACAGGCACACCAAGTTCACCAATCGGTGGTAAAAAGGGTTGCAATTCTAGCCCAGATTTGGCTGTTCGATTAGGATGAGGCATACAGATTCCCCATTATTGCTCTACAGAAGTAGTGTAGTGGTATTGTGCTGGGCGCAGTAGTAGCCAAAAGTCTAAGTTAGTCGGTGTATAGCTAAAGGCAGAAGGCAGGCGGCAGAGGGCAGAAGAATGATTACTAATATAGGGTCGTTTTAGTCCTTAAAGAAAGTCCTAACCTTTATGGCGACGGCTATACCTTGGTGAGTGGGCGCACGTCGTTGAAAGGCGCACGTCGGTGAAGGGCGCACGTCGGTGCGCCCCTACTGCAATGGGACTAATCCAGTTTTGCTCAGAAGATTTTGAGCTTCAACAGTTCTAAGAATTTCTGCAAATTTTTGGCCAATAGCTTCCCGACGATTATCTCTGGGGTAAATGACAGCCAAAGGGTAGGCAAGGGGATAGCGTTGAGATGCGATCGCATTTATATTTGGGGCATAATTGCCTTTATCATTACATAAATCAGTTTCAGGGCTTACAGGTTGATTGTTGCGTTGAATTAGAGGTTGGATTGATTCATTATTTTCACTCACAATCGCTAAAGGATACACGGAACATTGCCCAAATACTTGGCTAAGAGGAGCAATTCCAATACTCCCAATATTTTCATTTTCAAAATCTTGAATAATTGCTCTCAGCATCTCGAAGGTTTGCAATCGATTAATTTGAGGGAAGCGTCTGATAAAGTTATTCGATGTGTTATCTCCCTTAAGGGCTTGTTGAAATGAAGCAATGTTTGGAGCCTCTTTAAGTACTCTTTGTTCAAAAATCCGCACCGCTTCATCATTGGTTGGTAAGTAAAGTTTTACTCGTAAATCCGGCCCTCCCAATTGCTTCCAATTATTAATATTTCCTGTGTAAATTTGACGCAGTTGTTCTAGGGTAATTGCCCCATTTAAGTAGCGAGGTAAACTATTATCTCGTTGAGCATAGCTGAAGGGAACAAATACCACTAAAGCATCATAGGCAATTGGTTTAGACTCTAAATCAGAACCGAGGTTATTTGTAATACTAGCGATCGCAAAATCAGCTTGTTCTTGGCGCACGGCGGCAAGCACTTGAGCTGCAGATGGCAAAGGTTGATACGTTAACTGTAATTCAGGTAGGTGTTTGAATAATTCTTGTTCTAAGGTTACGTCTTTTTCAATTAAATTTTCTCGCTGTAACACATAACTCCAAGTCCCATCGGTTGCGGATGTATACGTAAATTTTCCGGATGGAATACCGGATATTTCTCCGATACAGCAGGACAAAACTGTGTCAGCCATAACTTCTTGTTGTCGATTGCGAAAACTGAAAAACCAGATGAGTAATCCTAACAAAAAAACACCCAAACCTAACCCAATAATCCATAACCAAAAAGAACGATTTTTTAGAGATTTTTTCTCTTGTTCAGGCAATGTTGGCAGTAACTGGCTCTCTTGTTGCTGCGGTAGCTTGAGAAGAACTTGGCGGGCAATTTCTGCACTCTCAAAGGGAACAAAATTAAAACCAATTAGACTCAAGATAAAATCTTTTAAGGCTGGGTTAACAGGAACCCAATGTTGCTCAACTCTGGGGTCAAGCGGCTGATGATTAACAGAGTCTATGGTTGTTCCTGCTAGTAGATAAAAAGCAACATAGCCTAAATCCTTTAAATCTTGACTAGGTGAATAGTCGGGAAGCGGAGACATGGGAGGATTAAACCGATGTTCCCATAGGGCTAAGTCGCAGAGATAGATATGAAATTCGTTATAAATTGGGACGATTAGTAAACTATCAAGACTGATATTGCCATGAGTGAGTCCCTGCTGAACTAACCCGGAAGGAAGACGATATTTTTGACCATGAATGGATTCTAAACTTTGCAACACTTGGTTGAGAATCTGCCGAACTTGCCCCTCTGGCATGGCACCATTTTGAGCGAGATGACTGGCAAGAGTGGGAAAGGTATCTACTGTTCCTTGGCTTACTAAATAGCAGCGATTTTGATAACTATCAGCAATTGCTTCGATAATAGGAGTCAGGCGAAAATCCTGCACTCTACCATCTGCTAAATGAAGCCCCGCTAAGTGGGTAAAAGCTTCTTTTCTGGCTTGAGCTTCTTCTAGGTTAAAATAGAGTTTGGGTATGAGATATTCTTTAATCAAAACGGGTTGGCGATCGGGCATTCTAATCGCTTGATAGAGTCGCCCTTGGCCTCGATATCCTAATAATGTTTCAATTTGATAGGTTCCTCGATTTCCTTTAATTTTGGTATCTGGCGGTAAAATTGTAGGAAACCCACATTCCAGACAGGAATTAGCTTTTGGGTTTTGCTCAATGATTTCACACGGCATTTTACAGGCTAAAGGATTGCCCATCAAACAACGATATTTGGGATAGAGCGGTTTGAGGGGCAGTGAGGTTTGTTGAGGTGTTTCTAGAGGATAAGCAGTGGATTCTGATTCGGGTATAGATTGAGAATGCTTTTGGAAAAGTTTTCCTGGCAGTTTGCTTTTAATCGGGTCTAGAGAACTCGTTTTTACATTTTGCTTAAGCCAAGGAATGAGCCACAAAAAACGGGTAGGAATGAGTCTGAATATACCGGAAGATACCCGACTTTTGGATGAACTGACTTTGGTGGTGAGGCGGCTGGATTCGCGCCGACCGAGTTCTTTTAGGAGTTCTTGTCCCTTGTTACTTTTTTTGACCATAATATTGCTTTATACCTTTAAGTTTTGAGGATTATTTTAATTTTGTTAAGAGTTTGACGAGATAGAAAAGAAATTGATAATCTAACAGTATTCAGCCTAAGTAGAGGATGCTTTCAGATGGCAAGAGAACAAGTCGTTAAACTTTATAGAGCGGCTCTCATTAATCCCACCTTAAAACAGAAATTGAATACTGCCCCAACCGAGGAAGCGTTTGTGAAGATGGCGTTGGAACAGGGTTATGATTTTACTGTGGAAGAATGGCGGGAAATGACTCGTTTTTCGGTGGAAGAAGTCAATAGTAAGTTATCAGAAATTCCAGGTATTTAAGGTTCGATTCCAGATTCTGTAGGTTCTGTGGGTTCCTTAGATTCTGATGGCTCGGATGCAGGTTTTTCCGGCTGCTTCTGTTCTGGATTGGATTGGGGGCAGCCTTGTTGGGATACGATACCATTGGGTAGGGTTGTGCCACACAAGGAAGCATTAACTAGAGATGCACCTTCGAGGTTGGCATTTTGCAAATCCGCACTATTCAGATTGGCATCATTGAGGTTTGCTCCTGTTAGGTTCGCTTCACGTAAGTTGGCAAGAAATAGGTTAGCGCCATTGAGATTGGCATTACTTAAGTTAGCGTTTTTAAAATTGGTATTCGTGAGAATAGCGCGATACAAATCAGCCCCTTTGAGATTCGCGCTAGTGAGGTTAGCACGGTCGAGATTGGTAATAATTAATTCTGCCTGATTCAGTTGAGCAAAACTGAGATTAACATCCTTTAAATTCGCACCACTAAGATTAGCTTGGTTGAGAAATGTCCGACTGAGATTACTATTGCTTAAATCGGTATTGATAAGTTTGACGCCATTGAGGGATGCGCCAGTGAGGGTAATGCCTTGCAGGTTACACCCTCGGCATTCGTTGCTATTTTGCAAGCGCTGGAGGTGTTGGGGGTTTTCGGCGCGAAGGGGTAGTGTCCAGGTGAGAAGAAATGCGATCGCCCAAAGTATTGGTTTCATGCTTTGAAAAGAGTGGCAATTTCAGGAGTAATGCTCAGATACCCCATGTTGGCATGGCAGTCACTTAGGGTCGATTAGCCATCAGTCGAATGTTTAGTGGGAAATTGGGGGAAGAATGCGATCGCGCTTGTACTCTCACCCAGGCTGATTACACTCTTGATATCCAAACCATTTCAACCACCACCCGTAGGGGCGCCCCGACGTGCGCCCAATCAATAACGTGTACCCAATTGTTAAATCGCACACTCTCCCCTCAACCTAACTCAAACAGTGATCGCACTCAGATTTACGATACGATCACTAAAGTATCCTCTTGCCCAAAACGGAAAAATGCGGCTTCAACCGATAAGTACAGAACATATCGCCATTGATCCTGGCTATTGTTTCGGTAAACCCCGCATTGCCGGTACAAGAATGCCAGTGGCGACGATCGCTAAACTGTATCTGGAGATGGGAGAATCCCTGGAGGATATTGCTACTGAGTATGATTTATCCTTGGCATCCGTTTATGCGGCAATGGCTTATTATTACGATCATCGCCAAGACATTGACCGTCATACGGCTGAAAGTGAGGCTTATGTTGAACAAATGAGGCGTAATAGTACCCCCTCTCCTCTTCAGGAAAAGTTGAGAGCTATTCGGGGTGAGTAATCGGATTCGATTTCATTTGGATGAGCAGGTGAAATCTGTGATTGCTCGTGAATTACGCCGTCGGGGGATTGATGTGACAACTACCGTTGAAGCTGGGTTGCGTATTCACAGTGATGAGGTACAGTTAGCATTTATTTGTCAAGAGAAACGAGTGCTTTTTACTCAGGATGATGATTTTCTTAAAATGGCTAGTTTGACTAGCGCTCATCCGGGCAAAAGCGTATTGTCAACAAGGAAGTCGTTCGATTGGACAAATCATTGAAAGTCTGGTTCTAAATTTATGAATCTTTTTTTAAGCGAGAATTTGCCCAAATATCTGTAGAGAGATATCAGATTAAACAAATTGTTTATGACCCAATTCAAGAGGTAATTTTACAATGGATACTTTAGAGTCTTATCGCCAGATCATTCAGTCGGTGTTGACGGATTATGCGGCTATCCCAATCGCAAATGGTAAGATTGATTGTTATACGGTTTTTGATACAAAACAAGACCATTACATGGTTATGAATGTGGGATGGGATGGTCATCGGCGAGTTTATGGTTGTGTTTTACAGTTGGATATTAAGGAGGGAAAAATTTGGATTGAGCAGAATATGACGGAAATGAGAGTGGCTCAAGAGCTTGTAGAGCGAGGGGTTCCAAAAGATGATATTATTCTAGGATTTCAGGCTCCCCAAATGCGAGAATATACGGGCTATGGAGTAGTTTAACAATAAGATGGCGATCGCACTTACTAACCCAAACGTGATCGCACACTCTCTCCTCAAGCCAACTCAAAGAGCGATCGCACTAGAGGAACTAAATCAAAGATCTCATTAATGGGGATCTAAGTTGGTTCTATCATCACTACCATGATCTTGACCCCCAACATTGCCAACCTGTTGTACGATCAACCACTGTGCTTGAGTTGGCCCCGTAATCCTTATAGAATAATCGCTCTCGTCTTGTCTGGGCGTATAGGGGTCTGAATGTTTTTTGCGACTTGCTTGTACGCGGTCATAATTCGGGAATGTATCGAACGATATATATCTATTTGGGTGACCTGGAACCAAAGCCATAAGCCAAGCATGGTCACTACCCAACGTATCATTTGTCACTCTAAATCCAACTGCCCAGTTTCCCTCAGGATTGGGACGCAATCCACTTTCACGTAATACATATTTCTGGAGCGGTATCTTTAAATTCTGTTTGAATTGTGTACCTCCTGCGCCGAAATAGTCAGGATTAGTATGCCCTGTAGTCAGGTTTGCACCAGCAGCTATCATCAAATTATCTATAGCTCTAGCTCTAGCTGGTGTGATTGAAGCACTTCCCGTTACTACTGCATTGATTGCATTTATTCGAGTCGGTACTTGACCAGTTATAGCTCCATACCTGTGAGTGACATATTCAGGTGCAGCAGCCTGAAGATGCATTAGATCGTTATTATTATTAAACGAGCCAACTGCAAAGTTGTAGCAAGCTGCAGCCGCCTGTTGCTGATTTAGCTGGTTTGAGTGTCCGATACCTCTTCTTGCTCCATGTCGTCCGGCTTTCAATCTTGTCGTCGTTTGTAGTGCATCCTGATCGAACTGCTGTTTTTCTTGCTGATACGTCTGACCTCCAGCATTCTGAACTTGTGCAGGTGCGATGTATAGCTGTGTATTATTTACGGCCTGATCCAAATCATCCTTGTTATAGTTAATGACCGGGTGCATATCGACGCCGTTGCCTGGTCCGGTTACCACCTGGTTAGTGTCATAATCGAACTGCGCCCCCTCAAGGAAGTTTGCTACTTGGTTGTGGTTTCCATCATAGACAATATGCGGGCCGGGTCCCTGAAGTTGTCCCCTTGCCAGAGCAGGTGGCGCAATTACTACATTTTGGACACCGCCCCGACTGATCCAAAGATCCCGTAAATTAAGATTGGCCTGCTGATTAGTAATGGTCGCAGCAGCATAGTGAATAGTAATGGTCGCAGCATTGATGTTCGTAATTCTGTATAAATGCTTATTGCCGTTGTTTAGGGTTTGGGCAGAATCGTACCTTAAGGGAGTGTTTCGAGGCACTGTTCCGACTCGTCTACCCGCCCGATTGTACAATCTCCTCTTCCCAATCATCACACCACGAACCTGCCCGGTCATAACTCGTCTTTGAATGAGTCCTTCAACCTGGCTTGTTGACTTCACGCTATTTGGCTTTTGCTGCACCACATGAGTCAACTCATGAGCAATCAACTCCTGCCCCCCTTTACTCCCCGGCTGATACGCCCCCTGCCGAAAGAACACATCCTGCCCCGTGGTAAACGCCTTCGCCTGAATCGACTGATTCAACTGATCCGAAGTCCCATCCGTATGCACCCTCACCCCACTAAAATCAGCCCCAAACGCCTGTTCCATCGGTTCCCGGATGTTATCCGATAGTGGCTGTCCGCCCCCCTTTGCCCGTTGAATTGACGCTTCCAAATCCGGTGTAGCCGCCATCTCGCCATCAGTCTGAGGCTGCACCATTGACTTCATCTGAAGTTCTTCCTCTTCTTCCGGCATCTCCTCTCGCTGGAGAGTATCTGAAGCTGACTTCATCTGAAGTTCCTCCTCATCCTCCGGCATCTCCTCACGTTGGATGGTACCCGAAACTGACTTCATCTGAAGTTCCTCCTCATCCTCCGGCATTTCCTCTCGCTGGAGAGTACCCGAAACTGACTTCATCTGAAGTTCCTCCTCATCCTCCGGCATCTCCTCACGCTGGACAGTTTGAGGCGAATTAATTTGATTCACCACCTGACGCGCTACTCTATCGGCCTCCTGTTCATACACATCATTCGGTTTGCCAATCGCCAACTTCCGTTGAAAGGTTGGTGGGTTGGGTGGGGGTACTGTACCACTTGGTGGAAAAATATCAATATTGGCAAAATTATGAGTAAGAGGTCGTCGCTTTTCCCCTTTCGCCTGTAAATCTGGCATATCCTGCTGTTGAGGCGATACAGGAGTCTGAGGCGCAAATGGACGAGGTTCCAAAGGATTTGGTGCTGGAGTCGGCTGAAAATTCTTGGGGACTTGCCTTGAAAGGTACAGTCGATCGCCCATCTCTCGCTTCTCCAAATCAACAACTCGTAACCTTAATATTTTGACCCTTCACCTGACTAAAATCCATTAGCCATAAGTCGAAAATTTCAGAGTAAATATTGCTCGTCCAAATAAAAGCCCTACCGCCCAAAACCAACCCCAAAAACCCGTAGGGGCGCTCTCCCCGTGCGCCCATCAACAACGTACACCCAAACAACATACCCCCCATCACCCACCTACACCCATCAAAAAGGCAAATCAAAAGAATCAATTAAAGTGTGAGAATATTCAGGGTCATCTATCCAGCAAGAAGGATTCGCTCGAATATAATTCCGAACGTGTTCCAAATGTTCTGTATCCCGCACAACAGATTCATAATAATTTCGTTGCCATAGCGGAATTCTAGGAGTTTCTCGAATTACATTAATGCGTTTAGTTGTCGTAGATTTGAACCCAGCAATGATTGAAGATAGAGAATTACTGTGACGACGTAATTGAGGCGGGTTGGACAAATTAGAGTTGGGCGGATGTTGGTTGGGAGATTTTTGGGATAAGGGGGCAGGTTCGGATAAGGGCGCATGTCCGGATAAGGGCGCACGTCGGTGCGCCCCTACGGATGTGGGGGATGCATCGGTAATTATTAAGATGCCGTGGAGATGGTTGGGCATCATAATCCATTCATCCAAGACAATTTCAGGTCGCATTTGTGGGGTTCTTAACCATTCTTGGACAACAATGTTCCCCAACTGATTTAAACACATTTTTGAATCCCGAATTTCCCCAAACCAACACTGTTTCTCATGGGTACAAAGAGTAATACAATACACCCCTAATTGCCCATAATCATATCCCTTAAGACGAATCGAACGACGACGATGAATTTCGGGGTTATACTTCATACCCACCGGACGATGAATTTCAGGATTATACTTCATCCCCACCGTAGGGGCGCACCGACGTGCGCCCAACCGACAACGTGCGCCCAAACGACGTACACCCTACCAACAACCAACCCCCCATCACCAACAAACTACACCCACCCCTTCACCTCCACATCCGTCAAAGGCCGCTCCATTTTCACATACTCATTCTTCGCCGCCTGCAAAATATACTTCATCTCCACCGACTCCCCCCCATCCGCCGCTAAAAACGCTGCATTCAAGGCAATATTGCGAATATTTCCCCCCGCCACATTCAACTTCGCCAACTTCTTAAAATCCAACCCCTGCTTTGGTGTTTGTGCCGGAAAAATTCGCCGCCAAATCTCCTCCCGTTGGCTCGCATCCGGAAACGCAAACTGCACTACAAACCGAATCCGACGCAAAAAAGCTTGGTCTAAAGAACCCTTCAAATTGGTGGTTAAAATTGCCAAACCCCGATACGATTCCATCCGTTGTAACAAATAACTTACCTCAATATTGGCATGGCGATCGTGGCTATCCTTTACCTCACTACGCTTGCCAAATAAAGCATCCGCCTCATCAAATAAAAGGATAACTCCGCCACCTTCGGCCGCATCAAAAAGCCGACGTAAATTCTTCTCCGTTTCGCCAATATACTTACTCACAACCGAACTTAAATCAATGCGATAAACATCCAATCTCAACTCATTGGCCAACACCTCCGCCGCCATTGTTTTTCCCGTACCACTCGCCCCCGCAAATAACGCACTAATCCCCAATCCCCGCTTACTTTTCCCCGCAAAACCCCACGTTTCATAAACCTTGGTTCGTTGCCGAACATGCGCCGCAATATCTCGCAAAATACTGCATTCTTTTTCGGGTAAAATTAAATCATCCCAACTTGAAACCGAATCAATTCGCTGCGCCAACTCATCCAAACGTGGACGTGCCTGAGTCCGACAAATGTCCCACAAAGGATTGTGGATTAAATCTTCTCCCCTGCTCCCCTGCTCCCCTGCTCCCCTGCTCCCCTGCTCCCCCGCTCCCCCGCTCCCCTGCTCGCAAACAGCTCTCATCTTCCAACCAGAGGAACGAATTGCCGCCGCACTCAGGTTGAAATGGGAGACAATGGTTTCCACCTGTCCATTGAGACTCGATGCCATCTCCCCTAACGTATTTGCCCAAATTACCCGTTGCTCATCGGTGGTGGGATGCCCGACATCAAAGCTAATCATCGGCCGCTGTCGTTGACGGCGACGCTCTCGACTGGTGATGATTAAGGGGGCGTGAAGACTTTCTATGAAACGGGCGATCGCGCTTTCGGGCTCAGTTGCCTCCACCTCCTCACAATCGAGCAGTAGGATAGTTTGACTCAACAGCCATTCGCGATCGCACAATATCTGAATTAAATTCAGTTGAGCGCTATCTGTAGGCAATGCTTGGGCTGACAGCACGTACAATGAGCTACCCATCTGCTGACAGGCCATTGATGCGATCGCCCGTTTACTCCCCACATCCTCCCCACACAACTGCACCACCGGAAACTGCCCCTCCGATGTCTGCAACCACGTCGCCATGACTTGTTCTACTATTTGTTGATGAGACGGCACCAAATCCTCGGTAATCTTCACCGCCTCCACCATCCCCAACAACCGCTCATCTAGATGCGACACACCGACTAAGTAATGTAAAATCCGTTCATCAATCCGAATGGGACTCGTTGTTAAGGCATTCCCTGCTCCGATTTGAATCAACCGCCATCGACGCAACGCAGCAGTCGGCGTTAGTGCCTGCCAATTGGGTTGAGGTGATGCCGCTAACGCCAAACTCAATGTCGGATAATTACGTTGAGCGTTGCCCTGCGCTTGAATACACAGCGTTTCCCAATTGCCATCCAATTCCATCCCCGCACACAAGAGCAATACATCCTGCTCAAACGGGGATAAACCAAAAATGTCACTCAACTGCTCCAAGGTTGGCGGTACAATCCATGAGAGCAATTCTGGCTTACGGCCATCGATCAGATGTTGCAATCCATTCCGTATCCGTGCGATCGCTTGCATCAAATCACGCTGATTACCCTGGACTCCTTGTTGATAATCTGTATGCTTTAATACAGACATTTATCCACCCATTTCCTTTATTAAGTTTTCCAAGTAGGTTTGAGCTTCTTCTGGCGACATGAGTAGGGCTTTACCCTGACGCAAAAGTTCATATTGGCCACCTCGGTATCCATGGCCGGCAATTAACCCTAAACTTATGGCTCGATTGCCTAGTTCATTTAATTGATTAAAGCTCATGGATTCAATTTCGGCATTCAGCCGCCGTCTAAGCATTTCTTCATCCATAATTTATTTCCTTTTGAATGTGTGGTGGAAGAAGACAGAAGTCCCTCATTGTTTGTGAGGACTTACCAGGGTTTCTAACCCATCGAGCAGCAAGTTTAGCCCAAACTCAAAATTATGCAACCCATCATGGCGGCCATCTATAACGTGGTGGGTGAGTTGATTCAGGTAGGGATACTTTTCCGGCGGAATCATGGCCACATAGTCCTTTGCGACTGCCGCATATTCCTCAGCATCGAAGGGGAAGTTCAGGGCCTGCAGCGTGAAGCCATAGATGTGGCTGTCAAGGGCATTCCAGGCATAATCGGCCATGGGGAAAGAGAAACCCGCTTCCACCAGACAGGCCAGGGTAGCATCCACGTAGCGCAACATGGCAGGCCCCACATTCACCCGCGACATCAGCGCCAGGGTAGCCCAGGGGTGACGCAACAGCACGGTATGGGCTGACATGGCCCGTTGCCGCATGGCGGTTTTCCAATCTAAATCCAGGCTGGGCAACTCAATTTCTCCCACGACCAGATCGACCATGCCATCGACCATGTCGTCTTTGTTGGCGACGTGGTTATAGAGGGACATGGCCTTTACCCCCAACTCCTGAGCCAGCTTACGCATCGATAATGCTTCAATCCCCTCTGCGTCGGCTTTCTGAAGGGCGACCTGCAAAATGCGCTCCCGACTGAGGGGAAGCTGAGCGGTGGATTCTGGTGACGGTATTTGAGGCATCGTTACGGTTCTTGATTATCGCCAGATGCTGGCACAGCAGCATTTGCACGGGTGAATCTATTTTTATGTTGACAAACTTACGGCGTAAGTTTAACTTACAGTGTAAGTCTAAGATTTGTCTAACCCCCCGTGCCTTTTCAACCGGAGGAAGCCTGATGCAAGCTCCCAGTTCTACTGTCCACATGCCAGAGGTTCGTACTATGAAAGCCATTGTTCAGTCCGAATATGGATCCCCCGATGTGTTGAACCTGGCTGAGGTTGATCAGCCTCTGGTCTCTGACAACGGAGTACTCGTGAGAGTCCATGCGGCTTCTGTGGATGCGGGGGTTTGGCACCTGATGCGAGGCACGCCGTTTCTGATTCGCCTGATATATGGGGGGTTGCGCAAGCCCAAGCACGCCATTCTCGGATCTGCGATCGCTGGACGGGTGGAAGCTGTTGGCAAAGCAGTGACCCAATTCCATCCGGGGGATGAGGTGTTTGGAGACCTTTCCGAATCGGGCTTTGGGGGCTTTGCAGAATATGTCTGTGCTCCAGCGGCAGCGTTGGCCCACAAGCCCGGTAATTTAAGTTTCGAGGAAGCGGCTACCATTCCCGTTTCTGGCCTGGCAGCATTGCAGACGCTGCGGGATGTGGGGCAGCTCCAGGCTGGGCAAAAAGTCTTGGTGCTGGGAGCTTCCGGTGGGGTGGGGTCCTTTGCGGTACAAATTGCTAAGGCTCTGGGTGCAGAAGTGACCGGCGTTGCCAGCACTCACAAAGCCGAGATGGTGGCAAAGCTCGGCGCAGATTACGTTATCGATTACACCCAAACGGATGTCACACTGGCCGGGCAACGGTACGATCTGATCCTTGATGCAGCGGCCTTCCGCCCCTTTTCGGACTATCTGCCGATTCTGACCCCCACGGGCACCTATGTTGCGGTAGGCGGCTCTACCGGGGCTTTTCTGCGGGCAATGGTGCTGGGTTCGTTTGCATCTAAGGCGGCTGGGAAAAAGGTGAAAAGTCTGGAATCGAAGCCAAATCAAGCCGATTTAGTGGCTCTTAAGGAGCTGGCCGAAGCGGGCAAACTTACTCCGTTCATCGACCAAACCTTTTCCCTGAGTGATGTTCCGGCGGCCATTCGCCTCTTGGAAGACCGCCGTGTTAAAGGCAAAGTCGCTATCCGCGTCTAAATTCCCTGGGGGTTACGCCCGTCACCTGTCGGAACTGTTTACTCAAGTGGCTGTGGCTGTTGAACCCGCAATCCAAAGCAATATCGATAATGGCTTGATCCGTTTGTTTCAGCAATCGCTTGACTCGCTCCACCCGCTGTTGAATCACGTATTGATGGGGCGAACTCCCGGTCGATTGCTTGAACATTCGCCCAAAATGGAACGGACTTATCTCCAGCAATTCGGCCAGGTCAGCCAGCTTAATGTCTTCGGCCAGTCCGGCCTCGATGTAGTCCAGTACCTGATTGAGTTGATAAGTCGGCAACCCGCCTTCAAAATTGGGCAACTGGGCCGAGGTTGTCCCATGGTGGCGCAGCAGCTGCACCGCCAGCATATTGGCCAGGGAGTCTAAATACAGCGCACCGCCAGGTTGACGCTGCTGTACCTCTCCCATCACCAGGGTGGCGATCGCTTCGAGCTGCTGATTTCGGCTCTGAAACGTTGGGACTAACGTGAGGCGATCGCCGTCTTTTCCCAGGGTTTCCTCCGCAACTCGCTTCAGGAATGCATCTGGAAGCTGAATCTGTAGGCAATTTTCATGCCCCTTCCACCGCACAAATAGGGGGGTATTGGCAGGGGTGATCAACATCTCGCCCTGGCGATACAGCCCGGTATGGATTTTCCCATCCTGTTTCTGCAGGTAATGGAGGGGGCGCGGCGTTAGATTTACAAATAGCGTGTGAGCCGCTTCAGCATGAAACTCTCCCTCACCCGGAGGCAGTTGCAGATGCTCAATCTGAATGGTCTCTGTTCCCAGGACCAGCGCTGACTCGCATGGATACGAGTCTTCAGGAAAGGAATCGGTTGCCTGGGATTGAGCAAGCGCCATCGGTTCAGGGCCACAGTCACGTTGCTGAACGCGAGATCCTGGCTGCACGTTGCAGACTTATCTCGGTTTCTCCTGTACAGAGTGCAATGCTTCTCATCTTAAGCCTTACCCTCCGGTCTCACAAGTCACCGCAAGAAAGTGACAGCTCCGCAAGAAATGGCAAGCACCAATTTGTCACCCTTCGTAGGCTGAGGATGTCTTCGTTGCAGATTAAGGAACTTGAATCATGTCAACTGCATTCACGTTTCAAATTGTTCTGATCTTGGCAACCTTGTTGTGTTCCCTGGTGGCGGGTTTCTTGTTTGCCTTTGCTACCGTCGTGATGCCCGGCATCAAAACCTTGGGCGATCGCGAATTTATTCGAGCCTTTCAGGTTATTGATGGTGTGATTCAGAATAATCAGCCGCTATTTGTGGCCGTCTGGATGGGGTCCGTTGTGGCGTCGGTGGCAGCGGCTGGCCTGGGCTTCGGACAACTGGAGGGCACTCAGCGTTTGCTGTTGATCTCGGCTCCGCTTGTTTACATCCTGGGCGTCCAATTATCCACCTTCACAATTAATGTTCCGCTGAACAATCGACTCCAGGCGCTAAATGTCGATGCTATGGATGAAGCGGCTCTGAAGGTGGCTCGGATGAATTTTGAACCCGGTTGGAATCGCTGGAACCTGGTCAGAACGCCCTTTGCTGGGCTGGCATCTGTTCTGCTTATGATTCTCCTCTTCAGGCTTTGAAGAGCAACGAGTTGGCTGCTATCCGCAGCAATCCATCCATATTTGTAAGTTTCAAAATCTTTAGTTTCAAAGGAAGGTAATGACCTATGATTTGCATCACTGGAGCCGGTGGAACGGTCGGTCGCGAAGTTATCCAACAGCTTGAATTAGCCAAGGTGTCGTTTCGCGCGGCCTACTTCTCCAAAGACAAGGTAGACGCTGCCCTGGCGAGAGGGCTCGATGCCGTCATCATCGACTACAACCACCCTGAAACCCTGCGTGCAGCGTTTCAAGGATGTGACAAGCTATTTCTCCTGGGGCCGAACGATTTAAACCAGACGCAGCTCGAACTCAACGCCGTCGAAGCGGCAAAAGCGGTTGGGGTAAAGTACATTGTGAAGCAGTCCGTCCTGGGGGCTGAAGACGAAGCTTTCAGTCTCGCCCTGGTTCATCGCCCTGTCGAGAAGGCGATCGAAGCGAGCGGCATGACCTGGACGTTTCTGCGCCCGAACAGCTTCATGCAGAATGTGGTCACGTTCATGAGCGAAACGATCAAGGCGGAAT
>CAZPRJ010000007.1:159228-171582 GCA_964588805.1 uncultured Microcoleus sp. | reverse complement strand
AACATCTGCCAAGCCAGACACAGAGAGCTTTACCACTTTTCGGACAGGTCTAATGTAGATGAATTTAGGGCAAAATAGTCGTCTCAAGGAAAATGTGGATTGGGGGACTAGCCCCCCAAACCCCCCACTGGGGGACATGCGTCTCCCCCAGACCCCCCGCGCAAGGATTGACAGGGGTGAATTCTTTTGTTAAGCCAGTGCTATTGCCTTGAGTTCAGGCGGGCTATCTTTGACCTTCGAGCCTGGTATACAAAGGTTATCGATTAACTTACCAAACTTTAAACAATCTAGGTAGAATAAAGGTTTACATTATATTTTAGGCAAAAGTCATACATTAAATTGAATAGTTATAGCCATCAGTCCATAAAATCAGATGACTTTATATAAGTTCTCTGGATAAACAAAAGACTTCTGTCGGTTCTAGATTATGTTTAATACAGTAGGTGCTTCGACCTTAACCAGATGCGGAACCAGTGCTTCTGACCCTATATCCTTTGATGGCGATCTACCCAAAGTTTTGGTTGTTGATGACCATGCTGCCAGTCGAATGACGGCCGTAGCGCTTTTATCGGTTGAAGGCTATGAGGTGCTAGAAGCGGAAAATGGTATTCAGGGTCTCAAGCAGGTTGCCCAAAATAAACCTGATTTGATTCTTCTGGATGTGATGATGCCGGGAATGGACGGATTTGAAGTCTGTCGGCATCTTAAGGAGGATGAGCAAACTCGCTTGATTCCGGTGGTATTTATCACTGCACTCAATGATCGGCGATCGCGCATCATGGGGATAGAATCAGGTGGTGATGATTTCTTAAGCAAACCGTTCGATCGCCTGGAACTTTCAGCACGGGTTAAGTCCCTCGTCCGGCAAAAGCGTCTGAATGAAGATTTAGACCATGCAGAGCAAGTGCTATTCTCCATGGCTAAGGCTGTAGAAAGTCGCGATCCAAATACAGGTGATCACTGTGAACGTTTAGTCAAAATGGGTCAGGCATTTGGGGAATACTTACACTTGCCCAAAGCCCAGATTCGGAATTTGATGTGGGGAGGCTACCTGCATGATATTGGTAAAGTGGGTATCCCCGACGCGGTGCTGCTCAAACGTGGACGATTTACCCCTGAAGAACGGCAAATTATGAATCGCCATGTCACTATTGGTGAACAAATTTGCAAACCGTTGCGATCGATGCAAGGCGTTCTGCCCATTATCCGCCATCACCATGAGCGTTGGGATGGTACTGGTTATCCGGATGGACTGGCGGGAGAAAGTATTCCCTATCTTGCCCAGGTATTTCAAATTATTGATATCTATGACGCTTTAACCAGTGAACGTCCTTACAAACGTGCCATGTCGATTCCTGAGGCGTTAGAGATAATCATGCAAGAAACCCAAAAAGGCTGGCGCAATCCTCAGCTTATTGAGCAGTTTACAGAGTTTATCAAATTAATAAAGTAGGAAACTCAAGCTGGGGTGTTGGCGCATAAAATCACATGAGTTTGAGCACTAAAGTGCTATCATCAGTGAGCGAAAATTTGAACACTGATAGCATATCATGGTTGCAGTAGCGATTTTAGCGGCAGGTCGTGGGACAAGAATGAAATCTAACCTGCCCAAAGTCTGTCACAAATTGGGTTCTGTATCTCTGGTTGAACGAGTTCTCAGATGTTGCCTAACCCTAGAACCCTCCCGAATTTTCGTCATCATTGGCTATCAGGGTGAACAAGTTAAACAATCTTTAAACGGTTATTCGGGTTTAGAATTCGTAGAACAGACCGAGCAATTGGGAACCGGCCATGCTGCTCAACAACTCCTGCCTCACCTAGAAGGATTTACGGAAGATTTGTTGATTTTGAATGGTGACTTACCGTTGTTGCAACCTCATACCATTCAACAGCTACTTAAAACGCATCAAACCCATCAAAATGCAGCCACACTGCTGACGGCTAACTTACGCGACCCCAAAGGTTATGGCCGGGTTTTTTGTGATGACCGCAATCTGCTCAAGTACATCGTGGAAGACCGAGATTGTACGCCTGAGCAAAAACAAAATTGTCGGATTAATGCGGGTTCATATTGTTTTAATTGGCCGCAATTAGCCCAAGTTTTACCGAAACTCGAATCGAATAATGACCAAAAGGAGTATTACCTCACTGATGTGGTGAGCTACCTAGAACCTGTGATGGCAATGGATGTGGAGGATTATCGGGAAACTCTCGGTATCAACGACCGTCAACAGCTTGCAGATGCATACCAGGTGTTGCAAACATGGGTGAAAAATGATTGGATGCGACGTGGGGTGACGTTGGTCGATCCAGCTAGTGTGACGATTGATGATACGGTTCAATTGCAACCCGATGTAGTGATTGAGCCTCAAACTCACTTGCGGGGGAAAACAGCCATTGGTTCTGGCAGTCGTATTGGGCCGGGTAGTTTGATTGAAAATAGTCAGATCGGTGAAAATGTCACGGTACTCTATTCAGTGGTGAGTGACAGTGTGGTAAAAAATGGCACTCGTATTGGCCCTTATACTCATTTACGAGGTCATGTGGAAGTGGGGGAAACCTGCCGGATTGGGAATTTTGTAGAACTGAAGAATACGACGCTGGGCGATCGCACAAATGTTGCTCATCTGTCTTATTTAGGGGATGCCACACTAGGAACAAAGGTGAATGTAGGTGCTGGGACAATTACCGCCAATTATGATGGGGTGAAGAAGCATCGCACAACGATTGGCGATCGCACAAAGACTGGCTCGAATAGCGTTTTTGTTGCCCCTGTCACGATCGGAGAAGATGTTACTGTAGCCGCCGGTTCAGTGGTGACAGATGATGTACCGAATGATTCCTTGGTGGTGGCGCGAGCACGTCAGGTGGTTAAACCAGGCTGGCGCTTAAAGCCCCAATCGGATAATTCTTAACTCGTTCGCCGAGAAGTTCCCCTGATTTTGCCGTATCAAAACATAGGAGGCACAGTTAAACCTTTGAGCGATCGCTGATTCTGCTCCTCTGTCAATCCCTGACTCTGAACCAAAACGCCAAAACCGCCGAGCCCCATCGGTTCCATTAATTGGTGTAGCACCTGCCGACGCCGCATAATGGTCACGATATCTTGCGAAGAGGCGATCGCGTTTCCTCGTTCACTGTCTGCATTAGAGAGTGCCAAAATACGCTCTCCCAATCCTAATGCCATTAAAAACAACCCTTGCTGCGTGAAACCCACTGTGTGCAAGCCGCACAACTCCCCTTGGCGTTCTAAGGCCGTAAAATTAACATGAGCGGTAATATCCTGCTGCCCAATATTCACATAGGGGTCATTGTGATGGCGATGATGATAATAGCATTGCAATGTCCCTTGAGAACGCGAGGGTAAGTAATAGCGATTGGCCTGATAGCCATAATCAATTGTTAATAAAAATCCCCGCTTGAGTTTGTTTGCAACAGTTTCTATCCAGTCCAAAGCCGCTAAATTTATCTCAGTACGATACCCTTCCCCATAGACACCTGCCCTTAAATTAACACCTACAAAATCAAAATATTCCACTAATTTAGGAGTAGAAAGAGTATCTATAATTTCAACAAAATCAATCGATTCATCCGTTGAATTAGTTGTTGTCACATAAACTTCTTGCAATTCTCCCCCGTTCAGTACCACTTGATGAACCGGAAAAGCATCCACTAATTCATTAGAAAAACAGCACCCTGTAATCGATTTTTCCGATATTTCCTCAAAGGAACACCATCGTAGTGGTAAAGGTTTGGCTCCTAACTTCAATCGTTGTAATTGCTGCTGCTGTTGAGTCATTAACCCGGCTGCTGTTTCAACAATGATGTATTCCACAGCTTCAAAGCAATCCGAATACTTCTGGTTTAAGTAGTACAAAATATCAGCCGCTACCAAACCTTGACCTGCACCCATTTCCACCAAAGTAAACGGTGTAGGACATTCTAAAATTTCCCACATTTGAGCAAACTGTTCCGCCAGTAACTCCCCAAAGTCCCGACTCAGGTGAGAAGATGTAAAAAAATCTCCTTCTGACCCAATGTTGACCGCACCCGAAGCATAATAACCTAGTTCAGGATGATAGAGTGCCAGATTCATATACTCAGCAAAAGTAATTCGCTGGTTGGGTGTCGTAGCAATACGCCTAGAAATGATGTGAGACAGAGATGGGTGGGTGGTCATGGGTGATTAGGTGCTATTTCTCCTGATTTTTCTGCAAATTTACTGACGTTTTCGACAGACATACTGGGTATATTCAGGCGTTCGGTAATTTGCTTGTTCAATTTCAAATCCAGTCCGCGTTAACAGTCCCAGGACTTATACCAATTGGTCTTGATACCAATTCCCTAAAAGCCTACTACAGATGCTTTTCTTTTCCCCCCTTTACAAGGGGGGTTAGGGGGGTCAATCTGTAGCGTAGTAAAAGTGAAATGGTATGAGCTTGGCACATATTCTCTCTTGCTCCCCCCTTTTTCTAACGTCCCCCCTTAACAAGGGGGGATTAGGGGGGTGGGGGGGTAAAATATGTCATTCTTATACCCAATTGGTATTATGCAACTGGCACAAGGCGAACGCCTAAATAGTACAAGCGCACTTGTCAGCCAGAACTGAACGAACCGCAAATATTGAGATTGATATTTGGACTTAGCGATTAACGCTACTCATATCCGGATAGCGATCGCCGGCTGCAACATTTTTGGGCGCAACTTCATCAATCCGTTCCAGTTCGGCGGGTGATAAACTAATCTCCACGGCCGCAACATTTTCCTCTAAGTAAGTCCGTCGCTTGGTGCCAGGAATCGGTACAATATCATCACCTTGAGCTAGTAACCACGCGATCGCTAGTTGACTCGGTTTTACCCCCTTTTCGGCGGCAATCTCCTGCACACGCTTAACTACCTGGAGATTCTTGTCAAAGTTCTCCCCTTGAAATCTCGGTGAATGTCGGCGGTAATCATCCGGTGCTAAATCATCCACACTCGTGATATTACCCGAAAGAAACCCTCGCCCCAGTGGACTATAGGGGACAAACCCAATCCCCAATTCTCGCACGGTCGGGAGAATTTCATCTTCAGGTTCGCGACTCCACAACGAGTATTCAGTTTGCAACGCCGTAATTGGATGCACCGCATGAGCACGACGGATTGTAGCTGGAGCAGCTTCTGACAAACCAATGTAACGCACTTTGCCCTGTTGTACTAATTCAGCCATTGCCCCTACGGTTTCCTCAATGGGAACATTAGGATCGACTCGATGTTGATAATAAAGGTCAATATAATCGGTTCCTAATCGTTGTAGAGAAGCATCACAAGCTTGATGCACATACTCAGGACTCCCATTCACCCCACGAAAGCTTTGGTCTTCACCCCGTATAATTCCAAACTTTGTTGCTAAGATAACGCGATCGCGACGATTTTTAATCGCTTTCCCCACTAACTTTTCATTCGTAAACGGCCCGTACATATCCGCCGTATCCAGAAACGTTACACCCAGTTCTAACGCCCGATGCAAAGTGGCAATCGATTCCGCTTCATCACGTCCACTATAAAACTCGGACATCCCCATACATCCTAATCCGATTGCCGAAACGGTCAATCCTTGGCTGCCTAATTGACGAGTTTTCATCTTATTTCTCCTGATTTTTCTGTAAATTTGCTGAGGTTAAATCAACGTTGACGTTAACGTTAAGATTGACCGAAAAAAATTACTGACTGCTCACCTGCTCGATGTACTCTTGGATTTTAGCGATATTAGCTTGCAACTCCGAGCGAAATTGCTGGAGGCTAGCCAATTTTTCATCCGTTTCTTGGAGATGAGCTTGGAGAATTTCCAGGAGTTTTTGCTTACCCTTCAGCATCATTGGCTCTTCAAAAAACAGGTCGATGATACTGCCAATCTCTTCTAGAGATAACCCTAGAGCTTGCAGTGCATCAATTTTGCGGAGTCTGGCCAACTCCGCTTCGCTGTAATACCGAAAACCCTTACCTTCACGCTCACTGGGGCTTAAAAGTCCTAGGTTTTCGTAGTAGCGAATTGTTCGAGGAGTAACACCAGCTTTTTCGGCTAGCTCTCCTATCCGCATTCGTTCGGTCACTCGGGTCGTTTGTATCAACCTTAACGTTAACGTCAATTTAAGAGTAACGATTTTTGAGATTAGTGTCAAGCTTTCTTAGGAGAATAATTAGGACTTACGCATCCTAATAGAGCGCAGCGAAAATAACTCACCTGTTCAAAAAGGGTAAAAAGCTGGCTGTACAAGTTTTCTTCCCTTCTGCATACCAGCTTCCTGTCTACTCCTACGGAGAACACTTCGCGAACTGCCTTCTTGCACTAGTTCTCGGAGAATGGATTGTGCAATGTTTCAGGCTAATTTACTTGTGATGAACCCAACCTCCTTCAAAAGACGGGTGTAGAGTAGGTTCAGGTCAAGTACCATCAATTTAACAATTACGTCAACTTTCATTTTAAAGATTAAATTGAAAGTTGCTGTAACTTCATAAAATATCTTTGTTTACGTGAGATAGAATCCAATCAAAAAAATAGTGTGCTAAAATTTATGCCAAAAATCGGTGTGAATGAATGTCATTTTTGATAATATAACTTTATTTACTCAAATAAAACTTACAAACAAAATTTATGAAGCCATTATTCAAGAATTGTAAAAACAAACTTAGCCGTTTAATCGGGAGCAAATTTTTAGTTAATTCAAACCCATGTTGAGGCAAATGAGCAGCATTCTGGAGAGTATTACCGACGGCGTAGTCATCTACGACCGGGAATGGCGCATTACATTTATCAATCAACGGGGAGCGCAGATGTTTGAGGAAACGCCAGAAAACTTAATAGGGAATAGGCAGGAGGATATAGATTCAGAATCAGCGAATGCCCCGTTTTACAGAGAGTTCCGCCGTGCGATCGCCGAACAAGTTTCTGTTCACTTCCAAGAGTTTTATGCCCCGCTAAAAATTTGGTTTGAAGTTCATGCTTATCCCTCTCCAGAGGGGCTAATTGTTTTATATCACGATATTACTCAGCGTAAGCAAGCCGAAGAAGTACTGAAAAAAGCCTATGGAGAATTAGAGTATCGCGTTTTAGCCCGAACGCTGGAATTATCACGAACGAGTACTTTATTGCAATCCCAAACGACTGCTCGTCAACGGGCAGAAGAGGCACTCAAAACTACTAACGAACAGCTGGCTAAAATTCTAAATAGCATTAAGGATGGCGTTTGCGCTGTAGATAGGGAGTGGCGCTATGTTTATGTGAATCAAAAAGCCGAGCAAATTTTCCAAAAAAATCAGACAGAGTTGCTCGGAAAAAATATGTGGGAACTATTTCCCGATGCCAGGAATTCTGCCACTTATTATCATTATCATGAGGCTCTAAAAACGGGATTACCGATTCGGTTTGAGATGTTTTATTCAGGCATCAACCGATGGTTTGAAACAAATGTTTATCCATCACCACAGGGGCTTGCAATTTATTTTCAAGATATTAGCGATCGCAAACAGCTCGAAGAAGAACGCAATCAACTCTTAATCCGGGAGCAAGTAGCACGAATCGAAGCCAAGCGAGCGAACCAACGCTGTGCTTTTCTTGCCCAAGCCAGTGAAGTCCTTGCCTCTTCACTCAAGTATGAAACCACACTCAGTAGTGTTGCCGAGTTGATTGTCCCGCTTTTAGCTGATTATTGCCTGATTCACAAATTAGATAGCAATGGACAGTTGTGGAAAGTTGCTGGAGTGCATCAGGATAACTGCAAGCAAGTACTCGTTGAGGAACTCTCTAGCTGTTATCAAACTCACATTCACAACCCTAATAACTTAGTGGCGCAGGTGCTGCGGACAGGAGAACCCATCCTGATTTCTGAAGTTTCCACGCCAATCGCTCAATCCGTCACCGAAGACGCCAAATTTTTAGAACTTTACGCTCAACTTCAACCTAAGTCGTTGCTTATTGTACCTCTAACTGCTCGCAAGCAAATTTTGGGAACAATTGTGCTAGCAACGGCTGAGTCAGAGCGTCATTATGATGAATCTGATTTATTGTTGGCGCTTGACTTGGCACGTCGTGCCGCTACTGCAATTGATAATGCCCAGCTCTACCATAAAGCGCAGGAATCAAACCGTCTAAAAGATGAATTTTTATTAACACTTTCCCATGAATTACGTACTCCTCTCAACACGATTTTGGGTTGGGCGAATATGTTACGAACACGTCGCTTGAACGAAAAAATTATGCGGCAAGCGCTGGAGACGATTGAGCGCAAAGCCAAAGCCCAAGTCCAGATTGTCTACGACTTATTAGATATGTCTCGCTTGCTAACGGGTCGGTTGTGTCTAAATCCAGGATGGGTAGAATTGGGCGTGATTGTGAATGAAGCGATCGCCACCTTACAAATTGCCATCCAGGCAAAATCCGTTCAACTCGTCTCGCATATTGACGAGTCCGTGGGACTGGTGCAAGGAGACTCCAAGTATTTGCAACAAGCCATCTGGCATCTGCTCTCGAATGCCATTAAATTTACACCCCCTGGAGGACGGGTTGCCATCGAAGTCACGTCTATTGCTCAAGGGGTTCAGATTCAGGTGAGTGATACGGGTTTAGGCATCGCTCCTGAGTTTTTACCATACGTCTTTGACCGCTTTCGCCAAGCGGATGGGGCAATAACAAGACGCTTTGGTGGGTTAGGATTAGGACTTTCACTAGTTCGCCAATTAGTGGAACTTCATGGGGGTACGGTTCAAGTATTCAGTGAGGGAGAAGACCAAGGGGCGACTTTTACCATACAGTTACCGATTACACCCGTTGCCAATAGTGTCAAATTACATCCCGAGGTGGCTGAAATTGAGGAAAGGCTGTCTTTCCATCATCCTTTAGTCCTTGAGGGATTACGATTGCTAGTCGTTGATGATGAACCCGATTCTCGAGAGACAATCGTCTCCATACTGTCTGAATATGGGGCTGATGTGATTGCCGTTACATCCGTCAGTGAGGCACTTGAGGTTGTATTGCGTCTCAAGCCAGACCTTCTGATTCGCAATCATAATATGCTGGAGTCCGATGCTTACTGGTTACTCTCTCGAATCAGAAGCTTTCCAGCTCACCAAGGCGGACAGATTCCGATGATTGCTTTTCATCCGGATGTACAAGAAGCAATTGTCATACCCATGCGATCAGCAGGCATCCAAATGTACATTCCTTCCCCCATTCCATCGGTTGAGCTAGCTAACCTGATTGCTGCTCTAGCCACGCAAAATTAATTTTTGCTGACGTTTGTTTAGAATGCATGAATGCACAAGCGAATAGAAATCAGATGGTTCACTATCCAAGTTGGTTCGTTTGTGCCAACTGCCAGCATTCAGATGCGATCGCCCAATCTTCTTCTGTATGAATGATAAATACGCGAATTGAGGAATCGGTGGCGGCAATATCGGTATCCGCCGGCGAGGCATGATTTTGCTCCAAATCCAGTTTTAAACCCAAAAAATTCCAAGCTTCACAGGCCGCCGCACGCACAGGGGCAGAATTTTCTCCTACACCACCGGTGAATACCAAAGCATCCAAACCCCCTAATGTGGCTAGCATGGCACCCATTTGTTTACGGAGTGAATGCACGTACATATCAAAGGCTAATTGAGCCCGTTGATGTCCCTTGTCAATTGCCTGCATAATTTGCCGCAAATCCCCGGAGATGCCAGACACACCCTTTAATCCGGATGCTTTATTGAGGACTTGATCGAGTTGTTGGGCATCATAATCGGTGTGTTGCAACAAGTGAATCAAAATTCCAGGGTCAATAGAACCCGATCGCGTCCCCATCATTAAGCCTTCGAGGGGAGTAAATCCCATGGTGGTATCAATACTGTGGCCGTCACGAATAGCGGCTAAAGACGCACCATTACCCAAATGACAGGTAATCAAGCGCAGGGAAGATAAGTCTTTAGCCATAAGTTGGGCAGTACGATGAGCACAATATTGATGACTAATTCCATGAAATCCATAGCGACGCACACCCTGTTCAAATAAATCGTAAGGAATGGGGTAAACAGCCGCTGACAGGGGCAATTTGGAATGAAATGCCGTATCAAATACCGCTACTTGGGGAGTATCTGCGCCTATAATTTTCTCAACGGTTTCAATACCTTCCAGGTTGGCGGGATTGTGAACAGGGGCGAAAGTGGCCAAATCTGCGATCGCTTCCTTCACTTGAGAGGTAATCAGGGTGGCCTGACGATAATCTTGACCACCATGTACGACCCGATGGCCTACAATATCAATCTCATCGAGATTTGCCAGTACCTGAGTGTGTCCCTGTGTCAGGGTTTCTAGCATATAGGCAATGACATCAGGACGGGATTCAGTTTGTAATTTCTCTTCCAAAACGGTACGTTTAGCCGAGGCAAAGGGTACATTTCCCCAGGTTTTGACCTCAAGTTCTGCCATACCGGAGTGTTTTGTCCAATCAATTTTTGCCTCCCACAGAGGTGTCGGTGGCACATCGGGTAACGTCTCATCTAGTTGATACAAGCAACTCTTTTGGCTACTCGAACCTGCATTCAGTACCAAAATTTTCATGGTTATAGATGATTAATGAAGTCTGTTTGATGCGATCGAGCCTGTTTGATATTAGGACTTGACCTTCATTTTCAAGGGTTCATAGTTTCCTCTTGGTTCGCCCAAAGACAACCCATCATAAAATTTTCTAGAAAGGGAAGCCAACCACCCTGGATAGAAATCAATTTCAAATGCAACAGGATGATTGGCTTCTGAGTCTTTGCGAGCATTTGCGTTGGATTAATCCAGATTAACCAGTCCCACGGGTGAAACTTCGGCTGGTTACAAATTTTGCAACTTAGGGCAGTAGCAGAAAGATGGAGACAGTAGTCAGGAGTCAGGAGCGAAGGCCGCTTGCTGTTTGAATTTTGACTTGCTTAGTCGTGAACCGTACCATCCGGCATAATTGCCCCTTTGAGATTGGTATTCGTTAAAATAGCTCCTGTGAGATCAGCATGCTGGAGGTTGGCTTTTTGCAAATTGGCTCCGCTCAAATCGGCATAACTTAAATCTGCTCCTTGTAAACTCGCTTCACTCAAGTCTGTTTGATACGAATGTTCTGTTCCCCATGCGCCTAATTTAGCGCGGCAAAGTTTGGCTTGATCTAATTGAGCTCGATGTAATAAGACTCCGGTGAGATTTGCATAACTCAAATCTGCACCCCTTAAATCGGCATATCCTAAATCTGTTTGTTGATCGGAACTCGGACGTAAATCGGCTTCAAATAAAATTGCCTGCGTGAGTTTAGCGCCACTTAAATTCGCTCCCCGTAGACAGGCTTTAGCAAGATTTGTTTCGTTTAAATCAGCGTTGATTAATTTCGCTCCACTTAAATCTGCTTCGCGTAATTGTGCTTGGTGAAGATTGGCTTCACTTAAGTCTGTTCCCCAGAGAATGGTTTCACTTAAATTGGCGCTATTGAGATTGGCTTGGGTGAGCTTTACATGTCCGAGCCTAGCTTCTCGCAAGTCGGTTTTACTCAGATTTGCACCGTTAAAATTAACACCAACTAAGTTGGCTTCACGCAAATTTACCATTGATAAATCTACGTTAGAAAAATTCCGTTCTGCGGCGGCGTATTGTTTCAAAATTTCATCTGCATCCATGTGATTTACCATTGCCTGTGATTTTATATAGTGGGATGACTCAAGTTTTGGATTACTAGACCTCTTGCATAAATCCTGGAATGCCCCCTAAATCCCCCAAGTTTGGGGGACGCGTGAATTCTTCTCCCCCAGAATTGGGGGGCTGGGGGGGCGAAAATCGAATGAGAGCAAGAAGTCTACTGAAAATAAGGTGAGCCATTGCTGTGGAATGTTGTCATTCCAGCATCATGTCAACTGTAAGCAGGATATTCATCCTACTAGCTTTGTTGGGTGTTAGCTAGATGAGCGACTGACACTCCTCAGAAACTCGCACGGGAGCAGGGGAGCAAGAGTTTCCCCATCCATAACGAATCGATAAGGAGCGAAATAAAGCTCAGGCAGTCACGGATACACAAGCAAGTCAAGTCAGCCGTGATTCCTTAACAGGGATGCAAGAAGATGCCCCATTAGTGGGGAACTCCAATCAAAACCTGACGACTCAAAGCGACACCACTACAGACTTGATCTGGCGAGACTACAGCAGTGGCACCAATGTAATGTGGCACATGAATGGGGCGAATATCACCTCCTATTCTGTCCTAGCTTCAGTGCCCACCAACTGGCACATTGAAGGAACTGCTGACTTTAATAATGACGGCAAAGCGGATATTCTGTGGCGAGATTACAGCAGTGGCACTAATGTAGTTTGGCACA
>CAZPRJ010000007.1:0-159128 GCA_964588805.1 uncultured Microcoleus sp. | reverse complement strand
CCTATTCTGTCCTAGCTTCAGTCCCCACCAATTGGCACATTGAAGGGGCTGCTGATTTTAATAATGACGGTAAAGCGGATATTCTGTGGCGAGATTACAGCAGTGGCACTAATGTAGTTTGGCACATGAATGGGGCGAATATGGCCTCCTATTCTGTCCTAGCTTCAGTCCCCACCAATTGGCACATTGAAGGGGCTGCTGACTTTAATAATGACGGCAAAACCGACATTTTCTGGCGAGATTACAGCAGTGGTGCCAATGTAGTGTGGCACATGAATGGCACAAATATCGCCTCATATTCTGCCCTAGCTTCAGTCCCCACCAATTGGCAGATGGCTGGAGTTGTACAAAACTCAACGGATTGGTTTGGACAAAACCTGCACGACTCTGGAATTATCAACTTAACACGGAGTTTGGCGGCAGATGGTCAACTTAGCCGCAATGATATGATTTCCATCTTCCGTGATGCCCAAGACGGTAGTGTAATTGATGCCAATGAGTTGCTTGATTTGCGAACCCTAGTCAGCAATGCCAGCTATTTTAATATGCAAGACCATGTTCGCGTCTTGTCCGACAAGATTGCTAATGGTACCGTTGCTAACCAATGGTATCAGGGTGCTGCTTTGGGGAACTTATATGCGGGTAGCAGTGCCACTCACATGGAAAACTTGATTGGTAAGTGGTTCTTAGGAAGCGATCGCCCCACTGCACCGACAGGTTATACAATGAATTATCAACAAGCCTCAGGTAGTTTGTTTGGCACTGACGGCACGTTGAGTTACCAAGATGTTCAACAAGGATACCTAGGCGACTGTTACTTCCTCGCTTCTTTGGGAGCAATTGCCAGTCAGAATCCTTCAGCCATTGAGGATATGTTCATCGATAATGGGGATGGCACTTACACCGTCCGACTCTTCGGGCAAAGCAATGGAACTGTCACTACTGCTGCTGACTATGTAACGGTAGATAGCTACCTACCCGTTAACGTTTCAGATGGTTATTACTCTGGACAACGGTTTGCCAACTACGATAATGTCAATGTGGGGCTGTGGGTGGCTTTAGCGGAAAAAGCTTATGCTCAATTTGCTGAATCAGGTTTAGCTCAACGAGATACTCCAACTAATAGTTACGGCAGTATTGTTGCTGGTATTGGCCATCAGGCTATGCCATCAATTTTAGGGAGCAATGCAGGGTTCTATTCTGATATTAATTATGCTGGCCCTCGCTTAGGAAATTTCCTGAGCTTGGCCTCAATTTCTAGTCTACTGGCCAGTGGATATGCGATGGCAGCCGGTACAATCAGTAGCCCTGGATTGGGCATTGTTGGAGGCCACGAATACACGATCGTGGGTGCTGATACAACCACTGGAAACCTAACTCTCTACAACCCTTGGGGTGTTACACGCACCGGCGAAACTCAGGGAATTCGAGTTATTTCTTACAATGATTTTCGAGCTAATTTCAACCTCATTGACGTTGCTTAATTTTGTTGATGGTTCATGGTTCATAGTTCATAGCCATGAACCATCAACTCCTATCCTCATCCCCTAGGGGGTGAGGTTGTTCAAAACAGGTTTATACTTTCGGCTTTTCCCCGTTTTGTTCTGAGGTGTCTTTTTTATCCTCTTTTTTCTCTTGCGCTACTTGAGTCGTATAGACTTCCACATCATGTTGTAAAATTTCTTCTACCTGATTGACAAAAGTCCCAAACGCTCCGCTATGAGTCTCATAATCCTGATAAGCGCCACTTAACTGGGAAAATTGCCATCCTTGAATTTTGAGAGATTCTGAGGTGCGGCGGTAGTGTTGCCAGCGATCCCCGTAATTGAAAAACTCTTCAATCGCAGCAGTCACTGCCACTGCTCCCCCCAGGCCAATGGATGCGTAACGAAGGACAGTATCGATTTTGGTATCGTTGGTATTTAAGCTAATTAAGATAGGAACAATGACACCACCGATAATCGCGGTCATGCGTAAAGATTGATACTGTTTTTTAGCCTGGCCAGCCTTTTTCTCCATCCAATTCAGTTGATCTAACCAGCGCGATCGCATAAAGTGCTTTTGTAAATCAGACAACTCCAGCATATCAATGAGTCCGTCGAGGCCAGATTTTGCTGGCTGTATCGGCAAAGACTCCTGAGCTTGGTTAGGAACGGGTAAAGACGCATGATCCTGGTTAGAAATTAAAGAGGTAGACATATTAAGGTGCATCAAGCAAAAGTAATATCTCTATTCAATCAAACCCACTTCTGAGAATGTAAGGGGGGTGTTGCATCAATTAAATATTGCGATAACGTAAACGCATCTACCCCTAATTCGGTGCGTTTTTGAGCGGCGAGAATTCCAGCTTGAGCGTGCCACCAAGCGCCGGTTGCGACTACGGCCTCTAGAGGTTGCTTCGCCAATCTTGGATAAGCGACTAAACCCCCAATCAATCCTGTGAGTACGTCTCCACTACCTCCACGCGCTAGCGCTGGTGTACTTTCAGGAATCAGCCACACCGAACCTCCTGAATGGGCGATCGCACTTCTGGCTCCTTTTAATAAAACTACAGCTTTACTCAACTGTGCTGCCTTGCGGACTGCACTGACTCGATCCGGTAGCAAGTTGGCCGAGTCGGGAAACAGGCGCTTGAACTCACCCACATGGGGCGTTAAAACCGTGGGGGCTCGACGCTGTAATAATGTCGGAATGGTTCTTAATTCCGCCAAAATATTTAACCCATCCGCATCTAAAATCAACGGATAATCTACCCCTAACACCGCTTGTACAACAGGTATCGCCTCCTTCGTTAAACCGGGGCCACAGGCGATTGCACTATAATCCTCTAAATCTACTGATTCGGGCAACTGCGCGATCGCTCCTGCCGATGTTTCTGGGCAACCGATAATCAGCGCTTCGGGCAAATGACTGACGAGCAAGGCTTTGAGGGATTCGGGCACGGCAATCGACAGCATCCCTACCCCACTCGCCCTTGCTCCTAATCCGGTTAAAATTGCCCCTCCTGAATACTGACGAGAACCACAAATCAGCAACAGATGCCCTTCTTTGTATTTGTATGTCACCGCCGGACGTGGCAAGGGCAGATAATTTGGGGCGGTAGCGGCTGTCATCCGTAGCATTCCCGCCGGTTCACCCAAAATCGACCATACATCCCTGGTGGGAATGCCAAAATCCACTAACTCCGCTTCCCCAACATACTCCAACGCTTGGTCTTGTAAAAATGCCTGCTTCCATAATCCTAAGCACAGGGTACGAGTTGCTCGGATTGCGGTTCCCAATACTTCCCCGGTATCGGTATGAATCCCTGAGGGTATATCAATGCTGACTACGGGCTGTGTCCACTGATTTAACTGTTCGACCGCCTCGGCAATTTCACCCGTGAGCGATCGCGTTTGCCCAAATCCAAACAACCCATCTATAATCAAGTCACAGGAATACAAGGGCGTAATTTGCTCAAAAAAGGGAATGCCCAAGCTCGCTGCATACTCTGCATGATGCGCCGTTAATTCCTTAAGTTTGGCGATCGGACGATATATCTGCACTTCATAACCGTCTAAATGCAATTCTCGCGCTACGACTAGGGCATCACCGCCGTTATGTCCCGGCCCCACTAATACACCTATTCGCCGATACAAAGACTGGGAATATAGCGAACGAATTCGATTCGCAATTAATCCGGCCACCTTTTCCATTAAAGCCGCCACCGGCATTCCGGCCGCAAAAATGCGTTCTTCAATCTCTCGCATTTGCTGGGCGGTTACGACAACTTGTTCAATTTCTGTTCGTCTATTATTCATAAAAAGTCAAACGTCAACTCTCAAAAGTTAAAAGCATTACCAATCGATGATGTAACTCGCGTGACATACTTTTTAGGCAATAAAACCCTAAAATTAGTCCAGAATTTCATCCTCAACGCCAAAGAATCACTAGAAACATAGGTGTACTGAGGGATAGTGTAAAACTACTGTTAACATTAGCAAATGATTCAATTTTGGCGCGATCGCTCTGTGCTGGTGACAGGCTGCACAGGGTTATTAGGAAGTGGGTTAGTTGCTGAATTAGTGCAACGCGGCGCTCGAGTCACGGGTTTAGTACGAGATTTAGTACCCAAATCTCGACTGTACCTCGAAGGCTGGCATCATCAGATGAATATCGTGCCAGGGTATGTAGAAGATTTAGCAACAATAAAACGAGTCCTGAGTGAATATAAAATAGATACGGTATTTCACTTGGCGGCACAAACCCAGGTGGGAGTTGCACTAGAAGCACCGTTAGCAACGTTTGAGGCTAATATTAAAGGAACTTGGAATGTATTAGAAGCTTGTCGGCAGGTTGGAGGAATCAGTCGAATTTTAGTCGCCTCTACAGGCAAAGTTTATGGTGAACAAGGGGATTTGCCTTATAGCGAAACAGATTCTTTACTAGGAAGTTATCCCTATGATGTCTCTAAAAGTTGTGCGGATTTGATTTGTCGCAGCTATTTTATGACATATAAATTGCCCGTGTGTGTGACGCGATTGAGTAATCTTTATGGGGCAGGCGATTTAAATTTACAGCGCTTAATACCAGATACTATTTACTCGGCACTGCAAGACCAACCGGTGGTAATTCGGAGTGATGGAACCTCTACTCGAGACTATCTTTATATCCGGGATGGAGTGTTGGCGTATCTAGTTTTAGCTGAGCAGATGGAACGACCAGAAATAGTAGGCGAAACCTTTAATTTTAGTAGCGGTTCATCGGCTTCTGTCCTAGAAATGGTCTATAAAATTTGGGATTTGATGGGTAAGAAACATTGGCATCCGGAGCTTACTCATCACTCAAAGCAAGAAATTAAGTACCAATCTTTGGACTCAACAAAAGCTAGAACAATGCTCAATTGGTCTCCTCAATATTCCCTAGAGTCAGGACTCAAAGAAACCATTGAATGGTATACAAATCTTTGGTCTACTAAGGCGGCTGTAAAAGTAGGAACTCGGCGAATTTTAGTTTAATATCTTTAATATTTTTTGAAATGAAACCCGCGCAGGCGGGTTTTCTTTGTGTAGAACTCCACATAATAGTAAGGGCGCACGTCGGTACGCCCCTACTAGTTCAAGAACAAATTTACGTAAGTCCTCTAAAAAATTCTCTCTCCAGTTCCCCTGCTGTTATCACAGCTTATCTCCTGATGGTTTTTCAATTTTGAATTTTGAATTTTGACTTGATTCAACTTCTGCCACCCCTCGCGCCTTATCTCCACCGCCAAACAGCCGCATAATTCCATGCACCAAGTTATCTACATAAGTAAATAGCACCGGCACCACCACCAGAGTCAGCAAAGTAGAAGTCGTAAACCCACCAATCACAGCAATGGCCATCGGACTGCGGACTTCTGCCCCTGCCCCCAATTCCATCGCAATCGGTATCATACCCGCAACGGTGGAAAATGAAGTCATCAGAATCGGACGCAAGCGAGACACACCCGCCTCTGTCACGGCTTTGAATTGGGGTTTCCCTTGCTGCATCGCTGCTAGAGCAAAATCAACCAGCAGAATCGCATTTTTTGTCACCAATCCCATCAACAACACAATCCCAATTAAGGCAAATAACCCTAATTCCTTTTGCATAATCAACAGTCCCAACAGTGCCCCACCGATGGATAAAGGCAATGCCACCAAAATCGCAAAAGGATAGAGGAAATTGTTGTAGAGCAAGACGAGAATGGCATAAATCGACAGCACCGCCAACCCTAACGCTGCCCCAAAGCGGCTGAAAATATCCCGCATAATTTTGGCATCCCCAAAAGGTTCCTCGGTAACATCAGCAGGGAGAGGATTCATCGCCGGTAATGCCCTTACCTTTTCCATCGCCTCACCCAAGGAAATACCCTGTAAATTAGCTTCCACTAAAACCTGACGGGTGCGGTCAAAACGGTCAATTTGTGCCGGGCCACTGCCGAAGCGAATATCAGCCACAGAACTTAAGGGGACTAATGACCCATCTTGACTCGGAACTCGCAGATTTTTCAGCGTATCGAGGTCGTTTTTGGCTTTCGGGTCGAGCTGAATCCGAATTGGGATTTGGCGATCGGGTAAATTAAATTTAGCCAGATTGGCCTCATTATCCCCAATCAGCGCTAAAAAGGCCGTGCGGGCAATAGAATTAACTGAAACGCCCAAATCCGTTGCCCGGTCTGGCTTCGGTTCAATCACAATTTCTGGCTTGACTAAACTCAAACTCGACGTAACTTCGACCAAACCAGAAATCTCCCGCATCTGCCGTTCTAAAGCGTCCGCCGTTTTCTTGAGGGATTGAGGATTTTCACTCTTGAGGACAATCGATAAATCCTTACTTCCTCCCCCTGCACCCGAACTAGCAAAACTAATCCTTGTACCCGGAATAGCGGCAAACGACTCCCGCATCTGTTGCTCAAATTCCTTTTGGGAAAGCTGCCGTTTGTCTTTTGGCACTAAGTTGACATAAACCGTTGCCTTATTAACACTTTGTGCCGTCCCTAAAACACTCTTCACTTCCGGTCTTTTTTGCAGCAATTGATTCGTTTGCTGCATCACCGCTTCCGTATCACTTAATGTAGATCCAGGCGGTAACTCAATCGAAACGGTACTCAGTCCAATATCCCCACTATCAAATAAACCTTGAGGAATAAACGGAATTAATTGCAAACTACCGATAAAAAAGGCAACGGCAATCAATAAGGTAGTAATCCGATGTCTCAACGCCCAAGTCAGAAGTCCTCGATAGGGTTGGCGCCGGCGTCGGGGAGAAGGGTATAAAGTTTGATCGAGTTCTTTTCTAAAGGCATTATTGGCTTGCTGTTGGCGTAAGGATGCAGCCTCAGGCTTTTTGCCATTACCGTTGCCGTTCAAGGATGCTTTACTCTTTTTCGGCTTCAGCAGGTAAGCACTCATCATTGGTGTCATCGTACAGGCCACCAGCGTAGAAAACATGGTGGACACCGCAACCGTTACCCCAAAGGGTTGGAAAAATTGACCGGGAATACCGCCCATAAAGGCAACCGGCAAAAACACCGCCACAATCGTTGCCGTAGTTGCCACAACCGCCAAACCAATTTCACTAGCCGCATCCAGCGCGGCATTGAAGGGTTTTTTCCCCATCTCTAAGTGCTGGTCGATATTTTCAATCATGCAAATTGCATCATCGACCAAGTTACCAATGGCTAGGGCTAATGCCAAAAGTGTCATACTGTCAAGGGTATAGCCCAATATCCGCATCACCCAAAAGGTAGGAATAATCGATAAGGGTAAGGCCATGGCTGTAATCAGCGTTACCCGCCAGTTACGGATAAATATCCCTACCACAATCACCGTGAGGATTGAACCGATGATAATCGAGTCGATAGTGGCTTGATAAGAGTCGCGGATGGCATCCGCACGGGGGAAGACCAAACTTAATTTGACATCCTGGGGCAGCGTTTTTTGCAGATTTTCCGCCGCCTCTCGCACCCCTTCTTCCACCGTTACCAGGGTACTGCCGGTACTCCGTCGCACCGAAAACGCTACTACCGACTTCCCATTAAAAATAGCTGCCTGCCGGGGGTCAGCAAATCGGTCTTCTACCTTCCCTAAATTGGATAAGGGAACCGTTGAACCACCTGGGAGGACGACGCGATAATTTTGCAAATCCTCAACCGTTTTAGCGCTGCCTAGGGTGCGGACGTTTTGTTCGCTGCCTCCGACTTCGGTTCGACCTCCAGGCAAATTGATATTAAAATTGCGAATCTGGTCATTGACCTGCGTAGCCGTAATTCCATAGGCTTGTAATCGGCTGGGGTCGAGATCAACCCGAATTTCTCGGTCTACTCCTCCGAGTCGGTCAATTTGAGCAACTCCAGGTACACTCAACAGCGCACGGCTAATAGTACGGTCAACTAAGTCGCTTAACTGTTCTACAGAACGCTGTTCAGACGCCACCACATAAGTCATGATGGCACCCCCAGCAAACTCTAAGCGCTTGACAATCGGTTCGTTAATATCTTGAGGTAAATCTTGGCGAATCTGGGCAACGGCATTGCGGACATCATTCGTAGCGCGATCGCTATCCGTTCCCAAGATAAAATTAATCGTGGTTTCCGACTTCCCTTCTGTGACTACGGATTGAATTTCATCAATATTTCCCACCCCAGCGATCGCATCTTCAATCTTCTTTGTCACCTGAGATTCTAGTTCTTCCGGCCCTGCCCCTTGCTGGGTGACTGTCACTGATACCGCCGGAATATCAATATTGGGGTTATCGTTAATCCCCAGTTGCAAAAACGACATCAGACCCATTACACCCAAAATTAGAAATAAAACAATCGTGGGTACAGGGCTTTTAATTGACCAAGAAGATAGGTTTAAAGACATGGGGCAGTGGTAAGTAGTTTGTGGTTCGTGAGCGGGGGCTTATTCTGTTCGTAGTTACGATGAGAGCGCTAAAGCGCTTACTAAGAACCAAGGTCTGACAGATTAGTAGAGCAATATAACTGATAATTAACCACTGAGTTTGTGCAATTGGGACGGAGAATTTTTAGAGTGATGTTCCTCCTATTTTTGGCTGGAATTTTGGATTGAGAATATATCCAAAATCACTCTTTCACTACTTCAACTTTGTCCCCATCCTTGAGATAAGCTGCACCTTTAACAACAATGCGATCGCCTGGAGATAAGCCACTCTTGATTTCTACTTTTTCTGCGGATAGGGGTTCTCCCACTTTCACCGACTGCGGCTTGACTGTGCCATCGGCTTGTAAGCGATACACAATGGCGCTGCCATCGGCTTGGGGAAGTACGGCTTTAGCAGGTACAGTTAGACCAGAGGCTGAGGAGGTAATAATTGCTCCTCGTAAAAACATCCCCGGTTTTAAAGCCGTCGTAGCCGCTAAATCAACCTTGACCGTTGCCTGACGGGACTGTTCATTTACCATTGGGTCAATTTCCCGCACCGTTCCGGATAAATTAAGGTCGCGATCGGCATCAGATGTGACTTTCACCGATTGTCCTGGACGAATTTGCGGTAACTCGGTTTCGGGAACCTTGAGTAATAGCTCTAACCGTCCTTGATCGATAATTTGGAACAGAGGTTGAGAAGAGGAGGTAACGTCACCCACTCGGGCGTTGCGTTCGGCCACTTTGCCACTGGCGGGTGCCAAAATTTTGGTATTGGCCAATTGCGCCATGATCGATTGCTGTTGTCCTTTCGCTTGTGCAAGTTCAGCTTGTGCCTGAGTAATTACCTCTTGGCGAGAACCGGCCTTGAGCAGTTGGACTTGTTGTTCTGCTTCTTTGACGGAGGCCGCAAGTTGGGCAATTTCTGGGTTATTCGTATTTTGGGTTTGTTCTAGGCGCTGTTGGGCCTCGGATAAACTGGCCTGAGCGCTGCGATAGTCGCTGACTGCTTCGTTGTAGCGATCGCGTGTGACTGCCCCCTGATTCACCAAAGATTCATAACTCTTGTAGCGATTTTCCGCTAAGGTTAACCGCGCTTGGGCTGAAGCTACCTGGGCTTTGGCTTGATCGATTTGACGTGGGATACTCGCTTGTGCCTGACTCAGAGCAGCTTTGCGTTGCTCTAAACGTGCCTGTGCTTGGGCAATTTCTTCTTGCCGCGAACCGGTTTGCAGTTCACTCAGGCGAGCTTCGGCTTGAGCAACAGATGCTTTGGCTTGCGTTAACTGGGCTTGCAACACGGAATCATCTAAGCGTGCCATCACTTGTCCAGCTTTAACCCGGTCGTTGCGGTCTACTAAGATTTCCTTAATTTGTAATCCTGTAGCCTGAGGCGATACGGGAATCATCTCATAGGCAGCAACACTGCCCGTGGCTTCCAAGGTACGGTTTACGTCAGAGGATTCTACCGTTGCTACAGTGACGCTTTGAGCGGAGGCCGGCTCAACGGCGGCTGGGGTTTGAGCTGGGGCTGGGGACTGTGTAGATTGAGAACCTAGCAAGCGCGTAGCCCCAACGGCGACAAACACCCCAATCCCAATGCCAATGAGTACACCCCGTCCTCCTGATAGCCAGGTACGAGGTGCTGGTTGGTGTTGTTGCTCAGGTAAGAACTCTGAATCTCGGTGTTCAAGCTGCGACTGTGCCACAATCGCCTCTGTGTTTAACTGGGATGATTCTTGGTCTGGAACTTGATTCGTCACGGTTATCTCCCTGTTAATGGGCAAGCCAATTTGATGTCAATAAAATTTTATTTTTGTGTAATTGGATTAAACCTAATCGGCTCAATCTTAACGAGGATGCTCTCCAATCGTCGTTAGAACTAGGGATGCCAGAAATTTTTACGGATTTTAGGAAATTTTATTTAAATTGAGTTAATTTTTGTGTCCTTATTTTAAAATAACCGGATTTGGGTGAAGCGACTAGTACTACTTTGCTCCCATTCAACTTTCAAAAGGCTTACATGGCATGGGTTCTATCATTTGCGACTAGGTGCGATGCTTAAAGTTCCTGGAAACTTCAGCTAGCTGTAACATCACTGCTTCATTGGTCGTTCATGATTAATATTCGATACGATACAGTATCGTAACTTTTTTAGGTAAATGTCAAGGGAAGTTGGATGAATTTAGAGTTATTTGCCAAGACAGCAAGCCTTGAGGATAATAAATCCATGAGCGAACCTGTCAAAAGTCCGCCTGGACGACCGCGTAGCGCCCAAGCTGACAAAGCCATTCTCCAGGCCACCCTCGAGCTGCTGGCAGAAGTTGGATATCAAGCCATGAGTATGGAAGCGATCGCAGCCCGTGCCGGAGTGGGGAAAACTACGATCTATCGGCGGTATAGTTCCAAAGAAGAATTGGTTGCAGACGCGATCGAAAGCCGCAAGGAGGAAGTACCCATACCCGATACAGGTAGCCTTTGGCGAGATTTGGATATCCTTCACGAAAATGCTGCCAAAACTATCCTGACTCCCTTTGGGCGTCAAACTATTGCCCTGATTATCAGCACAGCCTCTAGCAGTCCTCAGTTTGCTCAGGTTTATTGGACAAAATACATGAAACCCCGACGCAAAGCCTTCAGCGTTGTGTTTGAACGCGCCAAGCGCCGCCATGAAATTCGAGCAGATACAGATACTGATTTAGTCTTCGATCTCCTGAGTGGGGCGATGTTTTATGCATTAATCTTTCAACCCAACGCTGAGCCATTTGAGGATTACATTCGCCGTGCTCATGAGTTAGTTTTGCGGGGGATTGGTATTTAATAAGGCAGAAGGCACAAGAAAGGCAGAGGGCAGAAGGCACAAAGTAGAAGGCAGCCCTAATGAAAAAAAATTCATCGCCATGAATGAAAATCTTTCTCTCCTGCCTCCTGCCTCCTGCCTCCTGCCTTCTTTTTCTTTTAAACTTATCGCCCGTAATAGACTCGTGAATCCATCCCTGAAGAGCGGAAATAGTTACTCCACTGAGAGGCTTCTCGGCGACTGCCAAACGGGCCAACGGCAACATGAGTCCCTCTAGGAGCGTTTCTAAGATTCACCGCATTTTCAGCGATACCTAACTGCACAACTTGAGCGGCAATATTTTGTAAGTCTCTAGTATTCCCTGGAATCACAACAAAATAAGCACGTTCAGGAGTGCTAACCCCTGGGTAAAATGGAGCGTTAGCCAAGGGTTCGGAACTGAATGGCTCAACCTCCACACCTACAAACGAGTCACTGCCAACGGGTTCCGAGTTTGTAATCTGATTAGGATTGATGGCAAACGGAATAACCTGGGCACGAATTCCTAAATCCGCTAGTGCCCGTACACGAGACTGAGCATTTCGTTCACTCGCAAATACCCCAGCTTGAATCAACCCTTCTCCCTGGCGGATAAAGGCTTGGGGTTCAATTTGTTGAACTTGTGCCAGTAAGAGCGGGTTATTTCCCACAATATCTACACGGTAAAGATTGTAAGAGGCCGTTGACCTGGATGGTTGCAGCGAGGGAGGCGTACTAGGAGAGACTTGAAAGTTAAACTCACGTTCTGTAGCTGCATCGTTAGGGGTAACGGATGGCGTCGGTGAGGTGGGAACGTCAAACGTAGGAATCGGGGAGGAAGGAAGTGCAGGAGATGGGGGAGGTAATTCGTTAAAAATCCGAGGTTGCGGTAAGCTGGGCTGGGCATTGACGGAAATTGCCGTAATGCTGAATCCCCCCCCCCAGAGCAGCAAGGCTACCCAAGAGAGCGCTTTATTGAATACTAGAGAGTGCCAGAAGGGGTGAAGAAATCTCGTCATGACGGGAAGTTGCCCGAATTTGGGATCAACTTTATCACAACTAGGGCAGTAGATTGGGTTCGTAGTAAGGGCTTTAGCCCTTTATTTTAAGGGTTTGCTTTCGTTTTTTCTCAATCTACAAACTGTAGGTGCGTTGGAAAACACCCTACCCTTGTGAAGTACTGCCAATACTCGACGACTGATAACATGGCAAGAATGCTAGCCTAGAAGAAGAGTTGTGTTTCACACATACTACATTTAATTTCATGAATAAAGTCGTCGTGGGCCTCTCCGGTGGAGTAGACAGTTCCGTTGCCGCCGCTACCCTACATCATCAAGGATATGAAGTCGTTGGATTGACCCTTTGGCTAATGAAAGGGAAGGGTCAGTGCTGCTCTGAGGGGATGGTCGATGCGGCGTTCATCTGCGAACAATTAGGTATTCCTCATCATATTGTGGATAGCCGTGAGGTTTTTCAGTCCAATATTGTAGATTATCTAGTTTCGGGCTATGAAGCGGGGATTACGCCTCTGCCTTGTTCTCAATGCAATAAAGCAGTGAAGTTTGGGCCAATGTTGACCTATGCCCATGAGACATTAGGGATTGACAAAATTGCTACAGGTCACTACGCCCGAATTACTTATGATGCTGAAAGTGCTCGCTATCAATTGCGTCGAGCGGTGGACTTGACAAAAGACCAGTCTTACTTTCTCTATGACTTAACTCAAGACTTGCTCGCTGCCACCGTCTTTCCGTTGGGAGAAATGAAGAAAACCCAAACGCGACAGCTAGCGACTGAATATAATCTCAAGACTGCGGATAAACCAGAAAGCCAAGATTTGTGTTTGATTGAATCGCATGGTTCGATGCGAAGCTTCCTGGATAAGTACATCACTCCCACTCAGGGGGATATTGTGGATCTAGACGGGAAGATATTAGGGCAGCATAATGGCATTCATCATTACACCATCGGGCAGCGTAAAGGGCTAGGCATTGCTGCACCGGAACCGCTTTATGTGATTGCTCTCGATGCGGGACGCAATCGAGTGATTGTGGGCGATCGCACCCGTGCCACTCAGTCTGATTGTACAGTGGGGCGAGTGAATTGGGTTTCGGTGTCTGAACCTACCGCTCCCATTCGAGCTACAGTTCAAGTCCGTTACCGTTCATCGGCCGTACCTGTCAGTGTAATTCCGCTAGCAGGCGATCGCATAAAATTAGTTTTTGATGAACCGCAATTTAGCATTACTCCCGGACAAGCGGCGGTTTTATACGACGGCGATATCTTGCTCGGTGGCGGTATTATAGAGCGACCTGCTGCTAATTAGATTGACCAATTTTTAGAGCTCAAAATGGGAGCGCAAGCTTATTTTGTAGTTTGCCTAGGTTGAGCAGGGATTTCATTTTCTTTTGAATCTACCATTGCATCCGCACCTTCTGTTGTCAGTTCCTGGGGGTCGGTTGCTGGGCTGTTAGCCAGTTCGATTTGAGCTTCAATTCTTTCATCTACAGTAGATTTGTCTGTAGATTCTTTCCGGTTGAAATTACTTTTATCTGGCATGGGTTTTTCCTCACTTAGGATGACTTCACACCCCTCAGGTTAGATTTACTCCTTGTGAGGAATCCCCTATCTCTAGGCTTAAACCTGCTTTACTGCTCCCAGAAATTGGCTATCGAATTGAGACAGAAATTGAAGTCTTTTTGTGACCATTCCTCGACATCTGTTCTGTAATGGCTTGCTTATAAGCTGCCTCATATCCATTAACCATTTCAGCGATACTAAAGCGGCTTAAGACATAATCATGACAGGCTTGACGGTCGAGTTCTAAAGCTTTAGGGATAGCAGCAATCATTTCATCAATGCTTTCACAGATGAACCCGGTTTTTCCATGAACAATCACCTCAGAAACCGAGCCTAAGTTCATGGCAATTACCGGGGTTCCGGTACACATCGACTCAGCCATCACCAAACCAAAGGGTTCAGGCCAGGTAATGGGAAACAGAGTAATGGCAGCATTTCCTATTAATTCAACTTTCTGATCATGCTCCACTTCACCAAGATATTGAATTTGCTTGCCATCAATTTGGGGTTCAATTTCTTGCTGAAAAAACTCTTGGTCAACCTGATCAATTTTGCCTGCCATTCTCAAGGGCAATCCTATTTGCTTGGCAATTGCGATCGCATGTTGGGGTCCTTTTTCTGGTGACATCCGCCCTAAAAAAGCCAGATAAGGAGGTTGAACGGCTCGTGCGTAGAAGGGATAATCCTCAGGATTAATGCCGTTATAAACCGTTTGCACGTAATTCAGGTTTGGTGCAAATTTTTGCTGAGCATTACTAATGCTAATGTAAGACTGACGGGGATACTGTGTAAATATCTTGCGGTTATCTTCTGTAAAGCGACCATGTAGGGTATGAACGACTGCTGTTTTCAATCTCTCAGCCCAAGGTAAGGCCGGAAAACCTGTATGAAAATGGATAATATCAAATTCTTCTGCTTGTTCCAACACTCGTTTGAGTTGAAGTATTTCATAAACGGCAGGCTCGGCTAGTGACGAATTGAGGCGGAAGGCTTGGGGAGCAACAGATTCTAATCGAGCTAAGGTTTGAGAATCGCCAGAAGCAAACAAGGTAACATCGTGTCCTCGACGCACTAATTCATCCGTTAAATGACCGATAACCAACTCGATCCCACCATAACCTGGCGGAGGAACACGTTCTGCTAAAGGTGCAACTTGAGCAATTCTCATCGCTTTATTGACTCCTACAATGCAAAATAAACTAATTTCAAATTAAGTTTTTGATAAATAGTTTTCATGTAACCTGAGTAAGACATATAAAGTTGTAATTTATGGGATTGGGCAGTTCATGATTGAAGGTTAAAACTATAGGATCGTGCTAAGGGATGAAGATTTTCCCAGTTGCCGTAATAATAGTAATTGAATATTTTTCATACTGTTTTCTGCTATTTTTCGAGGTCTTGCACAAAATCGCCCCGAGTAACAATCTCATCCCTGGGTTAGAACTTAGCGGGTTGAGGTATGGGGTAGCAGAAGCGATCGCACGATTTCGATCTCGCAGTTACGAGGTGTAATAGCAATCATATTGGCTTTCCTTCTTAGTAGAGGAATTGCCGTTGGGGATAAAGCAGATTATTTTGGTGGTATTAAAGTTTTACAAAGAAAGGGTACTATCTTGAGTCATCATCCAGACGGCATCGCCCCTCACGGCGGTCAGCTCATTAATCGTATTGCCTCACACGACCAACGGCATGAATTTTTAGATAAAGCGGACTTTCTTCCTAGAGTTCAACTCGACAAACGGGCTACCTCCGATCTAGAAATGATTGCGATTGGGGGATTTAGTCCAATCACGGGCTTTATGGAGCAGGCGGATTACGACTCAGTAGTGGAGAAGATGCGACTGGCCAATGGTTTACCATGGGCAATTCCAGTCACACTTTCCGTCGATGAATCCACCGCCGCCCCTCTCAAAGAAGGCAGTTTAATTCGTTTGGATGACCCCCAAGGCAACTTTGTCGGGGTCTTAGAACTTACTCAAAAGTATCGTTATGACAAGAATCGGGAAGCAATTAATGTTTATCGTACCGATGAAGAAAAACATCCAGGTGTTCAGGTCGTTTACAACCAAGGAGACGTTAATTTAGCTGGCCCTGTTTGGTTATTACAACGGGAAGAGCATCCCGACTTTCCCAAGTACCAAATCGACCCCGCTAAATCTCGTGCTCTGTTTCAAGAAAGGGGTTGGAAAACCGTTGTGGGCTTTCAGACTCGCAATCCCATTCACCGAGCGCACGAATACATTATCAAGTGTGCATTAGAAACCGTTGATGGTTTATTTCTGCATCCTCTCGTGGGGGCAACCAAAAGCGACGACATTGCGGCTGAAGTGCGGATGCGTTGCTACGAAATTATGCTCGAGCTTTACTTTCCCGAAAATCGTGTAATTTTGGCGATTAATCCCTCCGCCATGCGCTATGCCGGCCCAAGAGAGGCCATTTTCCACGCCCTGATTCGTAAAAACTACGGCTGTACTCACTTCATTGTGGGACGTGACCATGCTGGAGTTGGGGATTACTATGGCACTTATGATGCTCAGTACATCTTTGATGAATTTGAACCCTCTGAACTGGGCATTACTCCCATGAAGTTTGAGCACGCCTTTTATTGCAAGCGCACTCAACAGATGGCCACCACTAAGACTAGCCCTAGCCGCCCCGAAGAGCGAGTCCATTTATCCGGAACTAAAGTGCGAGAAATGTTGCGCCGGGGCGAGTTACCACCTCCGGAGTTTTCACGCCCTGAGGTAGCCGCCGAGTTAGCCAGGGCAATGAATATTACTAATTATGAGATTTAGAGGACTCTCCCTGAACCTTGTAGGAGCAGTCCGCAAATTCTCAATTTTCCAGGAGTCCCTTACAATAATCAAATTGCCAAAATTGACATTACTGGTAGGCTGATAGCTGATAGCTGATAGCTGATAGCTGATATGGGACTTAATCGGCGGACTTTTCTGCAAAAAGCTGGTTTGGGGCTAGCCACGCTAGGAGTGAGCGAAATCGTACTCTCACTGTTGGGCGATCAAAGCCTCGCTGTACCCGTGTTGGATCGGTATTTTCAAGCGTTGGCACAACCTGGGGGGCGGAAGTTAGCGCTGCTCGTAGGTATCAACCAGTATCCTCGGAGTACAGCTTTGAGCGGTTGTATCACGGATGTCGAGTTACAACGGGAATTATTGATTCACCGCTTTGGTTTTAACGCCAACGACATTTTGGTGCTGACGGATACTCAAGCCAGTCGAGAAAATATTGAAACGGCGTTTATCGAACATTTGACTGAACAAGCCAAAGCTGGGGATGTGGTCGTTTTCCACTTCAGTGGCTACGGCAGTCGAGTCAAAATAAGTTCGGAGTCGGGTACAGATGAGGCCCAGCAGTGGCAAAATAGCCTAGTCCCGATCGATGGGATCTTATCGACAAAGGGGGCATCAGTCGCCAACAACGTGCAACAAGAAACACTCAGTTTGCTGTTGCGATCGCTGGCCACTGACCATGTAACCACAGTCCTGGATACTAGCCACCGAGTAGCCCCTAAAGTCCTGCAAGGCAATCTCCGAGTGCGCTCCTGCCCCAATCCACCTGCAGACGCTCCCCATCCAGGAGAGTTGGCATTTCAAGAACAGCTCCGGGTGCGGATTAACTCATCAGGGGAAAAGCGACTCAAGGTCGAAAACCCGCAGCGCATCCCTGGAGTTGTTCTCACCGCAGCAGGGCCTAGTGAATTGGCCAAAGAAGCCCAATGGAACGGGTTTAGTGCTGGCTTGTTTACATACGCCCTCACGCAATATCTGTGGCAAGCTTCTCCCGCACCCACCATTCAGATTAGTCTGAGTCGAGCCACTGGGATGGTGAATCAGTTGGCGGGAACTGAGCAACAGCCCCGGCTTGAGCAACACAACACTCAACAGAATTCTTTGCTCACTTATTACCTCCCTCCCGACCCTAAAATTGGGGCTGATGGTGTGGTTACGGCGGTGGAAGACAATGGTAAAACAGCTCAGCTATGGCTGGCGGGACTTCCAGCGATCGTTTTGGAGTATTATGGGGTTAATTCTATTGTTAGCCTTTATCCGAGCGGGTCACTCTCGCCTAGCACAGAGCCGTCACTGACGGGAGAAATCGCAGAAAATCTGCTTATTTCCAATCTCCAACCCCCACAACTCCAGATTCGCTCTAAGGAGGGTTTGACGGCGAAAGCCCGAATGCTGGGACTCAGTGATACGGAGAATTACCTACTCAAAGTAGGCCAGTTCGTACAGGAATCGGTGCGTTTGTTGCCCCGCAATCTCGGACTGACGATCGCCCTAGATACTAGTCTAGAACGCATTGAGCGAGTGGATGCAACCAGTGCCTTTGCCACGGTTCCCACTGTTTCCTCGGTAGTGATTGCTGGCGAACAACCGGCCGATCAGGTGTTTGGAAAAGCGTCCATCTCCCTACCCCCAGCCCCCAAAACCTCCGATTCAGCCAATGAGGCACCCCATACTGAGGGAGTGGAGACTATGGCCAAGACAGGAGGCTATGGATTGTTTAATCTGGCCTACGAACCAATTCACAATACCCTAGGGGAACCGGGAGAAGCGGTAAGGTCGGCAGTTAATCGTCTGAGTCCCAAGCTGGCAACGTTACTGGCCGCCAAATTGTTGCGTTTAACAGCCAATGAAGGGTCATCCCGATTGGGAATTCGAGCCTCGTTAGAGATGGTTGCTCCTCAAACCCGAGTGGTGATGCAACGCGATACCTTAAGAGCGTCGGCCTCTACTTCCTTGTTGCAGCCCTTGGCAGATTCTAAACGGGTAGGAGCAGGGAAGAGTTCAGGCAGTGAAGCCAATTTGCCCATCTTGCCGATTGGGAGCCAGATTCAGTATCGAGTGGAAAATTATAGCGATCGCCCCATCTATTTCATGCTCATGGGCTTGGATAGCAGTGGTAGCGCGATCGCACTTTATGACAGCTTACCCGCTCAGGCATCCGAAGAATCAGAAACTAGTTCCCCGTTGCAACAAGCGATGATTGCACCGGGCGAAACTTTAACATTCCCCCAATCTTCAGCCTCTAACTGGATTATCCAAGGCCCCACAGGACTAGCAGAAATTAAACTAATATGCAGTCGGTCTCCCTTTAACAACGGGCTTTTAGCACTAGAAGGGGCTAGACGTGCCAAGCGGCAAGGAGAACGCATTGGAGATTTATTTAACCCTTTGCCTGTGGTGAGAGCCATGCTCCAAGATTTACACAATGCCAGTGCCATATCTCCGGATTTAGTGGGTACAACGTCTGATAGTTATGCTTTGGATGTGAATGCCTGGGCAACTTTAAGTTTTATCTATCAAGTTACCTAGAGTGCGGATACCAAATCCGGTTCCCATACCTTTTTTGATGGGGATAAGGCAGATGGCAGACGGCAGACGGCAGAAGGAAAATAAGATATGGGCTGAAAAGGGGGTTATTAAGCTAAGTCCGGATTTAGTATGATTCATTAGACCTAATCTGGGGTAAAGGCGGGTTTAAGGATTAAATCGACGAACTTTCTCGATAACCCTCATACAAAACCCGCCCCTACAAGGACATTTTTTGATTGGGAAATACCTTAATGGCTCATGAGGGTGTCTAACAGGGTTTTCAGAATCAAGTAACAGGAAGTCGCACCTGGATCGAGATGGCCACAACTTCTGTCCCCTAAATAACTAGCCCGTCCTTTCTTCGCTTGTAAGGGAATTGTGCTATTCATTCCCTCCTGGGCTGCATTCACGGCTTGTTGTAGGGCGCTTAGAGTTTTGGCACCTTGTGCGATCGCATTTTTATACGCATTTGTAGCTGGGGATAAGGTATCTAGCATCGTCTTGTCCCCTAGGTTGGCTTTACCTCGTTGCACCACACCCTCAACGGCGGCTTCTAAAAGTGCGGCCATATCTTCTGCACTGAGTTCTTGTTTGCCTTGAACTGCCTTACTAGCCCGTAGAAACAGAGTGCCATAAAGAGGTCCACTCGCACCTCCGACACTGGAAATTAGAGTCATACTCACCGTTTTGAGAATGCTACCAATATCCTGATTTACATCGATTGGGTTAGATAACTGAGCCATGACTTTTTGAAACCCTCGATGCATATTAATCCCATGATCGGCATCTCCAATGGCGGCATCGAGTTCGGTTAGATAGTCTTTATTTTGCTCTAAGACTACGGCTGAGGTTCGTAACCATTGGATAATGTGCTGTTTTGTCACCATTGTTTTAACTTTTTGTAGCATTTGGACACCCTGATTGAGTTAATAACGCAACAGTTTATCGCAATGAACTATGAACCATGAACCATCAACCCAAACTCCCATCCTCTTAAGGAGTGGAGTTCCAGCAAGATATGATGGATGTCGGACTATCATTATCTAGATCTAGAGGTTTCACGATGTCACGCAAATGTCAGCTCACTGGCAAAAAAGCCAACAACGCCTATGCGATTTCTCACTCTCATCGGCGTACTAAGAAGTTACAAGAAGCTAATTTACAATGGAAGCGAGTTTGGTGGCCTCAAGGCAACCGTTGGGTGAGATTGCGGCTTTCGACTAAAGCGATCAAAACCATAGAAAAACGCGGTCTTCAAGCCTTAGCCAAGGAAGCAGGAATTAACCTGAATCAGTTTTAAGTCAAAGGGGACTGAACTTAAGCAAAAAATAGTTGATTAGGCTCGTAGTAAAGGCTTTAGCCCTTGATTTTATTGCTTTCCTGGCGTTTTTTCCCTCCTACTGGCGTAGTAAGCCCTAGAGTCAGGTGCGTTGCAATTTGCATCTTGCACCCGTTCCAACAACTCGCCAGGGGTTTAAACCCCTGGCTTAAAGTTAAAGTCGTCTAAAGACCACTGGATAAAGGTTTCAGTCCACTGAAGTACACTTCAGCTATTAGCCCGAAGTTAAAAACTTTGGGCAAGTTTTCGGACTTACTGATACCCATTGGATGAAACTATTGGGTTGATGGATCTAGGAGATTTAGGTAAAAAAGGGCTAAAGCCCTTACTACGAACTAGAGTTTCTCGGTTTGATGGGGAAGGGAATCAAACACGCCCCACTTCCGGACTCTCCAGGTTAATTTTTTAGAAGGTGATAAGTTTACTCGAATAAATGGGTAAGCTATGCCCAGTTAACTGACCCTCGACTTGTCGTTAAGCCGTGCCATTGCTATTACCATATTTATCAGGTTTTGTCAATCTACGGTTTGAGCAAGGAAAAATACTGCGTTTGTTTAATCAGCCGCATACAAAGTCCTTGGCTCTAGGTAATCTGGAGCACCATTGAACCATAGAGTAGTCTAGCTTATTGCTTAACTTATAGTTTCAGGTTTAACGACACTTTGTAACAGTACAGGCTTAAAGAGTCCATCAAAAACTTTTTTAGCGACTACTGTAGGAAATAGGGGGTGAGTACTCTCCCGCATCATCAGTCGGGTACTTTAAGCCCAGGCATTGCCTTTACCATTCACATCTATTTAATGTTTGACAGGAAATCACCATGTCAACTCGCAAAAAGCCCAAAAAGAATATAATCCAGCGTTTGTTTAAACGAAGTTGGCAGTTGCTTGATCGGATAACCAAGGCAATTGTCAATGGTGTTTTGCGTAGTTTAATGGTGTCCAAGCGCCGTTCGCGCCGGAGCCAAGCTGGATTTGTGTTACCGACGGTAGTCATGGTAGTGCTTGTGGTAGCACTATTGACGACGGCGATCGTGATTCGTTCGTTTGATCGGGCGAAGAATGCTAGTAACTATCGGGTGAATGAAGCAGTACTTAATGCCGCCACGCCAGCGATTGACCGAGCTAAGGCAAAGCTTGAGTATTTGTTTACTAAAGATACTAATTTACAAGGGGATACCCCACCCGATCCAAACATCGCTTCAGTTTTGGATGATGAGACCTACACCTTGGGGGATGAAACTCCGCTTAGGTTAGCCTACAACCTGACTAATCCCGTGTCAGTAGGAAGCCAACAAGAACCCAGCCAACAATTACTAGACACAGCTTGGAAATTTCCTGTCGATACTGATAATAATGGCCGATTTGATAGCTTTACCCTCTACGGTATCTATTTCAAAAATCCTCCTGTAGATGGTAGTGGCGCTCAACTTAGAGCCAGAACTCCCCTAGAATCGAGAACACTGCCTCAAGAAGATGGACAAACAGGAGGAAGGTGTCCTTCTGCGGCTGGGGGTGCTGCTGGCTGGACTAAGATGTCGAATGGAAAGCTGAAAAAAGCTTTCTTTACTTATGTGGCAACAGTGCCAATTGCCCAAACCCAGTATGCAGCATTACAAACAACTGGATATAAAAATATCACCGCAGCTAATGCGGCAACTCAATTTGAAGCCTATACGGGTAATCGAGGATTTTCGGCTTTAGAGTTACAGCTCGACCAAGCCAGAATTGCACTCGATAACAACGCAGTTTGGTTTGAAGATGACTTAATGATCAACGCGACACCAACCTTACGGTTGAATGGTCGGGTTCATACCAACAGTAACTTGATGGTATCTAACCCCAGTGGCGATCAGTTCATCAACTTCTTGCAAGTGAGTAGTCCGGGGTCTTGCTTTTATGAGCCGGAAAACGCCAAAATTATTGTAGGTGGACACATTGTAGCTGGGGGGCCTGGAGCGCAAACGGCTGGGGGTGCTTCAGTTCCTAATCAGAACTTTACCAACAGCCAAGTGACAGTGGATATGTACGATGAAGACGATCCACTGAATCCACCGGCAGGTTGGGATATTACCGATGCAGGGGCAAACCGACGACTGGTTCTCAACAGCAACAGTAACACGGTAACAGGTCTAAATCCTCTGCAAGTGTTGTCTAACAATACTGCTTATGCAAAACGTCTGGATGTACTGGTGCAGGGAGCACGTAATCTCTTCTATAACGGTAGGGCGGCTGGATACACTCCGACAGTGGCGGATGTTAAAGGGTTCACTCAATTTCCCCAGGAGATTGGGGATAGTTTTGAGGCCAAGTATAGTGATGCCTCTAGTGCCCCGAAATTGCTCGAGAAGGTCATAGAAACTTATTTTAAAGAACGTCTGCGCCGAGTTTCTTACGCAGAAGTTCCGGCTAATAGTGTTGATAATTTAGCTGTATTCAATCCGCCCGCAGCACCGACGGCAACGACGGGTACAGTACTGGTGAGTAATGTTACACCCACAGGGACAGGAGAGCAATTTGTTTTTAGTGGTGGTGGTGTAATCGCGCCTCCTTTGCAGTGGATGGCAATTGATGAAGCGGGTACTAACACATACCTCCCTATCAATACGGCACAGTTACCGGCTTCACGCGATCCAAGAACAAGTACAGAAAAAGACGAAGAAAGACTTGGCGATCGCATTCAGGTGGGTAATCGCTTACCCTATCGATGGCCAAAACCAGGAACTAGTCCGCTCGAATATGCCGAAGACACTGAAGGGCAGGCTGCAACAGGAACGTTTGCTAACGGAGCTGCGCGTGTACGTTATGGACTGGCTAAACCCTTAGATGACATTGGTGATACCTCTCGTAATGGTTACTGGGAGCAAGCGGCAGCTAAACTGCCAGGAAGCCGATTTAAAGATACTGCCCAAGGAATTGATGAAGAATTGGCTGGAGGTTTGCGGATCATCACCGGTGCTGGAATTTATGTCGATGGTGAGACTACGGTAGGTGGCGCGGGTACAGGAAGACGGATCAGGCGCGTACAGGAGAGTCCGACTCAACCGGCTGAAATCAATCCAGATGACCGTTATATCAACCTCACCGGTCAGTCGTTCAACGAAATTAAGACATTCTTACCAGAACCCCCCAAACCGACTGAACTGGTATCTAAGTATCAAATTCCAATACCTGACTTAGCTTCAATACCCAATCGTTTGCAAAATGCGTCGGGTCTTCCTACTGCCACGGCGGATGATTATTTCATCGTGGTTTGGCCAGATACAATGCCCATGTATCGGTTTAACCCCAGAGACTCTTGGGACTTCAATAATGATGGGCTTCCTAATATTGGCGAGGGGCTCAAAGGCGACCTGCAAATGCGAGCGACCGTTGTTTACCACTACGCCAGCACCAATCCTGACCAACCGATTGCTTGTATCAGCAGCTACTACGATCCGACTAATGAAGATACGGCTGCTAACGATACCTTATGGACAAACAACGGCAAAAATTATCCAGTTCCTACGACCAGAACCGTAACTGCTCGGCTCAGACGACAAGCGAGGATGATTTTCCCCGATGGGCGGTGGGTGAATGAACCGCTAGTGAGAGCCATTGAGAAATTTGACCTGAGCGGGGCTGGAGCTTGGAACCTGGCAGATAAGGCCGCCATTGATGCTGCTAACTGTGCTTTAGGGATTTTAGACAATCCAGCAGGAGCTGGTAGTAGCCCAGTCCCGAATGGTGCGATTAAGGAAGCCGCTTTTCTGGATGCCCGACAAGTTAAGGCATTGCATAAGCCAACTGGTCAAGATAGCTTGGGCAATTCTATTACACCTGAAACATTATTAACTGACATTACCGATCCTAAAGAAATGCAGATTGGTCAGCTCAAGTCAGTTGCAGGAGTGTTGCAGCCATCAAGTAACCAATACACCTTACCGATTGAGCAACGCCAGCCCTTAGAAGTTCGGGTGACGGAAATTGACTTAGATGTGCTACGGCAACAAACCATTGGTACTCCCACTAATACCTCAAACACGGAAGCCAACGACCAAGAATATTTGCTGCCTAATAGTGGGATTATCTACGCCAGTCGGGATGATGCTCTCCTCGATATCAGTGACCCCACTGACCAGCAAGGGCGAGGACCTTCAGCAACCGACTTCAGACTAGACCCGACCCGTCGTCCCAATGGTATCCGCTTGATTAATGGCGAAAATTTATCACGGGAGGACTTTTATCGGACAGCAGAGAAAGGGCTGATTTTGGCTTCAGATGTACCCGTTTACATCCAGGGTGACTTTAATCTGCACTTATCGGGTGGAACTCGAGTGGAGGAATTCACCAATACTTTAGATATGCCGAACACGGGGGTTGATCCAGGCGACTTTTACGAACGCCAAGAAACTCAGCGTGATACCCGGTTTGCTTGTCGGACGGGTGCTCCTGGAGGCACCTGTACAGGAGATGGCGACCAGTGGCGGGCAGCGAGAATTCTTGCTGATGCTGTAACGCTTCTGTCTGCTGACTTCACAGATGGTTATCGCAATGAGGGAGATTACAACCTCAACAATAATGCAGGTAACACAGCCGTTGAGGCTCGTCTGAAGAATGGCTTCTGGTGGAATGACTTTGCCACTACAGCCAATTGGTTCAACGCGACTGGACGGCCTAGCGATAAAACTTCCTACATTACGAATAATGTCACACCGATTCAGCGTCGGGTGCAATTTCCCCAGTATTTGATGGAAGCTTGTCCAAGTCAGCCGGTTTCCGATTGCGGCCCTCAGGATTGGGTGTATAGCTATACCCGAGCTCTAAGCCCGAATAATGGACCCATTACTACACAGAAAGCATCAGACTTTATTGGTATCACCCTCCCACCTAATACTGTTGATCAAGCAGGTACAACGGCTACAGTTCCTATATCTCCTACAGGAATCTTCAGCTCTGCTGCTCGCCGTGTTGCCTTCAAACGAAATGCATTCGGAGCGCTTGTACTTCCAGGTACTTGTAATGCCACGACTGCGGCCACAGACTGTGATGCAATTCCTATAGGAGTCAATGGCACTACAGCAGTAGAGGTTAAATATGCTGGAGATCCTGCCGTTACTCCTACTCCTACAGCAGCAGATACTATACCAACTGCTGTAGACAATGCACTCTGGTATGCAACAACTGGGGATGCCGCTAATGCCGATCCTTCAGCAGCACCAACCTATGACGGTGCAACTAACCTGTACTATCGTCTCGACAATGATGCGGAAACAGTTTCTGACAAGCAGGTTCTCTTACCGGGCACTCCTGAATTTCCAGATACTAACCCTGCAACACTAAACATACCGTCTCTAAACGGACTTACTGCTACCGACCCTTCGGACTATGCGGTATGTACAGCCGGTCAAACTTCCCTATCTTATGAAGTGGGTACACCTGCGGGTACTCCTTGTTCAGCCACAAACCTGACAGCAATTGATGCTACTGCAAGAGCTTTAGCTGCTGTAGCCAGGCTAACTCCACCGGGAGCAGGAACACCAGAGTCCAAGGTGTACAGCATCGACAATACAAGCTTGCCGGCTGCCACGACACCGGCATCACCACCCGGAGTATTTGTCTTAAGGGCAACAGCACCAATCAACTTCTTCAATCTGCCTACTATAGCAGCCGGTGATCCCAATCGTGGAATTGTACCCGGTGGAGCTATTGTCCTAGACCGAGGTAATCAGACCAACCCAATTTTTGTGATCGTCTCGCCACCTGGCTCAGCACTCTCCTTCAGACAAGGAGAACCCGTGACAGTAAGTCTCAACGGAGTCGAGCCAAACAATGTCTTTTGGGTGGCAGAAGCTGGGATGAATATAGGTGGAGACAATACGCTTGTCGGTAACTTCCTAGGGTTCGTCCTTCCCGGCTTGAACTTCAACATCTACAGTTCAGGAACCACACTCTTTGGGCGAGTACTAGGCTTTGATCAGATGGCAAATATATCGGGTGGTGCGATGACGATAACCGCCATGACGACGACAGACCAACCTCTGTTAGCCCCCGTCCTGCAACTGCACTCTTACACAGGAGACACCACTAACCCATTCCCCGTTGGTTTCCCGCCATCAGCAGATGCACTAAATTGGTTCCCCATAGCCCAACCTACAACCGTTAACGCTGTGTTGGTCATGGGTGATTCTCCCTCAAGACCTCTAAGTACAAACGATGCTGAGTTTGGAGGAGGTTTGCAGAACTTCCCACGTTTTATAGAAATTTGGCAAGGTTCTACCAACACCATTAGCGGTGGATTAATTCAGCTCAAGAAGAGTACATTTGCCACAGCTCCCTTTGAGAGTATCGATGACGGTTCAAGAGATGTCTCTCTCTTCTTCGATACTCCTGCTTACACCGTTAACGAGGGAGCCGGACGGCAAGACTACCGCTATAAAATTGGTGCTGTGATCAATAAAGCCCCCTACTACCTAGCACCTACCCGACAATGGGGATATGATGTAGGGCTGCTCTCACAAACACCCGACCTATTCTCTAGCCAATTCACACAACCTTCTGCTGGTGAACCCAATGAGTTTTACCGAGAAGTGGGTCGAGATGATACCTGGGTGAAGACTTTATTGTGTGCGGCTGAACCAGTCACAGGCAGCACGACGTATCAATACGCGCTTTCTGACCAAGAACGTCCTTCCTCTTGTCCACCTGTAACAGATTACTCTTCCTCAACAACTCCTAGCTCTTGACAAAAGTATCATTTTCTGATAAGTAGCTGGTGAATAACCTATGATGACGCCTAAACAACTCAAGCCACCTTCTCTGTCCTCAACCCAGTCGGGTTTTACCCTAATCGAGTGTCTGATCGCGATTATGGTTGTGAGCATCCTCATGGTTGGGATTGCCCCGGCGATCGTTGTCTCGGTGGCAACAAGAGTACAGGCACGTCGGTTAGAACAAGCTACCGAAGCAGCCAGAGCCTATATCGCCGGAGTCCAGACAGGGACGATTAATCAACCCCTGAGCATAGCACCCATAGCACAAACATCAGTGCCAGGAAACAACGTAAGTGCGTTTGTTCTCTCCGGCGCGGCTCAGGCTCAGGCATCACAAGCTCCCTCGCCAACTTTGAACTGTCCACTGCCAACGGGTGTCACTCCACCTCCTAGTGGCTACTACTGCAACTCAGGCGAGGGAGCCATTCCTCAAACAGGTACTCCAAGTGTTAGTACGACAAGCCTTTACTGCATCAACTTAAGCGGTACTGGCTGCAACAGCAGTACCTCTGAGGGGAAAAGAAACTTTATTGTTCAGGCATTCCGAAGCGTCAACTTTGATGAGAACGGGAATGTTGTAGGTGTCGATGGCACACAAGGTTATCTTCTAGGAGTTCGAGTCTACAGAGTCGATGCCTTTGACGGTAGTGGTGCCTTGAAAACAACGCCAGCGACTGGCAACAAAAGAACCCTATCCTATGCAGGTGGAACAGGCGATCGCAAAGCCCCTGTTGTCGAAATGACGACGGAAGTTAGCACGGCAGAAACAACTCTCGACAGCTTGAAACAGCGACTGGGTGAAACACAATCTACTACTGGTGGTGGAACTTAAAAAACACCCATTATCTTGTCTAAATTGCTCCAATCCTGTCAGTCAGCCTTTAGTTGCCCAATGTAAGTCCAATGAAAAACCCGATCATGGTGAGACTACTAAAATACCTCCTAGCCTGTAACTTCAAGGCGAAGCGGCAACTGCAAAAAGCTAGCGGCTTCACTCTCATTGAGCTATTGGTAGGTCTAATTATCGCCTTTTTGGTCATACTTCCCTTGCTCGGGTTTATGGTCAATATGCTTCAGACTGACCGACAGGAGCAAGCTAAGGCTACCTCTGAACAAGAAATCCAAGCCGCCCTAGACTACATAGCCAGAGACTTAGATCAGGCCGTATTCATCTACGACGGTACAGGGGTCAGTGCCATTAGCGCAAGAAATGGCTTTCCAGCTATTCCTACAGGCAAGACAGGTACTCCAGTCCTCGCCTTTTGGAAGCGAAAATTTCTTTCTCAAGAAATTACTGTTCCCGGAGGTAGCGATGATGCTTTCGCCTACTCATTAGTTGTCTACTACTTGTTGAAAGAAACAAACTGCGCTAACTCTACTTGGTCATGTACAGCTCAAATCGGTAGAGTTGAGCTTCAAGCCCCGGTGACTCAAGCGGGTAGCACTTCTGTGATTAGAGGAGAGATTCCTTTATTTAACCCGAGCTCAACAGGTTCTGTTGCAGGAGGCAGCACTACTTCAGGTTACATAGCCAGTATGAATGCTTGGCCAACAAATAGCACTACACCTGCTGCCAATTACACTACCCCCACTAATCCTTCTATCCCTATTTTGATCGACTACGTTGATCAAAGCCCAATCACCGGCGGCGATCCAAACATTCCCCAACCCAATTGTCCTGTTGCAACCCAAAAAGTCCCACCTTCAACAACAACAGCATTTGGGTCTGAAATTAGCGGTTTTTACGCCTGTGTTGACAACACTGATGATAAAAACACAGCCAAAGTTTACATTAGAGGCAATGCTCTAGCTCGCCTGAGGCTGAAAACTGCTCCTCCCAATTATGCCTCTAGCCAATCTTCTTATTTCCCCAGTTCTAGTATCCAGGTAGGGGGACGAGGAATCTTAGGAGATAGAAAATAATTTTAGTAAGCACCACACTAATGATTGGCAATGAACAAACGGCAGGGCAATATGGAAAAACTAACTTCATTATTGAAAGCTATAGAACACTTCAATCCCCAAAAAACCAGATTCAAAGGCTTTGACTCAAGCAGTAATACTGGATACACCCTGATTGAATTGCTCGTTGTCATTATTATCATCGGTATTTTAGCAGCAATTGCCGCTCCCAGTTGGCTCGCCTTTGTTCAACAGAGACGAGTTAATGCAGCCAATGAAGTTGTTTTTAGGGCACTCCAAGAAGCCCAAAGTCAAGCCAAAAACAAAAAACTTCGCTATAGTGTAGCCTTTAAAATTCCTGCCAATCCCCAAGATGCAGTGCCACAAGTAGCGGTTTACCCAACTAAAGATGCAGATGGAAATACCATAGATCCTGATACTGACCTCAACAATAGTGCTTACTGGAGGAGTTTAGGTCAAGACTTAGCCCTGAAGCCAGGGCAAGTGATGTTACGAACTAATTTAAGCGGCGAAAATAATAACAGTACAGATCTCTCGGATAATAACATCATTACGTTTGACTACATGGGCGCTTTGCCCCCAAAATCAGATGTCGATCCACCTTTAACAATTATCACAAGTACACCTACGAGGAATGGCAATATTAACCCAGCGACAATGCGCTGTGTCAAAGTGACAACTTTGGTAGGAGGAATTGCTATAGATAAAGGAGCCTACGACTCAGCAACGGGTAAAGGCTGTCCAACATCAAACTCGTAAAGATGGCTTGCAGCAATACAGAGAACTCCTCTTACATTTCTGTCTCTACTCTAACTCCCCTCTCCTCGTAGGAGAGGGGCTGGGCGAGAGGTTTTCCCCAAGTTTGTTAAACTCGCGTTAACGCATTAATATTTAAAATACAATCCAACTAAAAGTTAATACATCCGAGAAAACCCTGATCTTTTAAGATTAGGGTTTTTAATTATTCAGTGTTTCCACCCTGTTTTACAAATCAACAATCGCATTCAATCTAATAAGTAGGTAGCTATAAACAAACGCAGATAGGTAGGACGGGTTTTGAAGGAATGAAACTGTTAAATAGCAGAAATTCTGACTAAACCCGCCCCTACAAATCTACGGATTTTTTCACGTACCTACTTAAAATCAATTTTTCCTTGATGGCAAATTAATCAATTCTCATCACTACGATTCTTGATTCAGGGTGAATCCATCATGCAAAAAAATACTCATTCCAACAGCAATACTGTCTCTAACTCCACATCCGGATTTACATTACTGGAGACTATCATTGTAGCCTCAATTATTGGAATTTTAGCAGCGATCGCAGCACCGAGTTGGTCTAGCCTCATCAACCGCCAACACCTCAATGCTAGCCAAAGCCAAGTTTACCAAGCCATGCAGTCGGCCAAAAGCAATGCCATGCGAGACAAAATTACCTGGCAAGCTAGCTTTCGGGAGAATGTAGTGAATGGCAAGCCAGTCGTTCAATGGGCAGTTCATATACCTGATGCCAAAGCACCCAACAAAATTCCTAATAATGTTGTTTGGAATAATCTAAATCCCAATATCCAAGTTTACAAGGATAAAAATAACAAGGGTGTTTGTGAGACAACATTCAACAAAACAACCAGTAATTGTCCTACAGGCCCATGGCGAGTTCAGTTCAACTACATCAGTAATACATCTCAACTTGGTCAGATAACCCTAACCGCCAAAAACAATACCAAAATTAAACGCTGCGTATATGTTTCTACATTAATAGGAACCTTAAGGACAGGTAAAGAGTATTCTAAAGCGGATAAAGATAAAAGATATTGTTATTGAACTCAAAGGTGTTTTTGGCTTCCCTGCCAGATTTAAATCCCCCTAAATCCCCCTTAAAAAGGGGGACTTTAAAACCTAGTTCTTCCTTTAATAAGGAAGGTTGAAATCAGATTCCCCCCTTAATAAGGCTACCGTGTACACACATCTCGTAATCGACCTCACTCATACTGCATTTAGCCCCCCTAACCCCCCAAATTTGGGGGGAATCGGAATCTCAAAGTCCCCCAGAATTGGGGGATTTAGGGGGCTGAACAACCTCAAATGCTAACGGATAAGACTTGTGTGTACACCGTAGCTTAATAAGGGGGGTGAGAGGGATAAAAATGTAGCACCACCCACATGAAAAAGTTGCAAGGATGTACCCAAACCCCCTAAAATTCCTGAGACTGCAACACCGCTTGAGTCTTCTCACGATTTATCTTCAAAATCAAAACCCCCAACGGTGGCAAACACAAATCCAACGAATAAGGCTGAGTATGATACGACCATTCATCCGTCCACTTACCGCCCAAATTGCCCATATTGCTACCACCATATTCACGGGCATCACTATTAAATAATTCCGTATAGAAACCCATTTCCGGAACCCCTACACGGTAATGACTATGGGGTTGAGGCGTGAAATTACAAACCGTAACCACAAACTCCTCAGAATCCTTAGCGCGACGAATAAAGGACACGACACTATGGCGATTGTCACTACAATCAATCCACTGAAAACCCTCTTGCCCAAAATCCTGAGTATAAAGCGCTGGTTCGTTGCGATACAGTTGATTGAGGTCTGCCATAAACCGCTTTAGCTTTTGATGCGGCTCATATTGCAATAACTGCCACTCTAAATCGCCCCACACATTCCACTCACTCCACTGACCAAACTCCATACTCATAAATAGAGTTTTCTTGCCGGGGTGACTGAACATATAAGTAAATAAACAACGGACATTGGCAAACTTTTGCCACTCATCCCCCGGCATTTTCCCCAGCATATTGCTCTTGCCGTGAACAATTTCATCATGGGAAAGCGCCAACATATAGTTCTCGCTGTGGTGATACCACATACTGAACGTAATATTATTTTGATGAAACTGACGGAACCACGGGTCCATGTGGAAATAGTCCAACATGTCATGCATCCAGCCCATGTTCCACTTCAGATTAAATCCCAAGCCTCCCACATAGGTTGGCCAAGATACCATCGGCCAGTCTGTTGACTCCTCCGCAATCGAGAGAACACCTGGAAAATAACTAAAGATCACATGATTGGTTTGGCGTAAGAAATCCGCCGCCTCAATATTCTCCCGACCTCCATACTGATTTGTGACCCATTCTCCATCCTTGCGACAATAGTCAAGGTAGAGCATAGAAGCCACCGCATCCACCCGAATGCCATCAATGTGGTACTTATCAAACCAAAATAAAGCATTCGCCACTAAAAAATTCCGAACTTCATGGCGAGAATAATTAAAAACCAGAGTTCCCCACTCTTTATGTTCACCCTTGCGAGGGTCGGCATGTTCATAAAGGTGAGTGCCATCAAAGAAGGCTAAACCATGACCATCTTTTGGGAAGTGTCCGGGAACCCAATCCACAAGTACGCCAATGCCGTTTTGGTGGCACTGGTCGATGAAATACATAAAATCCTCGGGGGTTCCGAAGCGAGACGTACAAGCATAGTACCCTGTAACCTGATAGCCCCAAGAACCATCAAAGGGATGCTCAGCGATGGGGAGAAGTTCGATATGGGTGAATCCTAACTCCTTAACATACGGAATTAGCTTGTGAGCTAGTTCTCGATAGGTGAGGAAACGAGCTCCAGGTTTGAGTTCTGAAACCACAACCACAGGTTCGGTTTCGCCATTGGGTAATTTAGCCGGTTCAGACGAAGAGGCATTTAGCCAAGAACCTAAATGAACCTCATAAACTGAAATCGGTTGAGTCAGGGGATCGGTATGACGCCGATGCTCCATCCAGTCTGTATCATTCCACTGATAAGCATCCAAATCAGCGACGATAGATGCGGTTTTGGGCCGGACTTCTTGATGGAAGCCGTAGGGATCAGATTTTTCGTAGATGTGACCGTCGTAATTTTTGATTTCATACTTGTAATGTTCCCCAGCACCGATTTCAGGAATAAAGAGTTCCCAAATACCCGAGGGGCCTTTACGCATCTGATGCTTGCGTCCGTCCCAGTGGTTGAAATCTCCTAATAGGGAAACATTACGAGCATTTGGAGCCCACACCGCAAAGTAAACTCCTTGGACACCTTCTATTTGTGTCAGGTGAGCACCGAGTTTTTCATAAATGCGGTGGTGATTGCCTTCGGCAAATAAATGCAGGTCAAAATCTGTTAAAAGAGGAGAACGGAAGGCATAAGGGTCGTAGATCACCCGCTCATGTTCACCTTCTTTAATTCGCAATTGGTAATTGGCCAGTTCGGGAGTATCAATTTTGGCCTCAAAAAAGTGAGGATGATGCACAGCTTGCATGGGGTACTCCTTCCGTTCTTCCGGACGAACCACCCACGCTGCTTCTGCATTCGGTAGATAAGCTCGTACCACCCAGCCAGTTTCTCCATCCTGCTCCAATCGATGTGGGCCTAAAACTTCAAAGGGGTCGTGATGCTGATTCCAAATAATACGGTCAATTTGTTCAGGGGCAATCATTAGGGACATTAAGTTATCTACCTCAATCAACAGGGAGTCAGAGCGTCATAATAACTTTAATATTTATATATATTTTTGTTTTTTTCTACACATTTCCCCTTCACTAGATACCATAAGCAGCGCTAAAAGGCTAGTGAGACTAGCTGGTAGCTTGCTTCCTACAGTAAACCTTTTTTGGAACTGTGATTGAAGCTTAAGGCTATGCTGACAATTTTTCTCCCCTGATCCCTGACCCCCTGACCCCTGACTCCTGACTCCTGACCCCTGACTAAATAGGAGCACCGGGAATCACGGTTCGGATCAGCCGACGCAAGCGCAAAAGAAAAATCAAGCGCTCAATCTTCGCACTCACTTGAGGAGGAGCAGAGCGTCCTTCTAGTTCAGCTTTTAATTGAGCATATTCTGCGGCTGTTAAGGGTTTGCCATCAATGGGCGATCGCGCCTCAGTAATAATCTCAGTTCTTAGAACCTCTTCTGGCATATCCTCCGGAGGGGGCAAAGCGACTGCCGATTGAGCCGCCACAACCATTAGCCCTAACCCCAGGCACAAGAATTTACTATGACGCATCGTATTTCTCCGAGATACCCTAACCCAGTAACATCCATGCAAAATACGACATCCAGACGTGCTGTCGGATGTCGTAGTGAGTAAAAAGAAAGTTTCCTGCCCTTGTTGGAATGGCTTCGAGAGCCTAATAGCTACGTAGCTCATTAACCCTACTAAAGAAAGCCTTATACATAAGCAATCAGTAGGCGTACAGAACCAAGCTACGGTGTGGAAACAAACACAAGCTCTTTAGCTGGGAGATGGGCTGGGAGACTCTACGGGAGCCTCTCCAGGGGTAACAGCTCCATCAGGAGTATCAGTCTGCTGACAGGCTCCTAAGCCAACAGTCAAGGTCAGTAATAAAGCCAAACCGAGCAATTTTTTGTTCATACACTCCTCTTGTGTTAAAGGCTTTGTCAAAGGATTGTTACGCTGGCGTATTCCAGTTCTACAGTTTTAGCATGAAGAGTCGTTTTTTCGCCTATAGTTTCTCAAACAACCACCCTTACTGAAGTTGAGGGGATAAGTTCGACCCTAACCCAGGCGATCGACGTTAAACCATTAAGGGGACAAAGCAGACAAGGGAGACAAGAGAGCTGATAGAGCCACAATCTTTTAGGATAATTTTAAAATTAAAAGTCTTTTATCTGCCTACAATTTAGATTGAAGCTTTCACGCTTAAAATAGGTGGGGGTCATGAGCATGAGAAAGAAGAAAACGGTAAACGCTGATTAAACCGAATTGTGTATGATATTTTTCTCATCCTCCTCTGTTTGCTTCAATGGATGACCTTGAGCGGGTAGCGCTTCCTTCTTAACTTAGGAAAAAATATGTAGCTACTCTATTTCAGTTCTATTTCAGTCCAGAATGGGTGCGGAGTATTGTTTCAGGGAGGCGTTGTGTTCCCTATCGTTAAGCAGGCTGTTGAATTGCTCCAAACCTCGAGCAAGTCCTCGCGTCAACAAGCTGAATTGTTACGGAAAATCGTTGACCGTATCCGTAACTCACTAGAATTACAAGTGGTACTCCAAACCGCCGTGGATGAAGTCGCCACGTTGTTTGAGTTGGATGCCTGTGTGTTTCTCTGGTATGTCAAACAGACGCAGCAAATTAGAGTGGTGTGCGAACAACGAATCGATACCCACTCCCCTTCTCATTTAGGCGTTCACTCATTAGAATCCTTTAATTCTGTGGCGATGGCGCTGATCAAAGGCCAACTCTCCATGGAAACTGGCACACTCAGATCAAACAGGAAATGGCTTGATCACATAACTTTAAATCCTGCCCTCTGGCAAGAATTCCTACCTGGGGCAAAAAAACAGCAAAACCTATCGGCTGATGTTCGCCAAAGTCGGAATCAAGACCAACAATTCCTACTAGGCTACGAAGCCAGTTTACTCATTCCGGTTCGAGGGAAAGAAGGAGAGACAGGTTTTATCGTGTGTCTTTCACAGCAGCCTCGCCGTTGGTTGACCGATGAAATTGAGTTTCTCAAATCTATTTCTGAATCTTTGGAGATTGCCATCCGCCAAGCGCAACTTTATCGCGAAACCCAGAAGCAAGCGATTCGTGAACGGCTAGTTAATCACATCATCAGTCAGACGCGACAGAGTTTTGACATAGAAACCATTTTAATGGAAGCGATCGCTCAGCTTTTGGAAGCCATGCAATGCGATCGCTGTTTCGTTCACCTTGTTGATAATCCAAATGATTTGCAGGGAACGAAATGCCTGGCCAACGGCTGTTCAGCAATCCCCAAAAGTGACCCGTTTCGGCAGAAACACCTCTACGAAGTGTACCGTCCTCCTTTCTCATCTTCCATTGATGATTTCGATCCTAGGGGACCCATTACCCAGTGGGTGATTGAGCATCAACAACTGGTCATGATTCCTGATATTACACAAGATGAACGCATCGGCACTTGCAACCGAGAGTATCAGAAAGCCCAAATCAAATCCTCATTAGTGATTCCTGTAAAAGCCAATGGGATGCTACGAGGGATACTGTACATTAATCAATGTTCCCATAATCGCTCTTGGTCAAAAAACGATCAACAATTGGCTCAATCGGTCGCCGATCAATTGGCTATTTCTCTGCACCAAGCCTCTTTGTATGCTTATACCGAACAGCAAGCTAGACAAAGTGCTCTACAAGCCCAAAAAATGGCAGAAATGCTAGAGCAATTGCAACGGACTCAAACCGAGTTAATTCAAAATGAAAAAATGTCTAGTTTAGGTCGGATGGTTGCTGGAGTGGCTCATGAGATCAATAACCCCGTTAATTTTATTTATGGGAATATCCCCTATATCGAAACTTATCTCCACGACCTCATCCGCCTAGTGCAAGCATACCAAACTCATTCTCCTCAGCCTGCTGCCGAAGTTCAAACAATTGCAGAAGAAATCGATATCGATTTTTTACTCAGAGATTTGCCTAAAATTTTAAAATCCATTGAGGCTGGAGCTGAGCGAATCCATGAAATTGTAGATTTATTACAAAAGTTCTCTAGAAATAATCAGGCATCTCTCAAAACTATTGACTTCAATGCTGCCCTAGAAAATACATTGCTCATTCTCCATAACCAGCTCAGCAATAGCATAGAAGTTGAGCGATCCTATGATCAATTACCTCCAGTAGAGTGTTATCCCAAGCCGATTCATCAGGCTTTTCTGTATATTCTCACAAACGCCATAGAAGCGCTCAACCGCTCATCCAATTCCCAAAAAATGCTCACAGTGCAAACGCAGTATTTAGCCAGTGAAATAGTTGGAGATGTGGGGCGAGTGCGTCTGATGATTCTAGATAATGGAACAGGAATTCATCCAGAAATTCAGCCCCGAATTTTTGAGCCATTTTTTACCACCAAAGAGGTGGGCCAAGGTAGAGGCTTAGGTTTAACCATCAGTTATCAAACCCTTGTTAACCAACATCATGGCCGAGTAGAGGTTCAATCTAATCCAGGGCAAGGCACCCAATTTTTAATGGAAATTCCAATTCGGCAACCAAAATCTCTCAAATCCCATCGCCCCGAGAAGCCGGAATTAGAGAGAAAAGATGAGCGCTCATTATTCTACATACAATCGGGCAGCCCATCACTTTGATGCCCCCTAACTCCGTAAATCTGCTATATGCTATATGCTTTATCCCCATGCCCCAAAGTACTGCCACGACAAACAGCTAATGCTAGTATGGGTTCGTTTAAAGCCTGATTAGCAAATAACTGTAAGTAATTTGCTCTGTGTCCACTAAAGTGCTGCGAAATGTATATGAATGCTGCTCATCGCTCCGTTTTACCTCGACAACATCGGTCTAGTGTCCCTGCGACCAACTCCAGAGTAAAGCCATCTAAGCGAGCTACCTCATCGAAAGTAACCAGTCTGCAACCCAGAATCGGGGTGCAAAAAGTAGAAAGGCTGAATGTATCGCAACGACCCAAACCCCTATGGTTAGTCTCTCTATTATTTTTGCAGCGTAGCTCTGATCTAATTACATTTTTGCTCGTTGCGGCAACTCTGACTATTTATTCATGGACAGTGTATACTCAGCAGCAATGGTCGCGAGAATATGACAAACTCGAGCATCTTCAACGAGAGGAGCGACAACTGACAACGGCGAATGCGGTAATCAAAGATCAGTTAGCGCAACAAGCAGAACGGCCGGGTACAGGTTTGACTACACCATCCCAAGCCAACACGATTTATCTACCCGCAGTACCCCAACGTCCCTCCCATCCAGCACCGAATCAGGGGACTGAACCCGAATCAGAAGAAAATACTCCTCTGGGGTATTGACTTATTCATAGTTGTATGAATTTAAAATGGGAAAACCTCATACCAGATATCTCCTAGGTGGGTACTTCCTACAAATCAAAGGCACGACAGCTTAGGAGTCTAAAATTAAATCCATGAATTCGGAGTTAAGAGGTTCCTCCAACTCAAAACTCAAAAGCGATCGCAAACAATCGCCCCCGCCCAACACCAAACTCTCTCCAGCTCCCCGTTTCAGACTTCTTTTGGTGTGGGGGTTGATGATGGCCGCTGGGTGTGGACTTTTGATCAATTTGTATCGATTACAAGTTCAGCAGGCACCGATTCTGGAAAAACGCGCACGGCAGCAGCAGATGGTGTATCTGCGTCCCTTTGTGCCTCGGCGTCCGATTGTTGACCGCAACGGCAATGTTTTAGCGGTCGATCGCCCAGTTTACACGCTGTATGCTCATCCGAAACTGTTCAAAGTCTCCAAGCAGGAAATGGCGTCTAGGCTCGCGCCGATTTTAGGAAAGCCATCAGCCGAATTGGAAAAACGCTTCAATCAAAAACAAACCGGATTGCGGATTGGCTACGCCCTCACAGAAGAGGTAGCCGACCAAATTGCTAGGCTGCAAGCCAATGGTTTAGAACTGATTCAGCAATATTCTCGCCTTTATCCCCAGCAAGATTTAGCCTCAGATATCGTCGGCTACGTCAATGTCGATCATCGCGGCCAAGCTGGAGTGGAATACTCCCAAGAGAATTTACTCGAACGTGCGGTTCGTACTCTGCGACTCAGCCGTGCGGGGAATGGCGCACTGATGCCGGATCATGTTCCAGAAGGGTTTCTACATTTTGATGATTTGCGGCTACAGTTGACCCTCGATAGCCGTTTGCAACGGGCAACCCGCTTTGCCCTTAGGCAAAAAATGGAGCAATTTAGTGCCAAACGGGGTACAGTCATCGTTATGGATGCCCGAGACGGTGCCCTGTTAGCCCTGGCAACAGAACCCACCTATAATCCCAATCAATACTACAATTTTGATGTTGGTTTGTTTAAGAACTGGGCACTATCAGATTTGTATGAACCCGGTTCGACGTTTAAACCCTTGAACGTGGCGATCGCATTGGAAGCCGGTGCTATTCAACCGGAGAGTATGTTCAATGATACCGGTCAGCTTCAATTTGGGCAGTGGCAAATTGCCAACTACGACTTTGAATCCAAAGGCGGCCATGGCTTAATTAGCGTCAGCAAAATTCTGGAATATTCCAGCAATATTGGCATGGTTCGTATCATCCAACAGATGAAACCAAGAGCTTACCATACCTGGTTAGAGCGGCTCGGTTTGGGGCAGAAAGTTTCCGTTGATTTACCCTTCGAGACAGCAGGACAACTCAAAAGTGAGCAACAGTTTGTGACAACCCCGGTTGATGCTGCCACGGCCTCATTTGGACAAGGTTTTTCCTTAACTCCGATTCAACTGACTCAAATGCACGCCGCTTTAGCCAATGGAGGCAAACTCGTCACACCCCATGTGGTTAAAGGCTTATTTGATACCAAGGGGCAAATCCACTGGCAACCCCGCCTGCCAGCACCCCGACCCCTGTTTTCGCCCCAAACGACCCAAGCTGTTCTGCAAATGATGGAAAATGTTGTTCGTGAGGGAACGGGAAAAAATGCTCAAATTCCCGGTTATCGAATTGCAGGAAAAACTGGAACCGCTCAGAAAGCCAGCCCCACCGGTGGCTATTATTCCAACGCTAAAATCACTAGCTTCGTGGGTATGTTTCCGGTCGAGTCTCCGCGCTACGTCGTACTCGCGGTAGTAGACGAGCCCCAGGGAAAGGATGCTTTTGGTTCCACGGTAGCAGCCCCCATTGTTAAGTCTGTCCTCGAAGCCCTGATTTCTATTGAACGGATTCCACCGAGTCAGCCCATAGAAGCGAAAAATTAGGGGATAGAATTGTCGGGCAGATTGTAGAGACGGGTTGTAGGGACGGCTTGTAGGGGCGGGTTTAGCGATCAATTTTGAACCTCAGCGTAACTTTAATACAAAACCCGCCCTTAGCGACTTTGAACCTCAGCGATAACTTTGATACAAAACCCGTCGTTAACGATGGGAACTCTTTGGGCGGGTTTGAGGTGAAGGTATATCTGTGAGCCTGGATACATCGTCGTTAAACCCGCCCCTACAAATATTAGGTTTGAGGTGAAGGTATATCTGTGAGCCTGGATACATCAAGGAGGTGAGGGGGGATTTAAAAGGCAAAAAACAAGAGAAATTTTAGAGTTTAATGCCTAACTTCAACGCTGGATTATTCTCCCAACGATCAGCGACGTGAGCGTAGATACAAGTTGTCCTAGGATCGGCATGGCCTAACAAATCTTGGACTTGGCGTAATTCAGCACCCGACCTTAAAGCCAGAGTTCCGGCAGTATGTCTCAAACTGTGGGCGGATATCGTTCTCCCTGGTGTTTGTTTGAGTGCAGCTTGATTGAGATAACAATCGACAATCAATCGAATTCCACGACGCGAAATTCGCTGTCCACCCGCACGATTACCGACGGCAATAAATAGAGGACTGGAGGGTTTAAGCGTTTCTCCTCTCTCTTCCCTAGCTTCTAAATAATTCATCAACAAATTAGCAATATCTGGTGTTAAAGGAACAATCCGAATATTGCGTTTTCCTTCTACCCGAATGCCCAGATTTCGACCTTGCCTAACTACATCTGAAATATTAGCCCGATGCAGTTCTACAGTACGCGGCCCTTCTAATGCCATAATCGCTAACAAGGCTTTATCTCGAAAAGATTTGAGCGTACCATCTTGGGGAATAATAGCCAAAAATTGCTCAACTTCTGTCTGTTCTAAGTAAGTAATTCGTTCAGCAGGGTCACGCTTTTCTTTGGGAGGTTTGACGCCAGTAGCTGGATTGATAGAAATTAGTCCTTTTTCTACAGCCGCTTGATAAAAACGCTTAACCACAGATAATTTTAGGGCAACGGTAGCAGGCTTAAATTTTTTGGTTTCCACCATCCAGCGACGGTAATGTTTGATATCATCCTTTGTAACCTCTACAGGATTAATGTTTTGGCGATCGCACCAATTCACAAATTGCTGAAGTTGATTACGGTAAGTCTTCAGGGTATCGGAAGCCGCATCACCTGCACCGACATCGATATTGAGAAACTCGGCAAAAACCTCTAGGAGGTTAGCCGTTGTCACAGCCAACTGGGACGATGGGGGAGTTATGGATTGGGAGGTTACAGTCACTGACACGGATGATTTTCCACCCCCTTAGCGTGATTGGATGTCGGCATCGAGGATTTTGTTGATACGCGATCGCGTTTCTTCTAAGTGAGCCTTGGTATAAGTATCCATACTGTTACCATACCGTCTGATCGCTTTACTCAGACTTTTATTTAACTCCCGCAATCGATACCAAGCTAGTGTTCGCGCATCTTCAGGCACTTGACTGGTTCGCAATACCATACTTGTTAAGCGGTTCAAGTAACTGCGTTGTAATGAGCGGCGCAGACTAGAAATTTTTAGCTGTTCGTCTTCAGGCTTAAGGACTTCTGTCCAAATACTATCTTCTAATGTTTTAAACAATTCCGGCAAGGTTAACGCTTGATTGGGGGGACTTTTGAGTTCAATATCTTGTAAACGGGTGAGACGATCATCAGAGAGTAAATTCCCTAAAACCCGATTTTGTAAGAATGAAATACTTTCATGAATAGGGTAGTCCAAGCGTTCAACTTTCACATCGCTCGCCCAATCACTCCAGCGTGAGGGTGCTAATTTATTCAATAACTGGGGTGAAAAATCAAAAGCCTGGGAGGCAAACACGTAATTTTGCAAATTGGCCAACGCTTCTCGCTGTTTTTCCACTGGCACAGGTTCAAACGGTAATCGGCCATTGGGATCGCTAGCGTGGTTACGATAAAACGATTGTCCACCAATGTATTTAGTAATAAAATTCGTGTTACGAAAATATTGCCAAAATACTGTATTAAACAATTCGCTCAGTTCGCTATAACTTCCCCCATCACTGGGATAGCGCTTTTCTAAACGATTCCACATCAAACGAGCGTTATCCAATTGCTGTTGAGCATAACTGAGGACATCACTACTCATATCCCAACGGTTAGCATCAGGATTGAGGTCAAAGATATCTTCATCGGTTGCATAAGCGAGCTCTGGTTGAGTAGAACGCTGAGCAATTTCCCTGAGAAACCGCCGTTCAGCCAAAGAACCTAAAGCATTGCTTTCTTTGTAGCCGTACTCGATCGCCCACTCATCATAAACCCCAACAGAGGTCGGAAAGTACTTGCCTTGCTCAACTCCTTGAGGAGCAAGGTTAATCGGCAAATAGTCCATTACCGAATTAACCAACCCTTTAGCTTGTGTCACGTCAGTACTATTTAACTCCTGAGGAGAGAGGAGGGTACTGCCCCGAAAATTATGCCGTAAACCGAGGGTATGTCCCACTTCGTGAGCAATCAGCCAACGCAAGCGCTGATGCACATATTCCTTCATCTGCTCACTTCTCGGCTTGACTTGAGACAGTAACGACAATCCCACTCGATCCATCGCAGATTGTTGCATGGCTTCCATGCCATAACACAGATCGTGGGAGTGGGCAGCTTGTGATAAAAGAGTTATCTTTGAAGGCGAAGATGAGCGATCGCCTATTAATGGACACAGATTGCCTGACTCCATCAACGTTGACACCAACGAATTTTCTGAGGATTGATTGAGTTCCACCAAACGGCGAAAATCCTGCTGAATTTCACGCACAAAACCAGAATCGACAATAATATCAGCATCCAAAATTTCCCCAGTTAAGGGGTTAACCCGAGACGGCCCTCTAGCAAAAAATCCATCTAAAGAATTGAACCAGCGAATCGTGTTATAGCGCACATCAGCCGGGTCCCAATCCGCATCATCGGGCATTTGTTGCACTTGAATGGCTTCTTTAAAGCCTGCTTTTTCAAAGGCTGAGTTCCACATCAACACGCCCTCGCGAATCGCCTGACGATATTCCAACGGGATAGAGTTTTCAATCCAAAAAACGATGGGTTTTTTCGGAGGAGATAAAGGGGCGTTAGGGTCTTGTTTTTCTAAGTGCCAGCGATTGATATAACGTACATAGGGGTCGCGACGATTGGTATTAGAAACGTCTTGATAGGTAGTTAAAAAATAGCCTACGCGATCATCAGCTAATCGGGGACGGTAGCTTCTATTTTCATCCAATTGGGAGAAACTATAACGGACACGTAGAGTGAGGGCGCGATTATCGGGAAGTGTAGGCAGATAAGCCGCTTCGCCACTGGTTAAAGAAAATCCATAAACCGATTCCAGTTCAATATTGGCAGGGAAGGCTTTAGTAGTGCCAAAGTAAGACTTATCGCTGTCGAGTTGATAGTTTCCGTCTAAAGCATCTTTTAAGTAGGGTGTCAATCCCGGTAAATCGGTGAGCAATAAATCCCCTAAATCCACTAGGATTGACTCCTGATCGGGATGAATGCTTTGAATAGGCAGCGAATAGAGTACTGAATCACTAAAGGAACGGGCTAGCGATCGCACTTGTGGATCGCCTGGATCAGTACGAAAATTCACATTCCGCACTACGAAGAACAAATTGTTATTCATCCGGCGAAAGTAGAACAGCAGAGTTTGTAGCGGCACTCCACTATATAGCCCCCGTTCCCCGATTCCGGATTCCATTGTGACAGTAGCGAGGTAGTTTTTATTCAGTTGTTCGGGTTGGATTTCAAGATAAACGTTCCCTGTCTTTTTATTAGCATAAAGATTGAACAAACCTTCCGATTTGTCAGCATCTTTGACAACCTGATCAAAGGGCTGTAATTTTACTTTAGACCGAGCTTTGGCTTTGTCCTTAGCCTGAGTCAGCACTAACCCTGTCGTTTGACTTTTTGTCACTTGGGGCGACAAGTGCTGTTGTGCTCTTAAGGGTAAAGCTTGCTTGATGCCAATCAGCCCTATCCATAGCAAGATGCCTAGTAAGAACAACACCCACAACGGCACTTTTCTCATTCAATCCATCACCTTTTAATTTCAGCGTCTGTTCATCATTGGGTAGATGCCTCAAACTTATCAAACTACAGAGAGAGCCGTTGGTGATCTCAAGCGCTCAAAGCTGCAATCTCTTCCATGATTGGGAAGTACGAGTGATTCTGCTATGGTGAGCTTGGCTAAAACTTCTCCAACTCTCAGCTTCTGCTTTTGATTTCTAAGATGCACCATCATAGCAGTCCATATCAATGGAGTGCTTGCGTTGGCTGCATGGCATCAAGTTCAAGCCCGATGCGAGGTCAATACTCCTCGCTGGGGTTGCCTTTGGAGCGTAGGCCATTATTGTAGGCAAAATTTGACAAATTAGCTTGAGCTTTAGCCAAACTTTAAAACTTTTCTTCCAGTCAAGCCTAAGTGAGGGTATCTAAATTTTTGATTGACATAGCTGTATTGTATTCCAAATTTCCATTAAATTATGTTGAGTTCGCTTGTTCAAATAATCTAAATTGCTGGTTAAATACGCCTATTATCTACAGTGAAATAAAGTTAGCACTAATTAAAATTATCCTTCACTTTAGACACTAGCAAATTTTTATTCTCATCCAGTTATGTAACTGACAAAAATGTTACAGAAAATTGGCCTTTACTGTGTTATTGTAAATGGGCTTCTAATGTTAAATTGTCTTCAAACCTTCACTGTCGCTTGACAATAACCAGTTATTGGTCTAATTCTTGTGGATGAAATTTATCCGGAGATTTTGAAGGAATTATCTACGAAGCTGAGAAGCTTTAATTCAACAATATGTCTGCATTCCATATAAACTAAAGATTGCAGAGATTATTGATAAGTTAGTATTAAGATTGTCCTCTTCCCGATGTTATATGTCATCCGGTTTAGGTTATGAGAAAAACTTATCATACCTAAAAGTTATTCAAACTCTGTTTTTCGGCCAATTGAGGATTTTTATCTCATACTAGGGTAGTTACCAATATTGTATTTAAAAAATTGTCCGAAGAGGAAACACAAAATTATGGAATTTCTATTACTTACGCTGTTCAATACACTATTTTGCCTTTTTCTACCCAAAACAGTGTCATGGTTATCCACGAAGTTCGTTCGTATGAAAGCCAAGCGTATCAGCGACGCTGATTCTCTGCAACAGAGTTGGGAAAAGCCTAGCTATGCAGATCATTTACATTCCGAAATCTCTGAGTCTGAGGTACATCCTGAACTAACTAGTGTCTCTCGTTAACGGGAAAAGCTTGTTTTATTATCGAAATGGCCTTGAGTACACCAAATAACTCTACTCCCTTCATAGGGCAAAAGCTAGGCTTCAAGCAAAGAACCCACCGCTCAACGGTGGGTTCAGCAATTTATATTTAGTTGAGTGAGAGACACTAACCCCGATTTCCTCTATGTAAAGTTTTTCCTTATGCGTTGCGAGTGGTTCGATCCGGTAAAATCCAGCAAAAAATCGGAGATAACACCATACAGGAAATACTTACGGTCAAAATTACCAATAAGGCTTGGCTAAGTTCAGGATTCATACTTCTTACCTCGTAAAAGTTGCTCCAGATAGTTAAGCGGAGTAACTGTACTTACACTACAAGCATAGCCAACTGTATCCCAGAAAACAGAAATAATTTTAATATTAAGGTAAAGATTTACGCCCTATAGCGGTTGTAGTTTCCTCACCTTTATGCAATCTTTAAGCCTTATATAGCCGTTCTCCATTGGGTGAGGTACATCTTAATGAAGTTAGGGAGTCAGCAATGAGACTGTACCCCATGCCAATGAGAACCGCTACAATTTTTTCTCTGTGACTAAAGTCAGACTTGTCCATTCACCTTTATCGCTATAGGCGCGAACCAAGCGCTGGCGGTAATTAGGCTGTATGAGCCAACCCACTTCCAGGACAAACTGATGACCCGGTTTAATCTGTAGCGGACAATTAGAAGAGGCTCCATCCGGTAGCATGACGATTTGAGTAGGAAGGGGACTCTGGTCGAAGTAGAGAATTGCGCCGTTGATTTTAGCCGATGAACGAATGCTGCGGGTGGATGCTCCGGTTCCAAACTTGAGCTCCTGGATAATAGATCCACTCGTTTCCTGCTCGATCGCCAGATGAGTCGGATAAGTGTCAGGCGATCGCTGGTCTGGATAAATCGTGATAGCCTCTCCCTGCCATTCTCCCAACAGTTGCTCTAAGGTCAAAGCTGGGCGTTCGGGTTCATTTGTTCCCGCCAGTTTTTCTCGAATCAGCGTCAAGCGATCGAGTTGACTGTTTTTGTTAAAAAGTTGTACCAAACGCAAGCGGCGGTTTCCAGCAATTAAGCCCAATTCTGCCCCAAATTCTGAAAAAGGCCCCCACTGCATTGAGCCTTGGGAGAAAGCTCCATTCTCAAAAAACAGGATGCTGCGATTGAGAGAGCTATATTCCAAGATTTTTTCATCAACGGGCTGATCGGGGGGAAGACGACGGACAACCTGACGCATGGTTTGATTTGCATTTAAAGTTTCAAAACTAACCACCGTCGGTGTATCTTCCAACAGTTCTCCTTGAGGTGAGAAGCGAGTAAATGAGCCTTGCCATTCACCCAAATTTTTTAACAGGCATTCCCATTGAGATGGCATTGGTATACAGCAATAAATCTTTGTTCTCAATTGTATGGGATTCTAAATAGCCCTATACCCATCAATATTGCTTAACAAATTAAATATTGTTAGTCACGACTCTAAACATTAAATGTTAAAAATTAACAGTGATCTAGATCGCTTATCTCAATAGAACCCCATCATGGGATGATTATTTTCTGATCACAACTCACTTGTTGACTCAATCAATGCTTTTCTCAAGATAAGAGTGAGATAATAGAAGAGTGAGGTAAGAACGGAAAACAATTTACTGTTACGAGGGGAAAATTATGAAATTCAATCTAATAGCAACCCTAGGATTACTGGCTCCGCTGATGTTTGTCAACCCCGTGAAAGCTGAAAATCCCCAACATGTCCAGCAGCTTTTGAACACTAGGGAATGTGTTGAATGTGATCTATCAGGGGCAAACCTCAGTGGTGAACATTTGATTGGTGCAGACCTAAGAAATGCTAATCTCAAGGGAGCCGACCTTTCTCAAGCAAATTTAGAAGGAGCCGACTTGACAGGAGCTAATTTGGAAGGCGCGAACCTAACCTCAGCGTTTCTCACCAACGTTAATTTTAAGCAAGCCAATCTGGATCGGGTGAATTTGACTGAAGCTAAAATTTATGACGCGAATGTGTATGGAGCGTCAATGAATGATATAAACATCAGCGATGCTGAAATCTACAACACAGGCATTGGTATTGGTGGAGCAGATGCACAAATTCCTGATTGGGATTAGCTTGAGTTCTGTGTCTTTTTGAAAGGGCAGGGCAGGAGGTTCTACGATGGAGATCGAGAGCCATTCCTAATTTTTTATAACCGCAATGCGCCGCCCTTCTCAATTTCACCCCTCCAATCCCAGTAGGACTCAAAAGTTACCAAAATCGGCTCAATCAGCAACCTTGAACGGGCCGCTTTTGGGTGCTTCCGTTGATGAGTTAACTCAATGGGTTCAACAACAGGGACAACCCGCTTATCGAGGGCGTCAACTGCATCAGTGGATTTATCAAAAAGGGGCGCGATCGCTCAGTGAGATTTCCGTATTTCCCAAGCAATGGCGGGAAAACTCAGTGGATGTTTCCATCGGGCGCTCAACCCTTGATTACCGCTCACAAGCTCCCGATGGTACAGTCAAATATCTGTTGAAACTACAAGACGGCCAACGGATCGAAACCGTTGGTATTCCCACGTTTGCTCGAGGGGGAAAAGCAAATAAAAACCGATGGGACGATGAATCTACCTCCAATCCCCAATCCAAAGAGCGCTTGACAGTGTGTGTCTCTTCTCAAGTGGGTTGTCCGATGGCGTGTGACTTCTGCGCGACCGGTCAAGGAGGATACATCCGCAATTTAAAACGGCATGAAATTGTCGATCAAGTTTTAACAGTACAAGAAGACTTTGGGCAGCGTGTCAGCAACGTTGTCTTCATGGGTATGGGAGAACCCTTACTCAATCTTAATGCTGTTTTGGGGGCGGTGCGATCCATTAATCAAGATGTGGGGATTGGGATGCGATCGCTCACCCTTTCTACCGTCGGCATCCCAGGACGAATTCGTCAACTCGCTCAACATCACCTGCAAGCCACCCTCGCGATCAGCCTCCACGCTTCAAATCAAGCCTTACGAGAACGACTCATCCCCAGTGCCGAGCGATATCCCCTTGAGACTCTACTCGAGGAGTGCCGGGAATACGTGCAGATCACAGGCCGTCGGGTGACGTTTGAATACATCCTTCTAGCGGGACTTAATGACCTTCCAGAACACGCGATCGAACTAGCTGGACATTTGCGGGGGTTCCAGAGTCATGTAAATCTGATTCCCTACAACCCTATCAGTGAAGTCGATTACCAACGTCCCACACCCCGACGCATACAAGCGTTTGTTGAAGCGCTAGAGAAGCAACATATTACCGTTAGTGTACGCCGCTCTCGTGGATTGGAAAAAGAGGCTGCCTGTGGGCAATTGCGAGCCTCCAAATCATCATCCTAAATCAGCCAAACGTAGAGCCATTCCAACCCCACATCGCACCTTTTGCATCAGCAAACTCAATGTAAATGCGATTGATGGGTACACCTAGCTTTTCATTAATCGTTTGGCAAAAGTCCTGACTCATGGACTTGGTTTGTGCAGGACTCATCGTGCCAATACTTTTCACTTCGATGTAGCAAGTCGGCTCGACTGTACCGCCAAATGTCATGGGTACATTCGGCTCAAATGCCGTCATCACATAATTTTCCGACTTCCCCATATGCTTGGCTAACTTGCTAGAAAGTGTCTTGAGCAACCCTTCCACCAGAGCTGAATCGGAGGCATCGGCCGAGGATTGTACCTTGATTAGAGGCATAAGCTTAATATCACTAACTTGCTTAAACGAATTTTAGATTGTTAAGAGGAGAGATTTTAGCCGCCGTAATTCCAGCCGGTGCTTTCTAATAAAAGCGGATCACCTTCGCGGTGAACCCCCGCAGCAATGACTTGTCCGACGTAAACTGTATGGTCGCCTTCTTCTACTGAGGCAATTACCTTACACTCGATGTAACCGAGAGAATTGGAAATAATCGGACAACCCGTTTCTGCTCCCTCGTAAAACTCTACGTCTGCAAACTTATTACCTACGCGGCTTTGCGGCTTAAAAAATTGCGCTGCCATATCTTTTTGTTGGCTATCGAGGAAGCTAACGGCAAAGACTCCGCTTTTTTTGAGCATTTCGTGGGAACCGGTGTCTTTCTTAATGCAATTGACCACCAATGGCGGTTCAAAGGATGATTGCATCAACCAGCTCACAGTAAAACCATTGAGATCATCCCCATCTTTCACCCCACAGATATAAAGACCGTGAGGAATCTTGCGGAGCATTGTTTTTTTCGCTTGTTCGTCTAGCAAGGCTGAATCTCCCTAGTGGCACATCTATCGCATTAAGTGTACCAATAGGTCAGGATTATGGGGTATGGGGTATGGGGTGACTTGTAAGAAACTTGCTCTGGGAGGTGGGGAGCGGGGGAGCAAGAGTTTCTTGTATCCATAACGGGCGCGAAGCGCTCGTGGGGAACTCCTAAGAAACACACTGACACTCTGAGCAAGGGTGGATTTTGTTTAAAGGTTATTGATTTGGCGCGAATTGACTCAAACATTGCCGAACTTGGCATGAATCAACTATTTCAGCCCACATCATACATTAAACCAATAGATACACCATTGACTAAAACCCTGTAATCTAGCAACGAACCCTTAAGATCTATGAAGAACTCCTAACAAAATTGTTCTAGACTTCTAACCCAGGCAAGGAACGCGAATTGATCATGCTCGATACTAGTTCAGTTTTAGACATATTACGGCCGGTGCAAGACCCCGAACTCCGCAAGAGTTTGGTGGAATTGAATATGATTCGGAATGTACAAATTAATAATGGTACAGTTAGCTTTACCTTAGTCCTAACTACTCCTGCCTGTCCCTTGCGGGAATTTATCGTTGAAGATTGCCAAAAAGCCGTCAAGCAGTTACCAGGTGTGGAAGAGGTTGTGGTGGATGTTACGGCCGAAACGCCCCAGCAAAAATCCTTACCGGATCGCACGGGTATTGACGGTGTAAAAAATATCGTCGCGATTTCCAGTGGTAAAGGGGGTGTGGGCAAAAGTACCGTTGCGGTGAATGTAGCCGTCGCCCTTGCCCAAGTCGGTGCCAAAGTTGGTTTACTCGATGCCGATATTTATGGCCCCAATGCTCCGGCCATGATGGGATTAAGCAGTGCTAAAGTTATGGTGCAGCAAGGTGCTAAAGGAGAAGTCTTAGAACCTGCCTTTAATCATGGGGTCAAACTCGTTTCAATGGGATTTTTAATTGACCCCGACCAACCTGTAGTTTGGCGAGGACCGATGTTGAATGGTATTATTCGCCAGTTCCTTTATCAGGTCAATTGGGGTGAATTGGATTATCTAATTGTGGATATGCCCCCCGGAACTGGAGATGCTCAACTGACTATGGCACAAGCTGTACCGATGGCCGGGGCTGTGATTGTGACAACCCCGCAAACAGTGGCGTTATTAGATTCTCGCCGGGGATTAAAGATGTTCCAACAATTGGGAGTTTCGGTGTTGGGCATTGTGGAAAATATGAGTTATTTTATTCCTCCCGATCAACCCGATCGCCAGTATGATTTGTTTGGGTCAGGAGGGGGAGAGAAAACCTCGAAAGAGTTAAATGTACCTTTATTAGGGTGTGTGCCGTTGGAAATTTCCTTGCGGCAAGGGGGAGATGGGGGAGTACCCATCGTTGCGGGCGAACCTGAGTCAGCCTCAGCTAAGGCATTATCTGCGATCGCCTCTCAAATTGCGGCTAAAGTCTCAGTCGCTGCCCTTACTCTCTCTTAGTGATTTTTGACCCGAATCTTTTCTAAAATTCCTGAAATTAAGGTTTTAGCAAAGCTAATTGCTAACAATAGGAACTTTCACAGCTTGTTATGTTGCAACGCTCACTCTTTGATATGCGCTTTGGGATGCGATGGAAGTCTTTCATTGCTCCCTGGCAGCAATTAGACTGGCAACTCTTAGGCACGATCATTATTCTCACCGGTCTTGGGGGAGTGATGATTCGGAGTGCAGAACTCAATAATGGACGCACCGACTGGTGGTGGCATTGGATTATAGGTGGCATTGGGCTCACGTTAATCTTTATGATTTCCCGGTGGCGCTACGAAAATCTAATTCAATGGCATTGGGTGGTTTATGGCATCACGATTATCGGTTTGATTGCCGTGATGTTCATGGGAAGTACGGCTAACGGTGCTCAGCGCTGGATTAATATTTTGGGTTTCCAGGTTCAGCCCTCGGAATTCGCCAAAATCGGTTTGATTATCAGTTTAGCGGCGATCCTCCATTCAGAACCCGCCTCAACTCTCATGGCAGTTGTGAGAACCCTGGGTGTGGCAGCTGTTCCTTGGCTTTTTGTCTTTTTGGAACCGAACCTAGGAACCTCTCTTGTGTTTGGTGCCATTACAATGGGGATGCTCTACTGGGGTAATGCCAATCCTGGTTGGCTAATGCTGATGATTTCACCTATTGTCTCAGCCATTATTTTTAACGCCTACTTGCCAGCTTGGTTTTTTTGGGTGGCAGCAATGGCCTATATTGGTTGGCGCAGCTTCTCCTGGCCGATATTAGGCGCGTTGGGAGCCTTAGTCGTAAATGGACTGGCCGGAGGCTTGGGACACATGTTGTGGGGTTTGTTGAAAGATTATCAAAAAGACCGATTACTTTTGTTTTTAGACCCCGATAAAGACCCCTTGGGGGGAGGATATCACTTAATTCAATCCAAAATTGCGATCGGAGCCGGAGAATTGTGGGGACGGGGGTTGCACCAGGGAACCCAAACCCAACTTCGCTTTATCCCTGAACAGCATACCGACTTTATTTTTTCGGCCATTGGGGAAGAACTCGGTTTCATTGGCTGTTTGTGTGTTCTGTTTGCCTTTTGGTTTTTGTGTTTACGCTTGGTGATTATTGCTCAAACTGCCAAAGAAAACTTTGGTTCTCTCATCGCCATTGGTGTTCTATCGATGATCGTGTTTCAGACGATTGTGAACATTGGGATGAATATTGGCTTGGCTCCAATTACAGGAATTCCACTCCCCTTATTAAGTTATGGGCGATCAGCTTTGCTAGCCAACTTTTTAGGTCTGGCGCTAGTCGAATCAGTGGCTAATCACCGACCTCGATTAAAGTTTTAGAATGCACGGATGCAAGTTTCTATACTCGCTCAGAATTCAAATCTTTTGACGAATGGCGAGTGAGTGCAGGTAAGCTATTAAGTACAAACGTTGTTAGTCAAGGCTCATGATTTTTCCAGGTTCAATTGTTCGCGTCATCAACCCAGATGACATCTACTACCGCTTTCAAGGATTGGTTCAGCGCGTTAGCGACAATCAGGCAGGAGTCCTATTTGAAGGAGGCAACTGGGACAAACTTGTGACGTTCCAACTGTCTGAACTAGAAGTGGTTGATCCAACCAAAGGGAAAAAGGGTAAATAAGTTATGCAATTTTGGATTTTGGATTTTAGATTGCCTTTGTGTTGCCTACATATCCTTTAAAATTATCAATGGAGGTGATTGTCTTATCTTATCTAAAATCCAAAATCAACACAGTTAATCTGAAAATAGGAGTCAGAAGTCAGAAGTCAGAAGTCAGAAGTCAGAAGTCAGGAATCAAACTTAAAATTAATATCCACATTCCATTTTGGATTTTGCATTCCAACAAAGCAGTACTAATTTTGACAGATGAGGCTTAATCTCCCCCAATTTCCAGCACCGGATGATCGAAAAATCGATCATATTGGTGAAGTTGTGGTCACGACTACGACTAAATTTGTGGCTGAATCTTTTGCTCCTGATGAATTGAGTTACCCTCCGGTTCCTGCTTTAGGGAGTTGGGTTAAGTCCTTTGATGAGGAAGAGGGACACACGATTTTAGGGGTCGTTTGCCTAGCCTCTACAGAACCAATTGATGCATTCCATCGTGTGCGAGCATTAGGATTATCCTTAGCTGAAATTAGGGAACAACAGCCTCAATTATTTGGACTTCAAACTACTCATTTTGAAGTAGTTATTGTGGGATTTAGAACTGAAACTCAGCGATATTTTCACTATCTTCCTCCCCGTCCGCCTCAACTCCATCAGTCAGTTTTTGAGTGTAACATTGACGAGATTCTTCAATTTACTGAAAACCTCGATTATATGAGGACTTTATTAGAAGCCAGTACGAATGGGTTGAATGATGCTTTACTCGCTGCCAATATTCGACTCACTTATAAAATTAGAAAGGCAGAGCGAGATTGGTTGGTTAAAACGGGTAGACAGATTAATCAATTATTATTAGGGGATTACGATCGCCTCAGAGCTATCCTTGGACAACTAAAATCTTATTAGTGTTTTACTGCACACCTTTTTGGTCAAGAAAAACTTGTATCCGTTCTAAAATTTGCTCTAGCTCTGCAATTAAAGCAGATGCATTAGAAAGTTGATGTGCTTGAGCTTGATGCTCTAACTGGGCAGCCAACTCTGGCATTTTGTAAACGGCGACAGTGGCACTCGAACCTTTGAGTTGGTGAGCACAATGGACAAGGGAGATAAAATCATTGCAACTGAGGGCGTTTTTGAGTTGGTCTAAGTAGACTAGAGCATCTTCTAAAAAGATTTCTAAGAGTTCTTGCTGAAATTCGGGATCTCCCTGAGAAAACTCGGACAAGCGCTGTAAATCTATCGGGATTTCCTTTTCCTCTTTTTGAGCAATGGGTAGTGAGGAATAGTTTGAGGATGTTGAGGCGGGATAATCCTGAGAAGATACTAGGTTTAAGGAAGGACGATTGACTCGCAGTGAATTCCCTGTTTGTGCCTCCAGATTTTTCACTCGCTGGGAAATCCAGCGTTCTAACACCCTCTCCAATTCCTTTAAGCTGATGGGTTTGCTAATGTAATCATCCATGTCGGCGGCAAGACACTTTTCGCGATCGCCCAACATAGCATTGGCTGTCATCGCAATGACCACTGTCCGGCAAGACTCACCTTCAAAAGTACGTAGAAGTCGAGTCGCCTCATAGCCATCCATCATCGGCATTTGGCAATCCATCAAAACAATATCATAGGCAGGAACAGTGGGAGGAGGCAGGAGAACCGGGAATGGAGGAGAGGAGGAAGATAAAGAAAAAATTCGTTTCCCTTCTCGGGGCTCTTTGGATTCTCGTTCTTGATATCCTGGGGAGCGGGTGAGCAAGTCGAGTGCTTCTTGGCCGTTAGCCACACAATCGGCTGAATAACCTAAAATTTTCAGTTGATTGAGTAAAACTTTTTGATTCGTGGGAGTGTCTTCTACCAACAAAATTTTGACCTGGGAACGGTATGCCTTGGTTTGAGGAGCGATCGCGGCCAATTCTAGTTCAGAGGGATGAACAGGAACGTGTGACGAGTCCAAGGGCACTAAAACCTGTTGTAGACACCCCAAAAGCTTAGAAGCTTTCAACGGTTTGGTGATACAACCACAAAAGCCTAAATCCATCAGGCGTAAAGCTAGCGATCGCTCTTGTGCCGAATTCATCATTAACCATTTCGTCGCTTGCCGGGAGTCCTCTTTTTTCACTGAGGTGAGTAACGAACCTGAAGGCCATTGTCCATGAACACACTCGACATCAGCGACTCCTGCACGGGTCTGGCTAGTTTTCTGCACTAAGGCTAACACTGCTTGTACACTTGGGGTTTCCTGTTGTAGCAAATTCAAATCCAAAATCGCTACATCAACCCAGATCTGTTGATGCTCGAGCGAGTTCCATATCGTCAACAACTCCTGACAATTTGAGGCTTCCTCCACTTGCATCCCCCAGAACGTTGCCAAAGAATGGACGACTTGGCGAATCGTGGTATTACCACTCATAATCAACAATCTGACTCCTGCTAGCTCCACTGCTGGGGATGAAGTCATTGGGGTGGCTAGGGACTTGGCCAATGGAACTGTAAACCAAAACACTGACCCTTGCTGAGGGTAGGGAGACTGAGGTTCAGAAGACAACAACAGGGGAAGACGCTGTGAGGGAGGAACAGCCATCGGTTGCTCAGGGTCGGATGAGAGGGAAGTCTTCACCCCATACCCCCACTCTTTCTGGTTTTCTCGGGGTAACGTATCGAGCGATACCGACCAGTGACCAGGAACAAAAGCCGCTCCTCGACTCGCGACACCAATTTTACCGCCCATCAGTTCTACGAGTTGTTGGCAAATGGCCAGTCCCAATCCCGTACCTCCAAACTGCCGCGTGGTGGACGTATCCACTTGAGAAAAAGACTGAAATAACTTCTTCTGGTCGCTAGGTGCAATCCCAATTCCCGTATCTGTCACCGAAAATCGCACTTCAGCAGAGTTTGAGGTTTCAAATTCTAGAGAGACACCGATTACCACCTCTCCAGAGGCCGTAAATTTAATGGCATTTCCCACCAAATTCATCAGAATTTGTCGCAGTCGATGGGTATCTCCAATGAACTGCCGGGGTACATTATGGTCAATTAAAACAGCTAATTCTAAACCTTTGCTCTGAGCAGAGGCGCTAAATAAATCCACCACATCTTCAGTACAACGATTTAAGTCAAATTCCTGCTGCTCCAGACGCATTTCCTTGGCTTCTAGCTTAGAAAAATCGAGAATGTCATTGAGGAGCATCAACAGATTCTCAGCACTCGTGCGTAGAGTCTGGACAAAATCTAGTTGTTCCGGATTAAGTTCCGTTTTCGCTAATAATTCCGTCATTCCTAGCACTCCATTCATCGGGGTGCGGATTTCGTGGCTCATATTGGCCAGGAATTGAGATTTCAATCGCGAATTTTCTAAGGCCGCTTCTCTGGCTTCAACTAACTCATTAATCCGGTCGGTGGCAATCACAAAACCACCCACTGCCCCCTCAGGAGTAGACCAGGGTTGCACTGCCCAACGCAGGTAAAGGGTGGAACCATTGTAGCGCTGCCACTTATCTTCAGATTGAGACAGAATTTCACCCTTTAAAGCCCGTTGTACAATAGTTTGCCAGTGGTTGGGCAGGTCAGAAAACACCTCATTCAGAGTACGACCGACGATGGTTTGCCCTTCTAAATCGTAATCCGTTGCCCATTTTTGGGAATGGACAAGACAGCGCTGCTCTCGATCAAACATGGCGATCGCCACAGGAGCATTGGCAATAATCTCTCGTAATTGCTGACGTTCTCGCTCTAGAGCTTGCTCAACCTGTTTACGCTGGATGCCGAGTGCCATTTCATCAGCAACCGAGGCCACAGAATTAAACGTGGCTGAGGTTAAAGGTTGGCGGTCAAACAGAGCGATCGCACCCACAAGCTGATTTTCTACTACAAGCGGATATCCTAAAAAGGAAACCATACCCTCACGTAAGACCCAATCCCGATTCTCTAGATGGGGTTCATCTAAGAGATTATCAATGCGCTGGGGCTGGCGTTCTCGAGCTAAGTTTCCCTCTTGGAAGCGCTCAATAAAAAGGCGTTCTGGAGCTATATCGGGTTGAGTACAAACTCCAGCACTCGCCTCTAAGTCCAATCGATGCTGTCGTTCTTGGAACAACCAAATTCTGGCTAAGGCAATATCGAGGTGTTGTACCAGAGCAAGAACACACTGCTTTAGCATCATAGACAAGCTGCTTCCCTGAGTCAGGGTGAATCCAATATCTGCTGCTAAAGCCGTTTGACGCGATCGCTCGACTAAAATTGCCTCCGCCTGTTTGCGATCGCTAATATCGTGAAAACAAACGCATAGTCCATCAACAGTAGGATAAATACGGACTTCATACCAATGATTACAACCCGCACAAAATTGTTCAAATGTGACTGCAACCTGCTCTGTTTTAGCTCTGTCATACTGCTCAAAGAACCTTGAATCAGCCACTTCGGGAAACTCTTCCCATAGATTTTTACCAAGTAATTCTTCTGGTGTACGATTCCATAGTTGTGCAGCTTGAGAGTTGATGTAAGTAAATCGCCACTGGTGATTCAAAACATAGAAAGCATCAGTAATACTTTCTACAATGCTGCTAATCCTTTGCTGCGACTCACTCAGAGCAATCTGAGCTTGTTTACGTTCGGTAATATCGGTGTCGGTTCCAGTGACTCGATAGGGTTTGCCCTCCGCATTGTAGATCGCCGTTCCCCGAGCCAAAATCCAACGAACGCTGCCATCTTTGTGCAACATCCGATGTTCCATTTCAAATTGGGGAGTTAATCCAGCTAGATGAGTCTGAACGGCTGCCATCACGGCTGATTGGTCATCCGGATGAACCAGTGCACTCCAATCCTCGATATAGTTGCGGATTTCCTCATCGGCATAGCCTAAGATGGCTTTTAAGCTGGGGTCGAGATAGATTTCGCGGGTTTCCAAGTTCCAGTCCCAAACCCCCACCTTCCCGGCATTGGACGCGAGGGCATATCGTTCTTGCGAAAGCTGTAAGGCGGCTTCTGCCTGCTTATGGCGGGTAATATCCGTACTAGACCCAGCTATGCGATAGGGTTTTCCGGTGGCATATCGGGACGCTTTTCCCCGCGAGAGAACCCACCGACTACTGCCATCCTTGTGTAGCAAGCGATGCTCGATTTCTAAATGGGGCGTTAATCCCTGTAAATGGTCAATGGCTGCCGTCAGAACAGCTTGCTGATCATCAGGATGGACAAGATTGAGCCAATCCTCGGCAGTAATCCCAATTTCAGGGTCGGTATAACCCAAAAGGGCTTTCATGTTGGGAGAAATGTACAGATCGAGGGTGAGAAAGTTTACCTGCCAAACTCCGACTTGGCCTCCACTAATAGCCAGTGCATACCGTTCTTCGCTCTCATGCAGTTTCTGTAACATTTGAGTCCGCTCGATCGCGTAGCGTATCGCATGAACCAGCAATGGTGAATCTACTTGTCCTTTAATCAGGTAATCTTGTGCCCCAGCGCGAATGGCATTGACGGCTAACTCTTCATCATCCAGGCCGTTGAGTACCACAATCGGGGTGAGGAGAGCTTTTGAGCGTACAGTCTCCACCGTTTCTAGCCCCTGGCTATCGGGCAATGAGAGGTCTAAGAGAATGACATCAAAACAGTTTTGCTCCAAGAGCCTGAGTGTTTCCTCCAGGCGTTGAACACAAGTCAACTCAAAGTGTATCCTGCGGGCTTCTGATAAGAACTCCTCAAAAAGTTCGGCTTCTTTGATATTGTCCTCAACCAAAAGCACCTTAAGCAATTGGGCATTCATTGTTATGTGTTATTCCCTTTTGTGGCATCCGAAGCAAGTAGACATCTCAACAAGAGCACGACTACCATTGCTGGAATCGACTCGAGAGTGCTATTAGAGCTGGTTCTAACTAGATTAACGGTAGGTTTATGCCTTCTTATCGTCAGCCGCCGAAAATACGATAACGTTTTATGGAGAAAAGACGCTGAATGCGAATATTCTCTGTCGTACCTCCTACAGCTTGAGATGAGGTTCTGGCAGCATCATAGCAACGTTCTTTTTTTAGAGACAGCCTCTAAGACCAAACTCTAAACATTGGTGTTATTTCTGCTAGAGCGTTTGAGTACTCTTTATCAACGCCCAAGCGTGGGAAGTCCTAAAATCGAGATAGGGAGCCACATTAAATTGCTACCTACTGTATATAAAGAAAAACTGTTAGGAGTGTAGAGGCAGATATATGACATCGTATGCAACCTCTTCTGCCAGAGCCGAGATGAGTGAACTTCGGCGTCTGAAAAGTTTGTTGCCACCTGAACTTCAAAGCTGGGTTTTAGTGGAAGCCACGACCGAAGTAAACCCCCCCCTGCTTCGCACAGAAGAAATTGGTAGAGATGAGGTTGAGATTCAAATCGACCTCGTGAAGTGGGAGCAGCTCGCCCTTGACCAGCGTAATCTGCTATTTTGGCATGAAGTTGCCCGGATTCAAAACGACACCATTCCTAAGGATGGTTGGGAAATGGCAGCCCTGGCTATTGGTTTAGGGGGTGCTGTTGGTGAATTGTGGGTGCAGGATGGTTTACTGTTGCTGTTAGCCTTGGCGCTTTGTGGTGTGTCGGGTTGGCGGCTGTATCAGAAAAATAATGGGGAGAAAACCCTCCAAGAAGCAACAGAGGCCGACGAAAAAGCGATCGCCTTGGCCACACGTTTTGGTTATACTTTACCCAATGCCTATAAAAGCCTGGGTAGCGCCCTCAAAACTTTAGTGGAAATCACACCGAGTCGGCGTCAGCGTCGCCGATACGAAACTCGATTGGCGGCACTGAAAAAGAGTGCGGCCAAGGCTAAGGCACGAGCTAAAGAGCAACGGAGTGAGGATAGGCTTTAAAGCTGACCGATCGCTTTATGGGTTTGTGGAATCACCCGCACTGACGCTAGAGTACGCTTCATTAAAGCCTGCCAAGCGAGAACCTGTGCGGGGGAGGGAGGCAGCAACGGGCGATCGGAGTCCTCCACAGGAGTCACAGGTTGCAAAAAGACTGGAATTTTAGGGCTAATATCTGCCACAAGCTGAGCTGATTGCTCCAATTCCACAATATCCGTTTGCTGGTCAATAATTATCTTGACAAAAACTTCTACTTGTGAGTCATGGCAAAGCCGCAAAAATTCAGCATGGGAAAGCCAGCGCTCCTCCCCACTGACACTCCTAAGCTTGATATCCATCCCTACCGAGTCTAAGAAGGGTAAAATCATTTTGAGCTGTTCAGGGCGGTGACCACCAGTTTCTAGATAAATGGGCAACCCTATCACCTGCCGTAGGTGTGGGAGAAACTCTAGCAGAAACGGAGCCTGTAGTAGGGGTTCCCCACCGGTGAGGCTAATGCTATCATGCAAACCTAGTTGGTTTTGCCGTTCTATCCATTCCAGCAACTGGCTTCCGGAAACTGGATTGGAATACGTTTCAAAATCCCGTTGTCCAGGCGTCTGCTCTATGCGACACTGAGGGGGGACAATCCAAGTATGAGCGCTATCACAGAACGTGCATCGAAGGTCACACAGGGCAAAGCGAATAAACAATTGACGTGTACCAACATTGAGTCCTTCGCCTTGAATGGCCGAAAAAACTTCAATGAGACGAGCATTTAGCTTAGTTTCTAATAGCATTTTAGAATTGAGCAGATTAACTTAAAGTAAATGTTTGGCGAAGTTGAAGATTGTAGGACAAAATAGTTGGTCAGAAGTAGGTTACCTCTAAGAACCAAGTTTTATGGCTGACCCAGTTCCAAAAACAGCTTTTGAAGTTAGTTTCACAAACAATACGGCTGTGATGCAGATACCCATCCGCTTGGCTGGGGTTGAAGCTGTGGCTTTTAAAGAAGCTTGTCATGAGCTTTTAGATAAGAGCCCGGTTCCCGAAAAGATTGTTTGCGATTTTGGCAAGACCACTTTTATCGACAGCAGTGGTATCGGTGCACTGGTTAGTAATCATAAAAGTGCTCGGCAAAAAGACATTAATCTGGTGATCCAAGATGTGCTGCCACAGGTGAAAGCGGTGCTAGAAATGACAGCACTGGACAAGATTTTGACAATTGAAACCCTAGCAGAACCTGAAACTTCAAGTACGACGCGAACTAACCGCCTCAAACTGGAGTTACCCACCACTCATCCTTCGGTACGCTCCAAAGTGAAGCGTCTTTTAGACATCGTGGGTTCGCTGGTAGGGTTGGGCATTACGGGAATTTTGTTCATACCCATTGTGCTAGCCATCAAACTCGATAGTCCAGGACCTATTTTCTTTAGTCAAACCCGTAAGGGTTGGATGGGCAAGGAATTTCAGATTTGGAAATTCCGTTCGATGTACATCGACGCCGAAGCCCGGAAAAAAGAACTGGAAAGTCAAAATAAAGCCGATGGCAAAATCTTCAAGATGGACAACGACCCCAGAATTACTCGAGTGGGTCGCTTTTTGCGGAAAAGCAGTTTAGATGAACTGCCTCAGTTCTGGAATGTACTCAAAGGGGAAATGAGCCTTGTCGGTACACGACCTCCTACCCCTAATGAAGTGGATATCTATGAGGTGCCCGAGTGGCAACGCTTAGATGTCAAACCTGGAATGACTGGTGAGTGGCAAGTCAATGGCCGCTCGTCCATCCGCAATTTTGAAGACATCATTCGGCTGGATTTACGATACCAGAAAAACTGGAGCTTGGCTTATGACCTCAAGCTCATTCTCAAAACAATTTTGGTTGTGTTTCGTAAAGACAGTGGCGCTGTTTAAAAAACCCTGGAAACTTGTGTGGCTAAGGCGCGGCGATCATCCCCTCAAACAATCCCATCTCCAAGTGGAGACGGATTTACATGCTGTGACCAAAGTGTTGCAGTGGTTTGAGGAATTCACCACGCCGATTCTACCTCAACCCTTTCAGTCGCAGTGCCAACTTGCGTTTGTGGAAGGCTTCACTAACGCCGTTCGTCACGCACACGAACACTTGCCTGCGACGACTCCCATTGAGCTTGAGTTGAAGGTATTTCAAGATTGCCTAGAAATGCGGATTTGGGATTATGGACAACCTTTTGATCTCCAAGCCAGACTCGAAACCCTCTGCCAAGAAGATAGCGGGAACCCACTTGATAAAGAAGGTGGCAGAGGGTTAATGTTTATGCACCAATTAACGGATGAATTAGCTTACTTGCGCGTTGAAGACAATCGTAATTGTCTGTTGATGCGAAAACGTCGCTAAATTTCGGCCACTGCACGTTCGATTAGTCGCCGTGCTAGGGTTTGAGTCCCAGTATGTTCAAAATAGTTGGTTGATACGTCTAAAAAAGCACCTAAATAATCGAGCTTGTCATCAGCAATATCAATGAACCCTTGGAGGTTATTGGCGACTTTTTGGGGTGTCAACGCTTTAGAGGACACAAAGTTACTCATCCACCCTTTCACGGAGTCAAAGCTGCGTCCCACAAAGTCCAGCTTGCCTTTCGGACTTTGACCTGGAATGGAGTCACTGATACTGCTGAACGTTTGATTTTGTTCTAACTCTGAAGGATTTAAGCCCGATAGAGTCGATTGCGCTTGTCGAATAAAATTAGGGCCGAGCGGAATTAGACCATCAAAACAAACCAATGCGGTCATCCGCATCAAATTTTCACCACTATAGTCCCCTAATGAGGCTACGAAATCACCGATGCTATCCCCAGGAATGCCATTGATTTGACAGAACGCCACGATCTCTACCACTAATTTCATGCATAAATCGATGGTTTGCGCCTTCTCCGCTTTGGGTGTGATGCGGTTTAAAAAGCCCATTAAAGGGATTTTCTCACTAACTTTATTGGCTAAAGCCGCAGCCCCAAGGGCGTAATCGGTTTTGTCAACCGTTTGGTACAGCCACATGGCACGTTGATAACCTTGGGACCGGTCATTATACAAATAGATAGCCCGTTCGCCAATTTGCTGAATGATGGCTTCGTCCGTTTCCCCTGTAACGGTGCGAATGGTATTCTCAAAACCAACCAAATTGTTCCACTCACCGGGAATCACAAAGTCGAGAGATTTCAACGACATGGTGGTGATATTTTTGGTCGGTAACTCATCCACTTGTTCATAAATGGGTTTACTCATGTAGGCTCCTTTTTATTGATTTTTAGTGGTATGCCCATCCCCTAGATATCGCAAGTTTTTCTAGGCATTGAGTGGCAATAGCATGAACTTAAGCTAGACGGTTAGATTTCACTCCAGATAAATTTATTTCAGTCGAGCTAGGCCATTCAGGTCAAATTTTTGTATCCAAGCTTCGCGATCGCTAGCCGTAAATGAAGGGTTACGGGAACTCACTTTCACCTGATAGCGATTACTGACTAAAACACTGGTTTGAGTACTGCCCAATGTTGTGGCTGGATAACCCCCAATGGTTTGAGTGCTGTTTTGATATTTGGCTAATGCTGACGGGTTATTCTTGGTATCCGAAATGGACAACATTGCCATATCTTTGCCACCTTGCTTTAACTTAGCTTCGGCAAAGCCTTTTTTCTCTTGGGTATAAACTCGCTCGTAACCGCTACCCCCTTTCGGGAAAAATTTATTAAACTCAGCTCCTTGAGTGGAATCTTTAACAACAGCCTGACCGCTTTTTTGCTGAGTGCTTTCCTGCTGAGCTTGTTCAAAACGAGAGGGAGGTTCCTTGGCACAAGCCGTTACTAGCAGTAATAGACTCAACAGTACAGGAGCCAAAATCTTACGAAAGCGTGACATACTCATCGTCTTCTCCTTGACGATTAGGTTCTGGTTCCAATTTTGCCTTGCCACAGGCCAATCGGGATCGCCCAGAAGTCATAACAGCGAGTTTTGACGGCATTAGGACGCAAACCTTAACATTTGTTAGGTATAACTCTTGAATGCGTCCTGTTCAGTTAAAAATTTGGATGTTAGTCGCTAAAAGACTTGCCCTGTTTAGGATAGATTAACTTAACGGTAAATTTTTTGACCCTGAAATGGCTTCAATAACTTCCCAACGCTAGTTGACAATCCTCCGAATCGCTCAGTATTATCGTCGCTTTGAACTAAAGAATAAAAAACGGGCGATCGCTAGAGAATTTCTCACTAAGCATCTCAGGAGTGCATCGCGATCGCTCAATCCACTCGTATCGATTTCAAAGACAAATACCCTCTAAGCTCAGTAGAGTCTGCGGTAGATATCCTTGTGTGTTCCCATCGTTTTAGCGTTTCTTGCTGAAAATCCCTAATACTCTCCCTGTGATGGTTAATTTTTGCTAAGCAAGACCCCAAAACTCTTACCGCCATTTTCCACGATGCCAGAAGCTCAACAGGCTCCCTCGAACCGTCGCTTCTGGCCAGGAATCCTCTACACCTTTAATGAACCAAAGGATAGCCTGGAGAGACAATCCCGAATTTTCGGCCCGTATCTACCCAGATTGCAACCTCAAACCATGCGCATTCTGATTTATACCTATAACTACTTTCCAGAGCCAATTGGGATTGCTCCCCTGGTGACTGAGCTAGCAGAAGGTTTGGTCAAACGAGGTCATCAAGTCCGTGTGGTAACGGGAATGCCTAACTATCCCCAGCGACGGATTTATGACGGATATCGAGGTAAGTTATACCTGACTGAACTGACTAATGGCGTAGCTGTGCAACGGAGTTATGTCTGGGTTCGCCCCAAGCCCACGTTGCTCGACCGATTATTGCTCGAATTGAGCTTCGTCATGACAAGCTTTGTACACGCTCTCAGGGGCAAGCGCCCAGATGTAATTTTTATCACTGTCCCCCCCTTACCGGTTGCAGTTCCCGCCGCTGTTTTAGGATGGATACATCGCGCACCGATTATTTTGAACCTCCAGGACATCTTACCGGATGCGGCGGTTCACGTTGGATTGCTCCAGAATCCCAAACTCATCCGTATTTTTAAAGGCTTAGAAAAATTTGCCTACCGAACCGCCACGAAAATCAGCGTCATTGCGGAAGACTTCAGTGAACACTTACGGAAAGAAGGAGTTCCTGCTCACAAAATTGTACAGATTCCCAACTGGGTTGACGTTAAGTTTATCCATCCCTTGCCTCGAGAAAAAAATACCTTTCGCCTTGAACATCAGCTTGGGGATAAGTTCGTCGCTCTTTATTCAGGCAATATTGCCCTGACTCAAGGCTTAGAAACCGTTATTGAAGCCGCTAGCCGTCTGCAAAACATTCGGGATATTGCTATCGTTATTGTCGGAGAAGAACAAGCCTTGCAGCGATTACAGAGCTGCTGTGAGGTGTTTGGCGCACACAATGTGACATTAGTCCCCCTTCAACCCCGTGAACGCTTACCCGAAATGCTAGCGGCGGCTGATGTGGGCTTAGTGGTACAAAAACACAATGTGATTTCCTTTAACTTACCATCCAAAATCCAAGTTCTCTTAGCGAGTGGTCGTGCGCTGATTGCCTCGGTTCCTCCGAATGGCAATGGGGGGAATGACTGTCCCGCCAGAAGACCCAGATGCTCTAGCCGCCGCAATTTTGGAGCTTTACCATCATCCCGAAAAAGTTAAACTCTTCTCTCAAAAGAGTAGACAGTATGCCTTAGAGCATTACACTCTCGAACAAGCGCTCGATCAGTATGAGGAACTCTTTGCCTCGCTGAAGAAGCCTTAAGCTACAATAAGGGTTATCCTAAACTGCTTAGCATTGCTGTAATCCAAACCGCCGCTTTTAAACGTTGTCTATAGGAGTTTTTTGATGCGTGATCAGGTTCTCACCTGGTTAGCAGACAATGTACCTGCTTCTCGGCTTCAGCATATTTTGGGTGTAGAGCAGATGTCCGTCGCACTGGCTCGGCATCACTGTCTAGATGTGGAAAAGGCAGCCTGGGCTGGACTGATGCATGACCTGGCTAAATATTTTAAACCCAACGTGTTGTTGCAGATGGCGAGGGATGAGGGAATAGAAATTGATCCCGTCTGCGAAGCCACGCCTCATCTGTTGCATGCTGATGTCAGCGCTATTGTCGCTAGACGCCAATTTGGGATGCAAGATGAAGATGTATTACAGGCGATCGCCCATCATACATTGGGGCAGCCCAAAATGAGTCCCTTAAGCTGTGTGGTCTATCTCGCTGACAGCTTGGAACCCAGTCGGGGAAACAGCCAAAAGTTGGAACGATTGCGGCTGGTTAGTCAACAAAATCTTTATCAAGCTGTTTGGTTAACCTGTGAGTATTCATTGCAATTCCTGTTTGATAGCCGTTGCCTCATTCACCCCCGCACGATTTTAACTCGAAATTGGGCACTGGGTATGTCGAGCCAAATCCCAAGATTCGGGACGGCACAGGAGGCAAACAATGAGTCTGAGACTATGGGATTCAAGGATAAACACCCACAAAATATTTCCTAACAACAACAGAAGTTTGAATGCAATGGGGCAAGGAGTCTGAAACGGGATATCGAGCAATAGAAGGGATGAATCTCAAGCGGGAGTCAAGAATTTCCTGGCTCTGCCCCTTTGGGTTTCCCTGTTGCGAGTTCCCCAAATGTACTTTCCGATCGTTTTTAACCAGGAATTTAGGATTGATTGAATGAGAGATCGATTTAATATGCCTTCCACCTTAGTTTCGACCAACAAGACTCAAACCTCACAGACCCGTGAAGGTCTGGCTTTGACCATCGCTCAGGCAGCAGATGACCGTAAAGGCGGGGATATCCTCATTTTGAGGGTCGCGGATGTGTCATATTTGGCAGATTACTTCGTGATTGTCACTGGCTATTCTAAGGCGCAAGTCAGGGCAATTGCTCAGGCCATTGAGGATAAAGTTGAAAAGGAGTGGCAACAGCAGCCACTGCGGACAGAAGGACTGGCCGAGAGTAGCTGGGTGCTTCAGGATTATGGTGAGGCCATTGTCCATATCTTGCTGCCACAGGAACGGGAGTTTTATAATTTGGAAGCGTTCTGGGGACATGCGGAACAGATTGAATTTCAGGTATCTCAGCCGCAACAGTGATTAAACACATGAAAACATGAAGGAATCTTCTGTTTCTATCTGTCCAGTTCCAACCGAACAGCAACCCCTCAATGAGTACCAAGAATTGAAAGAGTCTTGGTTCTTTGGTTGGGGGACGTTGGAGCTGCAAGGCTATATTATGAAGTTGGCTTGGGTGTGGGCAGTGGGGTGGCTCGTCGCCGGCCCCGTTGCTGCCGCTAGTTTTGCTCCCAGTCGATATACGGCGCAGTTTCTCTTATGTGGTGCGGCGGGTGCGGGAGTATTGGTAGCCTTGATGTTGCTGCGCTTGTATTTGGGTTGGATGTATGTGCGCGATCGCCTGTTGCGAGAGACCATATTTTATGAGGAGTCAGGTTGGTATGACGGTCAAACCTGGACAAAGCCGCCAGAAGTTTTGACTCGTGATCGCCTAATTGTCTCGTATCAAATCCAACCGATTCTCAAACGCCTCCAGCGTACCTTTGGTTTTCTTGTTGTTTTGGTTTTTAGTGGTGGCCTAATTTGGAATTTTCTATAGACTCTAAAGACTCTCAGCAGTCCCTCAAAATCAACTTACTATTGCTAAAACGGCAATATTTTTGTCCCCTTACGGTGTTAAATTCATAGGCATGACAAGGGGAAAACGAACACAAACACCAGTATTAGCAGTCCACTTGCTCCGCGAAGGTATCGTCGAATCAACGCATCAAGTCCAAGCTGTTGTCTGCGATAATCGGGGGCGAGTCCTTGCCGTTGCAGGTAATCCCGATACCTCAACGTTTATTCGTTCAGCGCTCAAACCATTTCAGGCGCTAGCTGTCACCACTACCGGCACGCTAGAACGCTACAACTTGAATGATCGGGACTTGTCCGTAATGTGCGGTTCTCATCAGGGAACGATGGAACAAGTCCGGCAAGTTTTTAACATTTTGTGGCGTAGTGATGTTGACCCATCACAACTTCAATGCCCGGTTCCGGAAGGCAAGCAAAGTTCATTGCAGCATAACTGTTCGGGAAAACACGCGGGAATGTTAGCGGTGTGTCAGCAACGACAGTGGCCGCTGAATAATTACTTACAGTACAATCATCCCGTACAAAAGTTAATTTTGAGCCAGGTAGCCGAGTTGATGAAAATGCCGGGGGAAGAATTGATTCCAGCCCACGATGATTGTGGGGCACCCACTTATTTCGTGCAACTGCGGCAAATCGCCTCGTTATATGCTCAACTCGCTTCTGGTGATAATTGGTCAATGGAGCGGATTGTCCGCGCTATGATTAATCACCCTCAATTGGTTGCAGGAGATGGCGCGTTTGATACCGAACTGATGCGATTGTCTCAAGGGGAGCTAGTGAGTAAAGCAGGGGCAGAAGGAATTCAGTGTATTGGTCGCATTGGAGAAGGAATGGGTTTGGCCATTAAGGTCATGGATGGAGCTAAACGCGCTAAGTATGCCGTTGCTATCCAAGTCCTGAAGCAAATGGGGTGGATTAGCCCATCGCTCTCGGAAACCCTGTCTGAGATGTATATGAAACTCAGTACCTTCAAGCGTTTGGAGGTGATTGGCGAAGTTTCTATGCTTTAGAGTTGACACTTTGAGGTGTTTATAGTTATCCTAGATAAAGCGACGCGGGATAGAGCAGCCTGGTAGCTCGTCGGGCTCATAACCCGAAGGTCGGTGGTTCAAATCCGCCTCCCGCCACCAAATCATCAGCAAGCCCCACAATGTTCTAAACTTGTGGGGTTTTGTTTAGCAACAACTACTTTCCCTAGTTTTTCATATACAGGGTTCGGATGGGGAAGGGAATTTCTATGCCCTCCTCTTGATAACGCCGATGCAATTTTTTAATAAATTCATGCCTAACACGGCGTTGGGCTAGAAATTCATTCACTCTGAGAAAAACAGTGAAATTAATACTAGAGTCTCCAAACTCCTCATACAGAATGAACGGTTCAGAGTCCGGTACAGCACCAGGAACATTTTGCATCACGAATCGGGCTACATCAATCGTTATTTGTTCAACCTGTTCCAGGTCACTATCATAGCTGATGCCAACCGGAACCTTTAAAACGATTTCTTTGGCGGGTAAATGATAGTTTTTAAATAACGCTGAGGACAGTTTTGAATTGGGAATCACGATTAAATTATTGGGAATTTCCCGAATGGTGGTATTGCGCCAAGTAATATCAGCGACATACCCTTCTTCCCCATTCTCTAGCTTGATATAGTCACTTGGCCGCACTTGCTTGGATGCGATGAGGAATATACCTGCATACAAATTCGCTAAAGTATCCTGAAACGCTAAAGCAACGGCTAAACTACCAATCCCTAAAGTCGCAATGATTGGTGTGATGGGTATATCTAATGCCTGAAGAATCATTAGAATACCAAATACAAAAATCAGCGCTTTTGCCAGATTAGCCAGTAAAGAAGTGGCTGGGAGTCCCCCTTGTGCCTTTTGGGCTGCCAACCCGACAAAACCACTCGCTAAGGTTGCTAAACCCAGCGTAACTGTAAACAGAAAAACAGCCGTGATAATGTCTTGCAGTAATTGGGAAACATTAGACGCCAGAGGAAATGTGAGAATAGCCGCATACAACCCTCCCAGGAAAAACCATATGAGGGTTTTGTGCTGTAATGCGGCAAAAACTACCTCTTGTCCGAAAAAATCAGTGTTTGCTGCAAATTTCTGGAGCTTTTTAAGAATAATTCTTTCAAAAATTAATCCAGCAATTAAACTCCCTAATATTAGGGAAATGGGTAGTATCCAATCCTGAATGGGTAGAAGCTGCTGTTGGAAACGAAGGTTGAGTAATAGGATAATTTCACTCACTACAAACTTGGGGTAGATTTAATTTTTGGAATCTGAAAGACAACTTAGAACAACTAGATACTAGCTGCCTTTTAGAATACTATACTTAATGTTTACAATATATTTCCAACCCTAAAATCTCTCTGGTTAGGTAATTTTAAGTGATGCTCCTTATGGCCGTGAAACTGGATAAATGCATCGAAAAACTAACCTTGATCATCAAGGAATTAAACGTTAGAATACAAAATTAATCTCTACTTGATAAAGATGGCCATCCTAAAAATAAAGGATTAGCGCTAGTTGCCTATACTCAATAATCAGGAAACTCAGCTTTCAGTTGCTCAAGATTGCTGGGACTAAGAATAAGCTTAATTTCTAGTTTTTGCTGTTCATCTCGTAGGGTTAAAATGTAGTTTTCTCCTACATTGATACCTTGCCATTGAGGATTTTTTATTTCTATTTTTTGATAGATAATTTCTGGGGTACTAACACGGATTACTAGCTCTTTTTGAGATTGAGGATAGATGTAGAGCTGCTGCTTACTTTCATCAAATTCCAATCGACGGGGTGTGGTGCTGCGTTCTTGTTTGCTTTCGGGTTTATGCCAAAACAAGGTAATGCCACGAACTTGAGGCATTTGGATGTTAAATTCTTCATCAAAGCGTTGAGGTTCCCAGTCAAGGGTGCTGACATCACCGACTTGAGGAATCAGGCGTTGTCGCCATGTGATTTTTTTGTCATGGAGGTTGCTCCACCATTGCTTGATGGCAGCTAAGTGGTTAGCATTATCGGGGTTATCGCTACCTTGTTGCCAGATTATTTTCGCTTGCATGACGAATTTATGAGTGTATGAGTGAGTGTGTACACCCTAGCGATCGCTAGGATGCTTTTTTTTAGTGTAGCCACCCACTACCCCTGTACAATTCATTCAATAAGGCATAATCTGAGCTAGTGAGTTCAACCACTTTGCTACTGCCACGCTGTACTAGTCAGTTGGTAAGTTATGGAAGCAATAATATAAATAAAATGCACCTTGGCTTTACTCAATTGAGTCATGCTGGTGTAGCACTAGTTAATAGTCCGTTCTCCTTCTTCGGGCAAACAATCTCTTGTGTTCTTTCTCATCCCGCTTAACTCGCTCTAGAGCCGCTTTTTCTGTCTGAGCAATTTCTAGTAAGGTCGTCAGATCTTCTGTGTGTATCCCGACTCTAGTACTGATATCCTGAATTGCCCCCCAGTCCTCTGTCGATTTGGGAGCTGGAAAATATTTAAGCTTTTTGTAAAAGATTCGAGTAGAACATCCTAGAATCCGAATTACTCTCTCTTCTGTAAGCAAGTCCACTATTTCTTGAAAAATCATTTGATATCCTTGTACCCTTCTGAAAGGGCAAGATAGCCGAGTCTAATTAATATTGAAGTACCGATTGCTACTCAAAGTCTTTCTTCAAGTTTTCCATACTTGGCATAGACTTGTTGAGGAGTCGCTGGCATTACGTTGTAGTATTCTTCGCTACCATTGCTTTCGCCAGTAGGAGCTTGGTAACCACAGACAAACTCGGCTGTACCATCACTGAAGATATAAGCTCCACTGTAGTAGCCATCTTTGTCAGGATTTCCAAAGGTTTCTTTAATGACTTTGACTTTGGTTTGTTTGCTCATTGAACATCTCCTTGTGCATATTGATTGAAAACTTGGAGCATCACTGTTTCCTTTGGCCTATGGAGCATCAGCTCGGCTGCTCTCCAGATGTAAAAGAAGTCTCCAACGTTAGTTTAAACCTCCTCGATAACAGGCGAATCAGCACGGGGGGTGAACTGTGGGTGGCAGTAATTCTCGCTTATTGCCTTGTAGGACTTTAATTTGCCCCTCATCGTCTACATCAACAACAATTGTGTCTGCATCTTTGATGCGACCGCTTAGGATTTCCTCGGCAAGGCAGTCTTCCAACAGACGGGTAATAGCTCGACGCAGAGGACGTGCTCCGTAACTGGGCTCATAACCTTCTTTTACCAGACGGTCTTTAAACCGTTCAGTGACTTCCAGAGTAATTCCTTGCTCAGTTAAACGGGTACGTACTTCACCTAACAAAATGGAAGAAATTTGTTTAATTTCATCTTTAGTCAGTTGTCGGAAGACAATGATTTCATCGAGACGGTTGAGGAACTCGGGACGGAAGTAAGCTTTCAGTTCTTCATTAACTAGGGAGCGAATACATCTGTAGTGAGAGTCAGCTTGATTTTGAGAAAATTCAAAACCAAGACCACCACCGCCTTTTTCAATCACTTGAGAACCCACATTGGAAGTCATAATCAACAACGTGTTTCTAAAGTCCACTGTGCGGCCTTTGGTATCCGTCAAACGTCCATCTTCCAGGATTTGCAGCAGCAGGTTAAACACATCGGGATGTGCTTTTTCGATTTCGTCAAACAGCACTACCGTATAAGGGCGACGACGAACCGCTTCAGTCAGTTTTCCTCCTTCGTTGTAACCTACATAACCGGGAGGAGAACCGATGAGCTTGGAGACGGTATGACGTTCCATGTATTCGGACATATCCAACCGAATCATGGCGGCTTCCGACCCGAAGTAGTAAGCTGCCAGTGACTTGGCCAGTTCCGTTTTGCCTACACCTGTTGGGCCGGAGAAAATAAAACTAGCGATGGGGCGATTGGGGTTGCTGATACCAACGCGGGCGCGACGAATTGCGCGGGAAATTGCCTTGACGGCTTCTTCCTGACCGATGAGCCGAGTATGCAGGATATCTTCCATCTGGAGCAACTTCGAGGACTCAGATTCAGTCAGTTTGTTTACCGGTACTCCTGTCCATGAGGCAACAATGTAGGCGATATCCTCTTCATTAACGATAGGAATGCCCTCAGCATAAGTGGAGTTGGGATTTATATCTTGGAGGAGGAGTCGAATCTCTGCCTGAATTTCGAGTTCGCGTACGCGCATTTCCCCTGCTTTGCTAAACTTTTGCAGTGCAACAGCCTCTTCTTTATCTTTGAGAACTTGACGTAGTTCTTTGTTTAGGCTCTTAGCAACCGAGGGGACTTTAGAGTTGAGTAATCGAACGCGAGAACCTGCTTCATCAATCAGGTCAATTGCTTTGTCAGGCAAGTAGCGGTCTGAGATATATCGGTCTGAGAGCGAAGCTGCTGCTTCTAGGGCAAGGTCAGAGATTTCCAGGTTATGGTGCTGTTCATAGCGATCGCGTAACCCATACAAAATCTCAATTGTTTCCTCTAAACTAGGTTCATTCACCATCACCCGTTGGAAACGACGTTCTAAGGCAGCATCCTGCTCAATGTACTGACGATATTCATCCAGCGTGGTTGCACCAATGCATTGAAGTTCACCCCGCGCTAAGGCCGGTTTGAGGATATTAGCGGCATCCAGAGAACCTGACGCTGCTCCAGCCCCAACCAAAGTATGAACCTCATCAATCACCAAAATTACATTCTGGCAAGCGAGAACTTCTTCTATGATGCCCTTGAGGCGCTCCTCGAACTCACCCCGGTACTTAGTGCCTGCCAGCAACGAGCCTATCTCTAGAGTGAGAACCTGCTTACCTTGTAGACTTTCGGGTACATCATTGTTGACGATGCGCTGAGCTAGCCCCTCCGCCAGCGCCGTTTTACCCACTCCAGGCTCTCCAATCAAGATAGGATTGTTCTTGGTGCGACGACACAAAATTTGAATCATTCGTTCAACTTCCTGATGCCGACCTACAACTGGATCGAGCTTGCCCTCTGCTGCTCGTTGAGTTAAGTTAGTGCCACATTCATCAAGGAGTGGTGTCTTTTTGCGGGTGCGGCTATTATCAGTCTGGTTAGCTGCTGAATCAAGCAATACCTGCATGACTCTAGTCCGGATTTGTGTTGGGTCAACTCTCAGGTTGAACAGCACTCTTGCCGCCACCCCCTCTCCATCCCGAATCAGCCCCAGAAGTAGGTGTTCCGTACCGATGTAATCCTGCTTAAAGGAGCGAGATTCTTCCAGGGACAGTTCAAGAACACGACGGCTTCTTGGGGTGAAAGGAATCTCAACAGCGACGTAGCCAACACCTCGGCCAATAATTTTTTCAACTTCTTCCCTGACGGCTCTAAGAGTGATGCCCATCGATTGCAAAACTTTTGCAGCGACACCCGTTCCTTCTCCAATCAGACCCAACAAGATTTGCTCTGTACCTACAAAATTGTGTCCGAGGCGACGGGCTTCCTCTTGAGAGAGCCTAATCGCCTTAATTGCTGAATCTGTAAAGCGTTCAAACATGGATGTATCCTAATGGAGGAAATAATTGCTGTCTGCTCTTTGAGCGGGATTTTCACCTAACCATTTCAACTATTGCCTCTCGATGGAACTGAACCCTGCAAGAGGCTGATTCACGATAAGGCACAGATGTGGAGACTGGCAGCGTGATGTTGTTGTACGTCGAATCCCATAAACGTTGCACTGTGCAGGGTTGCATCTTGTTCTTACCGTAAGCAAAGATGCAATCGCTCTTATCACCCAAAGCCCATCCGATAGGAAAAGTAGATTTCTATCTCCTAGCTACTCAACTGTAGTGTCTCTTAACATTAACACAAAAATAAAACTTTTAATCATATCTAATATTAACTTTTTATGTCAAGAAAATACAACTATACTGAAATTATTATTCACTCAAGTTTAAAAAATGCTAGCCAATTTAACTTTAATCAAGCCGCTCCAAGAGGTAACTCACCCAATAACAGATCACACTCATCAGCATGAAGCCAAAACGCTGGGGCAATTAATGATGATGAAACATACTTGTCCTTGCTGCTCAGATACCTTACTCTGTCATATTCGTTTTGGAGAAATTTACTGGCGATGTAGCTATTGTCATCAAGAAATGCCAATCTAGAGACTTATACCGCAACTGAACTAGGCAGTCTTTACCCTTTAAGTTAAATAAATCAACTTCAGGATTTAGCTTCACAACTTTATTTAGCATTTAGCTCAGCCTCAAGTATTTAAAGATTAAAATTGCCCACTACGTTACATCAACCCAGTGCTATGCCAGAACACTCGGTATACATGAAGGTTAAAAATAAAAAACATGGCCGTGTATGCCATGCTTCACAATAAAACTCACGCCGATACGGACGACGGGTCTAAAATCAAAATGACGAGATGTAACAGGGGCAACAGATGCTCAAACAGATTTGGCAATGGCTTAAGGGGTTGTTTCGACGTCTGTTTGGCGGTGGAACTTCCCAATCTTCTGCATCCCGAAAAAGAGGATTAGTAGCGTCTGCGGGTTCCTCAGCAGAAACGCCAATGACAGAAGCACCGCCCCCCCTTTCAGACTCAGATTATGAGTATCTGTTTATGCAACTGGTGGAAGGAGTCGCACACGGCTGGAATCAGCAACGGGTAGCACGTTGGTTTGAAGGACTTAAAGGACGTACTACTGAGGCAGATTGGGTAGCCTGGCTACAGCGTTTTGGAGCCAGAGTGTTAGCCTCTCCCGCACCGAATGAAGAGTTAGGGATGCGGATGGTTTATCTGGGAGAACAAGCTCTAGCCACCCCCTCTTTACACCGAATTGGCCATATGTCCTACGAAATTGGCAGACAACTGTTGAGTCGTAATCCCAGTGCCAGTGGAGTGGTTTGGGAGTACGAAGGGCCTGATGACTCATCGACCGCATCTTCTCCTGATTTAGTGGTAGCGTCCCCACAGGGAGAACCCATAAATCCAGAAAACCAAGAAGTCGAAACGCTGACATTAGATGAATTGCTGGTACGCTTGCAGCAAGACCCGGAATTACTCAAATTAGTTTCCCAGCAGTTGGGAATTGAGACGAATGATCCTAACGCGATTGTTCTAGCGCTGCTCAATCAATTCAATGCCACGAATCAGTCCGCAGGTGATGAGACGAGTTAAGTCCATTACTACTCTCCTCTAATTGGAGTTAAGTCGCTTAGAGATTTGGCTAATTAAGCCACTTAAAAGCGCCCCCGCCATCAAAATTCCAATTGCAGGTGTAAAGACAGGTTCCCAGAGGCGATACCACAAATCGAGTCCTAAGGGAACATTAAGTGCACGACCCACAACTGCGATCGCCAGCCAAGCAAAACTTAACAAAACTAGAAAAACATCGATGACTAAAACTTGATTGAGCCAACGAATGAGTCGGTCTTTCATTGTGCCATTGTTACTCAGGTTCGTCATAAATTGTCAATGTTTGAGGTCGATCTTGCAAGATGAGCCGTTCAATTCCTGTAGCTCCTTCTTGTTCGAGGTCTTCAATATAACCGGCTTGGTTATCCCTAGCCTCGCTAGCACTCGCAAATGGGCCAAAAAAGTAAGTACAAGGTGGACGTTCGGTTACAATTTTTACCCACCAAGGCAGTGTAACAGAAACAGTTTTGGAACTCGCTTCTACACCCATTAGGGGTAGAGGGTTAGGGATTAATTGAGTCATCCTCATTTTCTGTGGCGTTGGACGCTTAAAAAGCAAGCTCGAGAAGACGAAAAATAGAACGAACAAAAAAACTCCCAGCATATCTTTAATCTTGCTTGAGGTCAGAGGTCTAATCTATTGTTGTGACTTCAACCGGCAGCGCTACCGCTCTCAGAATCGAATCTGATTGTAGAATTTATCATGCACATTGGTTGTTGAATGTCAAGCTTTAGCTGAAGTCTAAAAAAAACATAAATTTAACATTTAATTGTAGATGAAGTACTTTTGAGTCTAATCACCTTCTTTTTAAGGAATTATCAATCATTAATCCCCAATCTAAAGACTCAACTTCAAAACCAATTGGTCTATTGCTAACGATAATGAATAATAGGACTCTCTCGCCACTAGAATTTTAGTTCTAGAAGAACGCCCCTGAGTGGGAATCCAGGCATAGGGAGTCTAGTGTTACTCTGAAATCGCGCTATGGCTCAATTCTGCCTTCGATTCCAAGGTGTCATCACCCTAGCCTTACTCACCTTAATTACGGGTTGTTCTTCATCACAACCCAAGGCTCAGGTCAACAAAAACTCGTCACCCAAGCATTTATTAGGAATACGTCCGGTTGCCCAAGAATCTCCTATCGATTGCCGCCCCATCGATTCATTCAATAAGGGAATCAATAAAGCAATGGGTGCTGCTACTCTTGCCCAATCGGCAACCTCGAAACAAGATTGGGATTTAGTGGCCTCCAATTGGTTACAAGCGATTGGAGCTATGCAAGCAGTTCCCCCCGATAATCCTAAGCGAGTTTTTGCCCAGAAAAAGGTGACTGAATATTTCAAAAACTTAGAGGTTGCCATACAAAAAGCATCAACCGCTAGTTCTGTACTCCCCTTTACCAGCTTTGGCAATTCAATTTTTGACGAACAGTTGTCTCTGTATCTGTCATACATTGCGGCGATGGGAGTACCTGATATTTTGATTGTGGGCAGTTCCCGTGCTTTAGTCGGTATCGATCCTCAGCAGTTGCAGCAAGCTTTAGCTGCAAATGGCAAAGGCAATCTCAAAATCTTCAACTTTGGGGTCAATGGTGGAACCGCTCAGATGGTTGACTTCAAACTCCGGCAAGTGTTGAGCCAAGAACAACTACCTCGGTTAATTCTCTGGGCGGATGGAGTCCGTGCGTTTAACAGTGGACGACCTGATCGCACCTACGACAGTATGATAGCCTCTGCTGGATACCAACGCTTAAGGGCAGGTGAACGCCCCCAACTTCCGGCTAGTCCCCCTGAAATCCCTGAGGGTTGTGAAGAGATTTCCGACCCTTCAACCTCTAGTGCAGCCTTAAGGAATTCCACCGCTTTGAGTCCGGCAATGGCGGCCATTGTTGCTCAGCCGTGGCAGCAACTGGGTACTTCGTTCCAGATAACCCGTCATTCTGCCCCCATTGAGGGACTGCCGCTCATCGCTCAGCTTGATGGTGTAGCGGCTCCTACTCAACTAGCGCTAGCTCGTAGTAACGCAGGATATACCAGTTCTGCCATTAATTCCACAGGTTTTCTGCCCTTAGATGATCGTTTCAACCCGAAAACCTACTATCAAAATAATCCCCGAGTTGCAGGTCGCTACGATGCAGATTATCAGCCTTTCAGTTTAGCGGGTCGCCAAATGACCGCGTTCAATTCCGTCAAAGCCTTCGCCAGACAGCAACAAATTCCATTTGTTCTGGTCAACTTGCCCCTCAACCAAGATTACTTAGACTGGGTGCGCCGTTCTCGCGAACAGCAATTTCAAACCTTTATGCAGCGACAGGTGGGTAACGGATTTTACTTTATCGATATGGCTCGGCAGTGGCCCAAGCAAAATGATTATTTCTCAGACCCCAGCCACCTCAACCGCTATGGTGCGGCGGCGGTTGCCAATCAGCTAGCTAATAACGCTGAAATTCCTTGGCCTCAGCCCCGTTGAGGTAGGGCAGGGGAGCTAGGGAGCTGGGGGGCGGGGGAGCGGGGGAGCTGGGGAGGGAAAAAAGCTCAATGAAAATGGCACTCCAGGTTCCCCTATCGGCTATGTTCCTGGGGTTTCGGCTGTTGCTGCTGAGCTGGGAACTGCGGGTGTGTTTTCTGAAGAATCGGATGGCGCGTTTTCCGGGGCTTCTGGCACAGCCGAAGAACTGTTAGGGGTTGCTTCTGGTGTCGCAGCAGCACTGTTGGGTGTTAAGGATTCTTGGGCGAGTTGTTGAACTTGGTCTTTGTACTTAGGGGGGGCTAGAGAAACAGCCGTTGTAAATAGTGGCTTGGCTTCTGTGGTTTTACCCTGTTCGGAGAGAACAATCGCTTTAGCAAGCACGGGACGAAAGTCTTGTTTATTGGCTTTGATCGCCTCATCATAAATGGCGATCGCTTCGGTGAATCGTTTCTCATAGACATAAACCTGACCCAGCAATAGCTGCACCGAGGTAATATCCACAGTTCCCGGTTGTATATCATTCACCGGAGTTGCTGTTTTCAAGGTATCTTGTAGCAATCCAATGGCTGTTTCTGGGCGCTCTTGCTGAATGTATAGACTCACCAGCCCTTGTAAAGCATCTAAATTTCCGGGTTTCGAGGCTAAAATCGAGCGATAGGTTTGAGCCGCTCCTTCCTTATCGCCCATTTGCTGTTTGGCTTGAGCTAGCAAGACCGCATACTCGGTCTGCTCAGGAGAGAGCTTCACGAGCTGGTCTAAAGGCTCAATGGCTCCTGGAATATCTCCGAGCTTGAGCCGTGTTTCTAAAAGCCCCCGCAGTGCTGTGGTGTTTTGTGGCTCTCGCTGCACAACCAGTTCATAACCCTTCGCTTGAGCTTCTAGTTCAGCTTGCTTTTGGGCTGAAATGACTGGTGTTGCAGGGGACGTTGCCTCTGTAGAGGGTGAATTCTCAGTAAATACAACGCCCAACAAAGGAATCAGCGAAAAACCAACGAATGCCAGTAAGGCCAGTACCATGACTACCTTGATCCAGGGATTCCGCTTTTGAGACACAAGACTTCCTCCAACTCTGTTGTTATCATTTCAGACTTTAGCGCCATTGACCATTTTTGAATTCAAAATTATTTTTCTTAATTTTGAAAGTGTGAATTTTGAATTCCCCTAAGGGGTTGACTTGTTGCTCTAGTCCTTTTCCCCAGGACTCCCGCTAAGGAAATAAAATTCCCAGACTTGATTAACTTCCTGGATTAACGACGAGATTTCCCCTCGCCAAACTCCCAGCATGCCAGAATATGGACAGCATTAGGCTAGATTTGTTTAGGGGCGAGCTTGTCCGATTAAAGATTCCATAAACTTTGCGGATATACCAGTCATCCCTCTGCATTTTGTACAATGGGCAGACTGATATTTAGTGCCCTCACCCTCGAAGCGGTTTGAAAAGCCTGTCCTAGGGTAATAATCCCCTGGCTATGCTTCCATCCGTTAGAGAGTGATCCAGCCAATGTACTTTTTACATCAGCCCAACGCCCATAAGGGTAATGTGTCTCCGCCGCTAGGAGGTTATATGAGTCCTTCTGTGAATCGGTCTTCCGACTCACCCAAGTCTTCTGGTGAAATGCCGCCAGAAACATCCAGTGTACCAATTGATGCCCCAGGAATGCCAACGGGCGACTCTTCCGATGTTACGCCGTCAGCAACCGAAGCTGACTCTATCGAAAATATGCCATCAGAGGTTCCGCGACAGCAACCCATTCCCCCGCCAAGTGAACCGATGCAGTACCGAGCGATCGGACTCATTAGGGGACAGTATATGCCTTCTGCAGAGCAATTGACGCGAGGCACATTACTGGCGACCGATGGAACGCTCATCGATGCTGTCCTGTTAGGTCGTGTCATGAGCTTGGTGAAAAATCACTTAAGCTTAGACCAGCCTCACCTCTGGGTTGTTTATCCCCGTTCGAGACAGGAAGACGGGAACTTACACGTTCAAATTGTGGGCGTGTGGGAACCGGAAAAACTCAATCGTCAAACCTCAGACGACGAGCCTGTTTCATCGGCAACTGAAGCTTCGGAAGAATCCCAAGCATCTCAAGAACTCCCAGAAACTCCAGAAACTCCAGAAACTCTAGAAACTGCAGAAACTCCACAACCCCCAGAAGAAACATCTCTCCAATCATCTGAACCTGATGATTCTTCCCCCGTTGAAGATGGCTATTTCTCCATTCGTGGGGAGGTCATTTTCCACTCGCGGGAAGAAGAGCGAGTCATTGTTAAAATCAAGCAATCTCCGCGAAAAGAGGCAGATAAGACGAAGTTCTTCAAACTCAAACTGAGTGGTGTTTTAGGAGAAGGACGAGTCATCGGACACTTTTGGGATTTGCACGTCCAGTTGCAGGAAAATAACCTCTTGATTCAGGAGGCCAATAATATTGGACTGCTGCCTGCGAAGAAACGTCCTCCAGGTGGAAGGAAATTTCCTCCCCGAAGAGGGAAACCGAGACCCGGAGGCAAAAGAGGTGCTCCTAACCAGCGTCCTCCTCGCAAAGGCGAACGGCCTGCCGTTTCGTCTCCTCCTAAACGCCGAGAACCACTACCAAAACCGGTCAAGCGCACTGATAAGTCAGGTGGAGGAGGACAGCCGGGGAATTCTTCTAACTCTTCTAGCTAAACACTAAAGCCCGAACATTTGAGGAATGAGGATAATCTTCTCATTCCTCTTTTCATTTTTGCTTATATAGCTGTCGCCATAAAGCTTATATTGGCTCAGATCTTGCACCAGTCGCAAGAATCCGCCAGGGGTTTAAACCCCTGGCTAATAGTTAAAGTCGTCTAAAGACGACTGGATGAGAATTTTAGTCCACTTTAGTGGACTTGAGTTATTAGCCAAGAACTTAAGTTCTTGGCGGGTTATCGGGCTTATGGAGAATGGTGCAAGATGTCAGTTGGGGCAGATATAAAGGCTAAAACGACCACATACCAAAAATAAACATAAAAGCCCTCTTGCCTTCTGCCTTGGAGCCTTCTGCTATAAGGACGTATACAAGTCTTGAGGCAAAAAGGAGCGGTTCATCGGAATAGAAGCGACTGGCTCAGTTAGGGTAAACTCCCCTTTTTCAATCCACTGCTTGAGTTCTAAAGCCACTTGACGGGAGCGGTAAATACTGGCCAGAGGAGCTACTCGTACTGCTTGGCCTTCAATAGTGATGCGTCCCGTCTTCAGTTGGGCATAGCTGACTAAGCCAAAGGTCGGACGAACACGGCGAGGAATTGAAAAATCTACAACGGGTGCAACAATGTCTTGGTCTTGGACAGCACAGTGACTGACTACTTCTTCACTTAAAATTGGTAGCGGTACACCGACGCCTAGCATTAAAGACGGCCCATAGTTTTTGAAGTAGCAACCCCTCACCCACCGGGAATTCATTTGCTTGGCATCTCCTATCAAGGCCAGCGTGGCAGCCGGGCCAATGGGTGTGCGGTTAGGAAGGCGTTTTTGTAGAGGAAAGTGTTGTGTGCCTTCCCAGGTAATATAGCCAATACCCCCACCGAGAAAGATTTGAGTTCCGATTCCGATTAGTTTGAGGTCGGGGTCATTCATCAGGGGAGAGATGGCTCCCGGATTCGAGTAGACGGCATTCCCCAGTCGAGGTTGCAAGGGGCCAAGGTAGGTGAATAAAGGGCGATCGCCACCATTAACACCAACAATAAAATTTTGATACAGGTTGCGGGGATTGAATAAATAAAATTGATTAATCGTATCGCGGGTAATAGTCGTCTCAAAGGTGGCTCGGGGATAGCAATCCGTTACCTGTCCAATCGCTCGTAACTGTACTGATTTATCCGAAATCAGGTCTTCAATCACATGACCCCCACCTCGTTCCCGTGATTCTTCACTCTCTAGGCCATCTCCAGCTCCACTGTAATCAATGCTTTGAGTAGCTCCCAGATACAAATCAACTGCCCCAAAGCCAGCATACGCAGGAACACCATCCAACCAACATTTACGAATCTTAATCGGTGGGTCAGTGTGACCCAAATTGAGAATGACACCTGAAGACTCCATCGGTTCAAAGGTGCCGGTGGTAACAACATCCACCTCTTTTGCCGTCTGAGTAACGCCAACCTCCGCTACTCTTGCTTTTAGTTCTTCTACCGTATGTACCACCACACGACGATGGCGAATTTTGTCGTTAATTTCAGCAAGGGTTCGCATAGCAAATTGGACGCTTCAGACTGGACTCATCCTTAGTTTGCTGCATTCAGCAGAAATCTGGCGAGTTTTTTGCCAGCAGAAGCTCGTAAAGATAAAACTTGCCGTCGTAGGGTTGGGCCTTTTTTCGACGGCAAGTTCTCTTATTTTGTCTGTGGTTGCTCAATCACGGCAATGAAAGCTGAAATGTTCAGGCTGCTCTCAAACTCTTTCTATCTCCAGTTCCCTTCTGTAGGGAAATAAATGCTGAGCCATCAAGTTGGATTGGTATGAAGCGATATCAAAAGTAATTTCATAGCTGGCAGTGGGATTCTTCCGTTGCAAAATTTGCAAATGATCTTCAGCATCACTCCGGCGACGAAAACGGACAATACACAGCGAGTGATTATTCGGCAATTGACGGATAATACACCACGGATTTAACAGGTTGTTATAAGCCATAGGGTTCTCCTTTTAGTAGATGCAAGCAGAGCAGCTTTTCTAGTAATCGAAAAGCGCTTGAACACAGTGGCAAGGTTAAGTATGAGCCTGCCGATTAATCATATTAATGGAGATGTGAAAAAACCTGTATGGGTCAATACCCCTCATTTAGGCCGCGTATAATCTTAGCGAACTGATGCATAATCAATGGGCAAAAATGATGAAAAGCCCACTCGCTTTTTAGTATGGCAGGACTTACGCAAGAACTCCACATATAGTGAGGGCACACGGGGAGAGCGCCCCTACCAATGGTGCTTCAAAAATTAATTTGCGTAAGTCCTATATGGATTAAAAGTACTCTGTAAGAGAGTTAATTATGGTTCGTGAAATATTAATACCAATTCTCGATGAAGTGGCACTTTATTCAACCCCTAGCTATTGCAGTCCCCCTGAATCAGGGGGACTAAAGTGGGTATTTGACTCAGTGGTTGTAGAGCGAGAATTAGTAGAAAAAACAAGCCTCAAGAACCCATACTGGTTAAAGCCATACTGGTACTTTCTGGCTGCGACGAGGCCAGGGGAAAAACTTGTAAGGGATTCGTCACAGATAACTGGACTCTCGCTCCAATGGGTAACTGAGTGCTGAGGGTTGTACGGGCATGCAGTCTTTTTCCAGAAGGCGTTTCTAAACAGTAGCGGTACTCACGCCCCAAAAAATGGCGATCGCGAATCACAACTTGTGCTTCATCATCAGGTCGCAAAATAACGTTTTCTTCACGTAGCATTAACTCCCCCCTATCGAAGGAAGAGTATTGGAAATCGTTTGCTTGATTGAGTTTGGATTTGTGAGTTTTCACCTCAAATAATCCCACTTCGGTTTCCCAAAGGTGTTCTCGGCGTTGGGCAGGGAGAAAATTAGCTTGAGTGACAAATTCTGCTACAAAACGGGACGCTGGATGAGTATAAATTTCTTCTGGGGTTCCCAACTGCTCTAAGCGTCCACCTTGCATTACACCCACGCGATCGGAAATAGAAAGTGCTTCTTCTTGATCGTGAGTGACAAAGATCGCAGATGTTCCTGTTTCCTTAAGAATGGATCGCACTTCTTGGCGCAAGCGCAAGCGTTCTTGAACATCGAGATTGCTCAAGGGTTCATCGAGTAACATCAAAGTTGGTCTAGGTGCCAAAGCACGCGCCAAAGCTACTCGCTGTTGCTGTCCCCCTGAAAGTTCGTGAGGATAGCGTTTTTCTAATCCGGCTAATCCGACTAACGCGATCGCTTCTTTGACTCTTTGTTTAAGCGATCGCCCCGTACTCCGAACACGACTATTTTTCAATCCAAAAGCCACATTCTCTGCCACATTAAGATGAGGAAACAAAGCATAGTCCTGAAACACCATCCCGGTGTCTCGATGTTCGGGTGGAACCCAATTTTGATGATCTGCCACCAAGCGTCCCCCCAATTCCACTCGTCCCGATTCTGGGCGTTCAAACCCTGCAATAATTCGCAGCAGGGTAGTTTTGCCGCAGCCAGAAGGGCCAAGTAACCCTAACAAATCCCCCTGTTGTAGCGTCAATGAGACATTGGCAACGGCTGGGTAAGAGGAATGTTCAAACTGTTTAGTGATGCCCTCTAAACGTAGAATTGCCGATTTTGTCATAGAAGTCTTTGAGTGTCCAGTGTTGGATGTAATTTCAACAGTCAAGAGTGAATCTATACGTATTAATGGGAAATGCCATTAAGTTTTCAACCGACCCCTCAAAATCCCAAATTTTCATCGATTTGGGGTCGGAAGTTATATATTGATGTACTGATAAGCCTTGAGACTGCGGATTGGTGTTTTTTGTCTATCCCTTTAGCTTGCTGCTCAGGCAATGACAGACACAAAGATTGTTCTGTGTTAACGGTACATTTGCCAGCAGTCCTCGAGCCAAGATGCTAATTCACGCCGGGGAAGTGTAAGTTGGCGCACGACACTCCAGACTTGAATGGCAGTCGCCACATTATCGATTTGATAGCTCAAAGGCTGGTTCGTCCTGCATTGACAAGGAATGTCTAACTCTTGTAAGCGCCTGTAGACTTGCCAACGATCAGCCTGGTTAATCGCGATCGCTTGACTGACTTCGGGCTTGAAACTAGATGGATTCATTGGCCTTCAAAAATGCGACAATTTATCATTAGTAACTTCAACAAAGCCTCAAACCTTTCCGGGGGATATAAACAATGGCGATGTTTCTTAACTTGTCAATCCATAGATTAGAATAAAACAAATGCTAAATATTCTCAACTAAATGGGCTAAAAAAAGCTAAATCCGATACCAGACACTGAGAAAACCCGCAAACCTAAAGACTGATATATTGCGGGTGGATGCTTTTTGGGCTGAAATTTTCGAGGAAGGCGTGTTACACTTTATCATTGCCAATAAAACCTGCCTAATGATAGGAGAACACGACCATGGCAGAAACTCAGGGTTTACTACGGACGTTTGGCGAGGTTTACGATAATCCAGTTTTGCTCGAGCATAATGTTACGGCTCCGATTTGCGAGGGGCTAAACATGGCTTTGGCAAGCTTTCAGGCGCTCTACTTGCAGTATCAAAAGCATCACTTTGTAGTAGAAGGTGCAGAATTTTATATGCTGCATCAATTTTTTAATGAAAGCTACGAAGAGGTACAGGGACATGTCCACGACGTAGGAGAGCGCTTGGATGGATTAGGGGGAGTTCCGGCTGCCAGCTTCAATGCCTTAGCGCAATTGTGCTGCTTTACGCCAGAAGCGGATGGAGTCTTTACCTGCCGTCAGATGGTGGAACACGATTTGGCTGCTGAGCAAGAAATTATTAAGTTAATTCGCCGTCAAGCAGCGCAAGCAGAAAGTTTAGGCGATCGCGCAACTCGCCATTTGTACGAAACAATTCTTTTGAAAACAGAGGAAAGAGCGTATCATCTAGCTCACTTCCTCGCTCCTGACAGCTTAACGCTAGGGTTTGTTTCTAGTTCTCAAAACTAGCACGTTCTATCTAGAAAAATAGAAGCCAGGAGAGAAAGATTTCAGGGCATCTTAACTAGTTCTGCAAGAAGTCTCCCGTCATAATCTGCGATTTGACGGCGAAAGGAAATCTTTCTCCCTCATCAGGTTTTTGTAAGGGCGAGATGGAAATAAAAGCACTGCTTAGGGTTAATCCTCATCAGTTGTGCTAGGTTCGCCCTTACAACTATCTTTTATAAAAGTTTGAGAAAATGCGTCCAGATAGGGATGATTCCCTGGGTTATTTGGGGATTTTACGCTTTGGCGATCGCAAAGCACTGCACTGTCGGACAGCTTCGCTTCGCTAGTCCTGATGCAGATACTTTCTTGCTAACACATCCCTGTCATCTTCACTCAAGCGATCCCAATCGAGTCCTCGTTGAGCACTGACAGTACGTAACTGCTGTTCTTCTTGCTCAGATTTATTACTAGAGCTTTTTGTTGATTCTTGGTTGAGAGCATTCATCACCGCAGATTTATCCTTCTGCGGTAGCTGTTTGATCAAATCGATGACTTGTCCAACTGTCAATTCTAATTTTGGCATGGCTATCACCTCGGCAGTTTATTAGATTGGCACTATATTCTTGATTAAAGCAGGGATATTTACAAGCGATTTCAACTCAGCTTTTTAGAGTATCACAAGCACAATCACGAGTTGCTCACCTAAAGGAGTAACTGCTATTCTATGCCTTAAATGAGAAGAGTACGCTACCTTCAATAAGTTAGATTTTGAACTATCGAGAATGATATTAAATCCGTTTAAGTTTCACTATTCTTTGAGAGGAAACAGAGATAAACCTTTAATTTTTTGTTTGCATGGATTTATGGGAAATAACCATGAATTTGATGCAATAATTTCGTTGCTATCTGACTCATTTTGTTACCTCGCTGTTGACCTTCCCGGTCATGGAAAAACCAGGATTCAGGATGGTGAAGAGTGCTATAGAATGCCAGAAACCGCTTACGCCTTGATGAACCTATTAGATGGGTTAGATATTCAGCAATGCTTTTTGCTTGGCTATTCAATGGGGGGACGATTAGCTTTATACCTCAGCTTAAATTTTCCTCAACGCTTTTCTAAAGTGATACTTGAATCAGTGTCTCCTGGCTTAAAAACCCAAGGGGATCGATTAGAACGAGTTCAACGTGATTTGAAGTTAGCGCGACAGCTAGAAGAAAGTGATTTTTCAACGTTTTTATCAAATTGGTATAACCAGCCTCTTTTCGCATCTTTAAAAGCGCACTCAAATTTCAAGCAACTCCAAGAAAGCCGTTTACGAAATAATCCAAGGGAATTAGCTAAGTCCCTCCGGAATCTAGGTACTGGATGTCAACCTTCTTTATGGGATAAACTTCAACAAAACCAAACTCCTTTACTACTAATAGTGGGTGAATATGATGCCAAATTTATCGCCATCAATTCTGAAATAGTTAGGCTTTGCCAATCTGCTAGGTTAGCAGTAGCCACTCAGTGTGGTCATAATATTCACTTTGAAAATCCCCAGCTATTTGCTCAATATGTTCAAAATTTCTTAACATAATTTAATATTTTTTAATATAAGCTAATGATTTTGGGGCAGGGATGTTCAGCGATCGCCTCTGTGTCCAGGCATAGCATACAATCTACTGAGTCATATCCGTTGAGATACCAGTAATAGCTCTTACCCCAATTTCATACAACTCCATACAAGATGAAATTTTTGGCAAGAAATACACCAAACTGTTCCCTCTGATAGAAGTTAAGACAAGATAAGAAAAGTTATTTTTAGAAAATAGGAAATGCTCTGTTTAGAGCTTCTACAGGGTTATAAAAAATATAGGACTGACTGAGCTATCCTAGATAAGGGAAAGCAACGATTAATCGTGAACGTCTCAGCTCGACTCACTGTAGTTGCTAGTAGCCTGATAGAGAGCATCGCATCATTAAAGTTTGGTTGATAGGCTTGTGATGCTCAAAATACTACATCTAGGTTAAATTAGTAAAATTTGCTTCAGCATTTAGGTAAAAATTAAGTCAAATAATGAAAGGTTCCCGATTAAGAGTAACGCTGAAGTTTTGTGAATGCAATGAAAACACTATTTACACTTTTTAGCAAAGAACGGAGCGCACTTCAAACACAAATTGAGCAGGCGACGAGTCCGGAGCAAGTTGTTAAGCTGGTGCAAAACCAACTCGATAATCTTGAACGGAATTATACCGGCCAACTCAATATGGCTCAAGTCCGTTTAGCTTCCTTTTTTTTGGAGACACTACGACAATCTATCAGTACTCTCACGGCGGCTAACGAGACGAAAATTTCAGAATCAGAGTCTGAGCAAACAACGAATCAAGCAAAAAAAGTTTACCCTAAAAGCTTAATTTTAAAAGTGCTACAAGGAGTTATCTGTTTAGGTGTTTTAGAATCATTGTTCTCAATGTCTGGAGAGGCTCCCGGAGGAGCTTGGATGGGTATTTTGTTGATGTTTTTGTTAGTAGGAGTAGAGGTTGTAACTCAACTTGATAAAGCTGAACGTAAAAAGGCTTCAAACTCATCTGAGATGTTGACAATATCTCAGCCAATTATACACATCGATAGCCAGATTTTTCTTGATAATCTCTCGGAAGCTTTAAGTACTATAGACTTGGCTGTTGCATCGGCTGAAGAGATGAAAAAACCGATTGAATCGAGTGGAATAGAAGAGTTGCCAGAATTATTAAATCTTGTGCAACGCTTGATCGGTGCGTCATTCTTAGAGAAACCTCAGATGTCGTTAGAACTGACGAAACTTCTGCCCCAAATTTTAATGGAGCAGGGAATTCAAACTCAAATTTACAGACCTGATAACCAAGTTAGTTATCGTGAGTATTTTGACTTTGAACCCAGTATTGACCCTTCAGCTAGAGACTATGTGACTATTACTCCTGCCTTGTTTAAGGGCGATCTTTTGTTGCGAAGAGGTCGAGTGATTGAACCCGCACACTCAGAAGCTAAAGAGTAGGTGCAACTCATGGATTCCCTTACACAGTCAGTAGTTAAAGGGAAAATATAATGGAAATTTTTCCTAAGCAATTAATCGTTAATACTAATAGATAGTCTAAGACTTTATGCAAATTTTAGAAACAATTGGATTCGATTTAGGGCATGGTGAAACGGCTGTATCTAAGGCGAGAGTGGAGAGCATCGAGCCGCCAGAGATGCTGGAAGTTAATAATAAAAAGATTCAAATTACAGCTCTAGGTTGGCATCCAGACCTTGGCTATTTGATTGGAGAACAAGCTTTAATTCAAGTGGGTGTAACCCTATTAGAAATTGCGTTTAAGCAAAGACCCAATAATGACCCGAATTACCAAAAGACAATCCGAAAGTTTTTAGAAACGTATTACTATCTTTTGAAAGAAAGTAAGCAGATTGAAGGGGGAGAAACAAGCCATTTTTTTGTGGGGTGTCCTTCTGGGTGGTCGGTGAGCGATCGCGAAAAATACCAAGCATTATTGAAAGAATCGGGGATTCCCCGACTGAGTGTGATACCCGAATCGCGAGCGGCTTTCATGCATGCCAAAGAAGCGGGAAAGTTAGATTATGACAAACTTAAATCATCAGTATTAATTGTTGATATTGGTTCTTCAACTACAGATTTTACCTTAGTTAAGAGCTTACACGAGATACCGATTGATTTTGGTAGTAATACTTTAGGCGGCACTTTAATTGATAAGGCAATTTTCACTCGGACTGTTGCTAATCACGAGGATAAAGCATTGCTTGAACAAGTATTTGAGCATTATCCCCATCATAAAGCACGTTGTGAACTAGCTTGTCGGAAAGCCAAAGAAGATTATTTTTCTAATGAACAACTTTACAACCATCCCCAATCTTTTGCGCGTGGTTTTGAGTCGATTAATGAGCAGATTTACTTTATTCCGCAAGTGAATCAAGCGGTAATGAAAGAGATTTTAAATCAACCTTTGCCGGAATTGGAAGGCAAGAGTTGGATGCAATCATTTCGCGAGGCTGTGAATGAGGCTAAGGAAAAACTCGATCAACAAGGATTTATACCAAAGCTTCTGTTGATGACAGGTGGTGCATCTCGTATGAGATTTACCCGTGAAATTTGTGAGGAAATTTTTCCAGAACCTGATACTCAAGTACGTCCCGATCCGGAACCGGAACGGTGTATTGCATTAGGTTTAGCACGAGTGGGACGATGGGATTTGCGTGCGGCAGCATTTAAGAAAGAGGTGAATCAACGGTTTGATTCTAAGAAACTGAAAGACTTGATTGAAAAGCATATTCCAGAGTTAATTGAATTGTTGACCAAGCCACTTTCAGAGGGACTGATTGAAAATGTAGTTAAACCTAATTTGAAAGAGTGGCGAAATAAGAAAATCCGGACGCTAGCTGACTTAGAAAATGTAATGAAGAAGCAGGCGGAGGAGTGGATTAAAAGTGATAGCGCTAGACAGCTTGTTAAAAATCAATCCGTTACTTGGTTTAACAGTAAAATTCAACCAGAATTAGCTGAAGAAACCGACCCAATTTGTCAAAAGTATCAGATACCTAGAAGCAGTTTGAGATTTGAGGAGGGTATCGATCCGGGTGTGGTGAATCCAGAGTTAGCGATTGGAGATGCTATTTTAGCGGAGACTGTGGGGTTTATCGTTAATGTAGTGATTGGAAGCGGGACGGTTGGTAGTATTATTGCTTTAGTTTTAACAGGACATTTGACTTGGCCAATTGTGTTAGTTTATGGGGTTTCAGTACTGGCGGCAGGCGTGGAGATAACGCGGAGTAAAACCCAAGAAACTATCAAAACTAAGGTAGATGTTCCGAGTTGGAGTCGTCCGTTACTTTTGAATGATAGTAAAATTGATTCGATTTGTGAGCAGATGAATCCGGAGTTAGAGAGGGTTTTTAGAGAGCAGTTACTTGAGAATCAAAAAGCGTTTGATGAATTGATTGTGAAGGTGGGGCAAGAGTTGAAAAATGCCCTGAATGCGAAAGCACAAGAGGCGGTTATTTTGATTCAGTAGCGGAGTATAGGTTTTTTCAACTAGAGTTGATTGATAAATTTGAATTACTTAAACCCCATCCTTAGTGCAGAATTTTTGTGACTTTGACTTTAACTTGACCATCACTCAACTGAATTTCTAACTCTTGTCCCGGAGATAAATCTGTTGTTGATCGGGCAATCATTCCACGTTCGGTTCGCACGACTGCATAGCCTCGTTTCAAAACATTTTCCGGGTCAAGAGTTGCCAGCTTTTGCCGCAAAAATTCACAGTGTATTCTGGATTGTTGAAGACGACGTGAGGCCGCTTGTTGCAATTGCTGACGCTTTTGAGCGATCGCTTTTTCTTCCTCTCGTAGTTGTCGCTGTAGGGGTAAGCGTTGCCATCGTACTTTGAGAGATTGCAATCGAGTGCGAGAGGATTCTAAAACCTGATTGACCGCATTATAGAGAGCGTGTTGTCGTTGTTGATGTTCAAGATACAGGCTTGCTAATTCTGGAACTGCCAACTCTGCTGCTGCGGTAGGCGTATGAGCATACGCATCTGCCACTAAATCGGCTAACGATTCATCCCGTTGATGGCCAATTCCCGTCAGTACTGGAATCGTACAATCTGCGATCGCTCTCACCACTCGTTCATCATTAAAACAAGCCAAATCCTCAGATGCTCCTCCTCCTCGCGATAGTATCAGTAATTGCGCCCTACCATCTCGTTCCACTCGCTCAATCGCTTGCACAATCGAGGTTGGAGCGAGTTCACCCTGCACTTGAGCGGGTGATAACAACACCCGTAAACCGGGATATCGATGTCGAAGTGTGCGCTGAATATCTCCCCAGGCGGCCGCTTGCGGCGAAGTGACAACGGCAATCATTTGAGGATGGGTGGGGAGCGATCGCTTACGTTCCGGAGCAAAGAGTCCCTCTGCCTGTAGTCGGTTTCGCAATTGCCGATAACGCAATGCTTGCAACCCCTCACCTGCCGGTAATGCTTGCCACACTGAAAGCTGGTACTGTCCTCGCTGCGGATACACTCGAATACTACCCAAAATGATCAGTTGCTCTCCAGCTACAGGTTGCTGGACTAACTTAGCCATTTGGCTACTCCACACCACACATTGAATCGATGTCATCGTATCCGGGTCTTGCAGCGTAAAAAATATGCCACTGCGATGTCGGTTGGCGCTAGAAACTTCCCCAATCACCCAAACTTGCCGCAGTTGTCCATCCTGCTCTAACAACGCCTGAATGTAATCGGTGACTCCACCCACTGATAAAGCGGCCTCGGGTAACAGAGTGTCTGTAAAATCAAATGTCATTTTTTTTACTTAAATCTACGTAAAAATACTGAATTAGTACCTACAAATTCAGGAATGAGCCTGAAAACCGAGGCTACTTTAGAGAGTAACCGGGTTTGACGCGAAAACTTGGGTCTACACAGGATCGATAATTCCTTTGGGTTCCTTGATGAATAAGGAAAAAACAAACAACATAAGCTCACAAGGTTAACTCGGATGACAGCCAGAGCGATCGCAAAGAACTATGATTGTACTCACAACAGGAGTCCCAAGAAGTTACAACAGGTTAAGTTCCTCAAACGCTTTTCCTATAAAGGATTTAGCCATGTTATATAATGATAAACTCGCCTGTAATTCTCCGAGGTAAGAGCTACAATAGAGTACAATTGATCTGTTATTTCCAACACATCCTAATCCCCAGTTCTTGAGGCATTAATGGCTACCCCAATCACCAACAGTCCCGACAAGGAAAAAGCCCTAAACTTGGTGCTCAACCAAATCGAGCGCACCTTTGGCAAAGGCACAATCATGCGCTTGGGCGATGCCAGCCGCATGAAAATAGAAACCATTTCCAGTGGCGCAATTACGCTGGATTTAGCCTTGGGTGGTGGCTTGCCGAAAGGGCGCATTATTGAGATTTATGGCCCTGAAAGTTCCGGTAAAACCACACTCGCCTTGCATGCCGTGGCAGAAGTGCAAAAATCCGGAGGTGTGGGTGCGTATGTCGATGCCGAACATGCCCTCGATCCCACCTATTCTGCGGCTTTAGGTGTTGATATTGCCAACCTCTTAGTCTCCCAACCCGATAACGGTGAATCGGCCTTAGAAATTGTCGATCAACTCGTACGTTCTGCCGCCGTGGATATCGTTGTGATTGACTCGGTTGCGGCCTTGGTGCCCCGTGCAGAAATTGAAGGCGAAATGGGCGACAACCAGGTGGGTTTACAAGCGCGTTTGATGAGTAAAGCCCTCCGCAAAATCGCTGGTAACATTGGAAAATCTGGCTGTACAGTCATTTTCCTCAATCAATTACGACAAAAAATTGGCGTAACCTACGGTTCTCCGGAAGTCACAACGGGTGGAAATGCGCTGAAATTTTATGCTTCGGTACGTTTAGATATTCGTCGCATTCAAACCCTGAAAAAGGGAAGTGAAGGCGAATATGGAATTCGTGCAAAAGTCAAGGTGGCAAAAAATAAAGTTGCGCCTCCATTCCGAATTGCGGAGTTTGACATTATCTTTGGGCAAGGTATTTCGCGATTGGGATGTTTGGTTGACCTTGCTGAACAAACCGACATTATTCACCGTAAGGGAGCTTGGTACAGCTACGATGGTGATAATATCGCTCAAGGTCGCGATAATACGGTTCGCTATCTCGAAGAAAATCCTGAATTTGCTGCTAAAGTCGATCAGCAAGTACGGGAAAAACTCGATATGGGAGCAGTGGTTCAAGCGAACTCTGTCTCTCCGATAGATGCAGAGGATGAAGAGCTTTTTGAGGAGGAGTAATTTTTATTAACTTATCCCCCGCGTAAAAGATGAGGGAATAGTTGAAGGTTTAATTCAAGCTTGTAACATGAGTAGGGTGGGCAGTGTCCATCCTATTTTTTTATGACCCCTGACTCCTGACTCCTGACTCCTGACTTTAAAAACCGTTTAGTTTCGTTCAATCACCTTCTGAATTTGACGCCTGAAAAAGCTGTTTAAAATTTCCGATTGCTGAGCTGCGCTGAGCTGAGGAATAGAACACTTTAATCCCAAGTCTTCTAAATTGAAGGGTTCTGGCAATAATGAGGAGATGTTTTCTACCGATTGGAGGGGGGGGATTTTTGAGCCTAAATCTGACTCGGATGGGGCTAAAGGTTGGGAATTAATTGAGGTTGAGGTTGGGGTAAAAGTGTTGAGTTTTGCCAAGATATCGGGGGGCGTTTCCTTGAGAATTTGAGCTTGGTTGCCTAGAAAGAAGGAAAAAGCAATACTACTGAGACGAACGCGATCGCCATCTTTGAGGAGCATCCGTCCATGTACAGGTTCGCCATTGACGAAGGAACCATTGGTACTATTAAGATCAACTAGGTAAAATCCTTGGCCAGGAACGTATTGAATCACAGCATGATGCCGAGATAGCTGTCGATGGGCAATAGAAATGGCAAGTTGGCGATCACGACCAATCGTCCAAATTCCTTGGGGCTGAAATAAAGTTTTGGTTTTGCCGTCTGCTAAGTTCGTCACTAAATACACTTGCCCTGCCTGAATGATACCCGTAATATATCGGGTGGGGGCGTTGGACAACTTTTTAGAGTTAATTTTTTCAAACTGGATAATTTCATCAAGCAGTGTGCAATGATACTCCCATAGCTTGAGAAAAACTTGATATAGACCGAGTTGAGGGTTAGTTGTCATAGTATTGTCGATAAACTCAACACAGATAAAATATCTGTAGAGTTTGGAATAGGAGAGAAGTCAGTAGTGGTCAGCCCAGGAGACTCTGTAGTGTAATTCAGTCAGTCATACCATATCCTTAGCTGAGAGAGACGAATACCTAACAATCCGTGATTTAATCTCAATGAAAATTATGTGCCTTAGCCGAGGGGCTTATGGTTTTAGATTGAGTTAAAAGTGCTATTGAGTTCTATTTTTCTTACGTTCTGCCTTTTTTTCTAGGCGAAAGAGCCAAACCATAAGGGCAACGACACCCAGTTGCAGAGCGAAGTTCGGCGCGGCGGTAGCCACATCTCGCCCTGCTGCCAACTGAGCTAGGAAAATAAAAGCACCGATGAACCCGGATGCTCCAAACGCTAAATAAATAAATTGCCTTAAAATCCGATAAGGGGCTTTTGCCTCTGCCCTTAACTTGGCATATTCTTCAGGATTCAGGTTCCTAGGGTTGCGTTTGCTCTTGGGATTGGGAGGTTTTGGGGTTGAGTTTGCCATCAGTTTCGATTTTTCCTTCCTACCTCCATGGTGACACGACTATAGAAATTTTTTGCCTAGGGAGACTCAAGGGATTATAGAGGGACAATCCGCTACAAATTTCGGTGAGAATCTGAATATAGGTAAAAAAATTTGCTATATTGGTCTATCGGTGCCGGTGTAGCTCAGTGGTAGAGCATTCGATTCGTAATCGAACGGTCGGCGGTTCAAATCCGCCCATCGGCTTGTATAGATGTATAGGGACTAATTAATTGTCGTCGGTGATGGATTATTGTCATCGGGACTAATTACGTGTCGTTGTGACAAATAATTGTCGCTGAAGTGGTAGTGACAAATTGATGTCATCCAACGAATATCACTCAAAGCGTAGAGCAATCACGAATCGAATGCTCCTTTCAATCCACTCTAACACCTACAGTTCAACTTATTTGTCGTCGGCGACGGATTGGTGAGGGGGTGATCCCATCGCGGTTCGAGTACACTTTGTGATCGCCTTTAGCGTTGCTACAGCGCGACATGATGAGTATTAACTAGGCAAAAGCTTGCTAAAGATACAATCACAGTTCTCACACACTTGGTGATTGCCTTTGGCACGAGTGTTACGTAATAGATGAATCCCTAGTGGTTAAGGTGGTAGAAGCTAAAGACAGCTGTTCAACGCTTTATAATTCTTTCTGATGTGTGCTTTGAAGCATTTGTACTAATATGTCTTTGTATGGTTATTTTTGCCTCAAGCCTAAGCCTGAGAATATAGAGGTACTCTTAGCAGTAATCCTCCGGCTGCACATCGCTTTAAGCTACTGGACTAGTCAAACATACTTAAACTATTAGGATAATTACGGAATTAGTGGTCAGCCAATGGCTAGAGTTGTAAGTATATTTAGTGGGTGTGGAGGGCTGGATATTGGATTTAAGGAGCTTGGTTTTGAATTGGTATATGCCTGTGATTTCGACCCTGCTTCAGTTGACTGTTACTCAAGAAATATTGGTCAACACGTATTCATTCGGGATGTTACATCCGATGGCTTTCATAAAGATATCTTGAGTTTAGGACACTGTGATGTGATTCTAGGAGGGTTTCCGTGTCAAGGCTTCTCTAAGGCAGGCCCTAAAAATGAGAACGATAAAAGAAATATGCTTTACACAGAGATGTGGAAAGCCGTTAAAACATTACGCCCTGTGGTCTTTATTGCAGAGAATGTAGATGGAATTTCTCAAAACTTTAAGGGAGCTTACTTAAATCGTATTTTAAAGGACTTTAGAGAAATTGGTTATAGAGTTGAATATCGCATCTTAGATGCTGCATGGTTTGGAGTTGCACAACATAGGAGAAGAACTTTCTTTGTTGGCATTAGCGAAGAATTAGAATTCCTCTTTCGTTTTCCATCACCTACTCATGAAGTCAAATTTAGAAATGGTGAATTTAGGTTATTTGATCATTTAGATAATCAAATTTACATTGGTGCCGATCGTACTCAATTAAATGCAAATCTTAAACCTATTTTCACCATTAAAAATGCCATCTCTGATCTAATTGAACTTGATGACAGGTTTCCAGATCACAAAGTTACTAATACTTGGCCAAAAGAGTATGAATTGATCTTTGAACATATAAAACAAGGACAAAAACTTTGCAATGTTAGGCATGCTGCGACGTCTGTGTATACCTGGCAAATACCAGAAGTTTTCGGAGAAGTTACTGAGCGAGAGCGCCTTATTCTTGAAATTATAGCAAAAAATCGTCGCCATAAAAAATACGGTAACATTCCTAATGGTAATCCTATATCTGCTAAAGAAATCGAGATACTTTCACAAATTACAGCAATTGATTTAGAATTAGAGTCTTTAATTCATAAAGGATATCTCAAGGATAAAAACGGGAAATTTGACTTGAAAGGAGCAATGTTTTGTTCAGGTTTATTCAAAAGACCCTTTTGGAATGAGCCATCACCTACTGTACTTACTAACTTTCATAATCCACGCTTTTTTCTTCACCCCTTAAAGAATCGTCCCTTTTCTTTGCGCGAGTGTGCTCGCCTTCAAGGTTTCCCAGATAACTTTGTTTTTACTGAGGATAAGTCTCGGGTAGATCTTGTGAGTGGGTATCGCCTAGTCGGTAATGCTGTTCCTCCTCCCATCTCAAGACTATTTGCTATTGCTACGTTGGATTATCTTTGTAAATATCAAAAGGAACAGTTCTTTTCAATAGCCAGCAGATCAATTAAATCAGTAATGAAGCTACCTACAGTTACCCTCGATATTGAACTTCAACTTAAAGAGTTTGATATTTGGATTACTCCATCTCTGGGAGAAATTCAGGATACTGAACGCTTTCAAAAAGTAATGAACGATGTAGTAGAAATTTTTGAAGCATTGACAACAGCAACAGATAACTTTAATCAGGTAGATTCATGTAATGCCATTCCGATAGCCAACACGTTTATTCAGCATATCGAAGGCAAAGAAGCTCAAGAGGCGAAAAAAGACCTTGAAGCACTTGCTACAGTTTTGTTTCTTGTAACCGGAAAATCAGATAATAATAGCAAATGTCAATTACCTCTTTACCTAAGAGATGAGGCTGGTTGGGATTCAATACCTACTGTAAAGAAGCGTGGGGGAACCAGCGTACTCTCTTATAAGAAAATTCCCAGAGTACTGAAATCCGATTCTTATATGAAGACTGTTGCTGATCTATCAAAGAGTAGAGATCAACAACAGAGACTTTTACAAGAATTTGTCAAATTTGTCTTGAAAGATGAGTCTTGCGTATCTCAGCTATGGAGTATCGGACATAGCTACACAACGCTAAAACAGTTTCATAAGGAGCGCGATTTGCTTGCTCCTCTTGTCGTCTTTCAGGTTAGAGGCTCAGTTTCAGCTTCAGGCGGACACAAACCTGAAATTTTGTTACGGAAGAGATTTGTCGAGTGGGGACTTCAACCAGGCATTGACTTTAACATGACAGATTTTGTCGTTAAGCCTGAAGCAGGAACGATTGCGATCAAAGAAACGGGGCGGCTTGAAGAAGATGAAGAGGAACAGCTACGACAGACTACCGCTCAGGAGAAGGAAGAGCCGAGCGAAGTTAAAAAGACTCGTGGATATGATTTCGTACTTCCGTTCAAAACATTGGGATGGAAACCAAAAATATTTATACAATCTCAATTCTATGCTGGTGACTCTGGTAGTGTTTCTCACAAGACTATAGATCAAACAGACACTTCTCGAAAGTATATTCTAAGTTTTATACCAGACGCTCGCTTCATTGAGTACGTTGATGGGGCAGGATATTTTTCTTCTCTAAATGGTGATCTGAAAAAGCTATTATCAAAATCTACAACAACATCATTTTTTCAAGTTAGAAGCGCAGCAATCCGGCTCCGGAGAGAGCTAGAGCAAGTAGGTTTTCTAGTTCCTCTATCTTTGGAGCAGGCTATTGCGCGGTCGGACGGTAATAAAAACAGTGCCGAGCAGCTTCTTGTACAAGCAGGATATTCGGCAAGAGAGATAAGTCGATGTTTAGAAAATTGTATAGAGCGAAACCTGGTTTCTGAAGTAAACGGTAATCTGTCGATTCAAGAAGATAGACGTTCTCTAGTTAGAAGATACTTCCTCCTGGATGTAATTGCTCAACATGGAAGACCAGCAGATCATAGAGGAGAACTGGTAGGTTCAGTTATTATTCCTGGATATGGGCCTTTTTATGGTATTAGGTTAACTGATCTCATGACTGAATCTCTGCGACTGGCTCCAGGCTTTTGCAATGATTGGTCTAACCCGGAGGTAATTATGGAAGATATCAACTGGCTTTGTGACGAACGTTTAGCCATGCTCTGTTAAGTAGCATTGACAGTTACTTTGTCTAGTGACTAGAGTTCTCGCTCAAAAAAGAAATGATCGCAAGCTATTTAAACACCATACCTTAAGGCAGCACCGACATATCCCCCAGCTTAGTTCACCTGACATTCCCGCCCCATCCATAAAAAGTCATGGGTAACAGGTAAAGCAGATAACTCCTACCCATTACCCATTACCCATTACCCATGACTTATAACCTAAAAGAAACTGGGTTGATGGCGGATTAAATTCAGAAATTCCTCACGGGTTTTTTGGTCTTCCTGAAAGACACCCAACATCGCACTCGTTACCGTCCAAGAACCTGGTTTTTGTACGCCTCGCATTACCATACACATGTGAGTAGCTTCCATCACTACTGCTACACCTTGAGGTTCTAAAATCGTTTGAATCGCTTCAGCAATTTGGCGAGTTAAACGTTCCTGCACTTGCAGGCGTCGGGCGTACATTTCCACTACACGCGCTAACTTACTTAGTCCTACAACTTTTTGATTGGGAATATAAGCAACATGAGCGCGGCCAATGAAAGGCAACATGTGATGTTCGCACAGGCTAAAGAAATTGATATCCCGAACGAGTACCATTTCATTGTGGCCTTCGTCAAAAATGGCTCCATTGACCAATGCTTCTAGGGATTGATTGTAGCCACTTGTCAAAAACCGCATGGCTTCTGCCACCCGCTTCGGGGTTTTCAGCAGTCCCTCTCGGTCGGGGTCTTCGCCAACGCCTAAAAGTAGCGTCCGCACCGCATCCATCATTTCATCATTCAGTTCTTCTGATGGAGGCTGTAAATTAGGTTCTCGACCATTTTGAGTGTTGCGATCAGGTCGGGTTTCAACCCGATTAATGGGATTTGAGCTAGTGGAACTTGAAGCAGAGTTAGCGCGATTAAAACCGTTGGAAGGAGCAATTGTCATAATGAGCCTGATTGAAATTTTGAACAAAAATGAGCGTGATTTTTGTTGTTTGTTGTTTGTTATTTGTTGTTCGTTAAAGAGCAATAACCAAAAATCAATAACTCACAACTCACAACTCGCACCGTGAGACAGTACTCTAAAGAACCCCCGCACTGGGCATTAAAGTGACTGAATCAATGACAGCTTCTTTTGGCAATAAAGCCATGTACACAATAGACTGTGCCACAATTTCTGGAGTCAGCATGGCTGAGCGATTCAAGTTAGCTTGAACCGTGTCCGTATCCCAAAGTGAAGTATTGACCGCACCGGGACAGATTGTAACGACCCGGATGCTGTAAGGGCGTTCTTCCTCAGCTAAAGTTTTCGATAGTGCGATCAACCCAGCTTTACTGACATTGTAGGCACCCCAATCGGGAAAAGGTTGCTGACCTGCAACTGAGGCGACATTGATAATCGTTCCTCGATGTTGCTGGCGCATAGTGGGTAATACACCCAAAATACACTGAAACACACTTGTGAGATTTAGGTCAATGACACGCTGCCAGTCTGAAAGGGGTGTCTCACTTACAGCATTGGTATAACCCATCCCAGCGCTATTGACCAAAATATCAATCCCAGCCCAATCCGTTGCGATCGCTTCAATAGCTGCTTGCACTTGGTCGATTTTGGCTAAATCTAGGGAATAAGCCTTCGCCTCTACCCCAAGTTCTCGCGCTGATTGGGCAATTGCTTCTAACTTGTCCTGGGAACGGCTCACTAAAGCCACATCAATCCCTGCCTTGGCTAAGGCCAAAGTTGTTGCCTTGCCAATACCACTGCTAGCCCCAGTAATCAGGGCATGTTGTCGATTGTGAGAAGTCATGAAATCTTCCAGTACTCTCTAACTCGATGCTCTCACTAGATACTTTTACGGCATCCGGTGAAATGACTAATTCTTTGCTGAAGAGCCACGAACGCGAACATTAACTGATAATTCTCTGATAACTTTGGTGTTGAGGTCGGTGGACTACCCTAGATACACGAGATTAAACACAACAGTATTTTTCCGGGCTATTAACAAGCACAGATTCTCTCCTTCCTATTTGGCAGTCAACGCCCCAACAACAGAGTTTTTATGGCTGAAATTGGGGAGTACATGGACTATTTGTATGTGTACGAAGCCTGTGTAAAAATTTGTTACTAAGAAATTATAACATCTCAAAAGGCTGACCCGTTTAAAGACCTGCGTAGAAAATAGGGGTCTGGGGTCTGGGGATAAATGAGTGTACTTGACTCATTTGAGAACCCCTATCGGTATCAGATCAGGCAGATAGCTCAGTGAAAACGCCAATGCCACGGAATTTTTGATAGCGTAACTCTCGACGCTGCCCTATCGTCAGTTGGGACAACTCTTCCAAACTTTGGAGCAAAGCCTCCTTAAGGATAGAAGCTGCCTCTAGAGGGTCAGAATGAGCACCACCTACCGGTTCGGGCAATATTTGGTCAATAATCCCCAACTCTTTGAGATCCAATGATGTCATTTTCAGGGCAGATGCAGCTTCTGGGGCTTTCCCTGCATCTCGCCAGAGGATAGCAGCACAGGCTTCGGGCGGAGCGACCGAATAAACGGCGTGTTCAAACATCAGTAAGCGATCGCCCACACCAATTCCCAATGCTCCACCGGAACCCCCTTCACCGATGACTGTACAGATGACTGGCACCTCCAGACGAAACATCTCGCGGAGATTGTACGCGATCGCTTCTCCTTGACCTAACTTTTCTGCCTCAACACCGGGATAGGCGGCCGGGGTATCGATAAAGGACAAAATCGGCATTCCAAAGCGATCAGCATGTTCCATCAACCGGATCGCCTTGCGGTAGCCACCTGGGGATGCCATGCCAAAATTGCGAACCACATTATCCTTAGTATCTCGACCTTTTTGATGACCTAACATCACCACCGGACGGCCTGCCAAGCGTCCCACTCCACCCACGATTGCTGGGTCATCACAACCGCCGCGATCGCCGTGCAACTCCAGCCATTCATCACTAATTGCCTGAATGTAATCCAGCGTACTTGGACGCCTAGGATGACGAGCTAGCTGTAGGCGTTGACCTGGGGATAAACCGCTAAAAATCTCCTGACGCAATTGCACTGCGCGTGCCTCCAGTTGGCGGATTTGATCAGAAACATCGACGTTATTTTCTTCAGCAAGTTCGCGAATTTGGTTAATTCTTGCCTCCAACTCAAAAAGAGGCTTTTCAAAGTCGAGAAGAAAGGGTCTTTGTTCGGGATTCATCGGGGATTAGCTAGGGGTTAGGAGTGAATGGTCAGGGACAAGCGAAAGAACATAGAACCAGGCAGAAGCTTTTCATTCCCTTTCTTCCAAACTAAAATTCAAAATTGGTCGGAGTTGGGGAGTCTATGTTTGTGTTGGGTATCAGGGACGCCATCATTTAGGTCAGAGGCTGACTACCAATCAGCCGATGGACTTAGGGGCTAAAAGCTCAATAGCGGTCTAAAACCGTGTTTAACCGATACCTCACCAATTTTTTCCATTTTTTCTACGGTAATCTGATTCCGTCCCCAGGAAAAGTTGGTATACCACTTTTCAAACTCCAAGAGCATTGACTCAGCAAAACAGGCAAATAGCTGACGACCAGGAACTTCCATATTGACGATTTGCATAATTTTCCAATCAATATCCAAGGAATGCTCCACAATTCCACCATTCAGGACATAAACACCCGGATGCTGAATTTTGTTTGCCATATTTTTGGGGTAGCCGCCATCTATCAAAAGACAGGGTTTCTTCAACGTGAACCCGTCGATGTCCACCCCTTTAGGCATACTCGCCACCCAAACCACAACATCAGCTTGGGGTAAGGCATCTTCTAGTCCTAAAATTTTGCCACGTCCAAGTTCTGCCTGTAGGGATTGCAATCGTTCTTGATTTCGGGCGACTAGCAAGAGTTCTCCGACATCAGTGCGAGACTCTAACCAACGGCAAACGGCGCTACCAATATCACCGGTTGCTCCACAAACCGCCACAGTAGCTTTCTGGAGTTCGATGCCGAGTTTTTGAGAAGCTTGTTCTACTTGACGACAAAGAATATAAGCGGTGTGAGTATTACCGGTGGTGAAACGCTCAAATTCTAATTTGATGTTGCGAACCTGCTTGTTCTCATGCAGTTTGAACTCTTCAAAAATGATCGAGGAGAAACCTCCTAATGCCGTAATGTTGATGCCATATTTCTGAGCATGAGCCATAGCATTCAAGATTTTCCGGATTGCCGACTTGATGCGGCGATTGGCCAGCATTTCAGGTAAAAAGCAAGATTCTACATACCGACCTTCAATGGTTTGGCCGGTGAGGCTTGTAACCTTAATCGTATCGACGATTTGAGGCGGTGCGCTGCACCAAAAATCTAACCCTTGGTCGGCGTATTCGGGGTAGCCTAGTTCTTTGGCGACGGATTGGGCGTGTTCCAAACTGGTGAGATGACCGATAAGACCAAACATGTATTGTTCGCTACTAAAGCTGTAAATCAGGCGGATATGGAATGAAAAGAAGAGTCAAGTAATCTTTAAAGTACTTTAAAAAATATTACAACAAAGGAAACCTACCCTAATTGAACAGTGATTGGTGAGCTGTTACTCATTGTGGCAAGCTCATGGGATGGCAGATCTGGAGTTCTCTTGGAGTACATCAAAAAAAAATGCCGCTTCTAAGAGCAGCTAGAAGATACGAGAACATCCAAACTGGATGAGTGAAGCCATCGTGGTGAATCAATCTCTAATTAACCTCCTATTAGTACGGGAGTAGGTTCTGGTGGTGTGGATTCTAAAAGTGGGTCATACCCAATTTCTTGAGTAATCCGTTTTTTGGCTAAAGCACGGTACTCCCAAAAATGTTCTCCGGCTGCACATAGACCTAAATACATATTAAGAAATTGAGGCTTAGTTCGCACAATTGCCCACAGTTGCTGCCAAAATTGGGCGCGAATTTCTCTGCGTCGGATGCCTTGATGCCAGATGAGTTGGGCAACTAGACGAATTCCTTTGCCGGAGGGAAAGTGCATATTTTGGTGAAGCCGGGGATTAGGCGCGATATTCAAGCACTGTTGAAAGCAGCGTCGGAGATAGTTTTTGGGTTCGTACATCATCCAAAGGGCTTGGACATACTCTTGAGCCACTTCGGTGAGGGGACGAGTTGGAGTAAAATTCATCAAGGTATTCTGGTCGCCAACTTCAAGTCCGCCTACGCCTTCTAACAATCGCTGTTCTTTTTCGAGACGTTGCCAAAGGGCGGTATTAGGTAGGGCTTGCAAAATACCCAGCATGGGTTGAGGAATGCTTGTTGCTTCGACAAAATCTTGAATGCGTTGACCTGCGCCCGATCGCTCTCCATCAAAACCTAGAATAAATCCAGCATAAATTAGCAATCCAGCTTTATTGATTGTATTACAGGCTTCTACTAATGGGTTGCGAGTGTTCTGAAGCTTGCGAGTCCCTTTAAGGCTATCTTGGTCAGGTGTTTCGATACCGAGGAAAACGCCATAGAATCCAGCCTTAGCCATTAAATCCAGTAATTCGGCATCTTCAGCTAAATTCATGGATGCTTCAGTGAGGAAGGTAAAGGGATAGTTCCGTTGCTCCATCCAAGGAATCAACTCTCGTAGCAGGCGCTTGACATTGCGTTGATTACCGATAAAGTTGTCATCCACAACTAAAATCGACCCCCGCCAACCTAAGTCGTATAAGGCTTGAAGTTCTGCTAGGGTCTGTTTTGGCTCTTTGGTACGAGGTTTGCGACCATACAAATTGATGATGTCGCAGAATTCGCAATTGAAGGGGCAACCGCGAGAAAATTGGATTGCCATCATCAAGTAAGCATCTCGCTGCAACAAGTCGAAGCGAGGCATGGGGCTTGTCGTGACATCGGGTTTCTCTAGGGTTCGGAAAGTTCCTTGCTCTTCGCCTCTGCCAATTGCCTCCAAAAAATGTGGAACAGTAACTTCTCCTTCATCCAAAATCAGATAATCGGCACCTGCCTTGAGCGCTGCTTGGGGTATTGAGGTAGGATAAGGCCCTCCGACAGCTACTTTTTTCCCGAGCTTGACCGCTTTGCGGATTTGGGCGAGAAAGTCTTCCTTTTGGGCCAGCATGGCCGAAAGAATTACAATGTCGCACCATTCCCAGTCCGCATCCGTTTCCGCGTTCACATTGCGATCGCAAAACCGCATTTCCCAATTTTCCGGCAAAAGCGCGGCTACGGTAATAATCCCCAACGGTGGAATAAATGCCTGGAGTCCCGCCATTTCCATAAATCGGTCATAAGACCAGAAGGTTTGGGGAAAGCGGGGGTAAAGTAACAAGGCTTTCATCGGTTTTCACCTAAAATCTTAGGATTTCTTTAAATTACCCCCCCTTATACCACCGCCGTTTCCAAACAAGCTAGACAATTAGGTTAATTTATGTTAAGCAGCAGTCAGCCCATAAGCAGACATCCGCATGATGTCGCGGGTGGTAAAACCTATATTAGATAAGGCTTCGCCGTAGGCAATCATGAAGTCTTCAACGAGAGCTTCTTTTTCCATTGCTAGGGTGTGAGCATCGTCTTCAACTTGGTTGAGCATACGCCAAACGATGGGCAAGTTTTCACGGTTAGCCTGTTCGAGTTCGGCTTTAGACGCTTCAAAGTGTTCTTTGAGCCAAACTTCGCCAAAGTTGAGGTGAGAGTACTCATCTTTGACTACACCTTCCGTGATTTTCCGGGCAAAGGGGTCAGCAACGGGAATATAGATGTTGTAAGCTGCGATCGCAAAACACTCGATAATCAGTGATTGAATCAGCAAGCAAGTAACGACATTACCCGTGGCGGCCGCCTTCTGGAAGTTACCATGCAAACCCTTAAAGTACTCGCGAGCAAATTCCATATCCGCCGTTACGCTCAAATTTTTACCACAGGCGGTAAAGCCCTTCATGTGACGGCTTTCCATCTTTGAAAGGCGAATGAGCTCATCTTTATAGTCTGGCAGCAGTTCAGCCAATTTGACGTAATTATCGTGAGCTTCCTGTTCGCCTTCAATCACGATGGCATTGATGCGGCTGTAGGCGTCCTTGTAGGTTTCACTCGTGAAATCTAGTTCTGGACTGACTGCAAGCTGCTGCATAGGTCGATTGTCTCCTGTGTGCATGAGTTACGATGCGAAAAAATTGTTTAACCCGGCACCTTGAGGATAGGGTTAAATCACGTTCACTTGAACTTAACCAATCAATGGTATCGTTGCTAGTCGCTGTGGAATAGTGTCCTAGAGAAGGAATATTCCATCAAACATTTCCAGCATAAAATCAAATCAGTAGAAATGCTTATTATGCCTGAGAAAAATCCTTGGGTGTTACCGGGGAAAGTTGCGATCGCATTTTTGCTCTTACTGGGGGCAGTTGTGATACTACTGCCATTAGTTGTTGTGGTTCTTACATCCCTAGCACCGAGCAGTCCGACAACCAGTAGCAGCATTTTACCTAAAGCTCTAACGCTGAGTCACTACCGGGAAGCTTGGCAGCGTGGCAATTTCTTATTAGCATTTGCCAATTCCACGTTTGTTGCGTTAGTCGTCACGGGGTTTCAAGTCATTACTTCTGCTTTAGCAGGCTATGCCCTAGCCCGGTTAAAATTTTGGGGGCGTCAAACGCTTTTACTGTTGATTTTGGCAACCTTGGTGATTCCTTTTCAGATTTTAGTCGTGCCAATTTTTTTAGTGTTGAAATGGGGACATTTAATTAATACCTATGGTGCATTAATTTTACCAACGGCTGCTAGTGGTTTTGGCATTTTTTTGTTACGGCAATATTTTCTGACCATTCCTGTGGAGTTAGAAGAAGCGGCGGCACTTGATGGGGCAAATCGTTTGCAAATTCTTTGGCGAGTGATGTTACCGTTATCTCGTCCTGCTTTGCTTACGCTCTTTCTATTTACGTTTATTGGGGAGTGGAACGATTTATTTAAACCCTTGATTTTTACCACTCGTCCGGAGTTAAGGACTGTTCAATTGGCATTGGCAGAGTTTCAGGAACAATTTACTAATAATTGGCCTTTATTGATGGCGGCTGTTGTGATTGCAACGGTTCCAGTTGTGTTGCTGTTTTTGGTGGGACAACGGCAGTTTATTCAAGGGGTTTCTACGACGGGGATTAAGAGTTAGTTTTATTTTTTAACGCAGAGGTCACAGAGGGTTTCGCAGAGGTTCGCAGAGTGAGATTGCTTGATATTATTCAGAATCGACCATAACTTTGAGGCGAATAATTTGTTCGCCTGTATCGTCTAGGGGGACTTCAATAATTTCACTGGTAAGGCGTTCTAAGCAAGTGAGGAGCGATCGCAAATGGGGCGTACTTGCTCCTGTATCTACATATAATCGATCAGATAAACTGCTTAAACGTTTCCATGTGGTGTAGAGTTTGCCCACTGTTTGTTCGAGTGTGGATGCTTGTTTTACCAAATCGGCGGCAGTATTTAAACAGTCGAGGCGGAGGGCTTCTTGTAATGCCTGCTCCATATCTAAAGAGGAGTTTTCAATGGCTTGAACTTGGGCGGCAGCATCGAGATATTTGGCTAAATAACGGGCATCAGAAGTTATCTGTTTAACGGTATCGACATCGGGATTGGCAGCGACTTCTTGTTGTAAGGGTTTGAGATGGATTTCGGGTAGTTTTTCCATTTCTTTAACCAAAGGCGCTAGGTAACGCGCTGGCATTGTCCCGGATGTGGCTTTTTCTTTGACTTCATTGGGGAGTAATTCTGAAGTCATGGCTGTCCATTCATCGGAGAGTTGTTTGACTTCACGGCGTGTGATGCGATCGCCTTTTTCGGCGGCTTCGGTGACTAATTGTTGGACTTCTGGGGCTGATTTTGCGGTTTCTACAAATGCCCGTTTACTAAAGTTTCTAATCGCATCGGGGCTAAGTTTTCCTTCGGATAAAAGGGTATCGGCGCTATTGGCCAGTTCAATGAGGGAATACGCTTGACTTTTACTAATTTCTCGACTTTTGAGCCAGTTAAGAAAACCTGTTCCCCGGCCGTCGCCACCTTTTTTCTCTCTGTCGCGTACAACCCGCAGAATTCGCCCCCGCCAAATTTCGGTTTGCAAGTCGAAGCGATCGCAAACTCGCCAAGCGTTATCGACTAACTGCTGAAAATCATACTCCTGAATTTCTTCATCTTCTGGGTCAGGCAGTTCAAAATTGAGGTCAACGGGTTCAGTAAGAACAGCAGCGAGTTCGGCGGTAGAGTTGGGAACTTGAACCATAGGGAAGCGATCGGTGAGGGGTAGTCGGTTTATTGTACACGCTTCCCAAATTATAGGAGCTACCCTACCTGTAGAGTGTCTTTACAGTTTAGACAAAGGTGATGCACAAAATGTGCGGTTAGTAAAGGTGTTTGTGGCTGCCTTTACATTTTTGGGCAGGGGAGATGCCTACCTGAACCAATCCGGTGTTATTTAAGATTAATGGCACTGAAATAACTCGGTTCGTAGTTGGCACTTTAGTGCCTTAAGCGCTGAAGCGCTTACTACAAACCGGTTAAGATATAGTCTCTTTTTTAAGTTTCAATATAATGCCGCAGGACTTTTCAAGACAAAATCTCCAAGGCCGTTCATTTAAAGGTCAAAATCTCACGGATGCGAACTTTTCCTATGCCGACATCCGAGGAGCAGACTTCACAAATGCCCTTCTCAATTGTGCCAATTTCAGTTATGCCAAAGCAGGATTACAACGCCATTGGGCAATATTTTGGGTTAGCGTTTCCTTCTTTTTAGCAGCTTTATCAGCCTTAACATCTGTTAGCGCTAATGGCATTTTAAGGGTTCAACTCAGCAATCCTGTTTTTGAACAAAATGCCCTATTATTGGCTTTACTTTTGCTAGGGTTATTATCTATTTTTGTACTGATTGCAGCCCGCCAAGGCTTAACTGTTGTTGCAGCAGCTTTAGCTTCAACCTTAGTTGTGGCGGGAATTGTAGCTACGGCAGGTAGCGCTGTGGCTTTGTGGAACGATACAACGGTAGTGAGTTTGGCCAGTGGTTTAGGGGGTTCTTTAACAGTTGCCGTGGGTACGGCTGGGGTTATTACGGGAACTATCGCTGTCGTGGGGATAGTCACTGAACAATCTATCACTACAGTAGTGATGATTGTTGCCTTAATTGGAGGTATTCTTGGAGCAATTATCCGAGTATTAGTTCGAGGTGGTGGTGAGGCTTTATTTTCTACTTCAATGGGGCTTGGGAATTGGGCAGTTTTAGATTTAGTTTGGGCTTGGGGTTGGGCTTGGGGGGTAGCATTTCTAGGAAGTTTTATGGGTTGGCGTACTGTCAAGGGTGATGATAATTTTAGTTTAATTCGTAAGGTAGCTATCGCTCTAGCCTCCATCGGAGGAACTAGTTTTCGTAACGCGAATCTCACTGAGGCAAATTTCACTTCTGCCAAGCTCAAAAATACCGATTTTAGAAAAGCTATTCTCATCCGAACTCGTTGGTATCAAGCTCAACAACTTGATCGAGCAAGAGTGGGGGATTCTATTTTAAATAAAACTTCGATTATTCAGTTACTTACCACTGGCAACGGTTATAAAAAATCCTATATCCATGACAATTTAAGCGGCGCAAACTTAGCCGGCGCTAATCTGAACGAGGCTAATTTCAAGGAAGCAGAACTTAATGATGCAACGTTAGAAGCCGCTAACTTAGAAGATGCCAACCTAACTCAAGTTCAAGCCATTGGCACTAATTTTAGAAAAGCTTACTTAACAGGTGCTTGTCTAGAAGCTTGGAATATTGATGCCACTACAAACTTAGAGCAAGTTGATTGTCGCTATGTTTATCTTTTGCAACAACAACAGGAACGTCGTCCGAGTAGTGGAGAATTTCAAGCTGGAGAATTTACAAAACTATTTCAAGAGGTTCTCAATACTGTTGATCTCATCTTTCGCAATGGAGTAGATTGGAAAGCTTTTATTGCTTCCTTCCAAAAATTACAAATTGATAATGCAGGCACAGAACTAGCAATCCAAAGTATTGAGAATAAAGGGGATGGATGTGTAGTCGTCAAGGTTAATGTAGATCCGGATACAAACAAAGCCAAGATTCATCAGGACTTTACCCATCATTATGAACTAGCACTGCAAGCAATCGAAGAAAAGTATCAAACTAAGTTAGAAAGCAAAGATGAATTAATAGCCAGCTATCGTCAGCAATTAGATGACTATCGCCATCGGGAGCGCCAACTGAGTGCAGATATGGGAGAAATTATTAATCTCCTATCTTCAAAACCGATGAATGTTCCTGTCAATATCCCTGAAGTTAAAGCTATCGCCAAACATCAATCTCGAATTGGTAAATTAGTTATCTTAACCTTTGCTAAGGGGGATTTTGAGCAGGGTTTTTCTTCTATCATTGCTCAGATTTGGACGGAGGGTGAAAGACTACCGACGCAATGGATTGCTCAATTGCCTCCTGCACCTGAAATTTCAGAACTTTATTGTCGTTGGCAAATTGCTTATCAAAGTCTAGGTTTACATCCTCGACTGGAATTTAGACCGAGTTTGATGGGTAATTTTTCTAAAAATGATGTTTATATCCTAGCGGAAGAGTTAGAAGAAAAACTCAATCAATGGCTGAATTCAGAGCTGTTTCGCCCAATTTCTCAGATATTGAGAGAAAAATTTATGCGCTCTGATGAAGTTCCGTTTATTGTTCAATCCGAAAATCCTGATGTACGTAAGCTTCCCTGGCACCTATGGGATTTTTTTAAGCCTTATCGTAAGGCAGAAGTGGCTTTAAGTACTCCATTTTATGATCGGGTAGACAAGTTATCTCCTCCTCGAACCAAACTCAGAATTTTATCAATTTTGGGCGATAGTGTTGGGATTAATGTAGAGAAAGACCGTAAAATATTAGAAAATTTAAATAATGCAGAAATTGTATTTTTAGTTGAACCCAGTCGCCAAACCTTAGATTGCCAACTTTGGGATGAACAAGGTTGGGATATTTTATGTTTTTCGGGACATACTTCAAGCCAATGGGATAGAAATAATGGTTGGATTTGCATTAATCCAACCGATAAATTGACCATCAATCAGTTAGAAAATGCTTTAAAAACAGCGATTGAACGAGGTTTACAATTAGCCATTTTTAACTCCTGCGATGGATTAGGATTAGCCAGGCAGCTAGCTGATTTACATATCCCTCAAATGATTGTTATGCGAGAATCTGTACCCGATTTGGTAGCACAAGAATTTTTAAAAAACTTTTTGAGTGAATTAACCCGTGGCAAATCGTTCTACGTTGCTGTGCGGCAAGCACGAGAGAGGCTGCAAGGTTTGGAAGATACTTTCCCCTGTGCCACTTGGTTGCCTGTCATTTGTCAAAATCCTGCTGAGGTGCCAATGCAGTGGTAAATAGCTGGATTTTTTGTGTAACGGAACTTTTCTTTTTAGGTGTACGTCATCAGGGAGGAAGTATAAAATTAAGTGGAACTCATTGAATGGGTGCGTTCGCGCAGAGGGTAAATCCTGCGATCGCCAGACGGCTAACCCACTAGGGATAACAACCTCAATCCTCTACACTCAATAGTTTGCTAATTGTCTTTCTATTTCCAGATATTTTGGGGTTAGCTTGCTGCTTATACCAATCTCGAGAGTGTGTGTTGCGTTAGGGTACTATCGGAAGAAGGAAGAGTACACCTCAACCGAGTTCAACTTTTCCTGCTTTTCTTAAATTAACGCTAACTAATTAAAGTTTTATTAAGCGTTCTGTAGCCGCTGACATTCTCATTGGCGGGGTGAGCTGTGGTGGATTTATCCTAAATCTGATTATTGCTGCTGATAAACAGTATAAGATTCACTTGAAGTCACTACAGTCAACTCTTAAAATTTAAATTGGTTTTTGGAAGCTATGCTTCTTGATGTTTTTTACTCAACTATGAGGACTTAAACTCATGGACAAATTTAATCATAAAAAGGCATCAAATGCTCCTCCAGAACTGGATATTATTAACTCTTCATATTTTACAATTCCTCATGAAAAACAATCTGATTCATTAAATCCTTATACAAGTCAAAGTTGGGTTTCAAAAAATTTCTTAGGACAAGTTCAGCATCAATTAGTCAAAAAATACTTTAAAAAATATCACATTAATCAAGAATTCAATAATTCATTAATCAATCGATATACTCAATATTTTTACATTCATTTATCTCAAGATTTACGAGCTTATAATAACTTCTATAAACTCTCTCCGCTCGATTCCAATTATAATATTGATACTGAAGACCCTAATACAATTTATTACTACATTTTAGGATTTGAAATTATCAAAATGTTTTTTCAAATGAGCTGGTTGCAACATGAACGATTATATGGGCTACAAAAAAATCAAGATAGTTTTATACAAACCTATATAAAGCCGATTCAAAATGCTCATCGAATCAATGGAATTGTCGTACCCAAATATGAAAACATTTTTTTCGCTAAACGAAATTATTTTGTGAAACAACCTAATATAAAAGCAAAAAAACTTCATGAATTAGTTATAGCAACTTTTGCCGCTAATACAGTTACTAGCTTAGGCTTTTTAATCATTCGTCATTTGAATTTTTTGGCGTTTGACTATGAATATATTTTTAGTGATGAGCCAGAAAGTATCTTTTTTCTTTAGTTCCTTAAGGAGTGGCTTCCCAACTCATCAAAAATCGCTCATAGTGTCCAGTTTTTAAGAACCCGTGATTGTACTAAACAACCACCTCAATAGCATCACACTCACTGCGGCGACTGCCATCACAACCAAGAGTAATACTCCAAATAGTAGCCCCAAAAATAACCAATCAACTTTTCTTTCTAGGGGAGAATTGGGAAGATTTAGATGTTGTTCTAAAAGGGTAATATTTTTGACGTTAGCTTTCCAAGCTACATCCACTAAATCGCCCAGTACAGGTATAGTTCCACCTAAGGTATCAAGAATAATATTCCATACCATTTGTAGTAACTTATTTCGCGGCAAACCCATACGTGCTGACTCTAGCACGATATAAGCTGCCAAAGCTGTTCCTAAAAAATCACCTCCTCCAGGTACCAAACCAATGAGGGGGTCAATACCAATACGATAGGAAGTTCCAGGAATGGGAATGGCATTATCGAGTAGGTTGCTTAATCGGCGTAGACGCCTTAATTTAACGCGATGGGTATCAATAGGAGGGTAGGAAGATTGGGGCGAAATGTTGGACATTGTGGGTTGGAGTTTAATGGTTTTCCTTTCCAGTCTTAATTAATTTATCTTGTTTGTGAGGTTGTTTCATCGCTTCTCCGACGGTAACGTTAATCTGTTCACCTAATAACAGTACCAGAGAAGTCATATACAACCAAAGCAGTAGGACAATCACAGCACCCACAGCCCCGTACACTTTGTTGTAATTGCCAAAATTAGTGACATAGAGCCGAAATAAAGCAGATACAATCGCCCAGGAAATAGCTGCCAAAATGGCTCCAGGCATAATCGGTGTTCCAGGAGACCAACGACTAGGGCCATAGCGATAGATAACAGCACAAGCTGTAGCAATGATACCCAACGCCAAAGGCCAACTTAAAAGCCGCCATAGGCTTAATAAAATTGATACTCCACTTTGGTCAACCACCATTCTAATCACCCAGTCGCTGATGAAGACGAGGAAGGAAGCGAGTACTAAAAAGACAAGACTTCCTAAGGTTAGTCCTATAGAGATTAGCTTGGCTTTCCAAAAAGGCCGCGTTTGTTCAGGCGGAATTTTATGAATTTGATCGAAGGCGTTCATCGCTGCACTCATGGCACCTGAAGATACCCAAATGGCAAAGATGAAACTTAAAGAAAATAGGCTACGGCTTTTCGTTAGATTAATGGCGTTAGCATTAGCAACATCACGGATGAGTTCCATCGCTTCTAGGGGTATGACTTCACTGACTTGACGTGCCAGGTTACGAAAGGTATCTTGTAATGATTCTTCAAATAATCCAACTGCAGTTAAGACAGCCAAAATCGCTGGGAATAGAGCTAGTATGGCGTTGTATGCCATCTCAGCCGATAAACCCATTAATCGGCGCTTAATGGCGCGGGAGACGGTTATTCTCAGCGTGGTCAGATTGAGGTAGCGGAAGAAGCGAAAAAAGCGAGCGGATAGCATGGTCTTGGACGGTGGCGACAGGGTATGTTAAAGGTTACTGTGCCAAATTTACAGACACTTGACTTATACAACAGGTCGGTAATGTAACCGACACATATCAGGAAGTATTCACCAGGCAGCGACTAGAGGAGCATTTGTCGATGAGCAACGATGTCAAGCAATGGTTAGCCGAAATTAAGCAGCTTAAGCAGCAATTGGCAGATATCATTAGCGATCGCGATGCTGCCTATGAGAGCGCAGCTAACTGGCGTCAGTTATACACTAACGAAGCACAGCAACGCCGTACAGAAGCAAAGCTCGCTCAACAACAACTAGAATTGCTCAAAGCACAGATTCAGCAACTGACTGGGGAAAGTAGTCACCTCAACCAAGAGAATACACAAGCAGAATCCGCCCTTGAAGAGGAAGTCGCAGGATTGTTATCGATTGAGGATGTAAAAGCCAAACTCAAAGAGGTACTCTCAGAACGCGATCGCTTAATTGAGGCGTTAAAAACTGAGCAAGCGAACCATGCTCAAACTCGAAAAAGTTTAACGGCCGTGATTGGGGATACCGTTGACCAGTTGAATAAGGAACGGGGTCATCAACAGTTGAGTTTAGAGTCTGAGAAAATTAAAAATTAATGCATATCTTTTATAGTTCAGACTAAACCTATATCAAAAACAATTAACAGCTTACTTGACCTTCGAGAAAGATTCAATCTGTCCCCAACTAACGAGGAGCAATTCTCTCTTGAATGGACGCAAGACTTACCCGAACTCACTGATACAGAAACAGCCACTCTAAATCAAATTAGAAATAGATTTATTCGCCATCGAGAACGCGGTTCTTTGGCTGAAGGAACCATCAATCAACTCGTCATCTCCCCTTTATTAACCCTAGTCGGTTTGTATGACGAACCTTTTTTCGTAACCACAGAACCCGAAATCGAACTTCTCCTAGAAGCTCAAGATGAGCTACTACGGGGACGCATCGACACCTTAATTATTCAACAACAACTGTGGGTATTAGTGGTCGAATCTAAATCAACAATTGCTTTCTCTGTTGCCCTCCCGCAAGCCCTCACCTACATGATGGGAAACCCCAACCCAGAACACCCGGTTTATGGATTAATCACAAATGGGGATGAATTTCAATTCATTAAACTTTTAATTCAAGATAATCCCCAATATGACTTATCGAATATCTTCTCCCTACTCCTCCCCCACCGTAATCAACTGTATGACACGGCGCGTGTTCTCAAACAAATTAGAAAAATTATGTTAAAAACAGCCGTTGAATGATGGGTTATAGCGCAACTAGAAACCTTCAGCACTTACCCAAGAAAGTTATGCATAGAAAGGGCGCACGTCGGTGAACCCTTACTCATAGTGGTTTAACCCTGTTGGGTTAAACACCCGTGATATATGTAGGGGCAGGCTTATGCAATTAGTTATCTTGGTACACTGATTATTCTCCTTCAAAACCTGCTCTTCGGCATTTTGAATTTTTTTGAATTGCTTACAATCCCATGGCTTTAGCCACTGCGGTGATTGTGGGTTCAATTCCTGCTAAAAATTGATTATTACTATGATGAATCGCTGTATCCGGGTCTTTCAATCCATTCCCTGTCAGCACACACACCACCGTCGCCCCGGCTGGAACTTGGTCTTTTACCTTCAACAATCCGGCCACTGAGGCGGCACTAGCCGGTTCACAAAACACACCTTCTTCAGACGCCAGTAACCGATAAGCTTCGAGAATTTCCTCATCGGTGACGCTATTAAATTGCCCCTGACTTGCTTGTTGAGCGGCGATCGCTTTTTCCCAACTGGCAGGGTTGCCAATCCGAATCGCCGTCGCGATGGTTTCTGGATGCTCAAACGCTTTCCCTGTCACTAAGGGAGAGGCACCGGCCGCTTGAAATCCCATCATTCGAGGCAAGCGACTACACTTACCATGCTGATGGTATTGACAAAAGCCCATCCAATATGCTGTGATATTCCCCGCATTCCCGACTGGAATACACAACCAATCCGGTGCATCGCCCAGACTATCCACCACTTCAAACGCACCCGTTTTCTGCCCTTCTAAGCGATAGGGATTCACGGAGTTGACCAAGGTGACGGGATAATGTTCTGCCATATCCCGAACAATCTTCAAAGCTTGGTCAAAATTCCCCTGAATCGCTAGGACTTGTGCACCATACACCAACGCCTGTGCCAACTTTCCCAAAGCCACATACCCATCCGGAATCAGCACAAACGCCTGCATTCCTCCCCGACGGGCATAGGCCGTCGCTGAGGCTGAGGTATTGCCCGTACTGGCACAGATTACCGCTTGAGCTCCCGCCTCTTTTGCCTTAGAAATGGCCATCGTCATCCCTCGGTCTTTAAAGCTACCGGTGGGATTGAGTCCGTCAAACTTCACCCACACCTGTACCCCTTTGCCAATGATTTGGGCGATCGCGGGAACAGGAATCAGGGGTGTATTGCCCTCATGCAACGTCACGACTGGAGTCGAGTCCGTAACTGGCAAATAGGGACGGTAAGCCTCAATCAGACCCGGCCAGCTTAAAAACTTGGAGGTAGTATTTCCCAAAGCGGAGGAATCAGCAGCAGAAAGAGTGGAAGCCACAATGAGTTTAGTGATGGATTTGAGTAATGAGTAAAAAGTTAGTGGTTGTTAGTCATTAGTCATCAGCTATTTGCCCAGGAAAACAAAGCCAAACCACAAACAACTCATAACTAATGACGATCAACCCTTAGTTTACCGCGAACGGTTTGGTGAGACAGAAGGTTGAGGCTTAGGCTTCTCGCTGCGATCGCGACGTTTGACGATTTTGGGACGTTCTACGATCGGTGCATCGTCGTAATCGGCTCCCATCCATGCTGGTTGAGTCTGGTCATAAATCATTTGCAAGGCGGCGGCAGCGATCGCATGGGGGTCATACTCCTCGCTTAAATCGCGCACGATGGGCAAGAAAGAAGCCATCCGTTCGCCCCCGAGCGCTTCGCGCAACTGGGACTGTAGTTTTTCGACGCGTCGTGCTTCAATTTGTGAGCGTGAGGGAATCCGGGAAACGGTCAAAGTTTGCCGAACTTTGCGCTCGATCAAATTCATTTTCCGGCGGTCATAGGGATGAATCAAGCTAATGGCTGTCCCCGTCTTGCCTGCACGACCCGTGCGCCCGATGCGGTGAATGTAACTTTCGACTTGATCGGGTAAATCGTAATTAATCACATGGGTGAGGTGATCCACATCCAATCCCCGTGCCGCAATATCCGTCGCGACCACCCAGCGCACTTGACCGGCCTTGAATCGGGACAGTAAACGTTCGCGTTGTGATTGGCTCAAATCGCCATGATACTCATCCACGCTATGACCGGCCGATTGCAATTGGCTAGTCAATTCTGCTGCGGCTTTGCGGGTTCGCACGAAAATTAATGCTGCTTCCGGGTCTTCCAATTCCATAATCGGTTGGAGGGCTTTTGATTTTGTCCAACCTCGAGGCACCATATAGACACGCTGTTCAATTCGGGATGGTGTTGCCTTCGGTTGCTCCACTGTGACAGTCGCGGGGGATTTTAAAAACTTGTGGATTAAATCCCGAATTGCCCTGGGCATTGTGGCTGAAAAACAAGCCGTTTGCCGCTCAGAGGGTGCCTGTTCCAAGATTTTTTTGACATCATCGATAAAGCCCATGCTCAACATTTCATCGGCTTCATCCAGAACCACCCACTTGACCTGATCAAGTTTTAGGTCTTTACGGTCGAGCAAATCAATCACTCGCCCAGGCGTTCCGACTACGATTTGGCTACCCCGTTGTAGGCTTTTAATTTGCCGTTCGATTGACTGTCCACCACAAATGGTGAGGATATGCAAGCGACGGTTGCTCGAGAAGCTACGAATCGCTTCTGCGACTTGAGAAGCTAACTCTCGAGTTGGGGTCAAAATCAAGGCTTGTACGACTCGGTTTTCCAGGTCAATCTGCTCGAGCATCGGTAGCGAGAAGGCCGCTGTTTTACCCGTACCCGTTTGGGATTGGCCGACGACATCGCGCCCTGCCAACAATTCAGGAATGGCTTGAGATTGAATGGTCGTTGGTGTAACAAAACCCAATTTTTCGAGTTGTTGAATGCGAGCTTCGGACAGGCCCAGGCTTTTAAAGGAAAGGGTCATAGGTTAGTTTTTCGCTAGTAAGTTTTCAGTTTTGTTTGAGAGTATTGAGTCAGTTGTTGTGAGTGTTATAGACGCATAACGTCTTACAGGAGGCGACGGTTGGATGCTTAAAAGTTCCCACAGGGGTTCCTAAAAGACAGTTTTTAATCAGTCGGAGGTTGAAAGCTTAAAGGTTCTAGCCGTTGAGCGGCTGACCGATGTTGGGGGTTAAACCCATCTTCCAACGTGCAATCTTCTAACCGACGACCTGTAACCCTTGATCGACAACTGACAAAGGATTAAGGACTACTCCAACCATACAGGTCATAGATGTCGGCATCCGTAATATTCACTCCCACAATCGCTCCTAGGGGGGCATCACCGTGGACATAAACTAGTCCATCGACCTCCGGAGCAAATCGAGCCGAGCGACCAATTAATTGGCCCGTTTCGGGATGTTCTTGCTCGATGAGTACATCAACCCTTTTGCCGACACAGGCTTGATTTTTTTTCAAGGAGATAGGCTGCTGAACTTCCATCAGGGCATCCCGACGGGCATCCATCTCATCTGGGGGCAGTGGGTTGGGTAAGTTGTAGGCTGGGGTTCCCTCTTCCGGGGAAAAGGTAAAGACACCTACATGGTCAAACTCATGGCGCTGGACGAACCCGAGCAAGTGTTCAAAGTGTTCCTTTGTCTCGCCCGGAAACCCGACAATGAAGGTCGTCCGCAGCACTGCATCGGGCAGAGCTGTTTTGATACGTTCGATAATCCTGTCGTTGACCTGTCCCTGCCAAGGGCGGTTCATGGCACGCAGAATTTCTGGATGGGAGTGTTGTAGGGGTAAATCCAGATAGGGCAACACATTTGGGGTTTCTCGAATCGCCTTAATGACGGCGGGTGTCAACCCCGTTGGGTAGGCGTAGTGCATCCGAATCCAAGGGATATCCACCTTGCCTAATGCCCTGAGGAGTTCCGCTAACTTAGGTTCGCCGTACAGGTCTAAACCATAGTTAGTGGTGATTTGGGAAATTAAAATGATTTCCCGAACCCCTTCGGATGCCAGATGTTCAGCTTCCGTGACGATGGATTCAATCGTCCGAGAGCGCTGATTGCCTCTGAGATAGGGAATGATACAGAAGGCACAGCGGTAGTCACACCCTTCAGCGACCCGTAGGTAAGCCACCCCCTCAGTGGTTGTTCGGTAACGAGGCGTCTTCTCGTCAGCAATATAGGTCGGTTCAGCCGAAACCTGCTTGACGCGATCCCCCGCCTCTACTCGTTGAATGACATCTACGATTTTGTTATAATCGCCCGTTCCAACTACGGCGACGGCTTCGGGTAACTCTTCCAAGAGTTCGTCTTGGAAATGTTGCGCCATACAGCCAGTTATGACTATTTTTTTATCTGCTTCTGCTAGTTCGACCAGTGTGCGGACGGACTCCTCACGAGCTGCTCCTATAAAACTGCAGGTGTTTACAATAACATAATTGGCTAGTTCTTCGTTAGTATCTACGGGATAGCCTGCTTCTACCAGCAGACCCAGCATATGTTCTGTATCGATACGATTCTTTTCGCAGCCCAAATGAGAAATTGCGATGGTTGGCTTGTTGCCCATGCAGTTATGCGGTTGTGTTTACTACGGCTTGAGTAAGTGAGTGGGGTAGCAACCTTCATGTGGAGGTGCTTAAAGTTTCACAGAAGCATTGAGGCCCACCCATACTCTACCAGTCCGGATGTTCCTTATCGTTTCTTAATCCCCGTTACTTATTGTAGATAAAATTTTATTGAGATATCCAACACGATTAGCAAAAGTAGAGCTATTTATGCCAACATGCCCACACCGAGGTGATCAGGAATGGGGAATGGAGTAGGGGAAAACCCGGATAAATCGGCAACAACGGTAGCCAAGATGGGGAAAGCCAATCAATTTCCTTTCCTTACTAGCTTCATCTGCCGCTTACTTCCTCATCTTCTTCCCTTTCCTATTGTCCATTCCTCCAGCTTGGTAGGGCAAAATAAGTAGCCGGTGTTTTTAGGTAGATACGTGAACTTACTTCAAATTTTCAAGACACCGAATCCCATTATTGGCGTGGTTCATCTATTGCCGCTCCCAACATCACCCCGTTGGGGAGGGAGTCTAAAGGCAGTCATTGATCGGGCAGAGCAGGAAGTGACGGCACTCGCTTCTGGGGGAGTCGATGGCGTTATTGTCGAGAATTTTTTTGACGCTCCTTTTACCAAAGGTCAGGTCGATCCAGCCGTAGTCAGCGCCATGACGCTGATCGTGCAGCGACTGATGAATTTGGTGACACTGCCAGTCGGGATCAATGTGTTACGCAACGATGCTCAAAGTGCACTGGCGATCGCGACTTGCGTCCCGTGCCAATTTATCCGGGTCAATGTCCTTACTGGGGTCATGGCCACAGACCAAGGATTAATTGAAGGACAGGCGCATCAGTTACTGCGCTACCGCCGAGAACTCGGCAGCGATGTCAAAATTTTGGCTGATGTTTTGGTCAAACACGCCCGACCTTTAGGTTCTCCCAACCTCACCACCGCCGTCTGTGAAACCATCGAACGGGGCTTGGCCGATGGCGTGATTCTTTCGGGTTGGGCAACCGGTAGCCCTCCTCCCTTGGAAGATTTAGAACTCGCCTCTGCGGCTGCCAACGGCACGCCTGTGTTTATTGGTAGCGGCGCGAATTGGGAAAATATTTCCACGCTGATGCAAGCGGCCGATGGGGTGATTGTTTCTAGTTCTCTCAAGCGGCGGGGGCGAATTGAGCAACCTATTGACCCCATCCGCGTCAGTCAATTTGTGGAAGCAGCGCGGCGGAGTGTATCTGCTCAAGCTGAACCCCAACCTAGATCTTCAGTCAAGCTACATTCATAACGTAGACTAAGCAACCAACAACAACAATTAACCATGAGTCGCCGACGTTCTGCTCCTTGGATTCAGCGCTGGTCTCGTCAGTTAATCGGTGCGATCGCGCTTCTAGGTGTTTTAGACACTGCCTACCTCACACTCGTTGAACTGGGTGTGTTTAGTGAAGTGGCTGGATGCCCTACAACTGGACCTATCAACTGCCAAGCCGTTCTCGAAAGTCCCTACGCCAAGTTAGGGGGTGTCCCGATTAGTGTATTTGGCCTTTTGGCTTATCTCGGCATTGCCCTATTGGCTTGGGTGCCCCAACTGCTGAAATCACCCGACCGCAAAGAGTTCCGTAGCAATGCGGAAAATGGGTCTTGGATGCTGATGTTTGCAGGTTCCACGGCCATGGTGGTATTTAGCGGATATCTCGTCTATTTGATGAGCTTTAAAATTGGGGCTTTTTGTATTTACTGCTTGCTATCAGCCGTACTCTCTTTGTCCCTATTTGTAATCACTATCATCGGTCATGTCTGGGAGGATATTGGGCAACTAGTTTTCATGGGTTTTGTGGTGGGAATAGTCGCACTGATCGGAACTTTGGGAGTCTATGCCCAAGGCGTTAATCCTGGCCCAACGGCTGTTGGCGATCGCACTCCTATCCCTATAGCCACAACCGCCCCCCAACCCATCGTGGGATGGGAAGTGACTACCAAATCGGGTCAAGCAGAAATCGCTCTAGCACGCCATCTTGCCGAAATCGGAGCCAAGGAATACGGTGCTTACTGGTGTCCTCACTGCTACGAACAAAAACAACTATTCGGAAAACCCGCCTACCAGGAACTCAATTACGTTGAGTGTTCAGTCGATGGCAAAAAGGCTCAACCCCAAGTCTGTAAAGAGGCAGGTGTTAAATTCTTCCCGAGCTGGGAAATTAATGGCAAGTTGGAGTCGGGTGTCAAAACTTTAGACGAACTGGCGGATTTAACCGGCTATGAAGGCCCCCGCAATTTTAGGTACAAGTTGCCTTAACGGCTTGGGGACTGAAAAACCCAGATTCTTTACACCAGCCTGTGGGAAATTCTCTTGGCGCTCTCTTCGACTGGAGGATGAAAACAAAAGCCCCCACCACAATGTCATGGTTTATGGCGAACACACTCGATTGATAGGAGTGTGAGTCCCATGAGTGTTTGCCTAACTGAGGCACTCAGTCTGTATACCAACCATTCGGGTGGGGCAGTTCTCCCTAGGCTTGGATATAATGGCTAGTAACTTCTGCACAATTGTTCTCCACTTGCAGGCTGATTCAGGGGAATCTATAGGTCTGAGCCATCCCAAATTTGGGACAAAGAGAGCTGATTAAGTTTTTAAATACAAGCAGAAAAAAGGCTTTATTTCCAGGAAAGGTTTAGCTCAACTCAAACCTGACTCCTGAGTATCGGCAATGGTATTAACCCTATTCAATCCCAACACTATCGTCCATTATAACGATTGGTGTATATCGCTGCATCAATGGTCATCGTGCCGTCCGTAGAGTAGATGTTAAAAGTCAACCTCAGTTGCAGACTGAAGCAATGGGTTCAGCAAGAGCAAGCCGTTTTAAAATCCTCTGCTTGTGTCATTAGCCTAATTATTCTCCTCCGTTTTTTAGGTTTATTACAAGCAGCAGAGCTTGCCGCATTTGACCAACTGTTTCACCTGCGTCCCCCTGAACCCATCGATCCTCGCATCACTATTGTTGAAATTAGAGAACAAGATATACAACAAGCAGGACAATGGCCAATTTCAGATCATCTGATGGCTCAACTCCTGCAAAAATTAGATCATTATCAACCTCGCGCCATTGGTTTAGACCTTTATCGGAATCTGCCTGTTCCACCCGGCCATAACGAGTTAATCGAGGCTTACAAAACCATTCCCAATTTAATTGGAATTGAGAAACTACCGAATCCAATGGATGCAGAAGGGAACTTGGGCGTTGCCTCCCCTGTAGTGTTAGCACAACACCAACAGGTGGGTTTCAATGACGTTGTGGTTGACAATGATGGTTTGGTGCGCCGAAGCTTGCTGTATAGCCACGTACAAGGAAAAGCTCATCAAAGTTTTGCGCTTAAACTAGCTTTAACTTATCTTCAAGCAGACAAGATTACTCCCCAATCAGCTACCCTGAATCCTAACTATTTGCAGCTAGGGCGTACTGTCTTTCGTCCATTGCAAGCAAGTGATGGGGGTTACGTGCGAGCCGATAGCCGAGGGTATCAGGTTTTAGTCAACTTTCGCCGTCCGGGTAGCTTTCACACCATTTCAATGGCCGATATTCTCAATGAACAGGTCGAGTCGAGTTGGCTGCGCGATCGCATCGTACTCATCGGTTCTACAGCACCCAGTCTACAAGACTTTTTCTACACCCCCTACAGCAAAAGTCCCTGGGGTGTAGCCCAACCCTTGTCTGGTGTTGAACTCAATGCTAATTTTATTAGCCAAATCCTCAACTCTGTGCTGGGGCGACGAGTACTCATTCACGTCTGGCCGAATCCAGTGGAATGGCTGTGGATTTGCACTTGGACTTGGCTAGGGGCGGCTTTAACCTGGCCAATGCAGTGGCGTCGGCGCTTTGCTCCTCAGCAACAATCGGTTCAAAACTCAAAAGCCTTGTCTCGCTGGGCTTCTTTAACTCTTCTGCTAGCCAGTATGGGCTTAGGTGGTATGAGTTATCTTGCTTTTTTCATGGGATGGTGGTTGCCTTTTGTGCCTGCTTTGCTGGGATTGCTGGGGTCTGCGATTGCCATTACTAGCCATTTAGCTCATATCAAAGAAGAATTAAAACGCTCCAAAGAATTCTTGCAAACGGTTATTAACACTATCCCTGACCCCGTTTTTGTTAAGGATAAAAACCATCGCTCGATTATTTTGAATGAAGCCTATTGCCAATTGCTGGGTTATCCCCTAGAAACTTTGATGGAAAAGTCGGATTATGAGATTTTTTCTTCACACCAAGCGGATGTTTTCTGGGTTCAAGACGAGCTAGTTTTCCAAACCGGTGAATCCCAAGAAACAGAAAATGAATTAACCGATGCTTTTGGCACAACCCATCTGATTGCGACGAAGAAATCTCTCCACAAAGACGCAGCTAGCAATCTTTTTCTGGTTGGGGTGATGCGTGATATCACAGCCCGTAAACAAGCAGAGGAAGAACTTAGACAAACAGCCGTAAATTTAAGCCGTTCTAACCACGAACTCAAACGTTCCGAAGACCAATTACGCTATTTAGCGTATCACGATCCCCTCACAGGGCTGGCCAATCGTAAACAGTTTCATGAGCGATTGAGTCAATCACTAGAATGGGCTCGAAAAAATGAGCAAGGGATCGCCCTAATGTATCTTGATTTAGATGGTTTCAAGCAGGTCAATGATATTCTAGGACACGATATTGGCGACCAATTGCTTAAGGTTGTTGCTCAACGGCTGCTCGGAAACCTACGCAGTACCGATATTGTTTCTCGCTTGGGAGGTGATGAATTTACTGTGATTCTTTCAGATATTCCGAAAACTGAATATGCAGCAAAAGTGGCGGAAAAAATTTTAGAGGCTCTATCTCAAGTGTTTGTATTAGAGGGACACAATGTTTCTGTCACGGCTAGCATTGGCATTAGTATCTATCCCTTGGATGGGGAAGAGGAAAATGCTTTAATTAAAAGTGCGGATGTCGCTATGTATCGTTCCAAGCACCAAGGCCGCAATCAACTTTGTTTTGCTGATTCTGTGTAATGGAGTGTAGTTTAATCGCATCTATATCTAATAGATGGGAGTCTTTTTAGGGAATTATGGCAGGTTAGAAGCTAGCTAAAAAATGGCTAACCTCTAACCCTTAACTGCCCTTATGAACTGCCGCTATTCGTTGGTATTCTAAGCAATGATTTCCAGCAAGCCACGTCAGGGAATTTACTCCAAGGTTGGCATTAAACGGGGAAGGAATAAATACCAAATTGGCTCACCTGCCTGATTACGAAGAATATAGGCATCTAATTGTAGAGAGAGTGACTCTCCACTATTTGTGCGACTCGTTACTTCACCGCTATAACTCCCCTTTTCTTTTAAGTCTTGAAAAATTTGGGCAAATTTCTCTTTGCCCAGATGGAAAGCTGCCGTTCGACCAAACAGTTTTTCTTTAGGGTATCCCAGTAAGGAGTGGTGAGCCGGGTTCTGCTCGATGTAATACCCTTGTAGATCGAGAATGGCAAGCGGTTCTTGGGTACGAGTGACGATATCTCGATATAAAGCTAGTTTTTCTTCAGCCTGTTTGCGGACTGTAATATCGCGGACAAAGCTTTGAATCGCTAATTGCCCCTCGTATTCAATCACTCGACTACTGATTTCTACTGGCATCTGTTTGCCATCCTTGCAGTTGTGAATATGTTCAAACACAACATGACCCGTTTGCCACAACAGCCGCAGGACACCTTCCCGATGCTTCGCTTCCATCGGGGGGCTATAGACTTCAGGAGGTAGGGAAAGAAGTTGCTTACGGGTATAACCTAATCGCCTTGCTGCATGTTCATTGACATCGAGCAGGGTTTGAGTGGAAGAGTCTGTGATAAAGATGGAATCGTGTGCCCACTCAAACAGGTTGCGGTAATTCTTTTCTGATTCCCGCAGAGCTTCTTCTGCCTGCTTGCGCTCCGTAATGTCTCGGGCGGTATAGACGACTGCTTCAATACTGCCATCACTACTGTAAATCGGGCTGAGAATATACTCATAATCTCTCAACCCATTCACCGTCGGCAGGCTAATTTCTTCAGCGATGGATTGTCCGGTGGCTAAGGCAATTTGAAGCTTCGCCTCAAATGGCTTCATGGTTGCCGCAGGCAAGCCCACCTGCCGCCAAGTCTTGCCGTAGAGTTCTGCCCTCTCTAGCTTAAAGGATTGCATAAAAGCACGGTTGGCGTAGGTATACCGACCCAATCGGTCATACATACACACATGATCGACGGATGCCGAGAGAACCTGCTCCAACATTCGGGCTCGCTGCTCTACCTCAGCAGCCATCAGTTGCAGGGTTTCTTGAATCGGGATGCCGCTGTGTGATTTGGAGGCTGGATTATCGACTCGGGGAGAATCCGTAAGATTGACTGCAATTCCCTGATTAGGGGGGGAACAGTCTTTGGGCAGGATGGTGGAGACTCCATCAAATAAAGCTTGATCGCACTCAGCTAGGCGTTGGGAGTTGAGGTTAGGCGCTGTTGCTGGCTTGAGTTCTGCTGGCTGCTGATTCAAGCTGACAACATTTGGACGGATTGCCTCTTGTTGTTGGTGGAGCGGATCGATAGATGCCGTTGGTGTTTGGACACAGCGATTACCAAACACCTGCTTGAGCGCCTCAACAACCACGGCTGTTTTAGGTCTGCCTGTTGCCTGAGCTTGAGAGGTAATCGCCTCCATAAGGTCTTCTGGTAACCTGAAGGTCACTACCTTAGTAGCCATTTTTTGTTCCTTTCAATCAAGTTCATTATTAAAACAAGTTATCAAATTTTTAATTTAATTTTATTAAAAATAATATATCGATAATTATTTTTGTATAAACATTTTGTAAATATTTTGTGAATTTGTTTATTTTTCTATGTTACATTGCCGTATTTTGGTGGCCACTACTGACCATTCCCGCTACTTTTAACAGAAAACGGGCAAGCAAGGATAAATTTGCAGGAATTTATCTATTCCTATACTAGAGCAATTTTTAAAAGAGTTTGTAAATAGGCGATCCCCTTTTAGTGAAAGCAGGTTTTTCCACTATCCTCCAGAATTTTTTGGCTGACATAGAATTCAATTAAAAGCTAAAGGTAGAAAACGATTGATTTTGGAGAGACCACCGAAGAAAAGGATAAATCACCTAGAGACAAACATACAAAATGCACAGAAAGACAGCCCCGATTAGGGAGTTACTCTTACTCTTTTTCCTGTCTGATCACCTTTTCTTATCGGGAGTAAATGTAGATGACTCTGTACTAAAATTGAGTTCTCTATTCGGACTTAAAAACTGAGATGCATTGACTACTTTAGGTTTAGTTAGCCTATACCTAATTTCATTTTTAGCAGAACCTCAAAATTTTTGCTGCTCATTGAGGTTAACTATTAAGTTTTGTTAAGTCCTATCTGCTTTGGTTAGCTATTACTTATGAAAAAGTAATAATTTAAGATTTTAATAATTAAAACTAATAGATTAGATAATTTTTTTAAAATTTTTACGCCACTACCTGTAGAGGAAGGGTAGGAAAAGTTAGTTGCATTGCCTACTTGAGCAATGTATTACAAATACTAGCACCGTAGTACGTTATCTACAAGTATTACACCAACTATTGTCCTCAATCTCAACTTTCAGGCTTCACCTCAGCCAAGTTCAGCGTTAAAACATTTATTTTTAAATTCCTTGAAATAAAAATTAAATCTATTCCTTTGAGTAGATAGACAAAATCAAAAAAAGCTTAGATTAATATTTTTTCATGGGTGATAAATTCTAGGGCATTCCCTATCTTTTCTACCTCTATAAAAGGTTAATTTTCTGCGAGACTTTATGAAAGCTACATAGCCACGTAGATTTGATAAACCTACGATAAAATAGCGATGAACCTTTGATAAACGTTCTTCTCGGCTGATTTTTAGGGAAATATACTGAACTTATCAACTCTCAAAACGGCTGATTTATAGCTATGAAGATTAGCTATCTGCTTCCTAGTCTTGCAGTTTTCATCCTCGGTGTACAACTGTTACATATTACATTCGCTAAGACGTATGTAGGATTCAGTGTCCCCGGTCAAACATTAGTGGCATCGAGTCCAGATAGTTTGCTCAAGCCTCTGTATAGCAATCAATTTTCCCCAGTCTTCAATCCGCCTGATAATGGAGAACCAAACTATACCCGAGGCTCTGGAACTCGCTAAAAATCAACACAACAATAGAAAGTGGGTTATTGATAGCAACACCCATAACCCATGATTAAAATTATTTTTCAAGTTTATTTTTTGGTGGATTCAGTATTAATAAGCGGAGATTTCCACCATTGATGATTTTTGACTAATGTATGAACTTGCCAGTTAGGATGAGTGGTTGGGTAGTCGATTCGATAATGCCCACCTCGACTTTCGGTGCGGAAAAGAGCGCTTTTGAGGATTAAATACCCTACATCCACTAAATTTCTGGTTTCTCCCCAGGTTCGTAATTGTCGGTCTGTATTGGATAAATCAAACTGGACAGTTTGTGTAGGTGATAAATGGAGTAATTGTTGGCTCAAGGGAAGGGCAGTAAATTCAGACTGCAAGGTTTCTAAAGTTGCGATCGCATGCTCCAAAACCTCCTGTTCTCGACAGATTCCGGCACTTTGCCAAACCAAATTTTGTACATTGGCACGGAGTTGATTAATTTTAGAAATTTGACTAGCCCAATTCTGCACCACTAATTGCTCAATCGGGGATTCTGCCTGGGTGATGGGTAATGGCTGGGGCGTTAGGTGACGAAGTTGAGCGCCAAAAACAATACATTCTAATAAAGAATTACTAGCGAGACGATTGGCACCATGAACCCCAGTGCTAGCCGTTTCTCCCACCGCATATAACCCAGGAATGGAGGTGCCATTCATCAAATCGGTGGCAATTCCCCCCATCCAATAATGAGCAGCCGGAGCAACAGGAATGGGTTCACGAAAAACATCAACACCCCACTGTTGACACACCTGAATAATATTGGGAAATCGGTAGCGAATTTTATCATCGGGAATCGGTGTGAGGTCTAAATATACATGACCCACAGATTCTGTGTTCTCGGTGGGTGGAGTATGTTGTAAATGATTAAAAATTGCCCGACTGACGACATCTCTAGGTGCTAGTTCTCCTGCTGGGTGATAATCGAAGGTAAATCGGTGCCCTTGGGTATCCACAAGATGGGCACCTTCCCCACGCACGGCTTCACTAATCAGAAAACGAGGGGCACCAGGTTTGGTCAAGGCGGTAGGGTGAAATTGCACAAACTCTAAATCCCTCACAATTGCACCCGCACGCCATGCCATTGCCACACCATCCCCAGTACTGACTTCTGGGTTTGTGGTTTGGGCAAAAACTTGGCCTCCCCCCCCTGTCGCTAAAACGACTGCCCCAGCTTGGAGCCAATGGATTTGGTTGTTGTAAATTAGGCTGATGCCTTGGCAGTATCCAGTTTCTGGATGAATCCATAAGGATAAGGCAAATGCCTGCTGTAATACAGTGATATTTTTCTGATTCAGAACTTGGGCTGTCAGGGTACTCACCACAGCTCGCCCTGTTGTGTCGGCGGCATGGAGGACACGAGAACGGGAGTGAGCAGCTTCTAAGGTTAAGGCTAGCCGGCCTTCTTTGCGATCGAAGGCAACGCCTAAATCGACTAAGGATTGGATACAGGTTGGTGCTTGTTCGACGAGAAATTTCACGGCGTCCCATTCACACAAACCCGCACCGGCTTGCATCGTATCATCTATATGTAAAACGGGTGAATCTGCGGGGTCAATGGCGGCAGCAATACCCCCTTGTGCCCAGTCACTGGCACCGATAGAAAGGGTATCTTTGGTGATGAGTCCGACGTGGAGTGAGTCTGGCAAACAAAGTGCGGCATAAAGCCCCGCCGCACCTGAACCCACTACCAAAACATCAAATTGAGTTGGGAGATTGAACTGAGATTGGGATTGTGAGGGGTGCGAATTCAACGGAGTTAGTTCCTAAACCCTAAATTTTATAAATTTTAATAAATAAATAACCTACCCCATTCTGGAGTAGGTTGCACAAACAATAGGATGACGGGTGATGGTTTTTAGTAAACGCCAGGATTGTAGCGGTCTCCACCTTCTACAAAAACATCCGATGGCCGAGTAACCGTAAATTCATCCAGGTTAGCTTGCAGCAGGTCTTTTTGGCGTTCGGACAGCCCTGGAATGTTCAGAACATCTTCTACATCTTGGTAGGGAGCATTCTGAATAATTTTTCCAGCTAGGGTGGGGTACATTCCCGGATACTTACGAAAGGCTCGAACATGGGTATTGTTCAAGTCGATCTTTTGACCAAATTCAGTCGCCAGCTTGTCATCAGCCTCGTTACGGAATCTAGTCGCAGCTACCAACACAGGCGCTTGAACGTTAATATTGCTTAACACTGTCTCATACGCTGAAGACACAGGTAAAGCCATGGCCTGCTGAGGCAGAGCAAAGCACCCCAAAAAGCCTACTAGCAGGCTCAAAACCGCTACTACACGCCCTATACTTTTCATCCAATGACCTCCTTCCTTACACAACACAGAATGAGAAGAGATTAACACTTCTCTCCGGTTAGTTTAATTTTTGTTTTCTATCATCTCATTTTATCCCAGCAACGGGTGTCTCTAATCCGCTTATCTTAAGCAAAACCGCGATCGCATCCTGATAAATGCTAAATAGATCTAAAATCCGATCAAGAATTGGGTGTTCTATGGCAAAATTTGAATTTGTTCACCTTAAGCTACAACTATAAGGAAAATTTGTTATGGCTCTGCGATTAGGCGATACAGTACCTGACTTTACACAAGATTCTAGTGAAGGCGAGATTAAATTTCATGATTGGGCAGGCGATAGCTGGGTTGTGCTATTTTCCCACCCCGCCGATTTTACACCCGTTTGCACGACTGAGTTAGGAACGGTTGCCAAGCTTAAGCCTGAATTTGATAAGCGCAATGTTAAGGTCATTGCCTTGAGTGTTGACGATGCTGAGTCTCACAAAGGTTGGATTGGGGATATTAACGAAACCCAAAAGACAACGGTTAACTATCCCATTTTGGCTGACCCGGATCGAAGAGTGTCAGACCTCTATGACATGATTCACCCCAATGCCAACAATACTTTAACGGTGCGTTCGGTCTTCATCATCGACCCTCAGAAAAAGTTGCGGTTGGTTTTGACGTATCCAGCGAGCACTGGCCGGAATTTTGATGAAATCTTGCGGGTGATTGATTCTTTGCAGCTAACTGATGACTACAGTGTGGCGACTCCGGCTGACTGGAAAGATGGCCAAGATGTGGTGATTGTCCCCTCTCTCAAGGACCCTGAAGTTCTTAAGGAGAAATTCCCCAAAGGCTATGAGGAAGTTAAGCCTTATCTGCGGATGACTCCTCAACCGAATAAGTAATACGATTTCTCGGTCAAGGTGGTTACATATTGACCCCTCTAGGGTGTGTTTTCAAACCGTTCGATCCCCCCCAGCCCCCGAATAACAAAAAGCGCAGCATCCTCTGGCTTCCCCCCTTTTTAAGGGGGGTGAGGGGGGGATCGCAAGGGGGATTTAGGGGGCTCTGCCCAGTTTCATCCTTCTCGGATGAGTTTGAAAACACGCCCTAGGTAAACTGTAGCCCTGCTAATAAATTCGGTATGAGTCCTACAATGGGCAGGTAAAGTAGGTATCTAAAACGGAACGATAACAATTAGGCTGGAGTGCCTCTGGTATGACACCCTCCTTACCATCAAGTGCCAACCCTCTGTCCATGCTCTATGAACAAGACTATTATCTTTGGCTGGAAACAACTGCTAAACTCCTGCAAGAAGGACAACTCTCTGCGCTTGATGCCGCTCATTTGTTAGAAGAAATTGAGGATATGGGCAGGAGTGAGAGGCGAGCAGTTTACAGCAACCTCAAGATTTTATTGATGCATCTTCTCAAGTACAGATACCAACCTCAGAAACGCTCAAACAGTTGGATATCGAGTATTGTTGAGCATCAACAGAGACTGAAAAAAGCGTTTAAGGAAAGCCCCAGCTTGCAACCCTATTACGTTGAAGTATTTAACGAATGCTATCAGGATGCTAGGGAATTAGCGGCGGCTGAAACGGGATTGGCAATTGAGGACTTTCCGGTTGAAACTCTCTTCACTCCCCAAGAAATTCTCAATTCTGATTACTTATCCAATTTGGGCGATCGCGAAGTTTAACACTCAGTTAGCTGGGCGGTTGAAACCGCAGCTACACAGACAAAACCCGCCTGCGCGGGTTATAAGAATCTTGATTGTTGCTTAGTCCGCGTTGGCGGACTTTGTTTTTGCCATTGAAGTTATAACTGAGTCTGTAGAGGACTAAGCGAACAAACAGGAGTGGGCAATGACACCGGATGAGGCATATCGAGAAGCCGAACAGCTCATCGAAGCAGCACGGCAAGCGGGAGCAACGGAACTCGATCTCAGGGCCATGGGACTAACTGAAGTGCCAGAAGAGATCACAGCCCTGACCCAGTTGCAAGAGCTTTACCTCTTCGGCAACCAATTGACGGAATTGCCAGAGGCGATCGCAGCCCTCACCCAGTTGCAAAGGCTTAACCTCTGCTACAGCCAATTGACGGAACTGCCAGAGGCGATCGCAGCCCTCACCCAGTTGCAAGAGCTTAACCTCTCCTACAGCCAATTGACGGAACTGCCAGAGGCGATCGCAGCCCTCACCCAGTTGCAAGAGCTTAACCTCTCCTACAACCAATTGACGGAAGTGCCAGAAGCGATCGCAGCCCTCACCCAGTTGCAAAGGCTTAACCTCTGCTACAGCCAATTGACGGAACTGCCAGAGGCGATCGCAGCCCTGACCCAGTTGCAAGAGCTTGACCTCTCCGGCGACAAATTGACCTCACTGCCAGAGGCGTTAGCGCAGCTATGCGAAGCACTCGCAACCCTAACCCAGTTGAAAGAGCTTGACCTTTCCTCCAACCAATTAACGGCACTGTCGGAGGCGATCAACTCGACCCACGTTCTTGTAAAGAATTGATGGCATCATCTGGCGATTCATTTTTTTAAAGTTTGAAAACCCTATAAAAATTATGAATTGGAAAAAGCACAAGTATGTACAGAGAGATTTACTAGCGGTTATTCAAGCAGTTAACCGTGAAAATGTATCCAAATTTGATCTTTCTGGTCAAGGTCTTACAGAAATACCTGAAGCAATTAGTCGGTTAACTAACTTGTATTTTCTCGATCTCAATAATAACCAATTGACAGAATTACCGGAAGGAATTGGTGACCTTATTAACCTTCAAGAATTGAGACTTAATGATAACGAATTGTCAGAATTGCCAGAAACCATTGGCAATCTGACCCAGTTACAAACGCTTGACCTCTCCGACAACCAATTGACGGAACTGCCGGAGGAGATTATAGCCCTGACCCAGTTGCGAGTGCTTTACCTCTCCGGCAACCCTCTCAACCCCGATCTTGCTGCTGCCTACGAACAAGGTATTGAAGCCGTCATGCAATACCTGCGGGCAAAGGCAGAAGGAGAGGTAACACTGAACGAAGCCAAGCTGATTTTGGTAGGTGAAGGAGAGGTGGGTAAGAGTTGTTTGTTGGGAGCGTTGCGGGGAGATGAATGGGTAGAAGGTCGCCCCACAACGCACGGGATTGAGATTAAACCTGTGATTGTCACTGCTCCGGATAACAGCACAGAAATTACGCTGAATGGTTGGGATTTCGGCGGACAACGGGTTTATCGACCTACACACCAATTATTTTTTAGTGCGCCTGCCGTGTATCTGGTGGTGTGGAAACCACGGGAGGGGCCGCAGCAGGGTTTTGTCAAAGAATGGATTACGCTAATTAAACATCGAGAGCCGGATGCCAAAGTGCTGGTGGTAGCAACCCACGGCGGCCCCGGACAGCGCCAGCCCGATATTGACCGTCAAGAACTGATTGACTTGTTTGGCAGCGATACCGTTGTTGATTTCTGCCATATCGATAGCAAACCGAATGCAGAAACGCAGTGTTGCACTGGAATTGCCCAATTGCGAGAGGCAATTGCTAATATTGCCGCCGCTTTGCCGGAAATGGGGCGCTCCGTTCCGGCCAAGTGGCAACAGGTACGGGAGGACTTAAAAATTATCCAAGAACCCTATTTACCCTATAGCCAAGTCATTCGCCATTGTACTGATAAAGGAATGGATGAACAGCAAGCAGAATTGTTCGTCCAGATTTCTCACAGACTGGGGCATCTAACTCACTACCATAACGACCCTATCCTGCGCGATATTGTCATCCTCAAACCCGACTGGTTAGCCAAAGCCATCAGCTATGTACTTGATGATGAAACCACCCGCCGCCGCAATGGTTTAGTAGAGTTTGAGCATCTTAGTCAATTGTGGAGTTATCCCCCGTTTGAGGGAGAAGAAGGCTATCCCAAAGAACTCCATCCCGTGTTTCTGCGACTGATGGAACGCTTCGATCTGTCCTACAAAGTCGTGCTTGACCCAACTCAACCCAGCACCACCAGCCTAATTGCCCAACTCGTTCCCGACAATCGCCCAGAACAATTACCCAATTGGGGCGAACAACCAGAAGCGGGAGACAGACAGCAAGTGCAAATTTGCCGCATCGTAGACGATCGCGGACAGCTTGCCAATGCAGAAGGCTTGTTTTATCAGCTCATTGTTCGCCTGCACAAATACTCTCTGGGACGTGATAAGTACGAAAACAGCGTCCACTGGCAACGGGGCTTAATGCTCGACAACGACTACAACGGTCGGGCATTGTTAGAACAGATTGGCACGGATGTAAAAATTACGGTACGAGCGGCCTACCCAGAGCGATTTCTGTCCTATCTCACCGAAGAGGTGAAATGGTTGGTCGAGAATTTTTGGCAAGGATTGCGCTGTAACGTTATGGTATCTTGCATCCAACCTTGCGGGATGAATGCACCTGGGCAAGGGCTGTTTGAGGTGCAAAAGCTGATTGAAAGCAAAAAGAAGAATCGCCATGAGTTTCCCTGTCCGATTTCAGGCTGTGATGAATGGCAAAACATTGACCAACTGCTTTACAATGCTCCAACGGCTCAACCTCCGTCCCAAGAAATTGGTCTTGAGCAGTTCCGAGGCATTGTAAAAGACGAACTCAAAGTTATCCGCAGAGATTTAGTTACACTGGATCGTCGAGAACACGAGCGATTTAAAGAATTGTCTCAAAAACAGCGTGCCACTCTCAGCCGAATCGATCAGCAGTTTGCGGAACTGATGCAAACGCTCACCGACGAAGCCAAAGACGGGCCGCGATTGTTTAGCTTTAAGCCTCTTGAACCTGGATTTTTCGATCGCCCCAAATGGCTCAGCGCTAAGTTTAAAATTACCCTGTGGTGCGAACATTCTCGCCTGCCGCTACCCGCTTTAAATCCCGCCGGAAGCCAGGATGGAGTCTATGAGTTGGATTTGCCCCGTGAGTGGTTAGTCAAAGCCGCACCTCTGCTCAAAACCATGTCTATCACCTTGGGGTTAATCTTGCCCGTCGCCGGTTCTGCCACTAAACTGATGCTAGATGACGCCACCTACAAAGGCATTGAAGAACAACTCGATTTAGGGCAGAAAAGTCTAGAGTTTGCCCTCAAGGGTAGCGATGTTGCTGTTGATTGGCAATCTAAAACCAATACTCCCGATTTAGAACACGGTGAAGCGATGCGAGCAGAAGGCGCAATGCTGCGGAAATTTCAGGTTCTGCTCAAGGAAAAAGACCCCGGTTTTGGCGGATTGGTACGAGTGCAGAACAAACGCCGTGAGTTTTTGTGGGTACATCCTCAGTTTGTGGGTGAGTATTAAATTGGGATGTTGTTCTTGTGTATAAAGAAGTCTGCTATCGTTGTCCTGCAATGTGCTAGCTCCCCCCTAGCTCCCTTAATAAGGGGGAAGCAAATAAGTGTGACACCATCTTCCTATGGGTTCTCAGAGCAAGTTGCGTAAATCCTGTGTATGATTATGCAACTCTAGCAGCGATCGCTACAACAGCTTCAACAGAAGTAGCGACAGCTTCAACGGAAGTAGCAACAGCTTCAACAGAAGTAGCAACAGCTTCAACGGAAGTAGCAACAGCTTCAACAGAAGTAGCGACAGCTTCTGCGTAATAAAAACAGCTTAAGCGGAAGTAGCGACAGCTTAAACGTTTCTTATCAATGCCCAAGCGATCGCTCGATCCCATTCTCGATACCATGAAAGTCTTGTTTGTAGTAAGCGCTCGATTCGCCCTCATCACAACTAACAACCCTGATTGACTGACAAAAGTTGTATACCCTCACCCCCAACCCCTCTCCCAGAGGGCGAGGGGAGAGGGCTAGGGTGAGGGCTTTCGGAGAGTTCTGTCAGTCATCCACGCTAACAACCTGTAACGCGAGCACTAACCTGTTTATGGTAGTTTTCTTACAGGGCTAGAGAGAGAAAATGGATATCAAACCAGGGTTCGTCGGAACAATCGGGAATACGCCACTCATCCGTTTAGAAAGTTTCAGCGAAGAAACGGGTTGCGAAATTTTAGGGAAAGCGGAATTTCTTAATCCGGGAGGTTCCGTTAAAGACCGAGCCGCACTCTACATTATTAAAGATGCGGAAGAAAAAGGCTTGCTCAAACCCGGAGGAACGGTTGTTGAAGGAACCGCAGGGAACACCGGCATTGGTTTAGCTCATATCTGTAATGCCAAGGGTTACAAGTCCTTGATTATTATCCCGGAGACACAATCTCAAGAGAAGATGGAAGCACTCAGGACACTGGGTGCTGAAGTCCGGCCTGTTCCTGCTCTTCCCTATTCTGACCCTAATAATTATGTCAAGCTTTCTGGACGGGTGGCGTCTGAGATGGAGAATGCTATCTGGGCAAATCAGTTTGATAATTTGGCCAATCGGCGAGCACACTACGAAACCACAGGCCCCGAAATTTGGGAACAAACCGACGGTAAGATTGATGCTTGGGTGACATCCACGGGCACAGGTGGGACTTATGCCGGTGTTGCCCTGTTTTTGAAAGAAAAAAATCCCAATGTTAAAACCGTAATTGCTGACCCGATGGGCAGTGGGTTGTATAGTTATGTCAAAACAGGCGAACCCAAAACTGAAGGGAGTTCAATTACAGAAGGGATTGGCAGCAGCCGGATTACGTCCAATATGCAAGGCGTCCCTGCCGATGATGCGATTCGAGTCGATGACCCTGAGTGTATCCGGGTTGTTTACCAGTTACTCAGGAAAGATGGCCTATTTCTAGGTGGTTCTAGTGGTATCAATGTAGGGGCTGCTGTTGCTCTAGCAAAAAAAATGGGGCCAGGTCATACCATTGTCACCATTCTTTGCGATGGTGGAGCCCGATACCAATCCCGACTATTTAATCAAGCCTGGTTAGCCTCACAAGGGTTGTCGCCAGATTAGCTTGGAGTCTTTCCAGAGAGGGAGTTCAAACGCTATGCAGTTTCTATATTCTCAAAAAATAGCTGCAAGCTTTGGTGCTATCGGGTCTGAACACAAATGCCATTCGATTACTCCCTTGACTTCAAGCAGATAGACTTCAGAGAGCATCCTGAACTTTATCAGATTGGTCGTGGGGAACAAGGGGTGCTATTGGTAGAACCCTACAAGAGCGAAATACTGCCGCACTGGAAATTTAAAACTCCTGAACTGGCTCACCAATCGGCTGAGACAATCTACAGTATGTTCCTTGACTACAAAGCTCAAGCCGATTTTGTGGGTATGGATATGGCACGTAAGTTTTTGCAAATGGGCTATACTCGCTCCCGTCGTTATGCTAACCACAAATCGGGGCGTAAGTACGCTAAAGGCAGTAAAACTGTGTTGCCACGCGAAGAAGACCCGATCAAAGCTGAGTCTGCACAGATTTTTTACAAGAAGTGGCAATTGGCCAAAACTGACTCAGATTATTTGGCAATGCGCGATCGCCATCGGGCCTCGTTTCAATAACCCCCACCTGAAGAAAGCGAGGTGGGGGAGTGAGAAACCAGTCTCACTGAAACATTGAATAGCCCACTTAGCCGAATCCTGCTACGCACTTCCGAGTACTTCTCTAGCTCGGATTATTTGCAAGCCTCCTGGTTAGAGGCGTTGGGTAATGCCAAGTCATGTTGGGTTCGGTGGGCGAAGAGACTTAAACTCATGCGTAGGTTTATCACCATGTTACGAGTTCCAGTTGTATCACCTGATGGAAAACCTTTAATGCCAACCAAGCCGAGTCGCGCACGTCGTTGGATTCGTGATGGATTAGCAGTAAAGAAGTGGTCAGATTTAGGAGTGTTTTATGTGCAATTAATCAAACAACCATCAGGAGAAGAAACCCAACCTATTGCTTTGGGTATTGACCCAGGTAAACACTACTCCGGAGTTGGAGTGCAGTCATCTCAAGTGACGTTGTTTATGGCTCATTTGGTGTTGCCATTTCAGTTAATTAAAGACCGAATGGAACAGCGTCGAATGATGAGGTTTGGACGCAGAGGAAGACGAATTAATCGTAAAATACCTTACTCTCAACGTTCTCATCGTCAAGCCAGATTCGATAATCGTAGAGGTAATAAACTGCCTCCAAGTATTCGAGCCAATCGGCAACTGGAGCTAAGAATTGCGACTGAGTTATGCCAAATATTTCCGATTAGTGAAATTGTCTATGAGTACGTTAAGGCTGATGTTGACTTAACCTCTAAACGAAAAAAATCACGTCATGGCCGTGGGTTTTCTCCTGTCATGGTAGGACAAAAATGGATGCTAAAGAAGTTATCAAAACTGGCTCATACGTCTACTTTATATGGGTGGGAAACAGCAGCTATTCGACAGCAACTTGGATTAATCAAGGAAAAAAAGGCTAAATCTAACTCTACACCCGAAACTCATGCTGTGGATGGAGTAGGTTTGGCATCAAGCCAGTTTATTCAGTATCGGCAACTTAAAGGAAAACAAGGATGGTGGGAAGGCTCTGCTATCATCACTCCAGCTCCATTTGTAGTGATTCGCCGTCCCCCTATCAGCCGTCGTCAATTGCATTTGATGATTCCTACAAAGGGGGGAAAACGCAGAAAGTATGGGGGCACTACAACTCGTCATGGATTCCGCAAAGGTGATTTAGTCAAAGCGGAAATGGCAGGACGTACTTCAATCGGATGGGTGAGTGGAGACACCCAAAAACAGGTGAGTGTTTCTGATATTAATTGGAAACGATTAGGCCAGTTTACTGCTTCTAAAGTCCAGTTACTCTGTCGTGCAACAGGGTTACTGGTTAGTCCCCAACGTTATTTGTCAATTATTGGAGCGTTTAACCCCAATAATTGACGTTGTTTCCTCCCCCACCTGTTGCACTATTTTATGAAATTGGTATTCCCGACTCTGGCCATTGCCAACAATTTAAACACCAATCGTGTCCTTCCACCGCAACAGCAGCAATGTAACCGGTTGCAGGCGTTAGCGCTTGCAGTGACCATTGTTTGGCAGCTTGCACATCTTGCTGAATACTGAGCAATTGAGGGGGTTCTCCTGGAATTAGGGAAACTTCAACTTGTTCGAGTTGTGCTAAACCCTCACCCGTAGCTTTGAGATAAGCTTCTTTGCGAGTCCAAGCGTTAAAAAATGCTTCTTGCTTCTGCTGGGGAGGGAGGTTACTAATTGCCGCATATTCCCTAGCTGAAAAGAAGCGCTTGGCAAGAGATTCCACGTCGCTAGTGGGACGGATGCATTCTAAGTCGATACCAATGGCGCGATCGCAGGTTATGGCATACAAAATTAATCCCTGAGAGTGAGATACATTAAACTGAAGCCGATTGTGATTGGCTGGATGCTTTAAGGCTGGCTTACCCCGAGTCCCGTAAGTAAACTCTATTTGGTTAGGTTCAATTCCGGTATACTCCCTGAGAATTGTCCGCAACAGTCCACGCCCTACAATAAAGTGGTTGCGATCGCGCTCAAAGTAAAATCGTTTAGCTCTAGTTAATTCATCTTCAGAAAGAGTTCGCGCTAGCTGTTGAATTCGTGTAGCGTCTTGTTCTAGGGAAGCACACCAAACATGGACAGCATTGCTGGATAATTCCCAGTGAGTCGGTGGCAGTTCCCATAATAGTTTTTGCTCGGACACAATTTTATAGCAGAGGGCTTTAGGGCAGAAGGCAGAGGGCTCCAAGGGAAGGAACTCTTGCTGCAAGGCAAGAAGGAAATGATAACTGTTTAGGCGGACATGATATCAAAGTCCCTCTCCAAAAGGGAGAGGGATTTAGGGTGAGGGCTGACAAGGGTGACATACTCCCGTCGAATAGGTGAAATTTAAACTTAATAGTAAAGGCATTTTCTGAGTTAGAAAATGCCACTTCCAAGAATTAATTAAGCCAGAATTAAGTTCCTCTCACTCTCATCTCTAAATCGTTTCAAGAGGTCTTTTTAAGGCTTGAAATTGGCTAGAGTTTATGCACAACTAATACACCCATTGTCCCAAAAGCAATAGGATAGTGAGTCGCAGAAAATCCCACTTTTTCAGCTAAAATTACCTGTTCTGGCCCTCGAGGAAACCGATCCAAGCTAGGAGAAAGGTAGGCATATTCTTCGGTAAAACCAAAGCGATCAGCCGTGGGGACAACAACATTCGCAAGATACCACTTTTGAACAGTACGCAGTAGTGCTTCTTCAGGGCGATGAAAGTCTAATATAGCGCCTTTAGCACCAGGCTTAAGAACACGATATAACTCACTAAGACAACGGGGAATATCAATCACATTACGCAGTCCATATCCCATTGTTGCACCGTTGAAGTAGTTATCTTCAAAAGGCAAATCAAGCGCGTTGGCCTCGACCCAAGAAATTGGAAGCGGTGGATACTGGTTTTGAAAACGTTGTTGGGCGATTGCTAACAAACCTGGAGAAAAATCTACCCCATAAACTTGTCCGGATGCTCCCACTTTTCGTGCCACAAGCTGAGCTAAATCTCCACTCCCGCAGCACAAATCTAAGAACCTATCTCCTGCCTGTGGGTCACTCCACTTTACCGTCATTTGCTTCCAAACTTGATGTTGACCAAGGCTAAACCAATTGTTTAGTTGGTCGTAAACTGGCGCAATGCGGTTGAATAAGTCACGAATTTCCGAAGCTGTTGGCTGTATTTGATAATTAGTCACGACAACTCAAAATTCAATGTCCAAAATTCAAATTAGTATACCCTAAAAATCAATTTGGAAACTGTAAGAATTGATTTACCAATAAATCTTAAACATCTTGACTGAATAGACTATAATTTTCTACACTCTTAGCTCAACTGAGCGATCGAGGGAACTGAATATTAAACGTTTCAATCGATAGGTATCCTTAAGAATTTATTCATAAAACTGTTGCCATAAGGCTGAGGACAGATTAAACGGCTAAAACAACCACGTACCAGGAGGAAAAAACATAAAAGCCTCCTGCCTCCTGCCTCCTGCTTCCTGCCTCCTGTCTTCTGCCTTCTGCCTCCTGCCTCCTGTCTTCTGCCTCCTGCCTTCTGCCTCCTGCCTTCTGCCTTCTGCTATCAATCAACACCATTGCTTGGTTGAATAAACACTATTGACTCATTGAATATTGTTTTCCGGCCTAAAGATAGAAACGTGTATCCTAGAAAACAATTCAAAAACTCTTTAGCTTTGACCATTAAATTTTTAAGGTTGAATTCCATTTTGGATTCAATCGGCTATTGATCAATGATGCGAGTACTGGTAAGTGCTAACCCAACTTGCTGAGCTGAAAGATGAATCAGCTTTAACTCATCTTCTCGCAGAGCTGCTGTTTTGTGCTTCCACTGGAGTGATAAAACAGCTAATCGTTCATGGCGGTAGATAATAGGAATGACTAAGTGAGTCTGAACTCGGTCACTTTGATACTGTGGAACTCCTGTAGGAGGCGCAGCACCGGGTGCTTTGACCCAAAGTTGGAGTTCGCGATGGGCGATCGCACCTTGCACTAGTGAGTCTTGTTCAAGAGCGTCTTCAATCGGTTCTGCCGTTTGGTAGATTCCACGTTCGGTGAGCTGATCGTCTTCTAGCCGTTGCAAGATACAGCCATCAGTCAAAAAATTTTCGCCAAACGCTTGAGCAATGGGTTGGAGACAAGCATTGACACTATCAGATTCCTGGGCTACCTTGACGATCGCAGCTAGTAACGCAGTCTGTGCTTGCGATCGCTGGAGTTCCTCAGTTCGTTGCTTGAGCAACTCATACGATTCGGCCGCCCGTTGTACCACTGTCTTTAATTCATGCGGGTCCCAAGGTTTAGTAATGTACTTGTAGACTTGGCCTGAATTAATCGCTTCCACTAAATCTTCAACATCTGTAAAACCGGTCAAAATAATTCTCACAGTATCGGGAAACTGAGGCACCGTTTTACTCAAAAACTCAGTACCTTTCATCTCCGGCATTCGTTGGTCAGAGATAATAACAGCGACTTCTCCCTCACTCGATAATACCGATAGAGCGCTGGCTCCGCTATCTGCTCTGAGTACCTCAAAATCGCGTCGGAACGTGCGGTAGAGTAAATCCAAGTTATCGGGTTCGTCGTCTACCACCAGCATTTTAGGTTTTTTGGGGCGCTTTAAGCTCATCAATTGCTGCTTGATTTTATCAAAATGAGGAATACTACCATTCATAACAATACAATAATCCCCTTGTGGCCAAACTAGACTTGTAATTCTCGATTTAGAGCCAAGTTGGTGTTAATTCGGGGTAAAATAGTAAGCTTCTGAGAAAGGAAAAATTGACCAAAAATAGGGATGGCTCATCTTGATTATCGGCGTTTGCCGTTAACCTTAAATAAGATGGATAGCTTGATTGAGTTGTAGTTCTCCATGCTACTTCTTCTATTCATACAATCTTCACAGATTCAAGGTTGCAAGTAATTTTTTGAATAAATTAGGGATTTTAGGTTCTAAGAAGACAATAGCCTAACATTGGGGGACACTGTGGTGTCTACCCGCTACTAGAAGTATTTTCGCCGGATTTTGATACATTAAAGTCATTGTTCCATTTAAACGTACTGTTAATTTTGCTGACATCATGACCGACGTACCCTCTGGCACCCCTGAACACCAACCCCAAGCTGAATCTGCCAACGCAGAGGATTTAATCCTCATGCTGCGGCGCAAACAAAATAACTGGGTGGAGTGGGGCAAGGCTTGTCAGCAACTCCAAAAATCCGGCTATAGTTCCCAGCAGATTTTTGAAGAAACGGGATTTGAGCCGATCCAGCAGAATCAAGTGATTGTAGCGTCTCAAGTTTACACAACCTTGGTGAATGCTGGGGTATCCGAGGCGGTGCGATCGCGCTTTGAGCGAACAGGTAGTGATGCCTTATATGAGCTGCGTATCCTAACCCAATCTGAACGTGCGGCGGCCGCTGAATTTATCGCTGATCGCAATTTGGATTCGGAAGGAGCACGAGAAGTGGCCAAAGCCATCAAAGAATTCTCACGAAGAAGAACTCCACCGGCTGGATTTTCCGACCATCCCGGTGATGCGGTTGCCTATGAATATTGGAAATTAGCTCGACAACAAAATGATTTGCCTGCGCGATCGCGTTTGATAGCACGGGGTTTGATGTTTGCCTATAGCCAAGAGGCACGGCAACAAATTGAGAAACTGCTCACCGAATTTACCGGAGGGGGTGGACATTCAGCGCCCCGATACCCGGCCTACCGCATCGAAGTAGATGAACAACAACCCTGTCTGTTGCCAGTAGCCGGCCAGTTTCCCTTAAAAACTGAGGAGTGGAAGCAGGTTTCTGCCCTAAAAACAACAGGTGCATTCCAATTGACTCAAGTTTCTCGGCAACAGACTCTTGTAGCCATCCCCGGTTGGCAAGTGGTTTTGAAGGCAAAAGACCCTGTGGGGATGGTGTGCAATACCCAGCAATTACCCCATCGGCAATCTAACTCCTCGGAAGAAGTTTTAGTGATTGTTGACCGTCAGGAAAACGAATGGGCTGAGGATAGTTACTTTGTGGTGGATAATGCCGGAGAATTAGACATTGAGTGGTTTCCGGAGGCTCCGAATGTACCACTACTGGGGCGAATTATCCTGGTGTTGCGTCCGAAAAAGTTCCTGGATGAAGCCCTCAGCCGGGATGTTTGGCAAATTGATGAGTAAGACCTTGTGCTGAATGATTGGCGCTACTGCTTCTTGGTCGGTGTAGGTGTGGACGAACACTGCATCACCAAAAGTCGGCGGGAAAGCCCTTCCTTCGGACAGCTACGCTTCACGCACCTGCTGTTCACGTCACCCTTGCTCTACATGACACAGCTAGAAAGCCGAGGGAGGCTTGATGTGCGATCACCATGATGCATCACATTTGCATTCTTACCCATTGCCGAAATGCCTTCAAGGTTGCGTTTCTCCCGGCGGTTTTACTTCGCTCCAAATACTGGGGAATAACCTTAGCTAGAGGCATTCCGGGAAAGGTTAGGCTTTGTTCCGATTCAACATATTTTCCCTCTCGCAGTACGTTAATTTGTAGCTTGCCCCGCTCGAATCGCCAAAGTTCGGGGATGTTTAATACCTCGTAAATACTGGGGTGAGTGCGAGAGGTAATATCAATTTCCAGTGCCAGATCGGGAGGTGGATCGACCTCCAAGTTAAGCCGCTTCTTCCCACGAACGGCTGCTTCATTCTGAATGTAAAAACATTGGTCAGGCTCAATTCCCTTTGCCATCGCTTGATTTTGGAATGTTGTTGAGCCAAGGCTTCTAACTTCTATGTCAAGTTCTTCTAGCAACGCCTTCACCAAGTCCCCAATAATTTCCTTATTATCCTCATGCTCTGGCAGTGGGGTCATAATCTCCAACGTTCCGTTATCATAAGCGATTCTTGCAGCACGATGTTCTCCCAATTCCTCCAAGATTGTTTCCAATTCTTGCCAGCTAACATCATGCAACAGCACCCGTTGTCCTGGTGGAACGCTTAATTGCCTCAGTTCTAACAACATCCTCTGAACTTCAGCCTCCGAAGCTAATAGATTACCTCTCAAGGTAGCTGATGATAAACGATGTGGGAGATGCGATCGCATTCCCCACACCAACAAGCGTGATTCCTTCGGATAGCTTCGCTTCACGCATTTTGGGTTCCTGCCCTACTGATAAAGAGCGATCGCATCCTCTCCCTCATTCTCACTTCATAGCTATTGCAACCTCTTCTTGAGACTGGGATGAACTGATACCACCTCAATCGATGTCGGCGGGTAAGTCTCAAGGAAGCAAATCTTTACCAAGCACAATTTAATAATGCTGATTTACAGGAGCTAACTTTGAAGGAGCTAGAATTCAGGGAGCCGATTTTCGGGGCGATAGAAATATAAACCAGGAGCAAATCAAAGCGGCCCAAAACTGGGAACAAGCTACATATGATGATGATTTCCGTAAAGAGCTAGGGTTACTTTCATGAAATTAAACCGCATTACCAGCAATCCCAATCGGATGAATGGACAGCCTTGCATTCGTAATCTTCGTCTGACAGTTCGACGTGTGATTGAGTTACTCGCTACCTATCCCGACCGAGAAGAACTGCGTCAAGAGTTCCCAGAATTGGAAGAAGAAGATATTCGACAAGCCTTAATTTTTGTCTCTTCCTACCTGGATGATCGCATTATAGAACTATCCCAAAACGATGAAACTGCTGCTTGATCAGGGGTTGCCCCGTTCTGCGGCAGCTTTGTTGCATGAAGCTGGTATCGATGCTATTCATGTTGCTGATATTGGTTTTTCAGCAGCAGATGATACAGACATTCTTCAGAGGGCGCAGGAGGATGAGCGTGTAGTCGTTACTCTTGATGCAGACTTCCATGCTTTGTTAGCTTTAACGGAAGCAACTTCTCCTTCCGTGATTCGGATTCGCATTGAAAGGCTACGTGCCCAGGCATTGACCAACCTATTACTGACAGTTATTGGTGAATGTGAAGAAGATCTGGAACTAGGGGCTGTTGTAACAGTTGAACCAAGTCGAATTCGTGTCCGTCGTCTGCCATTGGTAAATGAGTCCTAAAACTTGGAGAGATGATCGCATCCCCTCCCCAACTTAAGTGCTGAAGCGTTGCAACCAATGTTCTAGACTGGATTAACGATAATCCAGAGGTTGTTTTTGATTCTGATGCAGTGACTTAGCGGACGAGATGCGATCGCAAACAAAACCTCCCTCACTATTCTAGAGGTGCGATCGCCTTCCTCGCGAGAGCTATGGGATACTATGAAGGCAGCCCATAAAAGGGGTATTAGTGACGAAGGAGCAAGCGTGTGCAAACGATTCTTTTAAGCCACGAAGAAGTTGCAAGGCGTGCAAAACAACTTTATGAGAACAGCATCCGTCAAAACGTGGAGTTAGAAGGTAACATCGGTAAGATGGTAATCATCGACATCGAAACAGGCGAGTATGAAGTTGATAAAACTGGTTTGCAAGCCGCAAGACATTTGAGCGAAAAAAATCCAAATGCTCGACTTTTTGGTATACGAATTGGGTACAATGTTGCGGCTTCCTTCGGTGGCGTCATGGAGCGTGTTCATAAGTGATTTCTGGCATCGTAAACGATGGACACGCAACTGTATCAATAGCATTTCGTTTTGCACATCGTCCAGACCTATCTATTGAATTCGTTGTAGACACAGGTTTTACAGATCACTTCATAGCTGTTGCCACCAACTCTTGAGACTGGGATGAACTAATACCGCCTCAATCGATGTCGGCGGGTAAGTCGTCAATTGACATTCCTGCTTGCTCTAGCAATTCTTTCAATCGTCGGATTTGAGCAAAGTTTAGTTTTATGACTCGTTCGCCTGCTTCATGGCGGATGACGGTTCTGCGCGATATTCCCAAGCAATCGGCTATTTGCTCCTGAGTCATTCCCAGTCGCTCTCTGACTTCCTTAAGAATTGGCAATTCTGGGTTGCGTTCTGAGTTTTGATCGTCTAACATCTTACTTGTTGAGTGACACTCGGTCACTTTTAAGACCACAAAAATAACGGGGAAACACTTTGGGAAGTCCCTATACTTCCTGTTTCCCTGTCTCTCTATGGGTAGTTTCTCACACGGAGCAAGTCCGCCAAGAGTTTAAACTCTACAGCGAGTAGATCAAGTCCACTTAAGTGGACTGAAATTCTTGTATAGCAATCTTTTAGTCCTCTTCAGAGGACTTTGGCTATTAGGAAGGGAATTAATTCCCTTGCGGACTCGCTTGCGGATGAGTGGATGAGTGGAGGTGATGCTTAGACGATTAACCGGAAATCACTCGTGTGTACTGTTTGAAGTCTTTCCTAAGTAACGGGCAATCTGCGCTTTGCGATCGCATTTTCGCAATTGCCGCAGATCGCCCTTTCTACAAATAATCACCCAAATCATACAATGAAACACTCCGAATGGCTTCGCCTGCAAGCACAAGGCGACAGGATTGTTGCGTCTTTACGTGCTGATGGGTTCAACTGCCGCAAACAGCCACGCCGCTTGTCTTGGTACTTTGCAAAGGCTCTGTTTCTTACTCGTTGACTTGGCTACCTGCACCCGTGCGGGAATGGAGCTTGTTACCGAATGATGAGACTCCACAGAGAGCGCAACTTTTAGCTCAGATTCACTCTATTTTGGAGCATCGGGGCTGCGATCGCACAACAGAACCCTCCGCAGCTCCTAGCCAACGTTTCTGGAATCAATTGGATTATCCCTGGACACTGGTTAGGTTGTTGCCGAATGCTCAACACTATACGATTGGTCGCTTCTACAGTCGCACAGAAGCGGAAAATCATAAGCGCTTTCTCGGTAAGTGGATGCCTGCGGCTGAATTCGAGGTTATATTTGATTCGGATGCGGTAACTTAGCGGACAAGAGGCGATCGCATCTCATTTTTGGGTTGTCGGTGGGCGATCAGCTTCGCTGGTGCCGAAGGCGATCGCACCTAAAGTTATACTGAAGAGACATTCTTCTCCTAACAGGAAGTTTGATGCCTACCGACGCGTAACTGAGGTGTTTGTATCGAATTGGCTACCAGTTGACATATATACTGTTTCAGCCCATCCACCTTATTTGCATCGACGGTCGAACTCAGAATTTATATATTTTGGCAGGGCAGAACGAGGAAATCGAATTTGAAGTTACTCCGAGCGGGGAGGTGCTGTAATGAGTCAAGTGGACTACACGGCTATGTCTTACAAGGAGTTAAGGCGGTACTTTCTCAAGCATCGAGAAGATCAAGCTGCTTTTCAGGCTTATCTAGCAAGGCGTCGAGAGCGATCGCACCCAGTCATTACAAGAGTTGATGACCCAGACTTCGATAACAAGATTCAAACAGCAATCCGCCAGCAAATTGCACAGCATCGAAGTTAGCAACGCGATCGCATTCCCCACATCAACAAGCGCGATTCCTTCGGATAGCTTCGCTTCACGCATCCTCTCTCCTTTTGAGACTGAGATGAACTGATACCGCCTCATTCAATATCATCTGGCAAGTCGTTGATTGATAACCCACCCTGTTCTAACAAGGCTTGTAGCCGCTTTATTTGAGAAAACGTGAACTTAATTCGTTGATGTTGACCACGTTCGTAGCGGCTTATCGTACTAGCCGTTATACCTAGTGCTTGCCCTAGTTCCTCCTGTGTTAACCCTAAGTACTCACGAAGTTCTTTGAGAGTTGTCAATTTAGGGTTGCTATTTGAGTTTTGATGTTCTACCATCCTAACAGTTGACTGTGCGTTTCGCATAGTTACGACTAGAAAACCGACGGGGAAACGCTTATGGGAAGCCCTATACTTCCTGTTTCCCTGTCTCTCTATGGGTAGTTTCTCACACTAAACAAGCTGCCCTCATGCTTAAGCATGGGGCTATACAAACAATGTCCGCCTGCGCGGACTATGGAGCAATGGGCTTTCAGCCTGCGTAGGCAGGCTTCGTTTGTGTAGCTCCAGACTTTAGTCTGTGAGCGTTTGGGCTGTTTGCTCTTACACGGGAGGTGATGCGTAGACGATTAGCAAGGAATCAATTGTCCGTATTTTTTAAGGTCTTTCATGAAATAACGGGCGATTTGCGATCGCATTTTTGCATTTATCGCAATTTCGCAATTGCCGCAGATCGCCCTTTCTACAAATAATCACCCAAATCATACAATGAAACACTCCGAATGGCTTCGCCTCCAAGCAGAAGGCGACAGGATTGTTGCGTCTTTACGTGCCGATGGGTTCAACTGCCGCAAACAACCACGCCGCTTGTCTTGGCATCTTTGCAAAGGCTCAGTTTCTTACACATTGACTTGCCTACCTGCACCCGTGCATGAATGGAGCTTGTTACCGAATGATGAGACACCAAACAGAGCGCAACTTTTAGCTCAAATTCACTCTATTTTGGAGCATCGGGGTTGTGGTCGCACAGCAGAACCATCCCCACCTCCGACGCAAGGCTTCTGGAATCAAAAGAATTATCCGTGGACACTGGTTAGATTGTTGCCGAATGCTCAACACTATACGGTTGGTCGCTTCTACAGCCGCACGGAAGCGGAAAATCACAAGCGCTTTCTTGGGAAATGGATGCCTGCTGCTGAATTCGAGGTTGTTTTCGATGCTGATACGGTGACTTAGCGGACGAGAGGCGATCGCATATTTGAGTGGCTGGAAAAGGATGGCAGCTCTAACCAACCACTCAAAGCTCTCGATTGAAGGTTGAAGAGAATTATAATTTTTTTATATCAGTAATTATTAGGGATTTAAAAGTGATTGTAAAATATTATTTATTTCTTCTTTTATAATGGGCGAGTTGCTTCTCAAGAAATTTTCAAGCGAGTAATTTAAAATTTGCTCACAAAAGGCGTAAGTACTGATTGTTGGGTCATCATTCAAACTTCCAACTAAAACTAATAATTGAGCTGCCTGATATCTTTTTAAAACTACACTATTAATTTGAGAAGATAATACCATCATTACTGGAAGTAAATTCTCATTATAAGCCCGAATAGCACTAAGAAGATCTGCATTTTGTCTTTTTGAATCTGCACTTTTATATCCTTGACGTATTTCAAAAACAGCTCCAATAAGATTTTGGGAACGCTTCCCGTCAATCCCCAACTTTATTGAGGCTAATTTTAACCATTCATTTATAGTATTTTGATAATGGCTATTTTTAATATCATCTAGAGAGATTTTTGCATCTAATGTTAACTTTGCAGTAGAACCATCATCTTTTTGAATTTCGTATCCCCAAACCACTTGTTTTTTACTAAGATCAAGTTGGTCTGATATAATTTGACGAATGAGCCTTTCACAACCAATACCAAGCTGCCTATAAAGAGAAGTTATTCCTCCAGCCGCTTTATGGGCTGCATACATTAAATCCGAATCAAATCCTATCCAGTGATATAAAGGATCTGAGCCATATAAATTCTTAAACTCTAATAATGTATTTCCATCTTTGTTAGATGTGCCAAATTTAGGAGTGTAGTCTGAACACAATCTAATTGGTTCTAGAAGTAGATCTAGATAACTACTATTGTTAGTATTGCTTAGCATAATCTTTCAGGGGATTAAAAACGTCAGGATTGTTTTTAATAAATTCATAAATTTGTTTGGCTATTAGATGTCCAATTATTGGGGGTACGGCGTTTCCAATTTCAAGGATATTTTGACTAGCAGAATGAGGAAATACAAACTCATCAGGGAATGATTGAAGCCTTGCACATTCCCTAACTGTTAATCGGCGTTCTAGACAATAATGAAAGTGAACTCTTGCTTTTGAATTTGCCCGTACTGTGTAAGCAATTTCTCCTTTTTTAGATTTTTGATCTCCTTGACCCGCTCCTTTTGTAGCTTTTGTGGCTACAAAATATTGACTTTGATTAGGTATCGTCTCATCAGCAACTTCTACAAGATCTCCTATTGCTTCATCAATTGAAATATATTGGAAAAACAATTCTGGTGTTGGAGGTAAGGGAAATGATTTAATATCTTTTCTAACACCAATTAAAAATAATCTTGTTCGGCTTTGAGGCAAGCCAAAATCTGGGCAATAAATATGCCAAATTTTAAAATTATAGCCGACTGATTCAAATTCTTTTATGATACGTCTTAAGATTGCTCCATCTTCTAGTTTTTCTAAGAAAGGAACATTTTCCCCTACTACAATTTCCGGTTTATGTACGCTCATGTAATCTTTCATGACAGTATACAATTCACCTCTAACACCTTTAAATCCTTGTTTAAGACCACATGAGGAAAAATCCTGGCAGGGGAATCCACCAAGAAGAATGTTGGCATGAGGCAATGACAGAATATCTAAGGTAGTAAGATCTACTGTAGTTACATGATTTGAGATATTTAACGCATAAGTTTGTGTAGCTTTTTCGTCAATATCATAGGCATTTACAATCGTATAGGGTAGAGCTGGGTATCTTTTATTCAAAAAATTAAAACCTCCCAAAAATCCTAAATCAAGACCACCACATCCAGAAAATAATGAAATTGCATTTATATGACCTTTCAAGTTATAGGGTTCAATCAGTGTAGGATTTATATACGTCAATGTATTGGGATTGTCTTTGAATCCATACTCAAAGATAGGCATTCTTTTTAATGCTTTTCTTTTGGGTAATCCTGATTTTGGACGCATACTACACTACAAGAGATAAAGGGAGATAATTAGTTTACAGTCTTTTAGAGTTGTAGATCGAGTTTAACGCAGGTGTGAAACGCTAACCCACGATCGCACCTCCTCTCCACCCTCCCAACTTCCCTGCTGAAGCGTTGCAACTGATGTTCTAGACTGAGATAGCAAGAATCCAGTAAGAGAAAGGGAACATACGATGCGACTGTCAAGAATGCTTTTCGTCACCCTGCGGGAAGACCCAGCCGAAGCGGAAATCCCCAGTCATAAACTACTCGTCCGCGCAGGCTACATACGTCGCATCGGTAGCGGGATTTACGCCTATCTCCCCTTAATGTGGCGCGTCCTGCAAAAAGTCTCCCAAATCGTGCGCGAGGAGATGAATGCCACAGGTGCTCAAGAGTGTCTGCTTCCCCAGTTGCAACCTTCTGAATTGTGGAAAGAGTCCGGACGCTGGGATACCTACACCAAAGCCGAAGGCATCATGTTCGCCTTCCAAGACCGGCAAGAGCGAGAAGTGGCACTCGGCCCCACCCATGAAGAAGTGATCACGACGATCGCTCGTGACATGATTCGCTCCTACCGCCAACTGCCTTTAAACCTGTACCAAATTCAAACCAAATTCCGAGATGAAATTCGCCCTCGCTTCGGACTGATGCGCGGTCGTGAGTTCATCATGAAAGACGCCTACTCCTTCCATACCGATGAAGAGAGCCTGAAACAGACCTATCAGGATATGTACCAAGCGTACAGCAATATGTTGCGTCGCGCTGGTCTGAAATTCAGACCCGTAGAAGCCGACTCCGGGGCAATAGGCGGTTCGGGTTCCACCGAGTTCATGATTTTGGCAGAAGCGGGAGAAGATGAAGTTCTCTACACCGAAGATGGTCAGTACTCTGCCAACGTAGAAAAAGCAGTATCCTTGCCACCGGATGCCGAACCCTCACCCTTTACCACCTACGAAAAACGCGACACCCCCAACACCCCAACCATTGATACCTTATGTGAATTCCTGAAATGCTCACCCACCCAAATCGTGAAAAACGTCCTCTACCAAGCCATCTATGACAATGGTATGACGGTACTGGTGCTAGTGAGCATCCGAGGCGACCAAGATGTGAACGAGGTGAAGCTAAATAATGAGCTGGTGAGACAGGCAGAGCAGTACAATGCCAAAACCCTCCTCTCGCTAACTGTACCCGATGCGGCGGCACAGCAAAAATGGGCAGCGAAACTACTTCCATTGGGCTACATTGCCCCAGATATCGCAGATGATTACATCAAAATCACCCCCCCTAACCCCCCCTTAGTAAGGGGGGGAACAGAAGCAAGTTCCCAGTCCGGAACCTCCCCCCTTGACAAGGGGGGGCAGGGGGGGGTCGTACCCAAGTTTCTACGGTTGGTGGATAAAACAGCCGTCGATCTAAAAAACTTCGTGACCGGTTCCAACGAGTCAGGCTATCACGTCGTTGGCGCGAACTGGGGGCAACAATTCCAGTTACCTAAATTAGAGGTAGATGTAAGAAAGGCAAAAATAGGCGATCGCGCCATCCACAACCCCAGCCAAACCCTGCAAAGCGCACGCGGCATCGAAGCAGGACACATCTTCCAATTAGGAACAAAATACTCTAAAGCAATGGGTGCAACCTACACCAGCGAGTCCGGCGAAGAACTTCCCCTCTATATGGGATGTTACGGCGTCGGCGTGTCGCGACTAGCTCAGGCAGCAGTCGAGCAATCCTATGACAAAGATGGAATAATCTGGCCTGTTGCGATCGCACCTTACCAGGCAATCATCTGCGTCCCCAATGTTGGAGATGCCGCACAAATGGAAGCAGCCGAAAAACTCTACACCGAACTCAATGCAGCAGGGATCGAAACCCTCCTCGATGACCGCAACGAACGGGCTGGTGTTAAGTTCAAAGATGCCGACTTAATCGGGATTCCCTACCGGATTGTAACGGGGCGATCGCTCAAAGACGGCAAATTAGAAGTCGTCCAACGCGCCACCAAACAATCTCAAGACATCCCTATCGCTGAAGTCGTACCTACGTTGAAAACATGGATTGAAGAAGCTGTCAAGGCTTGAGGGCGGTAGGATAGAGTATTTTAGAAAGGGACAGGAGTTGCTGTTCCCTTTCGGGGAACAAAAGTGTAAGCAATAACCAGCATGACTTTGTTGTTATGCTATGGGTTGAAGGCAAGTAATTAAATTCAAAATCGGCAGCTTGTAACGTGGATGTTCTAATTCAATCAACAAGAGACTTTGAGAACGATATTGCTAAGCTGAGTGAAAAAGAGAAAGTCGTAACTGTTGAAAAAATCAATTATTGCGCCAGCCTTTTCCCAACTCAGAAAGCTGATGTCTATCGGAAGCTGCGTCGCCTACCTCTTCCGTTAGCCCTTAATGGGTATGAATCTTCTCTTTACACCCTAAGGGTTTCTCAAAAACTCAGAGTTGTTTTGACAGTTGACGAAGACCCTATTTTTGGGCAAGTTATCTTTACTCTTTTTCGGGTTGTTAAACACGATGAACTCGATAAAGCATATAAAGGTGTAGCAGAGTCTTTGTATCAAAACTTACTTCACCAAAATCGAGAAACTACTCCGATTTTGTAAGCTCGAATATGGCACAAACCCTTACTCTTTGCGATGAATATGGCATTATTTCCGAAGCGATGAAGGTTTTGCCGGATGATGAACTAAAGATTGGTTTTCTTGAAGCCATAGCAGAGCTTGAAGATAAAGAGTGTCACAGAACCAGAAAATTCCCGAAAACGAGACTACATAAAGTCAAGGGTGTGAAGCAAGCAATTTATCGTGCCGATATTGATAAAGTTTCAGGCTGGCGCATCCATGTCCAATATATTAATGGACAAATTCATCTTAAGGATATTATTGAAGGGCAAAAACACGATGATGTAATTGAAGTGATTAAATCCAAGAAAGGACGCTACGATTGATTTTCAGTTGTAGACTTCAAAATGATCTATCGTCGGTAAAATTTCACTGGCAATTGCTGGTTATTCTATGGAATTCTTAACTATTCTCCTATCCAGTTTGCTAGCTCTTATTTCTCCAGGCAATTTAGTCATTGACAAGGTACTCGAAAGTAACCTCCGCTCCCGCTTAAATAAAGTAGAGCAATTACAAGTTCGTGTAGATAATGCTCCGAGTTACCAAATCGCTCAAGGAAAAATCGAGCGAGTCCGAATTGCAGGCCGAGGCTTATGGCTGACTCCTGATATCCGACTTGGCGCATTGGAACTAGAAACAGACCCCATTAATGCTAATCTACAACGTTTAACCCGAGGAGGTTCCAAGTCAGCCCCAGACTTGCTGCAACAACCGACACAAGCTGGAGTTCGCTTAGTTCTCACCCAAGCGGATATCAATAATGCCTTAAAATCTCCCACCGTTACCGCCCAATTGCGCCGACTTGGCAGTAGTTTAGCGGGAACTTCAGGAGAGCCTTATGAGTTTATTAATCCTAGGGTGGAGTTTTTGTCACCCAATCGGGTGCGGTTTCAAGTCAAGTTACAAAAAAAAGATGGGGATGAGTCTTTGGCACTGATGGCGGAGTCAGGAATTCAGTTTACTTCAGGGCATCGCCTAGACTTGATTGAGCCTGTGGCCACAATCAACGGACAACCCCTCTCTCCTCGGATAGTAGCAGGTTTTGCTGAAGGCATCAGTCGGCGTTTTAATCTCCGTAACTGGGAGGATGCAGGGATGATCATTCGAGTCTTACAATTAGAGATAGATAAGAGCGAGTTAGAAATAGCAGCGTTTATCCGAGTCGATTCCTCACACCTCACACTGGGAGCATCCCCAATAGCGATGCGTCATTTATAAAGCATCCGGTTGGGATGCCATAGTTTGGTAAAACCTTTATACGCCAATCGAATTCTCATGGAAGGCTCTTGATATGCAAGACCAACAAAATGCTCGTCGCATTCCTTTAAGTGTTATTGCTGGTGTTTCTGCGGCCTTAGTGGCAGCAGGAGGTGGCTCGGCGTGGTGGATACGGAATTCTCTACAGCCTTCCCCTCAACCTGAAACGGCAACACAACCCACACCCTTATCTGTATCACCCGAGCCTGTTGAAGCTTCAACGCCTCAGGCCGTACAACCTGTTAATCCCTCAGTCTCGAAGCCCTCTGTACCGGTTCAACCGTTAAACCCCCAAGCGGCAAAACCCGCTCAACCAACAACGGCAGAACCACCTGGGGCTGTAGCTACGTCAAAAGAGGAAACTGCTAAAGTGTATTGGGTCGATAACGCCAAAACCCAAATTGAGGTCGTTCCTAAAACGATTGCTCTCCAGAATGCAGATCAACCCAGTGAAATTTTAGAAGGGGCTTTTAATCGCCTATTAGCAGGCCCAACCGATCCTGCAATGGCTACCACCATTCCCACGGGAACCAAACTGAGAAATCTAGCCATGAAACCCGACGGTATTCATGTAGATTTGTCTAAGGAGTTTACCGAAGGTGGGGGGAGTACCTCAATGACGGCTCGGGTGGCTCAAATCATCTATACCGCAACCACTTTAGATCCATCCGCGAAGGTTTGGATTGCTGTCGAAGGTGAGCCTTTGGAGGTTTTAGGTGGAGAGGGATTAGTCCTCGATCAACCCGCCACTCGCGAATCTTTTGAGAAGAACTTTAATTTATAGACTAGACCCTAGCAGCGCTAATTCCCAACAATAAGGATGAAAATACCCCCCTGACTCGGAGACTCCTGACTCCTGACTCTGACCCCAATATTACTCGCGATTGGTTAGGGTAAAGTCTCGAAAATGGCGGGCTTGTTGCTCAATTCGGGTGGCTAGGCGATCGCAAACCAAATTACAAAGCTCGAAGATCAACTCATCTTCGACTTTGTAGTAGGCGGATGTTCCTTCCGAGCGGCGGCTGAGGATACCCGCTTGGAGCATCACTTTCAGGTGCTTGGATACGTTGGCCTGACTGGTGTGTGTTGCCTCAACCAGCTCTTGTACACATTTTTCGCCTTCGCGGAGCAAATTTAAAATTCGCAATCGCATCGGCTCACTCAAGATACTGAAATATTCAGCAACTTGTTGTACGACTTCTTGCGGTACAGTATTGGCTGTGGGCATTCCTATACATAACCCGAACGACGTGATCCCCAAATTTTAGCAGCTATTTTGGACAATCGATAACAATAGAGTAATCCTTAAAGGAATCTTACAGAAACTAAGTCCAAAAACACCCCCAGGCGATCGCCCCAACATTAGGCTGGATTAATCCGCATCAAAGGCTGGCCAAACTCGACCGACTCCCCATTTCCCACCAAAATTTCCATTACCTGTCCAGATACCTCCGCTTCAATCTCATTCATCAGCTTCATCGCTTCGATGATACAGACGGTTTGACCTACACGAATGCGATCGCCGATGTTCACATAGGGCGGTTCATCCGGAGCTGGAGATTGGTAAAACGTCCCCACCATGGGAGACTTGACATCCACCCAACGCGGATCGACTGGAGGCATCGTCGCTGGGGGAGCGGCGGCTGTATCCCTTGTGGCTCCTGTTGGCGGTGAAGTCGGAGCAGGAGGCATCGTCACTACCTCCGTCGAGGCAGGAATAAATCCTGACGACACCATGTCGCCAGGACTACTAGAAGCTGGGGCGATTGCAGATACAGTAGGAGTCCCTTTACGCACTGTCAATTCAAAGTCAGGGCTTTTGAGGGTTAATTCTGCAATATCGGTTTGGGCAATCGCCGTCAATAATGCGCGAAGTTCGTTGAAATCTAGTGCCACAACTACCAAATAAAAACTAAGGGCGAGAAACAGAAGGTGAGAACGTTTCCTGGTACAAATGCAACCAGTACCGATGAAAAAGCTAGGTCTTGATTTAATTAAAAGTCGAGCCTGTGAGTTTCATCGTTTGTTCAACATTTCCCCTAAATAGCTCTCGCCAGGTTAAACCAGTTTATTCTCGACCCAAGTATGAATCATTACGGGTATCGATTTTAATCCGTTCTCCAACCGAGATAAACAAAGGAACCATCACTTGCGCTCCTGTTGAAACCGTGGCCGGCTTTGTTCCCCCTGTTGCCGTATCCCCTTTTACACCGGGGTCAGTTTCAACAACTTCTAGTACCACAGAGTTGGGGAGTTCTACTTCCAGAACTTGGTCATTCCAAGTGATCACGTTGACCTCCATCCCTTCCGAAAGATACTTGACGCGATCGCCAATCTGATCATCATTCAGGCGACTTTCCTCATACGTTTCCATATCCATGAATACGAATTGGTCAGCCTCTTTGTAAGTATGCTGCATTGTGCGTTTTTCCAGATTAGCTTGGGGTACAACTTCTCCAGCGCGGAAGGTTCGTTCTACAACGCCCCCGCTTTGCACATTTTTCAGCTTTGTCCGAACAAAGGCGGAACCCTTTCCAGGTTTGACGTGGAGAAACTCCACCACCCGCCACACAGACCCATCTAATTCAATCGTGACACCAGGACGAAAGTCATTACTAGAAATCATGAACCTGTTTTAAAGGGCAGAACAAGACACTCGATAGACCCACTAACGCTACCTCTAACAAATAAAGTTGGGACGTTAAGCCTATCGGCACCTTATTTTACCTTTGCAGGGTTGAAGTTGAAAGATTCACCAGGTCTAAAACCTATAACTGAGCATCAGCCAATGGTTGCCTACAAACCTGTAACCCTTCATGGGAAGATGAGAAATAAAGTTTTTTAGGCTGTGGATGAGCCTTAATCCTAGCCCTGCGAAATCTTCTCTTGATAGGATTATGCAATTTTTAAAACGTCTCAAGCTTGATTGGTACAAACGCTTGACAAAAGCCAGTCTCCTGGCCATGCTGATGGTTACGCTCTCCCTTGGGCTATCTGGAGCTTGGTGGGATTTTGGCAACAATCAACCCGCTCGCGAAAGTCGATTACCTGTAGGAAATGCGATTACAGATGGCAAAGCCCTGCTGCGCTATGCCCTGCCGATTGACAATCAACCCGTGCGGGAGATTCAGGCCAGTCTTGAAGATATCGCAGATCAACTCCGGGGCAAGCGCTGGAGTCCGATTACTCGGGATATTAAAACCGCCTCCAACATTTTGACCTATAACCCAGAAAAAATTCTGACCGATATTCCCGAAGTCAGAAAGCCTCAAGCCGAAGCCTTGATTAGCCAGATCAGCGAAGGGCTGGCCTCAATCCGAGAGGCAGTAGAAGCGGAAGACAAAGAAAATGTCTGGGTTCAACGGGGCAAACTCCTCGACCAAGTGAGCGAACTTGAAGAGTTGATGGTTAATAAGTTCCCCTTCGAGGTTCCTGAAGAATATAGCAATCTGCCTCAACTTAAAGGTCGGGCGACGATAGCGATGACCACCAATAAAGGTGATTTAAAAGTCGTTGTCGATGGCTACAGTGCTCCAGTAACGTCCGGTAACTTTGTGGACTTGGTGCAACGAGGCTTCTATGATGGTCTCGAGTTTATTCGGGCTGAAGACTTCTACGTGCTGCAAACTGGTGATCCCCCTGGAAAGGACGAGGGTTTTATTGACCCCAACACTGGTGAATATCGTGCAGTTCCCCTAGAAATTTTAGTTAGAGGTGATACAGAGCCAGTTTATGGAATTACCTTAGAAGAACTCGGTCGTTACCGTGACGACCCCGTGCTGCCTTTCTCCGCCTATGGAACCGTGGCCATGGCACGTCCGGGAAATGACGCTAATGGGGGTTCTTCTCAATTCTTTTTCTTTTTGTTTGAACCTGAACTGACTCCAGCCGGTTTGAACCTTTTAGATGGCCGTTATACGGTTTTTGGCTATTTAGTTGAGGGCAAAGAAGTCTTGGCTAAGCTCAAAGAAGGGGATGTCATTGAATCGGCTAAAGTGGTGGATGGTATAGACCATTTAGTTCAGCCCCAAAGCATTGCCCGTACCGCTTCCGAACCCGAACAAAATCTGGTAGTCGAGGATACAATTGAATCCCCTCCGGTTGTAGAACAAATAGAATCAGTGCTAGAACCATCAGTTAGTGAGCCGCTATCTGACCCAGAAGCGGAGATCGCGCCGGATACTTCCAATTCCTAGCAGGAGAGCAGGGGTGCGGGGGTGCGGGGGTGCTGGGGTGCGGGGGTGCGGGGGTGCTGGGGAGAAAAAAAG